>CP064996.1:0-600000 GCA_016699995.1 bacterium
CAAGTTCCTGGTGATACTATTGTACTTACTTTTAGTGCCGACTTTACCCTAGCTGCAGAAGCTGCCGCGAACTTTGACTTCGCTGTTGGTAACAGCGGCAACTGTACTACAGCATCTTTTACAGAAGAAACCTTAGCCCTTACTGCCAGCGCTACTGAATGGGGTGTGGATGTAACCGGTGATGTAGTAACTTTTTCGCCTGAGACTGATGATACTCACTCTGGTGGCTTGTGCTACCGAATTCGGATGGGTACTGTAGCTACTAGCGGTGGTACTGGTGCTGCCAACACCGTTCAGAACGGCGGCTTAGATGATGATGATACCATAGTGTTTTCCGGCGGCTTTGGTGATACCGGTACAATTTCTTTAGATATCATCAGCAACGATCAAGTTACGATTACCGCTACGGTTGATCCGACAATAACTTTTACTATCGACGATAATGCTGTAGGGTTTGGAACACTGTCTTCTTCTACAGGAAGATGGGCTACTGCCGATGCCACTGGTACAAACGCCTCAGGTACTACTCCAACTGCAGCTAACGTCTTAACGATTGCGACTAATGCCGCAAGCGGATATGCTTTGACCTATAACGGAGCCACCTTGACTTCTTCTGGCGGAACTATTAACGTAGCATCTGTTACTAATGACAGCGACGGAACCCCTGGCACAGAGCAATTTGGGTTATCTATTTCTACTAGCGGCAACGCTACAATCGCCTCGGGTTACCAAAGAGATTCTACGGCAGACTTCGCATTCGTAGCCTCTACAACTACAACTATCGCTTCCGAGACTACCCCTACAGCCACAGAAACCTTTAGCGTTTCGTATCTTGCGAACATCGCTGGAGATACAGAGGCTGGAGCTTATTCAACCACTCTAACCTACATAGCTACTGGTACTTTCTAAACTGGCCACACTCTTCTGGCAAGGATCCGAAGATCAAATTTACCCATATTTAAGCCCCTTTGATAGGGGCTTTTGTTATCATTGTGATATAATAAATCAATGAAAACCCTATGTAATAGATGGAAAACTTCGATTTTATTGTTGCCAATTGGTCTGGTGGTTATGGGTTTTTTATTTTCTCCAACTTTTGCACAAGCCCTCACAGTTACCCCTCGATTGGAGCTAAATGGCGACCCTGGCCAGACTTTACTCACTTTATTAAAAATCACTAACGAAGAACGCCAGTCGAAGACTTTTTATTTACGTACGGAAAATTTTAATGCCCAGGATGAAACGGGGAATCCTAGTTTTAATACCCGAAGAGAAGGGCTTTCGACCTGGATCAATGCACCGTTGTCGGTAACTCTAGGACCAGGGCAAAGTATTGATTTGCCAATGCAGGTTTCTATCCCGGAGGCCGCAGACCCAGGCGGGCACTATGCAGCGATCTTTTTTTTAACCGAACCGCCTGATATCGCCGAAAATGGGTCTTTAGGGATTAGCGCTAAGCTGGGTACTTTGATTTTGCTGCGCGTCAACGGCGATTTTGTATCTGATGCTAACATACTGGAATTTGCAACCGTTGATAAGAAGAGGTTTTTTACTGGTTTGCCTGTTCAATTTTATTACCGTTTTCAAAATACAGGAGATGATCACGTTAAGCCGCAAGGCGATATTGTAATCACTAATATATTTGGTGGCAAAACCAAAATACTTAGTGCCAACACAGTTGATGGCAGTGTGCTTCCTAAGAGCGTAAGAAAATTTTTCTCTACTTGGACTGAGAGAACTGGAGAGCAGAGGCAAGAGCCGGTCATTGATCCTCCTAAGAGCGAACCCCTGCCGTATTGGGACTCTGTGAATTACCAAGCCAGAAATTTTGTAATGGGTAGATACAAGGCAGAGTTAGGGGTGGCATTCGGTTCTCAGGGGCTTAAAAGCGATAGTGAAAAGTTTGTCTTCTACGTGATCCCATGGCAGCTATTAACGGTTGCAATACCTGCTTTGTTGGTGGTTCTGTTTATTTTACGATTCATTTTGAAGCGATATAACCGGTACATTATAAAAAAGGCTCAAAGACAGCTACAAAACGCACAGAGGCGTTAAGACTTACAATATGAAAGCCAATTTAATTGCAATCCTGATGATTTTGTTCCTGCCCACCTTGGCGCTGGCGCAAAACATGAATAGTACCAACTACCAAGTCGAAGGTGGTACTTTTGACGGGGGTGGAGAAAGTAGCAGCTCAACTAATTACACTTCTCGGGAGTCGATTGGAGACTTATCCAGCGAAGGCAGCAACTCGACAAATTTTAATATATTTGCCGGATTTATCCGTCCAGCTTACCCGGGTGTACCAGGTACGCCTACTTTAGTTAATACCGGAGGCACCATGTATGACAGTTTAGATTTTGTTGTCTCCACCGGAGTTGGCCAGCAATCGGATACAATGTATGCAATTGCTATTTCTACCGATGACTTTGCGACAACGAATTTTATTCAGGCCGACGACACTGTCGGGCCAAATGAAGCATGGCAGACCTATACCAGCTGGGGAGGTGGCAGTGGAGAAACTGTTGTTGGGCTTACTCCAGGTTTAACGTACAAAATTAAAGTTAAAGCCAGCTATGGTTCTGGGAGCGATGCCGGCGATACCGAAACTGGTTATTCTCAAACTGCCAGCGCAACTACAGCAGGGCCTAACCTTAGTATTACTTTTTTGGCTGTAGGTGCACCAGATACCGTCGATAGCATTAGCGTCGATACAGATTCCACTACTAATGCCATTGCCTATGGTTCTTTATCGGTAAATGTTCCAAAGATTGCCGCACACGGAATCACTGTAACCACTAATGCAACCGCCGGGTATGCGACGACTCTATTGCAGGATGGCCATTTACGCACTGGCTCAGGGTTGGATATCTCAGCAGTTTCTGGCACTAATGCATCTCCAGCGGCCTGGCCGGGAAGCGTAACAACTGGTGCATTTGGCTATCATGCCAGCGACGACACATTATGTACAGGAACTTCCGGCCGTTTTGTTACTACCAACACGTATGCTGCCCTTACAACGTCTCCAGAGGAGGTGGCATGCAGTGCCGGCCCGGTCACCAGTGAAACTAATTATGTAATTTTTAAATTAGAAATTGGCAATATTCAGCCATCCGGCAATTATCAGAATATTGTCACATATATTACAACTGCCCAATTTTAATCATGAAGAGATATTTACTAGCCTTTATAATATTTTCCCTTACGATGGTTTTGTCATTGCCTAGTATTTTTTTAAATTCAGTTTGGGCGCAATCTGGATCATTGCTCGAAGTTCAGGGATTGCGAATAGATCCTTTTTTAATAGAAGTCGATATGCAGCCTGGCCAATCGCATACCCAGACCATCAATTTATCCAACACTACAGACAGTAACTTAACTTTCGACGTCAGTATTAATGACTTTGTGCCAAAAGAGAATACGGGGCAGCCAATATTTCTAGATAGTGACGAAGAAAGCGATCCCAGGTTTTCGCTTAGCAGCTGGGTATCAGTAACCCAGCAGCCCGAGTTTACAATTCCGGCAAAGGGTACCACTAAAGTGGTCTTTACAATCACGGTTCCAGAGGATGCAGAACCAGGCACTCATTATGGAGGAATCTTATTTGGGCAGTTGGCAGGGGATTTGAATGTTTCGGGATCTGCTGTGGAGCACAAAGCAGGGAGTATAATTCTGGTGAGGTTGGGGAAGTCCCAGGAGCAGATTGCACTGTCTAAATTTTATACAAATAAAAATCTCTATTTAACCGGTCCGGTAGAGTTCGTGGCTAATTTGAGCAACGTCGGCAATGTTCATTCCAAAGCTAAAGGCGACATAGTGATACGCAATATGTGGGGAAAGCATATTGTAGATGTTCCCGTGAATAAAAACGCTCATGTAATCTTACCCCAAAGCACTAGGGAGTATATCCAGGAGTGGCCAGTTCGGTTTGGCTTTGGGCGTTATACCGCAGAGATGGTTTTGTATTATGGGAATCCGAAAATCGAACTCAGGGCTACCACGGCTTTTTGGGTTTTCCCAGTGAAGGGTCTAATTTTAGGGGTGCTGAGCTTGGTTATTTTAGGTATAATAGTAAATATAGGTTTACGTAAGTATAATAATTACATTATTAAGCGTTCTAGGAATGAAAACTAAGAATCTAGCTGTGTTTGCGGTATTAGCGGGTTTGATGCTCGGTCTTATCCCTCAGAGTCTAGCCAGAGCGGTTACCATGTCGCCTGTCAGAATAGAATTGGCGGCTGATCCAGGAAAAGAAACAACAGGTATCATCAAAGTTTACAACGACGATACAGTTGCAAGAACCTTTTACTTAACTGCTGCGAAATTTGAAAATAAGGATGAAAGCGGTGAGCCTTTGTTTGTAGAAGGCAAAGATGGAATCGTGTCTTGGATAAGCATGCAGCCTACAGTCGCAGTTCCTTCTAAGGAGTCGCGTGAAATTACATTTACGGTTAATGTTCCTGTTGGCGCCGATCCCGGAGGATACTACGCAGCGATTTTTGCTTCTGTCCTCCCTCCTGATCCTGGTGCAGGCGATGTAGCTTTAAGGAGTGATGTAGGAACTTTAGTTCTGTTCCGGGTTAATGGACTTTTTGAAGAAGGTGAGACAATATTAGAATTTAATACTAAAGACAAGAAGAAAATCTTTAATCACTTGCCGATCGAGTTTTACTATCGATTTCAAAATGATGGAAAAGATCGAGCTCTCCCAGTAGGGGATATTACAATTCGCAACACCTTTGGTGGTCTCACGAAAATCATTGCTGCTAACCAAGGCAAGGGAAACGCATTGCCAGAGAGTGTCCGTAAATACGAGGTCGCTTGGATTACAGCTGGCGGAGAGGATGTAGAGACCAACTACGAAAAGGCTGTTTACCCGGAGTTCAAGAATTTTGGTGAAGCTGTAAAATATCAATGGGACAATTTCGCTTTAGGCAGATACTCGGCCGATCTGCAGGTGACCGTTAATAACGACTCCAGCCGATCATACGCTCAGTCTACATCTTTCTGGGTAATACCATGGCAGTTATTGGTAGTTATACTGGCAGTGATCGTTCTCTTCTTGCTCTCATTATTGCTTCTCCTGTTCGTCATTTACATGTACTGGAAGCGCAGTCGTCGCAGGGATTACCAGCGGTAATTATAATAAAACTTATAACAAAAACACCGTCAAAATACTGGCGGTTTTTTTTGCAATTTGGCAATTTTTGTTGTTAAGTTATGTTAAATTGTGTTGACAAAAGGCAAATTTTTTGCTATACTAGTTATAAGAAAGGTTGAGAAAAATATATCTCTCCTTCACTAAAGTCGAAACAAAAATACAACTCAATACTAGAAACGAACCTGCCATTTGTGCAGGTTCGAATCATATTTGGGCCAATACACTTTTTTTACGCCGACAAGTGCATAAAGAAAGTCGAAAACAAAAATTAAAACCAAAGTCTGTTACTTTTTATAACTAACGGACGACCAATAATATGACATACAATTCCGAAGATAATGGGTTGCTAACGATCAAACAAGCTGCGAGCTTGATTAATGTTCATCCTAACACCCTCCGCAACTGGGAAAAGGAAGGCAAGATCACTGCCGTGCGCATTGGCAGCCGCCGCGATCGTCGCTACCCAAAACAGCTCATTTGGCAAATGTGTCAGCTCTCCGCACCGTCACTAGCATAAGACCGGTGTTTTTGTGTTTTTAGGGAGCTAAATAGCTATCCGGCAACCATACTGCCATCAAAAAGTGTGGGTGCCACACGTTCGAAACAAAATAACAATTCATGTTCAGTAAACAAAAATTCAAATCAATGATTGCGTACCTGCATATCGGAAAGACTCTCTTTGCGGTCGTTTTGGTATGCGCATACGCAATCGCTTTGAGTTTGTTTACTGGAAATCAGAATACAGCAGAAGCTGCAATCCCTAAGATTATCAACTTCCAGGGAAAGCTGACCGCTGTGTCTAATGGCAATAACGTCGCTAATGGCAGTTATACAGTTGAGTTTAAATTGTACGCGGCCAGCAGTGGCGGCTCGCCGTTATGGACGGAAACCTGGGACGGCTCTCCCGCTCAGTGTCCGGAGCTAACTGTTACCAACGGCGTGTTTAACGCCAAGCTGGGAGAGTGTGAGCCATTAACTTCTGTAGACTTTACTACTGGCAGTTTGTATTTAACAATCAACGTAGAAGGGGATGGAGAAATGTCACCTCGCAAACAGCTAGTGTCTTCCGCTTACTCATTTGTTGCAAATGGAGTGAGTGGCGATGGTCGTGTTAATGTGATTCCTGGGCAATCCTCAATAGCCTTAACTGTTGCGCGTAGCGGTACAGATTACGCATTGCAAGTTGATACAAACACCGCCAGTTCTGTGACTGGTTTGAAAGTTACATCTGCAGCAGCTGGCAATGGTTTGGCTCTAGCGACAATATCCTCCGGTACAAACGAAAATATTTCTATTGATGCAAAAGGCAGTGGCACAGTCTCGATAAATAATACTGCGACTGGAGACGTGCTGTTCGCTGGGGGTAGCGGTTCTACCGGCTGTACCGTCACCAACAGCAATGGTAATTTTACATGTAGCGCCATTGTTCAAGGTTCGACCATCAACGGCACATCTGCTATCCAGCTCAATGGCACAGACATTAACACAGCCGGCACATTAACCAACGTAGCTTATGAGAATCAGGCTAATGTGTTCACTCTGCAAAATCAATTTGCTTCCGGTTCTACTGGTGCACCCGGAATTGCTTTTTCCGTAAACAGCGGCACACAAGGTTTTACAACATACCAATCAGGTACTACTGCAAATGATGCCGTTAAGGCTATGGCTAATAATCTTGGTGCTGGTTTTGGTGTACAGAACTTAAATGGCTCTGGTTTTTCAGGTGTTGAGTATATTGATAACAGCGGTAGTGTTGCTGTATTCACTGGCTATAATAACGGCAGCCCTGGAGAATTTAGATTTAACAATATTGCTTCTGGTGGATTTATAGCCTTTAAGATCGCAGGAACAAACAGATTAGTAATAAATAATACTGGCACCATTACTTTGTCTAGTTTAGCTGGCGGCGGCACACAGTGTGTTAATGTAGACAACTCTGGCGTATTAGGCGTAACTACATGTAGTACAGCCTACTCTCTTTGGACATCCGATACCGACGCAGACGGTTATGACCTTCGTGATCTCTCTAACTTAGAGTTCCAAGGAACAACCGGCGCTCCAGCGGGCAGTGTAGTAGCCATTTTCTCAGACAACACAGGGGACTTGAACATCAACTCCTTAACCGGCAAATCTACAAATATCCAAGTTAACGGTACAGATGAATACAACTTCTCATCTACTACTTTGAACATGAATAGTAATACCATCACTAATGCTGGTACGATCAATGGCTTGCAGATCACAGCTAACACCGGTGTCATTACTACCGGTACTTGGCAGGGAACAGCGGTAGCTGACACCTATGTAGCAGACACCCTAACAATTGACTCATCTTCTTCTGTTCACTGGAATGCTCTAAACAACTATCCAGCAGCATGTAGTGCAGGAAGTGCCATCTCTCAGCTTGCTGACACCACTAACACCTGTACTGCTTTTAACACAGACACTTCCATTACTCTGCAAGATGCCTACGATGCAACAAGTGGTAATACTATTACCACCACCACTGCTCGCAACGTAGCTATTACCTTAGCAGATGTAGCTACTCCTACATCCTTTACTATCGAAAACCAGGATACAGCAGCAACTTCTGCTCAGCGTATCTTTAACTCCATTGCAACAGGCACTGCTACCAACGGACTTCTCATCGAACAAACCGGTGCAGGCACCATGACCAATGCTATCCAGATCGCAGAAACAGCTGGAACTATTACCGATGGTATCTTAATTACCGGTACTCTTGGCAATATCTTAAACTCAAGCTCCATCGACATTACTGGTGCAGGAGCTATTACTGGGGCTACTGGCTTTAATGGTCTAGTTATTACTCCGAATACAGGCGTAGTTACCACTGGTACCTGGAACGCTACTGCCATCGGCGCTCAGTATGGCGGTACTGGCATTAACACTTCTGCCTCGACAGGAGTTCCTTCTATCTCTTCTGGTACATGGTCTGTTAATGCTCAGCTAGGTGTAGCTCTTGGCGGAACTGGAGCAGCTACCCTAACAACCAACGGTGTTCTTTACGGCAACGGCACTTCTGCCATTCAAGCTACTGCTCAAGGCGGAGCTAACACCGTCTTAGTTGCCAATGGCGGTGCTCCTTCCTTCTCTGCTGCTATTACTGTTGGGACTAGTGTTACTTCGCCATCACTAGTAGCAACTACTGCCGTGACAACCCCATCTATTATTACTTCTTCTGGTGCTTTAGGTATTACCCCTGCAGCAGGATCTGGCGTGAACATTTCTCTGTCTACAACAGGGGATTTTGCAGTTAATACTGATGATCTGGTCGTTGATACTAGCGCAGGTAAAGTCGGAATTGGAACTGCATCCCCACATACAAGTGCGTTATTGGATGTAGTAGGCAATGTAGGTATTACAGGGATTGTTGATGTATCCGACACTACACGTTACTTTGACAACAATGTACTCTTTAGTGGCGCTTCTGCTTCCAGAACATGGCTGTTTAACTTTTATGATGGCGGTAATATGAGAATGTCTCTCACTAGAGCAACTGGGCATTTAGCAATTAGCCAAGCAGGTCGATATGGATGGGGGACAAGCGCGGCAGACGCGACCGTAGACACTGCGTTAAGTAGAAACGCGGCTGGTGTCGTTGAAATCAATAACGGAACCGCTGGAACATATAGAGATTTGCAAGTTAGGGCTATTAACCCGTCATCAGGAAATGTAGGCATAGGCGATACTTCTCCTGCTTCTCTTTTGACTGTAGGTTCTGGTGACTTGTTCCAAGTCAACTCTTCTGGTGCTATTGCAGCTGCAACCGGCATCACATCTTCTGGTACTATCACATTCTCTGGCCTTGGCGGCGGCGGCACACAGTGTGTTAATGTAGACAACTCTGGTGTGCTTGGGGTAACAACTTGTTCGACTGCATACTCTCTTTGGACATCTGACACAGATGCCGATGGTTACGACCTTCGTGATCTCTCTAACTTAGAGTTCCAAGGAACAACCGGCGCTCCTGCAGGTTCAGTTGTGGCAATCTTCTCTGACAACACCGGTGACCTTAACATTAACTCTCTAACCGGTAAGACCACTAACATTCAAGTCAATGGTGCTGATGAATACAATTTCTCCTCTACCAGCTTGGACATGAACAGCAATACTATTGTTAACGCTGGAACCATCAACGGTCTACAAATCACAGCCAACACCGGTGTCATTACTACCGGCACCTGGCAGGGGACAGCAATCGCTGATACCTATGTAGCCGACACTCTAACAATCGATTCATCTTCTTCTGTTCACTGGAATGCTCTAAACAACTATCCAGCAGCATGTAGTGCAGGAAGTGCAATCTCTCAGCTTGCTGACACCACTAACACCTGTACTGCTTTTAACACAGACACTTCCATTACTCTGCAAGATGCCTACGATGCAACAAGTGGTAATACTATTACTACAACAACAGCTCGCAACGTAGCTATTACCTTAGCTGATGTAGCTACTCCTACATCCTTTACTATCGAAAACCAGGATACAGCAGCAACAAGCGCTCAAAGAATCTTTAACTCCATTGCTACAGGCACTGCCACCAACGGTCTTCTCATCGAGCAAACCGGTGCAGGCACCATGACCAATGCTATCCAGATTGCAGAAACAGCTGGAACTATTACCGATGGTATCTTAATCACCGGTACTCTTGGCAATATCCTTAACTCTTCATCTATTGATATCACCGGAGCAGGAGCTATTACTGGGGCTACTGGCTTTAATGGTCTAGTTATTACCCCTAATACAGGCGTAGTTACCACTGGTACCTGGAATGGCACAGCTATCGGCGCTCAGTATGGCGGTACTGGCATTAACACTTCTGCCTCGACAGGAGTTCCTTCTATCTCTTCTGGTACCTGGTCTGTTAATGCTCAGCTAGGTGTAGCTCTTGGCGGAACTGGGGCAGCTACTCTAACAACCAACGGTGTTCTTTACGGCAACGGCACTTCTGCCATTCAAGCTACTGCTCAAGGCGGTGCTAACACTGTCTTAGTAGCCAATGGCGGTGCTCCTTCCTTCTCTGCTGCCATTACCGTTGGCACAAGTGTGACTTCGCCGACAATCAATGCCACTACTGCATTGCAGTTTAATGGCGCTGATATCAATACCGCCGGAACATTAACAAATGTTGCTTATGAGAACCAGGCTAATGCCTTTACCATGGCTAACAGCTTCACCGTCCAGTCTGCAACTGCGTTAACAGTTGCCCGCAGCGGAGCAGATTACGCATTGCAGGTGGACACTAATACTGCGAGTTCTGTAACCGGCTTGAAGGTCACCTCTGCAGCTGCTGGTAGCGGTATTGCTTTGGCTACAATTTCTTCCGGTACTAATGAATTCATGACTATAGATGGTAAAGGAAGTGGAGAGGTAAGAGTCGGGGGGATTTCTACAGGCAATATTTTGTTAGGAGGCGGTAGTGGTTCTACTGGTTGTACCGTGACGAATTCGACTGGAGCTTTTGCATGTACGGCTGGTGGGTCATTCACCACAGGTACATTTAGCCCAACTGGTGCTAATAATGTATCTATAACAAATAGTACCGCATCGGGAACAGCGGGTGCTTTGAACATGGTAGTAACTTCCAATTCGGACTTTGTCCCTGCTGCAAAGATTTCAATGACTCAAACTGCGACAGGCTCTCTTAATGCTAGCTACGGTTTGCAAAATAATGTTTTCTCCAGTGCGGTTGTAACTGGGGGAGGAGTTGGCCAAACTCTATATGGCAGCAGTACTGCTGTAGACAAAACTGGTGCGGATACGGCGACAGGCACCTATACAGTTTACGGAGATTACATTACAGCTAGTAATACAGGTCGTACCAATGTTGGTACGGTTGATACTTATGGCTCTCGCGTCATTGTTACAGGAGACACTGCTGGCGCATCCACAACATATGGGTTGCATGTAGCAGCAAGCGGTGCGGATAATAATTACGCCATTATCACCAACGGTGGCAATGTAGGTATTGGTGATACCACTCCGGCGTCGTTGCTGACCGTTGGTAGCGGCGATGCTTTTCAGGTAAACTCTTCCGGTGCAATTGCTGCAGCAACTGGAATCACATCTTCTGGTACCATCACATTGTCTGGTCTTGGCGGCGGGGGAACGCAGTGTGTAAGAACTGATAACTCCGGCGTGCTATCTGCAGCAGCTTGTGGTGGTGCATTAACTCCCTGGACTTCGAATGTAGATGCTGATGGTTATGCATTACAAGACGCTTTGAACATTGAATTTAGAACAGCAGCAGGATCTGCTCCAGCAGGAACAGTAGTAGCGTTATTCCAAGACAACTCAGGCGACCTAACAGCCAATGTTCTTACAGGAAAAACCTTTAACATTGCAGTTAACGGTACTGATGAATACAACTTCTCATCAACTGCTCTTGCCATGAATTCAAACAACATTACAGGAGTAGGCACAGCAATTACTGGTGCTGCTGGCTTAACTCTTTCTTCAACATCAGCCAACCTTGCCCTTGCAACGAATACTTCTGGCAACATTACCTTAGCTCCTGCTTCTACTGGTTCTGTACAGATCACTTCTGGTGTAACTACAGGAACAGGAACTTCCTCTGGTTTGTCTTTAGTCGCTAACTCATTGACTACCGGTGTCGGCATGAACCTTTCTTCTAGCTCGCTTTCTTCCGGGTCGCTAGTCAATTTGGCTGTAACAGGTACAGCCGCCGCATCAAGCACTCAGACAGTCTTAAACGTTTCCACTAGCGGGGCTAATTCAAACTCCGGACAGCTTACAGCAGGAGCAAGATTCTCGAACACTCATACTGGAACCACCTCTAATAACTATGGTGCTTTGTTTGACGCAAGCGGTGGAGATTTTAACTTCGGTAGTCAATTTACTACTAGTGGCGCTGGGACCGCTAATTATGGAATTCGAGTATATGCATCTGGCGCAACAGATAACTATGCAGCCGCATTTGTGACAGGTCAGGTATTGGTGGGAGCCAATTCTAATGTTGGATTCACCGACCAATTATTACTAGTCGGTGATCAGCGTATATATAATGGAAACCTTCGCGTCACGACTACGAACACAACCCAAACAACGACATCTTCCGCAATAGCGCTAAATGCCAACTCCGTTACATCAGGAACCGCTGCTTATATTGCATCGTCCGGCCTAACTTCTGGGAAGCTGTTGGATCTTCAATCTAATGGCACTGCCGCTGCTGCTAGTCAGACTGGCTTGAACATTTCTCTGCAGGGCACCAATGCTACTAGCGGCATCACGACTTACGGCGCACAAATTTCTAATGCTCATGCCGGCACAACCTCAACTAATGTGGCGCTGCAGCTTTCTGCTACCAATGGCACTACTGCTAACTACGCGTTAATTACAAACGGTGGCAACGTCGGTATTGGTGATACCACACCAAATTCTCTGTTTACAGTAGGTTCCGGAGATTTGTTCCAGATTAATTCTTCGGGACAGATTGGCTCGCAGCAAGCTCCGGTTTCTGACTACTTGTTTGCGTTGTCAGGCAACACAACCAACGACAACTCAAGGATTATTGACATTGTGCATGCAAATGACGCTGCCGAAGACTCTGATTCCATTAAAATCGTCAATACGGTAAACAGAGGCACGCTTGATGCCGACCAAGGTATTGTCACGGCCTTTAATAGTACCTTAACTCCAACCGCTACAGTGTCCGGAACCATTAACCAAGGGATGCTCGATGTGTATGGTCTTTCTCAAACTGTAAACACTTCCAATGTTACTATCGGCAGTGACTCTTCTGGTGACGTGTGGTTAAATACAAACGGCATATATAGCCAAGTGGTTGCAGCTCCGACCATTAATGATGCCGCAGGAAGACGGGTATTTACTCCATATCTGCAGGCTTGAACGCTACTGTAAGCGGAGCGCCGACCATAACCAGTATCACCAGCCTGTTCGACATGTATAGCTATGGCGCTCTGTTGAACAATACTACTTCGTCAGCAGGTCACGCATCACTGTTTAACACCGCTTATGGAGTTTCTGCTCTGCAACCGGTAATCTTACAACAACAGGTGGTACGTCTCATTACGGCGGCCACTTCACCGCAAGTGGGACCGCAGACACAAACTATGGTATTTATGCCACAGCTTCCCGGAGCTACAAATAACTATGCGGCTGTATTTGCTAATGGCAATGTAGGAATCGGGGAGACTACCCCAGACGCCAAGCTTCACGTAGTGGGTACGGTGACTACTTCGGGCGCAGGCGCCATTGCCGGCATCTTTACCGAACACACTATGAACAACAGCACTGGGTCTGGCTTCCAGTACGGTAACCGTTCCATCAGCACTATTAGTAGTAGTACCGCCGGAACTCATGTTGGTCAATTCATTCGTATGATCGACAACACCTCGTTAGACAGTGGTCAAAACGTCCGAGGTTTAGAAGTACAAGCATTTTCTGGTACTAACGTTAATGGTGCCAATACCGGTATCGCCAGCTTCTGGTTATACCTTTGGTATTCAGGCTACCACTACTTCACAGGCTGCAGCGCAAGCCTCGCCAGCTGCTATTTTTGCCGACCTAGATAACGGCACCGATTCTACTACCAAAACTCGTGGTAATGCCATTCGTGCTTATACTAACGACGCGACAAGTGCGGATATGGTTTATATCTATCAAGAAACGTCTGCGTACACAGGCAATGCTTTGCTTATGGATTTGGGCAATACTGGTGGTTCGTTTGCATCTGGCAACTTTATTAACCTAAAGAATGCTGGTAAGAAAGCACTGTAACCCAGACTGTATTCGCTATCGAATCCGAACTACAGCAAATGGCCAAGGCGCCGACACGGTTAAAGCTCACTTCGAGGCAGATGGCAGCTTGTTCATCTCTCTCACCAGGCACCCAAACGACCAACGGGTTGTGTCATGCTAATACTGGCCAGAACTAATAACGACGAAATTGTAGACTGTAGCGGCGCTCCTTCGGACGTAGCTGAATATTTTGGCAGCGAAGACCCTACTCTAACTGCTGGAGAACTAGTAGTAGTAGGGAAGGCTGCCGAACAGATTCACTTAGACGGTTATCATACTTCTAAAGCATGGGTCGCTCGATCCTCTAAGGCTTACCAATCTACTTTGATGGGTGTAGTTTCTACAGCTCCAGCAGTAGCATATGGTGATGAAATCTTTGCTCCATCCGAAAATCCAAGACCAATTGCTTTGTCTGGTCGCGTCCCGGTTAAAGGTAAACACAGAAAATGGTCCTATTATGCCAGGAGACTTCTTAACAGCTTCTTCTACGCCTGGTGCGGCCATGAAAGCTATAAAAGCTGGGCCGGTGATCGGTCAGGCTTTAGAAAATTATGAAGGGGGCTTTGGCCAAGTTGGAAATGTAACGTTCTTCGTGAAGGCAGCCAACTATAGTGGTGCATCTATTAGCGAAGAATTACTGGCTTGGTGTTTGATTACCGACACAGATCAAGTTCAAAGCGCAGCTCAAACTTCAGTACAAATCTTAGAACACCTGCTTAGCCAGCTAGCCAGCTTAGACGAAAATAATATTTCTCAAATCCGCACCGATATAGTGATTGCGGGCGCCGAAGTGGTAACCCAAGCGTAACTACTCAAACTTTGAGGACAGACTTCTTATCTTCTGCAACAGCAGAGGTAGGCTTGGCAGTCTCATCCGGTGGCCATCTTCAATGGGGGGTTGCTAGTAGACTCAATCGGCTCGGTCGGAGGACTCCTGAGCTTCACAGGTGATGTAGAATTCTTCGGTACCCCATATTTCACTTCCGATACCGCAGGCTTTGCTGTAGTAAAGGCAGGGGTCCAAGTGGTTGAAGTTAAGTTTACTCGCGAATATCTTGCTCAACCGATTGTGAATGCTTCCTTTAGCTTCGAGCAGGATGCAGATCTAAGTGGTTTAGACGAAGCAACTATAGCTGCAATGCAAGCTGCTCAAGTAGCTAGTGCCCAAGCTTTCTTAGCGGAAGGCGTGACTTACGCTGTTACTAATAAGAGTAAATATGGCTTCACTATTGTATTAAACAAACCAGCCACTACCGACGTGAAGTTTAGCTGGACTGCCTTAGCTGTACGCAATGCTACTACCTTTATGAGCTTAGACGCTCCAGTTAGTAGAGGGTGATGGTTCTGGTGATATTGCTGGTGATTTTAGTCCTGGTTCTGGTGATGAGGTAACTGGAGAGGGAACAGGCGATAGTGATGGCGAGACCCCTCCTTCAACTGAAGAATAGGTAGAGTTAGAAATAACCTTGATAAAATAATTAAAATGTGCTATAATAACTATAAGTTAAAACTTGTAGTTAGCACTAAAGCTAACGTGACTGAAACAAAAATACAATTTAATATAAAAAGCTTGCAAACAAAACCAAAAAACATTTTGGAGTCGCTTTATAAATACAAATACTTAACCTTTGTAGGGGTTTTTGTATTTGTTGGCCTGCTCGCGTTTGGTAGTTTGGCAGGAAAAGCTTCGGCAGACACACAGGGGCCATATAGTACGACAAATGGTTACACAAACATTGTTGGATGTGGGGATAACGGTGATTGGAGTGATATTAACCAAGCAAGCGGTAGTGATGATGCATACGCCAGCTCCAGCTTAAAGTCAGACTGGTGCAGTTACTTTTTATATTTAGATGGTTTTGGTTTTAATATTCCAGCCGGAGCGACTATTGATGGTATCGAAGTGGGTATCGAAAGAAGAGCCGAGTTTGCTGGTGATTTAGTTGAGCAGTATGTGAGCATGCTCGATGCAGGATCACCTGTTGGCTCAAACTATGCCGATTCAAATTACTGGCAAGATTATGACGATACTGTGTATTATGGTAGCTCCTCAGATTTATGGGGTAACAGCTGGAGTCCTGGAATGATTAATGACACTGGTTTTGGTATTATATTGTATGCGCTGGCGGGTACAGAAGGCTCCGATGCATTCATCGACGATGTTTTTATAACTGTTCATTACACTCCCGCTAGTAATACTTGTCAATCTATTTCTAGTGGTAGTGGTAACTGGAATAGTGCTGGTACTTGGACTAACTGTGGCGGGGGAGTACCGGGGTCTGCGGATACAGCAATCATTAATGGAACAGCTAATATTACAGTTACGGCCAGCACAACTGTTGCCAGTCTAAATTTTGGGACTACAGCCGCCGCGGCGACAAATGCCACTCTAACGATTAATAGCTCGCAAACTTTAACTGTTACCGGTGTCACAACCATGACAGGCACGGCGGGAACGGCTACGCAGGGGACTGTTACTGGAAGCGGAACTTTGACGACCACCTATCTTTACATTGGTGCTGCCGTTACACCTTCGTCGACGGTGACAAATAAATTAATCTCTACGATTACCGCATTGAACGTTACTGGTTACGTCACACTTAATGGTTATTCCAATGGCGGTAGTTACAACAACCCCGCTTTTGAAATACAGTCTGGTACTGCAGATATATGGGGGATTAATACCACCTTAGCTCATGCCAGCAATACTGCCACCATAAGCTTACAAACCGGTGCTCAATCGGGTACCCTTAAAATGAGCACTTCTTCTCCGTGGGTGATTAGCGGTACTGGTACCACAACTACTAGTTTAAACGGTACCACCAGCACCGTGGAGTACTCCGGACTTAACCAAACTTTTTTAAATACTACTTATAAAGGACTTAAAGTGAGTGGTAACGCGGGGACAACTGCTCAGAATGTAACGGTTTCTGGAGTTTTAAATGTGACTGGTACACTAAGCCCGTCATCTGGAACAATAGTACTGTCTGGTACCGGCACTCCGTTAACTGTTTCTGGTACTTTTAATCCTTCCACTACCAGCGTTGTTCAGTACACAGGTTCAACAGCCACAGTTACTGCAACAACTTTTAATACTTTAACGGTTGGTGGTACTGGCACCTATACGTTCCCAGCCAGTGGGTGGACCATTAAACGCAATCTTACTATTACATCTGGTGCAACTGTCACTAAGGGTGCAGGAACAATAACTTTTAACACAGCAGGTCAAAACTGTACGATCACTGGTAATGCAACCAACAGTGATTTAGGAACTATTTCTATCGGTAATGGTTCGGAAGCAAAATCTTGTGGGTTGGGCAGCTCAGTAAAATTTACGGCAGTGACGATTACAACTGGAGCTGGGTTGGATATGGTCAGTAGTTATACTATGACCCTAACTGGCTCTGGTACGCCATTAACTGCAACTGGCGCCTTTACTAAAGCTACAGGTACTGTTGAATACACTTCTGCTTCAGGAGTAACTGCATTGTCGTCCGTTGCTATGACTAGCTCGAAAAGTTATTATAACTTGATCATCAACGGCAGCGGAACTTTCTCTATGGGATCTGCTTTTGATGTAGCCAATGATTTAACCGTAACTTCTGGAACATTATCTAGTTCTGCTAGTACCACTACTAATGGGGTAGTGAGTGTAACTGGCACGATGACATATGCTGGATCCTCTACCTTTACTCATAGTACAACATCTTCTAAAAACTTTGGCGGTAACGGCAATCTGAGTTTCTATGCCCTCACGTTTAGCGGTGGGGGAGGTACTACAGTAGCAACCGGCTCAGGAACTGTCACAGTAACAAATGTTTTAACCAATAGCCATGCTTTTAATGCTGGTAGTAAGACATGGATTCTAACAGGCTCAGGTACGCCGTTTAGCGGTGGGATTGATACACCGGGTACTTCTACTTTTAGCTATCGTAGTACAACTGGAGCCACGGTCAATAGTAACATTACTTATAATAACTTAGATATCTCTCCTGCCTCGGGAACTAACCCAACTTTTTTGGTTAATGCGACTAATAAGACCATAAATGGAAACTTAACAGTTTCTGGTGTTTCAGGAACATCGTTGAATTATAATAATATCGTTTCTTATCTAATTTTAGGTGGAAATTTAACTATTAATGCGGGCAACACGCTCGTCGCACCGCCAAGCGGAGCGACATTTACAATTGCTGGCAGTCTAGCTAACTCCGGAACTTTTACTCACAACAGTGGTAATATAACTTTCAGCTCAACTTCTACAGGCAGAACCATCGCTACAAACGGCAGCTCGTTGAATAATGTTATTTTCAATGGTGCTGGCGGTGGTTGGTCTCCCAGCGGTGGCGCCATGACCTTAGCAGGGGATTTGACCATGACTGCGGGAACGCTTTCTGGCTCCCAAAACGTAACAGTAAATGGCGGTGATGTAACAGGTAACGGCACGATTAACATGAGTAGCGGTACTTTCTTAGTAGACGGTACCTCGGGCACTGGCTTTGGTGGTAGCACTAACTGGACGTTTAGTGCCTTAACCTTTGGGGATGGTAGTGGTAGTACTACTATCAGCTCGACTGGTAGTGGTAGTATTACTACTTCGACTCTTACCATAGCAGCTAGCCAGACTTATAACGCAGGTGCAAAAACTTATGTTTTATCAGGCACTGGCACGCCATTAACCGTTACGGGAACCTTTAATTCGGAATCCAGCACTGTTCAGCATACTGGCGCAACAGCTACGGTTAGAGCAACAACTTATTACACTTTGCATTTGGGAATCAGTAGTGGTACCTACACTATGCCCTCTACGACCATAACCATAAAAGGTAATTTAGTTATTCCTAGCGGCGTAACTGTAACCAAAGGCGCAGGTACAATTGTTTTTTCTGGAACTGGTAATCAACTCATCACTGATAGTAATGATACAAAGCAAGATCTAGGTGCGGTGCAAATTTCTAATACAGCCGATAACTGGTGCTCTGCTGGACAATGTAATTACAATTGGCTAAGTCGCCGTAAAATTACTTTTAATAACTCTGATTTGAGTGGTAATTTAACAAACTTTCCAGTATTGGTTTCTTTAACTGGGCTTACAATTGATTACGCTAAAACCAAAAACTCCGGTGAAGACATTCGGTTTGTAGATCCCGACGGTACTGTGTTGAATCATGAAATCGAAAAATGGGATGAGTCTGGCACCTCTTTGGTTTGGGTGAAAATCCCAACATTGAGCAATAATGCGACTGACTACGTTTACATGTACTACAATAACCCCCAGGCTGTAGATATTCAAGCGCCTACAAATGTTTGGGATAGTAATTATAAAGCAATTTATCACTTGCCAAACGGAACGACTTTGAGGGCTCTAGACTCCACTGGTGTAAATAATGCAAATATTACATCAGCAACAGCAACAACTGGAAAAGTTGGTGGGGGAGCTAGTTTTAATGGTACTTCCGCTAAAATAATTGCTCCAGCTACTTCAAGTTTAGATGTCAGCTCTGGTGCTGGAATTACTGTTGATGGATGGTTTAATCCTACCGACATGACTGGTATGAGACCTTTAATAGAATGGGGAAATAGTGGCGCGTATGGTGTTCATATGTGGAATTATCCATCAAGCGGGAAAATTTATGTGAATGTTGTTGAGTCCAATGGAGCTAATCATACTTTTCAAACAACAGGGACCCCTTTGACTCTTAGTACTTGGCAACATGTTGCTTTTACCTACAATAAATCCACTGGTGCGGTTGCCTTGTATTATAACGGGGTAGCCCAGTCTTTGGACACAGGAAACATCGGTGCATTTACACCTAAGACTAACCTCGATTTCAATATCGGACATCGGCCGAATACTGGTGGAGTGTATTATTATAATGGATCTCAGGACGAAATTAGAGTCTCGAATGTTGTGCGAACAGCCGACTGGATGAAGGCTTCATATAACTCTTCGAACAGTAGTATGAATAGTTTTGGCAGCGAAGAGGTTTATGGTGGCACGAGCGTGGCCATGGGGTCGCCCTTAAAAATGACTAGCCTGACTATAGATTCTGGCAGAACTTTTGGAGTTAATGGTTCCAATACCCTAACCTTAACAGGCAATGGAGCTTCGGTATTTGTAGTCTCTGGCAACTTTATTGCCTCTACAGGTACTGTTGAGTATGTGTCCACGGCCACAACCGGAACGACTGTAGCTTCTACAACTTATTATAATTTAGTAGTTAACAGGGCTAGTAATACTTTTACCATGCCAGGAGAAATGTACGTTAATAATAATTTTACTATCAGTGCCGGCAACTTCTCCATCACAGCAGAATCATTAATTTTGGGTGGGGACTTCACAAACAATGGTACTTTTACACCAAATGAGGGTAGTGTTGTTATGCAGCCGTTAAATAGTACAAAAACATCACAGATTTTAGGTTCATCAAATACATCACTTGGTTACTTCCAAGCGATGACCCCGGGGAGTACTATTAAATTCCAAGCCGGACGAACATATACTTGGCTTGAGCTAACAGTTGTAGGGTCTGAAGCAGAACCCGTTACATTTTCTAGTACTTCAGCTGGTTCGCAGTGGAATGTAACTTTGACAGACACAAATTACATTCAATACTTAAGAGTAAAGGATAGTGCCTGTGTAGGTGACACGTATACTTTTCCAAGGGACAATCCTGATTTATACAACTTAGGTAATAATGGTACTTGCTGGGGGTTTATTGTTCAGGTTGATCCTGGTGGTCCTAGCGGTGGTGGTTCTGGATCAAGTGGAGCTTCTAGTTCGACCTCTCAAATCTTTACAACTTCTGGAACATGGACTGCTCCAGTGGGGATCACATCTGTAGATGTTGAAGTATGGGGCGGCGGTGCAGGCGGTTCTTACTACGGTGGCGGCGGCGGAGGCGGTGGAGCATATTCCAGAAAAAATTCTATAACAGTAACTCCGTTTAGTACTTATACGGTCACAGTCGGTGCTGGCGGCAACGAGGCAGTCGGTGGTGACTCTTGGTTCCTTTCTACGGGGACAGTCTTAGCCAAAGGCGGTAGTTTGGGAGTATATGGTTTTGGGGGCGGCGGTCCGCCATGTACTGGTGGTACTGGTGGGGCAACAGCTGCCGGAGTTGGTGATGTTAAGTATGCTGGAGGAAACGGTGGTACAGGCCAGTGTTATGGTGGTACTGGTGGCGGCGGTGGTGCAGGTGCTAGTAGTACTGCAAATGGCGCTAATGGTAGTGGCACAACTGCTGGTGCAAGTTCTGGACAAGGCGGCCGGGGTGGTACCGGTTCTGGGTTTGATATATCTCCTCCTGCTGGTAGTTGGGGTGAAGCCATTGGCGGCGGTGGCGGCGGTTGGACATGGTATGAACCTTCTATTCATCCTCGAGGTGCTCGCGGAGAGGTGCGAATTTACTATAACGGTGCTGGTGGTGGTAGTGGCGGTAGTGGTAGTTCGGGTGGTAGTGGCGGTAGTGGTGGTGGAAGCAGTTGTACAACCACAGCAACGGGTACGGTAGACATGGAAAACGATAGGGTTGCTGGTGTGACTATAGTTTGTGGTGGCTCAGGCTACTCTTCGGCTCCCACAGTGACTTTCATTGGCGGCGGCGGTAGCGGCGCATCTGCTACAGCTGTATTAACCAACGGAGTCGTAACTTCCGTGACTATTAATTCAGGCGGCGAGGGGTACGATTTACCTTCAGTCACATTCTCTGCACCTGGCCAAGGTGGCGGCGGCGGCGGAGCTTCTCCTTAGATAAATTATAAATAATAAAGGTGACCCTTGAACGGTCACCTTTTAAACGTTAAACTAAAGATATGTTTGAATCCGATAACTCCAGACCACCTAAAATTCGCGTATCCCAGACTGATCATCGCCCGACGAGAGATAAGTTGGGTAATCTAATGGAAGAAGTGGTCCGAAACAGAAATAAACCCAGTAATCGTAAAATGTGGATTATTATTGCCATATCAGTCGCTGTAGTCGCTGTTATAGGTTTTTTTCTAATCCGAGCTCAGATGCAATTGAAGGAGTTGCAAAATGGAGCGGATACAGGTTCTCAGAATGATCCAGCTGCTCAGCTGCAAGAAGACAATAAAAAACTAATCGAGCAGGTTCGCAAGCTGATAATTTTACCGGATGACGAAGAGCCAACTATTGCCACGGTTAATGATTTAAGCAAGCTCCAAGGTCAGCCGTTTTTTGCCAAGGCGCAACTTGGCGATAAGGTCTTGATCTACAATAAAGCGCGTAAAGCGATATTGTTCCGGCCGAGCGATAATCAGATTATCGAATTGGCGCCTTTGGTGGATCCTTCGGCTTCTTCCCCTGCGGATGGTTCAGCAGGCCAAACGCCGGCATCTGGCCAGTAATGGCTTCAATTTTCGGTGTTGTGATACTAATCTAGTCGATAAAAGATACTAATGAAACTAAAACCAGAAAAGTGGACGCATAATCATTCGCATCGCCTGTACCATATGTCGATGGGTGTTTGTTTTGGCTTTATTTCTCTTGCTGTAGTCGGCGTAATGGCGACTGTCTGGATGAACGCTGGCGCAGAAGACGTTAACATCACAGCGTTAGTAGAAGGCGTTAATCCTGGGCCCATCATTGGCGGCGGCGGAGGACCTGCACCTGTGCCAACTCCAAACCCAACTATTAATATGGTCGCCGAGCCGCAAGGGCAGATAGCACAGCGGCCTATCAATACGCCAGAAGGTTTACGAGCAGCTGACGTGTTTCCGGGCAGGCCAAGCTACTCGGGAACTACCTCTGTCGGCGGAGGTTTGATTTTCATCAGTGTGTCTGGGACAAGCTCGTTCAATAGCACAGCTCAGGCCGATGCAACAGGTAAGTGGCTATGGCAATCTCCCGTCGAGCTCATAGAGGGCACGTATTCGATTACAGCTTCCGTGTATGATTCTTACGATTTAACTCGTTCCGGATCTACAAAGAGGTATTTTATAGTAGAGTTTCCTAAGGAGCCGGTCCCAGTAGATCCTGGCCAACCCGGACAGCCTGGGCAACCTGGCGGACCAGGAACGCAGCCTGGAACTGGAACAGGTACAGGTAAGCCTTCCACTCCGGGAGGCCCTTCTATTCCAACTCTTCCTCCAGTGGAAGTTCCGGCCGGGCCTTCTCAATTTGGAATATTTATTTCGATTGTTGATGATTATCGGTATGTTAATGCCGGGGAAAAAGTTATTGCCAGATTGATGTTGGTTAGTAGTACCGGCCAGCAAGTAGTGGCGCAGGATATTGATTACAAAATTATTTCGCCCGCAGGCAAAGTTATCTTAGAGACTACAGATACAGTATCATTTAGCAAGCAATCTCAATTCCTAAAGACCTTTACCACTGCCCCAGAAACTCCGGCAGGAGAATATACCATACAGGTTTCTAGCCGGCACAATGGCATTACTTCTCAGGCGCAGGCAAAGTTTAATCTGCTAGCCAATCCGGCATCGGCCGGTACGGTGCAGCCCCAAGGGCCGGTTGTAATTTGGTCTTTGTTGATATTACTGTGGCTGCTATTTGTCGTGCTGTTGATCATTGCCTATAGGCAGGTCATGCACCATCACGAGGAGATAAAAAATAATCCCACTTACTAAAACCGCTTAATTTAAGCGGTTTTTTGCAGTTAGAAATTAAGCTCAGCCCATCGGTTAGGCTGGCCCCGGGCCTATTGTTCTGGCCAATGTGCAACCATTAACTGTTTTTCGTTAACTAAGCCTTCGGATGTCAGCTCTTGCCACAATACTTCTGTTAGGAACGGCATATATGGGTGTAGCAATTTTAAGCTTGTTGTTAACACATGCAGTAAAATTAGCTGGGTGTTTTGCTTTTGCTCCTGGTCTGCCAGTTGAGCCTTGGAGGCCTCTATGTAGACGTCGGCAAAGTCGCGCCACACGAAGTCATATAAGCTTTGAGCCGCCTCGTGCAAACGAAACTTCTCTAAGTGTTCATTTACAGCTTTAATCGTGCTTGTCAGCTGCTCTAATATTATTCTGTCGGCTTCAGTAATAGCTTGAGGTGATTTGTATTGGTCCTCAGTAATCGCTTCATCTAAGCTCAGCAGCGCATATCGGGTAATATTCCATAACTTGTTCCCAAAGTGCTTCATGCCTTTTACTTTTTGTTCATCGAACAGCGTATCATTGCCGGCGGCGGCATTGAATACCAACGCTAAGCGTAAAGCATCGGTTCCGTATTTATCCGCCATTTCGATCGGGTCAATTCCATTGTTGAGTGATTTGCTAAATTTGCGTCCTTGCTTGTCGCGAACAATACCGTGCAAATAGATTCTTTGGAAAGGTATTTGTCCAAGGTGGTAGCCAGTCATTAAGATCATGCGTGCTACCCAGAAGAATAAGATTTCGTAGCCCGGCGCTATTACGGAAGTTGGATGGAAGCTTTTTAAGTCCTCAGTTTGGTTTGGCCATCCTAACGTAGAGAAAGTCCACAAGCCAGACGAAAACCAGGTATCCAGAGTATCTTCGTCCTGCACCCATTCGTTTGCGTTGTTCCTTCCTGCGTTTTTGTCCGGAGCTTCAATCCCACAGTACTCATCTGTCATGCCGGTGCTGTTATCGGTGCGGTACCAAACAGGGATCTGATGGCCGAACCATAGCTGGCGGGAAATGCACCAGTCGCGAAGGTTATCGATCCAGTGGAAGTAAGTCTTAGAAAAATGTTCTGGAATAATTTCGATCTGACCGCTTTGGACTACGTGACGCATCAACTGTTTTAGAGTTACTTCTTGGCCGGTTTTAATGCCTTTGATTTTTGAATCTCTCACTAAAAATGGCTTATTTACAGCCAAAAACCATTGAATTTTAGGCAGGGGTTCTATTATTCCGCCCGAACGTTCGGCAGTGGAAACATTTTGCTTGATAACTTCTTCCTTCTCGATTAACTCGTTTGCCTTCAGCCAGGCCACCACCATTTCTCTAGCTTCTGTGGTTTTCTTCCCCTTGAGATCTACTCCAGCTTGGTCGCTCCCAACTGTCATTCTGGCGAACTCATTTATTACCGGCTTGGTTTCCAAATTATGGCGTTGCGCAATTTCGGCATCAATAGTGCTGTGCGCCGGGGTAACGCCAAGTGCGCCAGTACCAAATTCTTTGTCTACGCTTTCATCTGCAATAACCTTAATATGAATTGGCACTCCAGCAAATGCAATATCGTATTCCTTGCCAACAAATTCTTTATAGCGCTCATCGTCGGGATGGACCGCAACAGCTGTATCACCAACCTTGGTTTCTGGGCGAGTTGTAGAAATTGCGATAGGGAAATCTTTGCTGTACTTAAATGTATACAGTACAGCTTCGCGTTCCTGGTAGATGATTTCATCATCAGAAATAACAGTCTGCCCTTTAGGATCCCAGTTTACTACTTTGTAGTCGCGATAGATCAGGCCATCGTCGTACATAGCTTTAAACGCGGTGCGTACTGCCAGGCTTCGGGCTTCGTCTAATGTGTAAGCTTCGCGGCTCCAGTCTAGCGAAGCACCCATTCTTTTAAGCTGATTGATGATCGTATCGTGGCTGTCTTGTGCGAATTTGTTTACGCGTTCCAAAAATGCCGCTCGGCCCAAGTCGGTTTTACGTTTTCCTTCTTCTTTCTCTAAAATTTTCTCAACTTTGCTTTGGGTGGCAATTGCGGCATGGTCTGTTCCTGGTAGCCAAAGGGTTCTACGTCCCTGCATTCGCCGAAAACGAATCAGAATATCCTGGATAGTGTCTTCGAATGCATGCCCTAAGTGCAGAGTGCCCGTTACATTCGGCGGCGGCAGGATAATTGTAAAAGGCTCGCCGTTTTTATTTGGCAAATTATCCGGGTTAAAGTACCCGGAATCCAGCCAGAGTTTGTATATGTCGGATTCGTACTTGGAAGCGTCATAGGATTTGTCTAGTTCTTTCATGTGATTTATGTTAATTGGTTTTGAGTCTACGTGCACATCTGTCTGGGATAGCGCCGTGCCAAAAATAAAAAACACCCGCCATTGCTGGGGTGTCTAGAGCGCTGCCAAGCTGGTGAGCACGCCGCGCGGTACCATCTAGATTTATAGCTTAATTATGCCTATTTTCGGAGGCTCCGGCAGGTTCTACTAGCATCAGCCAGTGCTTTTCGCGCTTTGAGCGAGGCGGCAGCTCTATGCTTTCTTCCTGCGCCACTGCAGTGACAGCTGCAGTATTGGCTTCGATTAATCAAAGTATAAGACAAAGTCATCAATTTGTAAACATCTTCTCGCTGGAACTGTTATAGAGGGTTGTCTCTCAACTTGAGCTTGTATCCACTGTAGGCCATGATTGGCTGGGCAATCAAGGTTAAAATTACTCCAGCAACAACAATGCTTAACGACTCCAGCCCTAAAGCATAAAAAATTATGCCGGTTAGTATAATCGAATCACCATGATCAACTATTGGAACATACTGGCCGCGGGGAATATTGAATCGGCGCTTAGTAAAGCTTCCTAATGCATGGCCGGCGTATACTGCGAGACCTTTAAGCAGGCCAATCTCTGGAGTGCTTAAAAAGCTTTCGATTATTGCCCCGGAAAGCAACGCTATTGGCAATCCGACCCAGGTGGTCGAATTGCCTAGTATGCGATAACCGTCAAAAAAGTTTTTGTTTAGATCCAGTGCCGCGTCATATTTAAGAATTTTTGGATAGCGCATTTTGAGCAAGTACCATAAATTCAGAGTGACGTTAATCAGCCAGCACGGAACCGTATAGCTTAAAAGGTGAATTGCGAATGTCATTGCTCGTCCTGGATATTACTGATGAAAAATGTCTGCGCGCCCGACTTTTGGATAAGCCTTTCGATTATATTCAACGGCCTGGGCCCGCACGGGCGCATGGCCATTCTAACTTTGTAGCTGTGCCAGTCCTTAACCATGCCTTGTTCGTTGAAAGCTAAGTCGATAAACCTACTGTTAGCAACTCTATCTTTAATAGGCTGTACTGTAAGCAAGTCAAATGTGCTTTCTTTGTATTCGTTCATTGGCAAGCAGTTGTACCAAGGTACTTTTACCGGACCGATGTTGTCCAATAAATTATTCTTATCAATTAATTGTTGAACGGTAAAAGGTTCCTCGGTTTTGTATTCGTAGATTTTTAGATCCTCGATCTGCTCAATTAGCTCATAGTGCTCCGACCTCACTTCTTTTAAAACTCCCACGTAGGCAGGACCTTCGCTTATTGGCTTGTTAGCTGTACGGTACATGTTTTTGGCGTGCGAAACCGGCCAATATAACAACAGCGCGCACATGATGATCAATAATATCCCACCGCGGTTGACCTTTCTTATCGCTAAATAATATAGCATCGAGCCCAGTAATGCTCCTAAGGTCAAACCCTGAAATATTAGCGCCCACTGTTCTGACCACGGGAGGCCCTGACTAAGGTTAATTAACGAGACTATTACAAAGTATCCTAAAACAGGGGATAATCGCCATAATATCCCTCTTTTTGTGTATCTGGTGGGGTCGATAGGGAACATTATAAATAGCAGAGCCGCCAAAGCGAACGGGGTTTCCCGATTTAAGATTCCTCCGTCTATAAAATTTTTCACCAAGCTAAAGCTAACAATACTAAATAGAAGGACATACAGAACCTGCCATCGCCCCGGCGTTTGATTTTTGAATAGCTCTTTGTATTTGTGCAGAAATAGCAAAACCATTCCGCTAAAACTGGTTCCAACCAGAAACAATCCAACAACTAAGATTATAGGATGAATCAGACCGATGTAAGCCAGTCCCCCATCCACATTTTCCAAAACTCCTACGCCCAACCATTGCAGAGCTGCGGCAATTATCCCTTTGAGGACATGGATATGCTTGATAGTTGTGGTAGAGAGCTCCTGATTATTAAATATTATGACAAAGTCGGTAAGCTTTAACCCTAAATTTTTTATAAGAATGATATGGACCAATAATCCATAACCATAGGTTGCTAAGATAACTCCAGTTAAAGTCTTTAAGTATTCGAATTTAGGTCTAAGAGGCTGAATAAGTAAGAGGCAAAGCATTGCAGTATACAAAAAGAAACCGAAAATCTTCGCAATACTACGACCGCTGGCAAAAAGATTTACTAATTCATGAACCAGCAGCTCTAAAGGCGGAAAAAATTTGATAGCAAAACAAAACGCCAGCATTAGGCCAGCGGTAAAAAGCAATACTTTTTTTTGAGTAATAATACCCATTTATAATTTAGAAAGAATTTCCTATACTGTAAGTTTTAAAGCCGAAAGTCGGCACCCCTTTGTATGTTGAGGTGTAGTCTGTATCTGCCACTTCCATAACTCCGGCAAAAACTGCATAGTGGCCGTTAAGCTGGGCGTTGGTTAAGGGGCATCCGTAATTTTGACACAGACTAGCTACAGTTGCAGGGGGGTTGTAATAAATCATGGCCCATCGGCCTGAAGAGCCATCTCCTGTGTTACAAGATTGGCCGCAGGGGTCTGTAGGTAGTTTTGTCAGATAAGGCTGCAATTCTGCCTGGAGCGCGGCCCATTGTGTAGGCTTGTTTACGCTCGTTACGCATCCACCTGGGTCAGTATTGGTGGAATTACAGTTCAGCGCTCCTACATATGGCGCATGGCCATTGTCATTGATATAGAATTCTATGGCGCTGTTCAGCTGGCGCAGGTCTGCTGTGCGCTTAGCATCACGGGCAAGCTTACGCACGCCGGTAAAGGTCGTTAAGACGATTCCCGATAGTAGGCCGATAATGGCCACTACTACCAGCATTTCCATTAATGTAAACCCTTGTTGTTTGGATAACGCTTTAATCATATAAATTAGTTCTGGGTTGTTGCGGGCGCAGTTGGCTTGGCGGGCTCAGGCGGGCGGGTGAGCATGTAGACTGCAATTTGAATAATAACTAAAATTACTATAATTGTCCCATAAATATAGTATTTGCGTTTAAGTTTTTTGTTTTGTTTCGCTTGTGCAGAACCATCATTTTTGGGCAAATTAGCCTTGTTTTTCTCAAAGAACTTGCTAAAGTCTGCTTCTTGGTCCTGTGGATTGTAATTAGGCATTTGGTAACCTTATTGTTGTTACTATTATACCAAATTTCTAGTGAATTTCCCAAGCTGGGTCGGCCTTTACTCTCGCTGGCAAAACGGCTTTACCTTTGTTGTATAAACGAAAGTACGCGGCTAAGGCTATCATTTGGGCGTTGTCGGTGCAAAGTTCGAAGTCGGGAACTATAAAGTTTATTTTTTCCGCCTGGCAAACGCGGCTAAGACTTTCTCTTAGCGGCCGGTTGGCAGCTACGCCGCCCGATAAAGCTACCGTTTTGCACTTGTATTGTTTACAGGCTCTCAGCGCCTTGGTTGTGAGCACATCAACCACCGCATTCTGGAATGACATTGCTATGTCTGCCTTGTCCTGAGTATAAAGGGCAACTTTTCCGTTTTTGGTTTTCTTGTCTATGTAATAGAGTACCGCCGTCTTTAACCCCGAAAAGGAAAAATCGTAGTTTGCCGCACTCATCATCGGTCGTGGAAAGTTTAAATCGGTTTTTCCTCTCAAAGCCAATTTAGATATTTCCGGGCCTCCGGGATAGGGAAGCTTGAGCAGCCTGGCAATCTTGTCGAAAGCTTCTCCAGCGGCATCATCGACAGTAGAGCCAATTACTTTGTAGTCTTTGTAATTGCGCATAAGGACAAGCATAGTATGACCGCCGGATACTATTATAGACAGCACTGGGAATTTAATCTTTTCTGGGTGGAGACTAAAAGCAGAGTACAAATGGCCTTCCATATGGTTCGTGGGAAGAAGCGGTTTGCCCGTGGCCATAGACAATCCTTTGGCAAACTCTGTTCCTACTATTAAAGACACCACTAATCCAGGGCCAGATGTAACAGCAATATAGTCCATATCTGTTAATTTCGCTTTGGCATCGACAAGAGTCTTATTTACTACCGGCATAATGCTTGTCATGTGAGCTCGGGCTGCAACCTCCGGTACCACGCCGCCGGTTTTTTTATGAATAGCGATTTGCGATTTAACAACGGATGATAGAAATCTATAGTCTGGCTTTGCGCTGTGAGGGTTGCCAATTAAAACAGCGCCAGCAGTTTCGTCGCAGCTGGTTTCTATGGCTAATATTTTTACTTTGCGAGAGCGGCTAGGCAGCTTACTCATTTTGTGCTTTTTCATAATTCAAAGTATAGCTAAATTTGGGGAAAACAAAAACCGCCTGGGATAACGCCAAAAGCGGCTTTGCGTATTTATATAAAATTACATGCTAGATGAGTTGCTGCTGCCTTTCATGCTGCCAAACGCAACCAAAATAGCGGACAAGCCTACTAATACGTAGATGATTCTTTCTACAGCTTCCATGCTGCCAAAGATGGCATCTACAAGGTTGAAATCGAAAGCGCCGACTAAGCCCCAGTTAAGGCCGCCAACAACTACCAAAATCATTGCTAAAGTGTTGATAAATTTCAATGCACTCACCCCCTTTCGGGTATAATTTTCCTGCTTTGATTATACCATCAATTGGCAGCTTAAAAAAGCGAACTAAGAAAAAAATACAAATAAAAAAGGGGAATGATGAGTTGTGTCGTGTATAATGTATATATGAAAAAACTATCAATTCTAGTTGTAGCTTTTGCTCTCTTAGCTGCGGGATGCAACAGTACAGAAACAACTATCACTCAAGACAGCAGCACAAACAATAATCAAAGCACAGAACAAACCGCTACTGGTTATACTATGGCTGATGTATCAGCGGCTAATTCTGGGTCAAAGTGTTACTCTGCAATTAATGGATCCGTATACGATCTAACAGAATGGATCCCTCTGCATCCGGGCGGTGCGGCAAAGATTCAGGCTTTGTGCGGCAAGGATGGAAGCAGTTTCTTTAACGGGCAGCATGGCGGTCAGGCGCAGCAGGAATCAGCTTTGGCAAAATATAAGATCGGTACATTACAACAGTAATTATAAAAAGCGTTCTAAAGAGAACGCTTTTTAATTTAACAACTTGCTAGTGGCCTGGGTTCTTTGGTTATCTCACACCCGCACGACCAGCAGTGAGTGTGATTGTCCTGGAAACCAGCTCCGCAGGCGCAACAGTTTTTAATAACCTGTTTCTTTACGCCACAGTTAGGGCAAAAATTGTGGGACCGTTCAAATTTATGCCCGCAAAACCCGCAGTATGTAAGAAGCAGCAGAGGAATCCGCACTCCAAAGATTACTTTGTTGCCGTCAAAATCTGCAGAATTATTCCGATTTGCCATTTGTGTATTCCTCCTTTTAGAATCTATGTTCTGCCGCTCACTTCAAGCGGTGGTTATGAAAGGATCGCAATCACAGCTATCGTCAGTATATGAAAGATTTGGTCTACTATGACGTTTAACCACCAATCATTTTTGATCGACTTTTCGCTGCTTCGCATTATTTTCCTTCTCCACCAGATAATAAACGCCCGGCGATCCAACACGTAATGTGTCGCGAAGATCCAGACTATCCACCAGTAAGAAGCTCCGCACCACGCAATCGCCAAGCCCACGCACACCGTGTATTTAACGACATGAATCAGTAGCGCCCAGTTAAAGAAGCTTCCCTTCGGTTTATTGCTCGCCTCGTATTCGGTCTGGATCAGGTAGTCTCCGACTAAGTGGGCGAGAAAAGCAAAGATAAACAATTCAATATTCATATTTTCTCCTTTATAAGCTCTAGGTTTTTGACCCCCAGCTATTCTCAAAGATCCACCTCTATGATAATCTAGAACAGGGGTTTTTACATTAAAAAATGACTAGTTTTTCGTCACTTTTTAAAAGAAATATTGCTTATATTTATCAATGAAATCCGATTTAGTATCTAAAATTGAGTTACTGGGCTTTTCCCAACGGGCTGCGCAGATGTACTTAACTACTTTGAAGCTTGGAGGTGGCGTAATGCAGGATATCGCCAAACATAGCAAGGTGCCTAGAACCAGCTTATATTACACGCTTGAGGAGCTTCTTAGCGCCGGGGCGTTGGTTGAGTCCAGGCTGGGCAAGCGCAATTATTACCAGGCTGTGCCACCTCGCCAGTTAATTGCCATTTCTAAAGACCGCTTAAGCGAAGCGGAAGAAAGTTTGCCTGACTTAGAATTGGAAGCCGGAAGAGGCAAGAGCTCTAGTGTAGAAATTTTACATGGGCCACAGGGTTTTAAGGTTGCCTGGGAAGGTTTGCTGCAGGCCAAGGATAAAGAATTTCGAATCATAACTTCTGGCGAATCCTTTTTGGATTATGTGCGCGAGAAGTACGTTATAAAAACGATTATCGGCCGCAAAAAGATGCTAAAGGTAAAAAGCTATCAGCTTATTCCCGATACTGCTTATGCCAGAGAAATAGTGAGTAAGGATAATCAGGAAAACCGTCAATCTAGATTTTTGCCAGCCAGCGTGCAGCTGCCTTATACAATAGTTTTTTCCAAAGAAAAAGTTTTAATGATTTCATCGCGAAGCGAAAATGTAGTAACGGTTTGGAATAGTCCTAAATTGTCTATGACGATGCGTTCGATGTTTGAAGAATTATGGAGGAATAGCGAGTCGTAAAAATCTTTCGAGTAAAAAACACCGCGGAACGGCGTATTTTTATTTTTCGCTTTTACAGGCCCAGTACTACTTTCGGGTCCATCCAGGCACTGAGCGCGGCTTTGCCTTGAACGTAACCGCGGATGTCGACGCTTGTACCGACATGAATGCTTAAATGAAGATGTTTGCGTTCGTTGCTGGTTTCATTTGAATATCCGGTTCCTAGAACTCCGATTTTTTCACCGGCTGTTAGAGTGTTGCCTACTTTCGCACTGATGCTAGATAGGCGCATATGCCCATAGACGACAGTTACTGCTTTGCCTTCAATGTTGCATGACTGTAGAGCATAACCTCCGTATCCCGTGGCAGTAGTCTTGCGCAGCAATTCGCCGTCGCAAATAGCATTAACATCTACATCGGTATTCGCTTCGGTATCAAAAACTTCAAAGTCCGCTCCTGTATGATATCCGGTGAATACTTCGGGACTAACCGGCGAGTTTTGCGGCGTAACATAAGTCCCATAAGATTTTTTTGTTATTCTCTGCTCGGCTTGGGAAATGGGCATGGCAATTTCTGGTCTTGTCGAACTTTGCGTCGGCTCATTTTCGGGTGAGGGTGAGGTGGTAAATTGGTTTTCTTCTGTTGGGGCAGCTTGGTTAGTGGCAATGCTCTCTAATGGGTCTGGGCGTGTTTGAGAATACACCAGATAGCCCAGAAGTGCCGCTAAAACCACAGTTAAAATTATGATATTTCCCTTGTTCATATTGGTATTATCCCTTTGTTAAATGAATCGCGTTGCTAAATTAAAAGTTACAGAAAACCAGCGTTAAGCTGGTTTTTTTGATGTTTTTGCGCGACGCTTATGGTAAGACGGTTTACTTTGTTTATTTTTCACTCGGTTATCCTGCGGGTCAAATATAGAAGCGGGCACTTTTTGACCGGACAGATGCTGGGAGATCTTCGAGCCGCCATAGATAGATGGCAGCAGTCCCACTCCATTGCAGCCCAAGTTATAGTAGAGGATAGGATTGCATGGTTCTGGTCCAATTAGCCGCACCCCATTCGGGGTAAAGCCCATTAGGCCATGCCATAAGAACTTGTAGCTCACCTTGTCCTTTGGCGCGTGTTTGTACGTGTAGCGGAGAAAGTTATCGATCTGTGTTTTAGCCTCGTCTGGGTAAACGTGTTCTGGATTGTAATTATTAGTATCATCCATTAATGCTTCCGGTCCGCCCACGCAGATTAAATTATGTTTGGTATGAGGCTCTTCGTTATACGGCCGTCGGGTGAGATAAAAGTATGGTTCTTCATCAAAAATATCTTTGCCATGAACGGATTTTTTAGGGAGGTAGCTAATTTCTACAGGCGGTTTGCTCATTTCTTCCGTGTATCCTGCCATATAGCCGACTATTCCGCGAACTAAATGGTGGAATTTTTCATTTACCGAAGGGCCAGCAGTGTTCACTATATTTATATTTTCGAAGCCGTTCGTGCAGAGAACGATCTGTTTGGCACTGATCTTTTTTCCCTTGCCTACATCTAGTACGCCGTGGTTCTCTTTTAAAACTAATCGTCGAACTTTGGTATTTTCGGCCAAGGTAAATCTGTCGGGGTATGCAGCGAGCAGGTAGCCAATAAGTTCTTCGCAAAATACAGCGCTGTTCATGCAGCCTTTTCGTTCGGGGAGGATGGCGATGTAATCTTCGTTCTCGGTTTCGAGCAGATTTAAAATATCCTGCTTGGGAAGAATAGAATAAAGGTCCTTGTAAATCTCGGGAATATCGGGCAATCCTGGAGCCTCTTCGGAAATCATCATCGGTAAAGAAGATAAGCCTGCTTTAAGTTTGAGTGCATTATTTTCTAAATGAACCAGAACCTCTTCCATGGTTACGCAAGCAGCGTAGCCGGTAAATTGCCACATCGGCGTTTGTAGGTTGGCTTCCTGGCGAATCTCGTCTAGTAGAGTCCAGCTGGATTCCATTGCCTGTTGGCCGCTGGCCGCTTGTTTCAATCCAAATTCTGCAACCAAACCCGAAAAACTGCGTTCAAAATAACTAGCTAAAAAACCGCCGTTGTGTCCAGTGGCGCCGTGGGCAATCTTATCAGCTTCAACTAAAATTATTTGTTTGTCTGTATTTTTTAGTGCGTAGTAAGCAGTTGCTGTGCCGGCTATGCCTCCGCCGATAATCGCGACATCAGTGTGATGGTCGCTTTCGAGCAGAGCTATTGGCCGTTGCCTGTTTAATTGATGAATCCAAGGGGAGTGATTAGAAAGCATTTTATTCATTATATCATTAGCATTGACTCAAACTGATAATTCCTCTATTATATAAGGTAAAAATTTAGGAGGAAATATAAATGTCTGCACTAACCTTGGCAACAAGCAACGGCCAGTTTGTCGGTTTTGATCCGGCTACAATACCGCAAAGCTATCTCCGACAGCTGCGCATAGAAATCATCCAGGAAATAGTTCGTGACGGAGCGAACGAAGCTTCGATTAAGCTTCGTTCAGAAATGACCGAAGCGGAAAACTCAGATCCCGTTCTTCAATTTGTGATGAAGCTGATCGTAGAATCGTGGCTCATCTCTCATGGCTACAGAATGATCCCGGACGGCTCTGTAAGTTCATCAATCCGACTGCAGATGGAGCAGCAAGCCAAGCGGCGCAATTCTAGCATGTGGGTTAGGGTCATAGACGCTATTCGTGAGACAGGCGAAAAGACCCGCACCGAACTCATCGAGCAGAACGAAGCCCTGGCAGCTATAAACGAAGCTTTAAAAACTGAAAACTCCCGCTTAGAGCTCGATAATGCAGCCTCAAGGGCTCAGGCAGCCGGTATAATCAATACAGCATCCGAAAAATCTACAGATATTATTGCTAATGCTACAGAGAAGGCGGATTCGATCCTTTCTAAAACACGAAAGGAAAGCAGCGCCATTATATCCACTGCCCAGAGTTCGTCTCAGCAGCTGGTAGCAGGCGCAATGCAAAATCGTCAGATGATTTTGGAAGAAATAACCAGGCTGGAAGATAAATTGCTAAATCTTAAAGCGGAGGTTGGGCAAAAGCAGAATATTCTCAGCGACCTAGATGCCAACCCAGAGGTTGTTGCTGTCTATCAACGCCTTAATTCGAATGATTCTGGTATCAAAGATGTTATTATGAGCCAGATTGAGAAGATTAAGTATGATTTTCAGAATATACCAGATGGGTATTATTCCGCCCCGAGAAATTTGGAGAGCATTAAACTTAAGGTGGTTTTAGTTTCGCTCTACGGTTTTCAGCAGAACATTTTGATGAAGCTTTGTGAATACGAAACTATCCACGGGGCTGCAAAAAGAGTATTGCTTATGCCTAGTATCATCACTGGGCTAGCAAAAGCATCGGGCAGTTATGCGACATTGCGGGTAGGCAAGGCGACATTTAGCAAGACTGTATTTAGCCGCAGTCTGCGGTGTCTGCTAGATGAAAACCAGTCTCCCAACGAACTGCTTTTGAGATTTAATGATCTCAGCGGGTCTGTTTGGGCTGATCCATCCGTTGACCCGAATGATAATAGGTTTATTACCATTTTTGCCAATTTGGAAAAGCTGACTAAATAACAAAACCGAGAAAATATTCTCGGTTTTTATTATTGTACAGTGAATTGAACCACGAACTTTTCGTCATAGCATTTGCAAGTCTGGCTGTATAATGGCAAAATTTTGTCTTTAGTTTTATCGAAGATGCGGTCGCCATCGTCTTCGTATAGCTGGCCGAAGTAAGTTCCCTTTTTGAAGGCAGTTGTGTCAACAATGTTTTCGTAGTAGCGGCCTGGATCAATTATGCCTAATACTTCGGACAGGACATTATTAGGTTCGTCATTTTTGACATCGGAAAGAATGATGAAACCGCTCTTTTCAAAAAATGCTCCCTCTATTTGCAACCCGAATCTAGTCACGTCTGCTGATGTCTGATCTTTAATATAGAGGGAGTTTCGGTTTTCGGTATCAAAAGCATAGTCGGAGCGGGGGATGGCCGGCGCCTGGGGTTGTTCCGTTGGTTCGGTAAGTGGAATAGTGTTGCTGTCCTCATATACAGGCTCCGCTTGCGGTTTGGTGGAGTTATATAAGTATACTCCGGAGCCGATTGCCCCCAGGATAATGAGTATAAGAAGGACGCTGTATTTGCTCATGTCTAAAATAATTAATTACTCTATACATATGGTAACGCTTGCTGGCGGAAAAAGTAACAGTTGACAGAGAGAATTACTTGATATATACTTTACTAGTCAAGTAATTATCAAATATATGAAGAAGTTGAGCAATAAATTGGAGTTTTTAATGAATTTATCCAAAGCACAGGCAATTATTTCCAGAAAATTGCACGGACAGGGATTGGGTTTTGGTGATTTGGTGGTGTTAAATGCAATCAGCCAGGCGGACGGTGGAAAAATTCGTCGCGTAGATTTGGCCGAACAGGTGGGCCTAACTGCCTCCGCTGTAACCCGTATACTCATACCGTTAGAAAAGATCGGTGTAGTTAAGCGCGAGAGCGGCGAGCATGATGCGCGAGTCGGGTACACTAGCCTCACTACTGCCGGAAAAGAACTATTCGAAGACACTATAAAGTGGACCAGCTTAAAATGTGAGGATCTGCTGTCGGGTCAGAATGAAAAGGATCTTGCGCAAATGTCCGAAGTACTGAAGACTATTAGCTAAATATTAATTTAAGCAATGTTATGAAAATACATGAATTAGGCCATGTTGTGTTGTATGTTACAGATTTAGAACGGTCAGCCAGTTTTTATAAAGATATATTGGGTTTCCGTCAGATTGCGCGTCGTACTGGGATGGCGATTTTTTCCGGAGGCAGGACTCACCATGAAATGCTATTAATCGAAGTTGGCGGTGAGGTGCGTGCTAAAGGAGTTGAGCCTGGGCTTTATCATATCGGGTTTAAGATAGGCGATTCGCCTCAGGATATAAAGGATGCCTACCGGGAATTAGTTGCTAAGGGTGTGCAGATAATCGGGGCTACCGATCACCATGTTACTCACAGTTTGTATATAATGGATCCAGACGGTAACGAGTTAGAGCTGTACGCCGATGTTAACGACGAATGGAAAACTGATCCTGAAGCTGTATTGGCGCCGCCTAAACCCCTAGCCTTGTAGGGGTTTTTTGGTTATAATTCTAAAATCATTAAGTTATTATCCCAGAATGGAAAAAGAGAATGCAATAGTTATAGAGAACTTAACCAAATCTTATAAAGACGTGGAGGTTCTTAAAGGAGTTAACTTGGCAGTAGAAAAGGGCACTATGCTGGCTCTGCTTGGCCCGAATGGTGCCGGAAAAACTACTATCGTTAGAATCCTTTCGACCTTGCTGAGCAAGGATGGCGGCAATGTTAAGGTGAACGGTTACGACGTAGATAAGGACAGCTCCAGGGTACGTGAAAGCATCGGTTTGACCAGCCAGTATGCTGCACTGGACGAATTTTTGTCTGGCCGCGAAAATTTAATTATGATGGGACGTTTGTTTAAGCTCAGTAAGGAAGACGCCAAGAAGCGTGCCCAGCAGTTATTGGAGCAATTTGATCTAGTGGACGCAGCAGAACGAGCAGTAAAAACTTATTCTGGCGGTATGAAGCGTCGTTTGGACTTGGCTGTAAGCTTAATTCCAACCCCACCGATTATTTATTTGGACGAACCAACTACTGGACTCGACCCGCGCAGCCGTTTGGCGATGTGGGATGTGATAAAAAAGCTGGTAGAAGCTGATGTAACCATTTTGCTTACCACACAGTATCTTGAGGAAGCCGATCAGTTGGCAGATAAAATTGCCGTAATCGACGGTGGTAAAGTCATTGCCGAAGGAACGGCGGATGAGCTCAAGAAAAGTGTTGGGACTGAGCGCTTAGAGCTTGTCTTAAAGACTCCAGAGGATTTTAACAAAACTGCGGATGTGATGAATGGTTACAGTTTGCAAAAGAACGAGAAGAATCACAGCGTGAGTGTAGCCGTGAGTGATGGTGTGGGTGAAATTTCCAAAATCTTGCAGCTATTGCAGAGCAATAATGTGTCGATCGACTCGTTATCGCTTCATAAGCCGACCCTGGACGATGTATTTATGCAATTAACAGGGCATCATGCCGAAATGCCTGGAGAAGAAAGCGAAGAAGATACGGGTTCTGCCGGGAGCGCAACACAGAAAGGAGCTAAATAACATGACACAATCACACGAACACTTGGAGACACTACAAGACACAGCTTTTGTAGGAACTATTAAGCCGCAGAAGCACTCTGCTGTTGGAGGCGTCTTAAATGACGCCTGGGTTTTCATCTTACGCAGCTTAAAGCTGATCTTTAAGAGCCCGGATCAATTGATCGGCTTGATTGTCCAGCCGATTATGTTTATGCTCCTATTCCGCTATGTGTTTGGCGGGGCGATTAACACCGGCAGTACCAGTTACGTAAACTTTTTAGTGGCTGGTATCTTGGTGCAAATGGCAGCTTTCGGCGCATTGACTACGTCTTTTTCTGTGGCAATTGACATGCAGAAGGGTGTTATTGACCGGCTTAAGTCTTTTCCGATTGCCAGCTGGGCTGTATTGGTCGGCCACGTAGTCGGTGACTTGGTGCGCAACGTATTGTCTTCTCTAATTTTGATAGGCGTGGCGATGGTGGTTGGGTTTCGGCCGAACGCCGGTGTTAAGGAATGGATCTTGATTACACTGATAGTCTTGTTGTTTACCTTTGCCGTATCGTGGGTGTCTGCCATCTTAGGGTTGATTGCTAAGACCGTAGAGGCTGTGCAGTGGATGGGGTTCTTCCTAGTTTTTCCGCTAACATTCGCCAGCGCTGCATTTGCGCCAACAGAAACTATGGCCAAGGGTATTCGCGTGTTTGCCCAGAACCAGCCTGTGACTCATGTAATCGAAGCGATTCGCGCATTGATGATTGGCACTCCGATCGGGAATCACGCCACGCTTGCAGTTATTTGGTGCGTGGGAATTATAGTAGTGGCTATTCCTTTGGCTGCCTATCTATTTAAAAAACAAATTACAAAATAATTATTTTCTGATCTCAAGAATACCTTTGACAGAAAGTGTTTTTTCTTTACCAAAAGTCGAGTACTTATTAAAGCCATCTTGAACACACTTGTGTAAATATTACTTTACGTGGGCTGGGCCAGTAGTGGTAGAAATGGATCACCACCCTTTCGTAGCGGGTGCAACTCCCGTCCAGTCCGCCACTCTTGTAAGAGAGTTCATATGCATGGTATGATATGCATGGTGATCCGTTTCTAGAAAGCCACTGATGGCTCGAAACAAAGCCGCCCAGACGGGCGGCTTTCACTTATCCACTTGCGCGGTGCTTAGGCTGATGGTATCTTTATAAAAATGCGTAGTCACATAAACAACTTCAACCGCATTCCACGAGCGGGGCAGCAATTGTCTCCGCGAGTAATATTTAGTTTCTAACTTCCCGTTTGGGAAGTTTTTTTATAAGTAACGAACTGTTAGTTTTTAATCCGGCACATAGTTATTATGTCTGGCGGCGACCGACAGTTCGGAGAAAGAAAGCATATGATTAATAACTATCGAGGAGCCGAAGATTCCGTCCTCTATAGCCAGGTAGTAACCAAGCTGCGCCAGTTCTTTTTGCAGCGGGGATATACCGAGGTCCATACTCAGGACCGCTTGAGCATTTTGGCGGCCTGCGAAGATCCCTCGACTATTGCCACCTTTAACTATGGTGGGGAATTGTGGCCATTGCCGCAGACTGGCCAGATGTGGCTTGAATATGAGTTGTTAACAAAGCCGGAATTGCCCGGCGTTTTTTGTGTCTCTACCAGTTACCGCAACGAACCGAATCCGATCCCTGGACGGCATAAAATTTTGTTTCCGATGTTTGAGTTCGAGTCGCGCGGGTCTATAGATGATTTGCGCAAGCTGGAAGAAGACATGTTGGTGCACTTAGGATTTGGTTTGCCGGGCACCTTCGTTCATAAAACGTATGACGCTATGGCTAATTTTTACGGGACCTCAGACTTAATGAGCGCGCATGAAAATAATATGAAGATCGACTTTGGCAATGTCGTCTTCCTCGAACGTTTCCCGCAGCATACTTCACCCTTTTGGAATATGAAGAAAGATGGTGATTATGCCAACAAGATTGATGTGATAATTAATGGTCAGGAAACTATAGGCAGTGCCGAACGTAGCACTAACCCAGAAGAAATGCGCGAATTATTCCATACAATCAGCGAAGGCGACTATGCCGGCAAGCTTTATGATTTATTTGGAAAAGAGAGGGTAGAGAAGGAACTGGAAGAATTTTTATCTCTTGATTTCTTCCCGCGATTTGGTGGCGGCATAGGGTTAACCCGATTAATGAGCGCCATGGCGGAGTTGCAAAAAGTTCCTGTAATGCAATAAGCCAGATTTAAACAATTTCGGAGGGGGAATAAAGATATAGACATCCAAGAAGAACAAGAGTTATCTGCAAAGAGGGAGAGAAAAATTAAGCGATTGGAACAGGAAGCTTTCTGGGAGTGTGAGAACAGCGGCTTATTGGGAGCTTACTTAGAAGCTGTGTTCAGGCAAAATTCGGAAAAGTTGGGTAAAGAAAAAGGTTCGATTTATTTAGCCGACTTTCTTTAGGAAAATGCAACGAGCCAAGATGCCAGATAAGGCGTATAGATTTTTTCTCCAGCAGTATTGCGGGGTTCTAGAGTTTTTTGAATACCGCGACGTGATTTTGATTACTGCAAATGGCGAACCCAAAGCATTTTGTCCAAGAAAGGAATTACTTAATTGGGAAAAGCTAGGTACACCTTTGGAACAACAGCATAACCAAATCAGGGCCCGATCTTCTGAATTCGAAAACGAATCCTGGTTGGAGAAGAGGCCGTTACGGGTATGCCCCTGTTAATTCAAAGTTGTTTAAAGAGGAGCTTCGCAAACCGTCGAAAGGCGCTTTCGATTTAGGTTGATATGAAATAAACCGCACCATGTACAGTGCGGTTTTTATTATGTTTACGTTGCAGGCACAGGTTCTGGATTATTCGGCTTGTCTTTGAGCATATAAGACAAGATCGGCGGCGTGAGCAGGGTGGTAAGGATAACCATGATCAGGATTACAGAGAATACGGTATCTGGAACCACGCCCAGCTGTTTGCCGATGGTGGCAAAGATCAGTCCTACCTCGCCTCGAGGCACCATTCCGAATCCGACCAAAGATTTACTCACCTTGCCGGCAACTGCACCGGCGATAATCTTTCCGGCAAAAGCCGCAATGGTAATGCCTAGCCCTGCTAGCAGGATCTTAGGATCAAATAGGGTTTCCAAGTTTACGCTCATACCTGTCATCACGAAAAACACAGGAACTAGGAACACTGCAACCGGCTCTATCAGCTCTTCGATATGCTTGTCGCTGTGATGCTTGGCTTTAGCTAACAACTTTTCTTTATGACTGTCATCGCTGGAAGATTCCGCATACTTGGCAAGGTCGGCCGCTGCAGCTGGCTTGGAGAAATAGTCAAAATGGACCGGGTCCAATACCAGACCGGCGGCAAAGGCTCCCACAATTGGAGCCAGACCGATTAGTCCGGCCAGCGCGGCAAATACCAAAGCAAAACTTATGGCGATAGTAAACTTCATGCCAATTCCGGTATGGATCTTGGACATGAACTTTCCTATATATGGAGCTATCAACTGTCCGACCACTATTGCTCCAACCAGGAAAGCGAGAGACTTTCCAAATATAATAGCCACCGTGGCTAAACTCACACTACCGGATGACACCAATGCAGAGACTACTGCCAGGATGATTAATCCAATAACATCGTCGATCACAGCCGCACCTAAAACAATCTTTGCTTCTGAGGTGTTAAGCTTGCCCATATCCTTAAAGACCCGTGCGGTAATACCTACGGAAGTTGCTGTGAGAGCTGCTCCTAAAAAGAGGTAAGTGTTATTCTCGAGACCTGGCAACAGCCATGGGCCGACCACCCAGGTTCCTAAAACGAACGGGGCTACGACTCCAACGATAGCAACTAAAAAAGCGCGCCATCCTACTTTACGCATCTCAGAAATGTTAGATTCTAACCCAACCTGAAACAGCAAGATGATTACACCAAGCTCCGCTAGGAATGGAAGAAAGGTGTCCGTTTTGATCGGATCAAACAGATGGATTCCCACCAGCGCTAAATTTCCCAAGACGATACCGATGATCAGTTCTCCTAATACTGCCGACTGCCCGAACCGTTCTACTAAGCTTGCCAGCTTCGCTGCTATCAAGATTACTGCCAGCCATAACAAAGTCATTACAGCTCCGTGGGCTCCGCCTTCACTCCCGCCTCCGGCAGCTTGCACAACAGGGGATAGTGCCAAAATTATAAGTCCCATAAAAGCGATGAACTTAACGCGCAGTTTGGGCAAATTGAAGTTCGGCAGATTCAGAATGTTTTGCAACATAAATATTAAATTTTCCCTCCGACTTAATTGGATATTAATTTTTCGACTAAAGTATTGTAGCTGAGCAGGGTATTTTTTTCAATCTACTTTGTAAGGAGTATTAATTATCACGCAGGTTACTATCTATTGGGCAGGACGTAAAAGTAACTGGAATATCCTGTTAGGGAATAACAATAAATATATATTGACAAACGATAAATAGGCATTTATACTAATATCGGTTAATTACATGTTTACTAAGTTTATTCAAAATTAATTTTTTTATTCGGATACTTATGAAGAAGGGTTCAACTTTGTTTCTTAAGCTGGTTATCATTTTTATGGGCTTAGTGGCTCTGGGGGTGATTGGGGTCGCTATACCTATCGCCTTTATAACGGGCGAACGCACGAATGAATACGTGCCGTTTTGGATTCTGATTTATCTAACAGCCATCCCGTTTTTTATGGCCTTATTAGAAGGAATGAGATTGTTAGGTTTCATCGATAAAAATACTGCCTTTTCCAATAATTCTGTGGCAGCCCTGGGTAAGATTAAAATTTATGCCATCGTAATGACCGTATTGTATTTAGCATGCTTGCCATGGGTGTTTAAAGCAGCGGATGCGGATGATTCTCCTGGTATGGTTTTAATGTGGACCGCATTTAGCTGTGCTCCACTCGTGATCGCCGTGTTTGCGGCATTGTTAAAAACTTTGCTTAAGAATGTGATCGATATCAAAGCAGAAAATGATCTAACTGTTTAAGGAGAAATATGGGAATTATTATCAACATCGATGTCATGCTGGCTAAAAGAAAGATGAGCGTTACAGAGCTTACCGAAAAAGTGGGGATTACGATGGCAAATCTTTCTATTTTAAAGAATGGCAAGGCTAGAGCAATTCGATTTTCTACTCTGGAAGCGATCTGCAAGGCTCTGGATTGCCAGCCTGGAGACATTTTAGAATATAAAACTAAAAAATAATTAACCAATAATTATGAATTTTACGCTATCGAAAACTCTATACACCTTACTGGCCAGCCTCGGCCTGGCCATAGTCTTTAACTTTTTGTTTTTTTACAACCAAGTGGGAATTTCGGTGTTTATTTTTGTGGCAGTCTTGCTTGGGGTGGTATTTGTGTTCGGCCGCAGCCAGCAGCTCGTAGCTAAGGATGCTCTGCAAAACAGCTGGTGGCTGATTGCGTTGATTGGGCTCTTTTCATTAATGCCGGCCGTAAGAGCGAACGGTTTTCTGGCATTCCTAAACATAGTAACTGTGTTTGGCCTGCTGATGGTGCTTGCATATCACTTAGTTGGCGTACCGGCTTTCATGATGAAGCTGCGCGATTATGTAGTACTAGCTATGTTGGTGCCATTTAGGATGTTGGCTAGAATGTTTGCTTCCATCTCCTTTATCAGCCAAGTGCGCAGCAATGTAAAGCACCGCGACGTTTGGATCCGGGTACTTAAAGGCATAATCATGGCTGTGCCAGTTTTGATTGTATTTGCCCTGCTATTTTCTAATGCGGATTTGGCTTTTTCCCAATTTCTTAACAGCGTAATTGATATCCAGGTAGAAGAGGTGACTATGCAGTACCTGGCTTTGTTGGGTTTTGCTTTCATAGCCGGTTTGAGCTATTTGTCTTTTATTTTTTTCCCTAAGCCTCAGGCCAGCCCTATTGCGCAGCCAGCAGATAGTGCGGCTAAAGAAGGCAAGGCGGTCGAAGTAATGGTCTTTCTCGGCCTTATTGCTACTTTGTTTATAGTATTTATCGGCTTTCAGGTTACCTACTTATTTGGGGGAGAAGCTAATATCATCAACGCGGGGTTTACTTACGCGGAATATGCCCGACGGGGTTTTTGGGAGTTACTGGCCGTATCTATCATATCCTTGGTTGTGTTGTTTGCGGCAGAAAAATATTCTGGCAGCGAGCGAAAGCGACATAGCCGTTTTTTGGTCCCGGCTCTTATATTGATCGGTGAGGTGGTGATTATTATAGTTTCCGCGTTTAAGCGTCTGTCGCTATATATAGATGCTTATGGCATTACTACCCAACGTTTTTATGTGGCGAGCTTTATTGCTCTGCTGTTGGTGCTATTTGTATTGCTTGCTGTAAAATTTGTCAGGTCCAAGCGTGAGCAATTTTTTTCTTTCGGTGCATTGCTAACCTTCGCTGGTTTTCTGGCTGTAATAAATATTATCAATCCTGACGGGTTCATAATGAAGTCTAATATTAAGCATTATGAAAAAACCGGCAAGGTTGATGTTCTTTATACAGAAGAGCTTTCTGTTGATGCTCTGCCTTATAAGTTGGAACTGTACGACAGGCTCCATGGAGAAGAAAAGGAAGTGCTAAGGAATTCCATACTGAACCATAAAGCTGGGTTATCTAGTGGCAGCTCCGAGTGGCAGGCCGCAAACCTTTCTCGATCTCAGGCCTTAAATATACTTAGAGATTTTTAGCGATCAGCTAAGACTGTTGGCTAATAATGCGCGAAGTGAGTTGCAAAAATCTAATTAACGGATTGCGCTTTTTCCATTGATCGTAATTTTGCTCTTGCGAAAGTTCCAGGTCTTTGACAAAAATATCAGAAAGCTGCTGAGCGAGACCGGCATCGAATATAGCCATGGCGTTTTCTTCATCCAGTCGGCGAGAGCGCGAGTTTAAATTAGGAGAGCCGATTACAGACATTTTGTCGTCTACTACAAAAAACTTGCTGTGAAGGAAGGTAGGCTGGTATTCGTAAACTTTAACTCCGGCTTCCAGCAAGTCCTGGTAGTAGTTTTGCGCTCCCCAGCGCACCATTTTATTGTCGATGTTTTTACCGGGCAGCATTAATCGGACGTCGACACCGTTGTGCGCCTTATGCCTAAGAACTTCCATCAGGTCGGTATCGCCGACAAAATAAGGCGTGGCTATATATAATTTTTCTTTTGCCGCGAGCATGGGCAGGAGCAGGAATTTAGGCATGGGTTGGGAATCGTCAGCGGGGGAGCTGGCAATATGCACGAACTTAATTTCTGAACCTGGTTGTTCGAAAGCAGTCGGATAAATATCTTCTCCTAGCAAAATTTCCCCAGAGGAGCTGGCCCAATGGTCGACGAAGGCGTCCTGCAGGCTGCGAGCCATAGGGCCGCTAACTTTAAACATCATATCTCTCCAGTGCTTCGGGCTTTGGGCATTTCCCAGCCACGAGTCGGACACGGCCATGCCGCCCGTGAAGCCGACTTTTCCATCTATCACTATCGAACGCCTATGGTTTCGGCGATGGTAGCGGGTAAGTTTGCCGAAAGTCGCCGTTCGGTAGCTCTCCACTTTAGCGCCGGATGCTTTTAGCTCTTCGAAGAGATCATCAGGCGCGTTTTTGCTGCCTAATCCGTCTAGCAGGACCCGTACCTGCACTCCCTGTTTTTGCTTTTCTAGTAATACTGGCAGGATCATGTCGCTGGCTTCGCCGTCTTCCCAAATGTATACAGAAAAATTGATGGTCTTCTTAGCATCCCGGAAGCTATCTAACAGCGCCGGATAGAAGCCGTCTCCGTTATTCAAAATTTCCACAGAGCCACCTTCTTCTAAGCCGGCATTAACCGTGTGAGCCAGATTGATAGGGAAGTCTAAGGAATCTACAGCTGGTACCGGGCCGTTGGTGTAATGGTATTTTGGACTAGAACCCTTGGCAAAGAACAACGCCCCGATAATGCTTAGTACGCTCACGACGCCGATGATAAAAAACGCAACTTGCCACCAACGGTAAGCAGTCAAAGCACTCGCCGCATATTGGAATAAATTTTTCATGGTCTTTATGAATTTTTTCATAGCATTCAGTTATAAATTAAATATAAGCGGATTTGTATTTTGAGTATAACAGCTGGGAAGGAAGTTTTCACTTTTAAAACCAAACTAAAAACCCCATTCAGGGAATGAGGTTGTTAGTGGTAGCGCTACGGGGAATTGAACCCCGGTTTGGCGGATGAAAACCGCCTGTCCTAACCACTAGACGATAGCGCCATAATGTTATGGAAACGAATTTAACTTTCAAATTTTAACATAAACCTGGAATTTTTTCAAGCTCTAACGATAGCCAAAATTGATTTAAAATAACAAAAAAACAGCAATAAAAAAGAAAACTGCTCACTATGTTTAGTGGGCAGTTTTAATATTCGGCGGCTATGCTAACTCTTCGTTTTCATGGCCGTGCGACTTGGTGGCGAACCAGGCTCCGAATACCACCAGGGCTAGCAATACATGCTGCCATTTAAGGTGGCTGGCTACTCTTCCGATCTCTGATGCATGGGCGATCACGATGACCGCCCCGACAAAATGATGGGCGTAGCTCTTAGTATTGTGCCGTAATTTGCGCAATACTTTTGAAGAGATGAACATAGCATCCTTTCTACCTGCGATATATCCGCAGGATTCCTCCGTTAATTTTCCGGTTGTTCTAATGCCTCTTTGGCATTCGGAACGCTCCGGACGCTACGGTATACTCCTAAATAAGGGTTTTGTCAAGGGTGTTTGGGGTGGGAGAGAATAAACATTTGACATGCTAGTGATGAGGGGATAGTATAAATAAGTACCCCCCCATGGGGGGTTATAATAATCAATATATATGGCAAAATCAATTACCGATGCACAAATCAATATTATTAAGCGCATCAAAACTGCTCAGGGTCACTTAGGCGCCGTGGCCAAAATGGTCGAAAAAGACAATTACTGCATGGATATTATCAATCAAAACCACGCGGTTATCGAAGCGCTCCGCAAAGTTAACGAACTCATCTTGGAAGGATATTTAGGGGAGTGCGCTTTGGATGCCGTAGCGAGCAAAAGCGCTGCGCGCCGCAAGGAAGCCGTAAAAGAGCTATTAAAGATTTATTCGAAGAAGTAACAATCATAACTGCTGTAGAGAAGCTTGCGTAAGCTGGATATCCGCTTCAGCAGATAAAAAGAAAGGTAAGTATGAACGAAACACACAAAGTTATTATCATCGGCTCCGGTCCAGCCGGTTTAACAGCAGGATTATATGCTGGTCGGGCAGAGCTCCAACCACTATTATTTGCAGGCAGCCAGCCTGGCGGGCAGTTAACTATTACCACAGACGTCGAAAACTTCCCTGGTTTTCCGGAGGGTATTCAGGGCCCAGAATTGATGGACAAAATGACTAAGCAAGCCGAAAGGTTTGGCACAAAAGTTATTCAGGAAAGCGTTACTAGCGTGGATTTTTCTTCCAAGCCTTACAAAGTTAAAACCGAACAAAATGAGTACCAAACTCACAGCGTTATTATTGCTACCGGTGCAGAAGTTAAATGGCTGGGGTTGGAAAACGAAAGCCGGCTCCGCGGCCATGGGGTCACTGCGTGCGCAACCTGCGACGGCTTCTTCTTTAAAGGATTGGATGTTGTAGTTATTGGCGGCGGCGATAGTGCTATGGAAGAAGCTACTTTCTTAACCAAGTTTGCCAAGAGCGTGACTATTATTCACCGCCGTGACGAATTTAAAGCATCGAAGATCATGCTTAAGCGTGCACAAGAGAATGAGAAGATTAGTTTTATTACCAATGTAACAGTAGTAGATATTTTAGGTGAAGATTCTATGACCGGCATAGTGGTAAAAGATAATAACACCGGCGAAGAGCGCACTATAGAAGCACAGGGTTACTTTGTGGCTATTGGTCATGCGCCGGCGGTTACTGTTTTTAAAGATGCTGGCGTAGAGCTGGACGATAAAGGCTATATTGCGCAAAAGCGTTTTACCGAAACTAATATTCCTGGAGTGTTCGTGGCTGGCGATGTGCACGATCACCGTTATCGCCAGGCGGTCAGTAGCGCAGGAGAAGGCTGTAAAGCTGCACTGGATGCAGAAAAATACTTAACCGAAACTTTAGGAGAATAAATATATGACAAACAATCCATTCGAATCAGCTAAAGCTCAATTGGCGCAAGCCGCTAAAGTTGCCGGTCTCGACTTAAAAAAGGTTGATCAGCTTAACAGTCCGGACCGTTATATAGAAGTCAGTATTCCTGTACAGATGGATGACGGCTCTCAGCGCATCTTTACCGGTTTTCGCAGTCAGCACAACAATGCGCGCGGTGCATATAAAGGCGGCATTCGTTATCATCAGGATGTAAATTTAGATGAGGTACGCGCCTTAAGTTTTTGGATGACATTTAAAAATGCAGTTATCGACGTGCCTTTTGGTGGCGGCAAAGGCGGTATTATTGTTAATCCCAAAGAACTTTCCGAAGCCGAATTGGAGCGCTTGTCTCGCGGCTATATGAAGCAAATGTGGCGTAATTTCGGTCCGGAGGTGGACGTGCCTGCACCTGACGTAAATACTAACGGCCAGATTATGGCATGGATGCGAGATGAGTTTGAAAAGATCACAGGCACCAGCGCTCCGGGTGTTATCACTGGCAAGGCAGTGGAAAATGGCGGCAGCGAGGGCCGTACAGAGGCAACTGGTTTTGGTGGTGGTTACGTGCTGCGTGAGGCGTTGAAAGCCGGATTAGTCGCCGGCGCCACGGAAGATAGTGGCCGCAAAACAATTGCGATTCAAGGATTTGGAAACGTCGCAACTTATTTGGCTGAATATGTCAAAGAACACGGGTTTAAGATTGTGGCTCTGTCCGACAGTAAAGGCGGTGTGTACAGCGAAGATGGGATTGATGTTGGTGCAGCCGAAGCGCATAAAAAGAGCAATGGTAGCTTGGCTGGCTTAGAGGGTACAACAGAAATTACTAATGAGCAATTGCTAGAATTAGATGTGGATGTGTTAGTTCCTGCAGCATTAGAAAATGTGTTAACCGCTGATAATGCAGAAAAGGTAAGAGCTAAATTTATTTTGGAAATGGCCAATGGCCCAACTACTCCGGAAGCAGATGAAATTTTTGCAAAGAATGGCGTTGCCGTGGTTCCTGACATCTTGGCAAACAGCGGAGGGGTATGCGTGAGCTATTTTGAATGGTATCAAAACCAGAACAATGAGAAATGGAGCAAGGACGATGTCCTTAAAAAGCTGGATGAACATATAGTTGCTGCGTTCAAGGCTGTGAGAGAAGCGCAAGAAAAGTACTCGACCACTATGCGAACCGCGGCTTATATTGTGGCTAGTCAGAGGATCATAGAAAAGATGTAAAAAAAGAAGCGCACAAGCAACTGCTTGTGCGCTTTATTATATTGATGACGGTCATGGCTAAATAATGCCGCCATTATAGAATCTCTTCGACCTTCTAAAGCCCCCTCTGGCTTTAAATGCCGTTCGCTGCTGGATGGTTCCGCAGGTAGACTGCTTCATGGCTTGGTCAGCGATAGCGACTTCTTCGTCGTGCTTTGTTTGCTCACTGGTTCTCTGATTTTTACCCTGGGTGTCCTCGGTTTTATGATTCATTGGGCCTCCTTGTAGGTTCAGAAATAATAGCTTATATAAGCAAATAAATCAACCCCATGATATAATTACCCTATGTATGACACTATAATCATCGGCGCCGGCCCGGCTGGAATGACAGCAGCGATCTACACGGCGCGTCGAAAATTAAAAACGTTGGTGATTTCAAAAAATATCGGCGGGCAGATGGTTTGGAGTGCGGATGTAGAAAACTATAGTGGCTTCTCAGTGATCGCCGGGGCCGATTTGACTTTAAAATTTGAAAAGCATATGGAGAGCTTAAAAGATGATTTGGAGATCAAGCTCGATACGGAAGTGGTTCATATAGAAAAGAATATCACCAGCTTTAATGTCACCGATAAATTTGGCAATGTTTATTATGCAAAAACTATAATCATCGCCGCAGGAAAGGAGCCTAAGCACTTGGGTGTACCGGGGGAGAAGGAATTGTTTGGTAAGGGAGTGGCTGTATGCGCTACTTGTGACGCTCCTTTATATAAGGATAAAAGGGTGGCTGTGGTAGGAGCGGGAAATTCCGCCATGGATGCTATTTACGCTCTTTCAAAAGTTGCCAAGCAAGTGTTTGTAATGAATATCAATGAAGATTTTAGCGGAGAAGAGGCTTTAAAGGATAGAATTTTGAACATGCCGAATGTGAAGTTATATCAGAATACTAAAGTTACAAAGATTGTGGGCGACAAGAAAGTAAAGGCCATTGGCATTGCCACTTACGGAAAAGATGAAGAAGAGCTAGCAGTAGATGGGGTTTTTATAGAAATAGGCTACGAGCCGAGCGTTGAGTTTGCCGACCTCGTAGATAAGAATGATAAAAATGAGATTAAGGTAAATGGCGATTTGGCGACAAATATCCCTGGAATCTTTGCTGCAGGTGACATTAACGACGCATGGGGCGAGCAGATCATCATTGCCGCCGGCGAAGGCGCTAAGGCAGCCATGGCCGTAAGTAATTATTTAAACAAGATAAAATAATGTGTACACCAAGCAGTTTAAGGACGAGCTTTAATCCGCTTCCAAGAGTTCTTGGTACATTCTTAAGAGGTTTTGACTTTACCACCGGCTTGTTGTAGAATACACAGTTACAGGAGGAAATATGAATTCGGAAAAAGATTTAAATACTGCTTCGGATTGGCATGGCCATCTTTATAGGTATAGAGGTCAGTTTTTAGTTTCATTCGCCCTCTCAATGCTGCTTATGAATTTCATAGCATTCGGAGCATATGCCGCCAGATGGAACGTGCTGTTTTACGCTTTTGCCTTTCTCTGTTTTGTAGGTATTGCCAATAAGATCAATGAGGTTATGGCTAATAAGCATGGGGCTGTGATAGTCCATGGCTATGTTTCGGTTTTTCTCACCGGCCTTATTATTCTAAGCTTCGTAATGTTTGGCAGCAGTGATTCGCCGCTGCTGAACACCTTCATTTGGTCCATACCGGCTTCCGGGTTTGCAATCTGGGTCTTTACCTGTGTTTCTCACAAAAGAGTATCAGTAAAATAAACTCCTCGTTTAGAGGAGTTTTTTATATTGCTTTAACTGAATTATGAATTTACGCGTTCGACATAAGCGCCATCTCGGGTATCGATTTTAACCACTTCGCCTTCTTTAATGAACATCGGAGCTTGCACTACTAATCCGGTTTCTAATTTGATTGGCTTAGTAACATTGCCGCCGCTGTTACCAGTGATCCCAGGAGGGGATTCAACAACTTTAAGATCGACTTTGATTGGCAATTCTATGGATACCGGCTTGCCGTTAAAGCGCAAAACCATAACCTTGGTACCTTCTATTAAAAAAGGTTCCTGTTCGGCAGTGATTTCTTTGGCAAAGTCGATGGTCTCGAAAGTTTCGTTGTTCATGAAGTGGGTGCCTTCTGCGTCGGCGTACAAAAAGTTGGCGTTCTCTCGGGTCACATCGGCAGCTTCGACTTTTTCTCCAAACTTGAAGTTGTACTCCAGTACTTTGCCGGTAATGACATTGCGAAGCTTGGCTTGCATTACTGGCTTGCGTTGAGCAGTGCGCATGCGGTTAGACCAGATAACCTGGAAAGGCTCTTTGTTTAACAGCACAACTGCCCCTAATTTTACGTCGTTTAAATCCATGTGTGTTTATGTTAATTCAATAGCCGCGCGGGAACCGCGCGGCTGAGTGTTAAGCTGCTACGAAAGGCAACAGCGCCATGTGGCGTGCGCGCTTGAGAGCAGTAGTGATCATGCGCTGGTGCTTAGGGCAAGAACCGGTGCGGTTGCGGCCCATAATCTTGGCATGAGGGGACATAAAGCGTCGCAGAGTCTGCGCATCTTTGTAGTCTACGGTGCTAATTTTGTTGGAGCAAAAGTAGCAAACCTTCTTCATAACTGGAGCGTCGTTGCGCTTGTCGTTACGGCGGTTGTTATTTTCTCTTGGCATTAGATAATTAGTGATTAGTTATTAGTGAGCCGCTGGTTGATAGGCGGCAGGGGATTAAAAGGGAATGTCGTCGACATTAATGTCTTCGCCTTGTTGAATAGTAGGTAGTTCTTCGGTAGGGAAGGACTGGTCGTTTGTGTTGGCTGCCGGGCGGTTGTAACCGCTGGCCATTGGGTTTCCAGCGTTATTGTTTCCCTGGCTGCTATTGCCGCCGCTTCCGCCGTCTAGCATGATCATGTTGTCGGCGATAATCTCGGTCTTATAATTCTTTTTTCCAGTTTGCTGGTCGTCCCAAGAACGGGTCTGGAGGCGGCCTTCGATGTATACGCGCTGGCCTTTTTTAAGGTACTGCGCTGCGATTTCACCCAGCTTACGCCATAAGACAATGTTGTGGTATTCGACATTTTCTACTTTTTGGCCAGTCTGTTGATTGTTGTAAACGAAGTTAGTCGCTAAGCCTAGCTGGCACACGCTGGCTCCGGCTGGAGTGGTGCGCAATTCTGGATCACGGGTTAGGCGGCCAATGATCATTACTTTGTTTAAGTCCATATTTTTAGTTTAGATTCTGCCGCAGTCATCCTTTGGCTATTTAATAATAATTCGAACCTCTACTTTTACTGAACTTCTTCGCTCAAAGCCTTTTCGATTTCTTCATCAAGCTGCTCGTTGCTTACTGGAGCAGTCTTTTTGGTTGGCTTTGGTTTGCTTTCGGCAGTTGGAGCTGCGACAGTTTCTTCCGGAGGGCGGCGCTTAATTTTAGACTGAACAACTCGATCTTTTTCCAGTCGTTCCAAGTGCTCATCTATATTGATAACTAAATGGCGGATAATAGTATTCTTCTGGGTGCGAATCTTAGCTTCTAAAGCAGCTAAGTCTTTGCCTTCCATATCGAAATTGATCACGCCATAGTGACCGTTGCGAGTCTTACCAATTTGGTAAGCTAATTTTTTCTTACCCAACAATTCGTGGTTAAGATTGTTACCACCGAAGTCAGAAACAGTTTGTTCAATCTGTTTAGAGGTTTCGGGTACCTGATCGTCAGATACGCTAGACGCGAGAATATACATTAACTCGTATCGCGGCATAAGGATAGGCTCCTTATCTCTATACCCCAATCGGCATAGAGAATATTAATAATGATTTATTCTTTTGAGATCTCAGGCTTATTCTATATGTGTTGGCATCAAGGCCAAGTAAAGAAAATACCAGTTTTCTTCAAAATTTCCTTAATTTTAGCTCAAATAGAGGAATTTGGCAAGGGCTAGTTGGCGAACCGAAAATGAACCACGTCGCCATCTTGGACGACATATTCTTTGCCTTCCACTCGCAACCAGCCTTTTTCTTTGGCGGCAACGTAGCCGCCGGCCTCTAACAATTTGTCCCACTGGATGACTTCGGCGCGTATGAACCCATGTTCAAAGTCGGTGTGGATGACGCCGGCGGCTTGAGGAGCCTTTGTGCCTGCTGGGCATGTCCAGGCCTTGCTTTCCATTTCTCCGGCAGTGATGAAAGTGATCAATCCTAAAGTTTTGTAAGCAGAGGTAATAATCTTGTCCAAGCCGCTGGCAGTGAGGCCAAGCTCTTTTAAGTACTCATCTCGATCTGCATCATCTAGCTGGGCTAATTCCGTTTCTAGCTTGGCATCAACCAAAATAACATCTCCAAAGTGAGTGTTAGCTTCGGCGTTGTTCAGTATGTCGGCGGTAATTTCCTTTCCGTCTTCGCTTTCGTACTTTTTGGTAGAGATGTTATAAGTAGAATTAGCGGCAAGCAGGAATGGCTTGGTGGTTAACAGCTGAACATCTTTGCTGGCTTTTTTTTCTTCGTCTGTAAGCACAACAGTATTGGCCATTTTACCAGCTTCTAAAGCAGCCTTGTATTTTTCTAAAACTCCCTGTCTAACTTTCGCATCGCGGTCGCCGCTCTTTACCATCTTTTCATTGCTGACTAAGCGCTTTTCTACATTTTGCAAATCTGCTAACTGCAATTCGATACCAATAGTTTCGATGTCGCGCTTGGCATCCACAGAACCATTAACGTGAATGATATCATTATCGTTAAACAGTCGAGCGACTTCTAAGATAGCGTCGACTTCTCGGATGTGAGATAAAAATTGATTGCCTAAGCCTTCACCCTTGTGAGCGCCACTCACTAATCCGGCAATGTCTACGAATTCTATAGTTGTAGGCACGATCTTTTTGCTTTTCTCTTGCTCGGCTAATTTAGCTAAGCGATCGTCTGGAACAGGTACCACCCCGACATTAGGATCGATAGTCGCAAAAGGGTAGTTAGCAGCCTCGACAGAGGATTTAGTTATAGCGTTAAATAGGGTAGACTTGCCTACATTCGGCAAGCCAACGATTCCAATTTGAAATGACATAAGCTATATTGTACTGTATTTGACGGATTCTGTCGATTGGCATAGAATCTGGTTAGCTCAGCAGTTTGAGCGATCCCAACAAAAAAGAGGTACATACAAAATATGACAGTTAACGGCGGCGGACCCAACGGGTCCAATATTTTGACCACTCATCCAAAGCGAAAGAAGCTCGGGTTTGCAGACAAGCAGCCTAAGAAAAACTTTCTTCCTGAAAAGGAGGAAGTTGCAAATTCGCAGGAATCCAGTTCCAGGGAACGAGACCGAGTATATAGGCTCGCAGATCTCCCGGCAACTGTAAGAAATGCGTTTCTGAGCAATCTTATCGATGCTCACAGTCATCGCATTGACGATATAAACTCCGAAGACATTGCAACGGCTTTTAAATCGTTGCCAGATGTTAGGGGTTTGCCTCTCAAGACCAAGGATGAGAACAATGCGCCAATCGTAATTGTTCGCCTTGCCGATCGCAAGGCAAAAACGATCATAACTGTTGAAGACACGCTGCAGTACTTGCAGTAAGAATAAACACCGCGCCAGGCCAGCAACACTGGACGCGGTTTTTTTATGCAGGATCAACCCTCGCGTCTTCTGATTGCTAAGATGGTATAATAAAAGAAAGTCTTGGAGGAGACATGCACATACCCAAAAAACTGAACCCTAATTACACCCCTGTTGTCGATTTTTTTAGGATTGTGGAAGACGGAGAAGGCGAGTACGCAGAAAAAATGCGCCGATTGGCCATTGATATCGGAAACTCTTTATGGAAAGTTAGCCGCAAGCCTGACAAGTGGCTGATGAGAAACCTCAAAAAATTCTTCCTAAAATCCCAATGGTTTAGGAAGGTTCGCATTATTCGTCGACGCTTGTATCTGTTTCGCCGCAAAGGCCGCTTCGCTATTGTTCTCACTCGGGGACAGATTTATAATCTTAAGCTCATGGCTAAAGATGCCAAGCAGGAAGCGCGGCAAGCCCGCGAGCTCCGCCTGCAAAGTGCGTAAAATTACGCACTTTTTATATTTGCTATAATACGTATACACATTTGATAAGTTAGAAAATTTTATGAAAGTCACTAATTTTAAAAAGCTTAAACCAAAGAAATTATTTGTGTTCGACCTTGACGATACTTTAGCCGAATCCAAGACACCTATGGATGCGGAAATGGCCGGGCTGATTCAGGAATTATTAAAGAGCCACAAAATGGCAGTAATCGGGGGTGGGAAATATGAGATTTTTAAATGGCAGTTTATAAAAGAGCTCAAGGCTCCCGCGAAGCTGCTTAAAAATTTGTATTTATTCCCAACCTGCGGCAGCGCTTTTTATAGATACAATAGCGGCTGGAAAAAGGTCTACGCGCACTTGCTGTCTACTAAAGAAAAGCAGCAGGTTCGCAAAGCTTTTGATGATGTCTACGAAGAAATGAATTATAAGCATCCGAAAAAGGTTTATGGGGAAATTCTAGAAGATCGCAAATCGCAAATGAGCTGGTCGCCGTTGGGGCAAGAGATAGCGACGGTACTAGGTAAGAAAGGCGTACAGCTGAAAGCGCAATGGCGTTCTAAGTATGATCATGTGCGCATGGAAATGGCTAAACGCCTTGCTAAGCACCTTCCTAATTTAGAAGTCCGTGTTGGTGGCATAACTACTATCGACGTAACAATGAAAGGAATCGATAAAGCCTACGGAGTAAGGCAAATGGAGAAGCAGCTCAAAGTAAAAGTAAAAGACATGGTCTACACTGGCGACGCAATTTTCCCTGGCGGTAACGACTATTCCGCTTTAAAGACTGGAATCGATTATATCAAAGTAAAAGGCCCAGAAGACACCAAAAAAGTTATCCGTGCCTTATTAGAAAATCGATAATTAGGTATAAATAAAACCGGACTAAAGTAGTCCGGTTTTTTCTTTAACTTCGAGCATGGTCTGCTCCGCCAGCTGGCGGGCTTTGGCTGCTCCGTCGGCCAGAATTTGAGCCAGTTTGGCCTTGTCATCTAACAGCTCTTTCTTCTTGGCTCTAAAATCCGCAAAGTAGTTAGCGATGCTGTCGGCCAGTGTAGACTTTAACTCGCTGTACTTGATGCTGCCGTCTTTTATCGCGCCTCGGAATTCGCTGGCTACCGCTTTATCTCCGAACTGTTCTAGCAAGTAGATGAGATTATCCACGCCTGCTCCGCCTTCGCCGCCGCTGGCGGTTACAGCCTTCTTGAGTTTCGCCTGTATTTCGTTGGGTGAGTCGTCCATATAGATCGGATCGTCGCCTGTCTTGCTCATTTTCTTAGCCGGGTCCTTTAGGCTCATGATTCGCAGCGGCTTTCTTACAAACGGTTTTGGTTCCGGGAAGGTTTGCCCAAATTGTTTGTTGAATTTGCGAGCGATGGTGCGGGATAGTTCGATATGCTGAACTTGGTCATCGCCAACCGGTACGAAGTTTGGCTTATACAGCAAGATGTCTGCCGCCATCAAAGCAGGGTAGGTGAGCAGTCCTGCGTTTACGGCATCCTTTTGGCTTCGGCCTTTGTCTTTGTATTGCGTCATTCGTTCCAGCTCGCCAACCGGTACAATGCAGTTAAAGATCCAGGCTAGCTCGGCGTGTTCCAAAACGTGGTTTTGGATGAAGATGACCGATTTCTCCGGGTCTAATCCTGCTGCGATGTATTCGGCCACAACTTCTAGAGTATCCTGGCGAAGCTTTTTAGGATCGCGCGGTACTGTGAGAGCATGAAGGTCGGCTACAAAGAAGTAGCATTGCAGCTTACCTTCATTCTGAATGTCCACAAATTGCTTTAAAGCCCCCAGATAGTTGCCGACATGCATTCTGCCTGTTGCCTGTACGCCTGATAAGATTGTTTCTTTTTTCATATTCATAGTATATCAAACTCCTTAGTTAGAATTGAGGTATAGTACGCCTGTGTCTGTTTCTTTGTACCACGGGTTGTCCGTGGGAGTGAAATCAGAGATCAAGCAATTACGGGATTTGGCATAGCGGCCCAGTACCAGAAAGTATGATGATTTTCTGATGCTGCGCGCATAAGCTTGCTCCCATGTGATGTTTGGATAAATTTTTTGGTAAAAACTCATCCTAGCCAGAGTTTCGGTTGTAAGCCGATTCTCGAATTGCGGACTGTTGAGGATAAACGATTCCTCTTCCCGGCATTTTGTTTCCAGGTCTGCTATCAGCGCTGTCATAATCTCAGATTTCCAGCCGTAGCCTTTTACAACCTCTCTCGTTTTGTTTGCGCTGGATATAACTTTGCTTACAAAATTTGACTGATTGGTGCCGCTGTAAGTTAATAGCAGGGGATCGCTGCGATCCTGGTCTGGATAAACTATAGTAGCCTTAACGGGTACGCCTAAGCTTATCAGGTTTCCCAGAAAACCGATCTGACTCTTTGCCAAGCCGGATATGCCATCTCCTAATCCTTTTAACAATCCTTCGCTGCCCGGCTTATTGCTCCAATCCGGGCAGGCCGGGGCAATAATTTTAACTTCGCCTGCGTCCAATATTGTTTGGCCGATACGGAACGCGGATTTTTTATTATCCGCATTGCTTTTGCAAAGGCCGATTATGGCTGGCAGCCAATTTAAAACAGTGGGCAGGAAGTCTAAGGACCCTGTCTGCTGAGCGTACTGCCTAAGCGCGCTTTCGAGCTTTTTGCGATAAAAATCGTAGTTCATTTTTCCTCCTAAGATAACAAAAAACACCTTCCGCAAAAGTCTAGAAGGTGCTTAGTTTATATGTATTAGATCAAACTTAAGCTAGACTTCGCGGTTAGGCAAAGTCCACCATGCAGAGTTAGCAAATTGGCGCTTAATTTGATTCATGCCTGTATAATATTCCCTGGTGTTGACTATGTCAAGCTTTTGGTATAATATTTTTAGTCAGAGAGAAAAGTCTAGGAGGAAAACCAATAATGATAGTAGAGTGCATTGTCTGTGGCATGAAGGTTAGGGTGGACCCTGATACTAAGCTCATTAGCAGACATCCCCAAGGCGAAAGTCCTGATTTATGCCCAGCATCCGATAAACTATTTTCCCAAAGAGTTGAGGACATAAACGAATCGAGCGGTCCGGTAGTTGCTCCTCACATGGGTTTCCCGCCGAATGATCGGCACGGGTTTGGCAGGTAAGCAAAAATTGAAAAGCGTTACGAAATTCGTAACGCTTTTATTATTTTATCCTTAAACTCTCACTCCGTTCACTACACGGATTCCAGGTTTCGAGTTTTCAAGTTCTCTGCTTAGCCGTTCCAGAGAGGCCTTCCAATGCTTGCATCGCGGGTTTTCTGCTTGGGTTAATACCACAGCTTCGAACATGGCTGCCCGCAACTTTAGATATAGTTCGTACTCTTTGGTCAGAAAGAGCAGTCTGATTTTGTACATTTCTTTGTCCGTCAGTTCGTCGCACTTGGTATAGCCGCTGGCTGCGCACGCTTTCTCGTGTTCTACCCAAAAGCTTCTAAACCCTGGCGGAACATCTTCGGAAACCGCATAAATATTCGAAGCCGGATCGGCAATTGCAAAATAGGGGATCTGCATTGCCTGTGGGTGAAAATCTCGCGGCATGACCAGGTAATTAATTCCAGAGCGAGTCTTTGCGCGGGACTGAGCATTGTTTATTACATATTGGATAAACTTCTTCATGTATTTTTATTGCTCCTCCTTAGAATAAAATACATATCAGTATAATGTAAAAAACTCCTCTGGTCAAGGGTGTGGCAGTTTTGGGAATAAAAAAACCGGCTTACGCCGGTTTTAATTATTTGAATTGGGTAATTACACTTCGATAACAACTGGTAGAATCATTGGACGTCGTTGGGTCTTTTGGAAAAGATATTCTCCAACTTCGTCACGGATCTGTTGGCGGAGGTTAGCCCAGTTAGGCTCGCCTTTGCCTTTATTGCCGCTTTCAATAATTTTGCGGATTTCATGCTTCACTTCGCGAAGCAAGTCTTCGTTGTTCTTCATGTATACGAATCCGCGAGATAGAATTTCTGGCGGGCTGGTGAGCTTGTTAGCGTGACGGTCGATAGTCGCAATGATTACGAACATACCGTCTTGAGCCATCGCCTGGCGGTCGCGGATAACCACTTCGCCTACGTCACCAATTCCTAAACCGTCTACGAATACGTATCCGGCTGGAACTTTCTCGTTAAGAAGCTTGGCTGTTCCCTTTTGGTCGATAGTTAAAATCGAACCATTTTCCAAAACGAAGCAGCGGTCTTCGGTAATGCCAATGCTTTGCGCTAGCTTAGCGTGGGCTGCAAGCATGTGGTGTTCGCCATGAATTGGGATGAAGAATTTTGGCTTGGTAAGCTGCATCATCAGTTTCAGTTCTTCCTGCTGACCATGACCACCGGTGTGAATGTCTAGAATTTTGTTATAAATAACGTTAGCGCCAAGGCGGGTAAGGTTATCGATAACAGTTACAATAGAGCGTTCGTTGCCAGGAATGGTAGAAGCAGAAATTACGACTGTATCTTCCTTTTTAACTTTAATGAAGCGATGCTCGCCGCGGGACATGCGAGCTAGCTGCGAGCTTTCTTCGCCTTGTCCGCCAGTGGTTAGGACAACAATACTGCTGTCTGGGTAGCGACTGGCTTGTTCAGACTTGATGATAATCTTCGGCTGAATGCGCAAGTAGCCCATAGAGATTGCTAGTTCTAACGTGCTTACAATAGAACGGCCGGTAACAATAATCTTGCGATTATGCTTGGCTGCAATATCTAATACCTGTTGGATGCGGGGGATTAAAGAAGAGAAGCTGGTAAAGATAATACGGCCTTTGGCTTCGGAAAAGATTTGATCAATTTTTTTACCGATCTCCCGTTCGGATACGGAATATCCTGGTTTAACGGCATTAGTGGAGTCACTAAGCAAAGCTAATACGCCTTCGCTGCCAAATTGAGCGATTTTGTTGAATTCTGCTGGTGTTTCGTTAATTGGGGTATGGTCAATTTTCCAGTCACCGGTATGAAGTACCTGTCCAATAGGCGTGCCAATAGAGATACCGACTGAGTCAGGAATGTTGTGGTTTACAGCAAAGAAACGAATGCGGAAATTGCCGAGAGGAACCATGTCATCTCGTCCGACAACGTTAATTTTAGTGCGGTCTGCTAAGTTGAATTCTTCTAAGCGTTTCTTGATCATGCCGGCAGACAGCTTCATGGTATAGATCGGAGGATCGCCTAGCTTTGACATAATATAAGGCAAGGCACCGATGTGGTCCATGTGCCCGTGAGTAATGATGATACCGCGAATATTTTTTTTCTTATCTTCCAAATATTTAGTTTCCGGAATGATGTAGTCGATTCCTGGCGTGGTTTCGTCTGGAAATGAAAAACCAGCGTCGACAATAACAATGTCATCGCCAAATTCATAAGCCATCATATTAGCACCTACTTCTTCGAGTCCTCCCAACGGGATGATGCGAAGAGTATCGCGGGATACGGTATAGGCACTGTTAGAGCCGCTTGGCGGCTGTGGTAACGGCGTTAAGCTGCTTTCGTGAGAACGAGTTGGCAGCGGACGCATGCCGGATCGCGAGCGGGAACCGCTGCGATTAGCTGGACCACGACCTGCTGGCCTGCTGTTCGCCGGGCCGCGGTTTGGAGTAGTTTTGCGGGCAGTTGCTGCTCGCGGGGTGGAGCTTTTGTTAGAAGCTGCGCTCGCAGGTGTGCGAGTTGGTTTTTTGATCATATTTTCTCTATTACAAGACGGAGTCTTCGTACGCAGTCTTGTTGTCATCAGCAATAGCCTCTAAATTTAAAATGCTTAAGCTTTGCTTTGATTTCAACAATTAGTTTATCCGGAACTCGTTTTGCGATATGCAAAGAACGAAGTACAGAAGACTCAACTCTTGTTAATTATTGTTTTGTGTCGAAAGTGAATTTTGCAGATAAAGTTATGATTGGCAAATAAAAAACTGTGGCCAAATAAAATTATTTGAATATTCAGTTGAATCAGGGAAGTGGCTTCCGGGGCCGCCTTCGGCTGATTTATTACGCTTCAATTTGCGTAATTAACACATGAATTTTTACTTTCTTTTGAAAGGAAATAAAATCTCATCTGTTCTCAATTTCTTTTGTTAGGATAGAACCAGATCTTATTGAGTAAATTCAGTATATCAGGAATAGGTTATTTTGTCAAACCATTTTGCCCAAAAATGGCTTATTTATAGGTTATTATGGGGTTACTTTTCGTAGATTTCTATAGGCAGACCGTCAGGATCGGCAAAGAAAAAGAATTGCTTATTGGCGGTTTCGTCAGTGCGGATTTCTTCCGCTTCTACATTTTTAGAAATCAGTTCATTCCGGACTTTAGATATCGAATCAGCCGAAAAGGCGATGTGCCTTAAGCCGGCAGCTTCCGGATAACTGGGTCGGGATGGGGGATTGGGAAAAGAGAATAATTCAATCTGGGTTTGGTTGTTAACTACCAGATCTAGCTTATAAGAATTGCGCTCCGATCGGTAGGTTTCATTGATAATTTTAAAGCCCAGAACTTCTGTGTAGAACTTTTTGGACTTCTCGTAGTCGGAGACGATTATTGCAATATGGTGAACTGAATTTAAATTCATAAAGATTTGGTGCCGCGGGAGGGACTTGAACCCTCACGACCTTGCGGTCATACGCACCTGAAGCGTACGTGTATGCCAATTTCACCACCGCGGCAGATTAACTTTGTGATTATAGCTGTTTATCTCGAGTTTTTCAATCGCATTGACATAAGGAGGATTGCCCAGTATCTTAAGGTAAACATCTTTGGAGGAATATATGTTAGGTAGACTTATTTTTTTGATCGCTATGTCGTTTGCCTTGGCTGGGATTACAAATTATTCCTATGCCCAAGCAAGTCCGACTCCTACCCCTTCTCCCACAGCGACTGTGGCAGCTAGTCCAAGCCCTTCCCCAACAGCGACGCCGGTAAAAAACAATACCGGCTACCCTATTTGGAAAACTATCACTATAGGTAACTTTAAAACCAAGTCCGAGTTGCTTGCCGCTCTTCAAAAAGCAGGGGTTACCGCCTTGTCGTCGAATTTAATTGAAGGAAACTCTTTTGCGTTGTCAGCAGAGCCGGTGCAGATAAATTTGGTGCGGGTTAAAGTTAAAGATTTCCAGATAGACAGGTATGGAGCTTATCGCAAAGAATTTTTTGCCAAAGCCTTATCTAAAGGTCTGGCCTTATGCCCTTTGGAGGTGGGTCCGCAGCTGAGATTGCAGTACACTGGCCAGCCGAATAACGAACTCCTGCGAGTTGCCAGCGAACCAATTATGGATGCGGGTTATCTAAACTTCTTTTCTCTGGAGCAATGGCCGGGGTTTAAGCCCTGGCTATACGCTCGAAACAGAAGGCCGACAGAAGATTTTTGGTACGATGAGGATGAGTGGGTATTTATGCTTCCGCCCCCGATCAAGAAAGTCCTAGAGAATAAATAAGCACAGCAGAGCTGTGCTTTTTAATTTTTTTGGAACACCCGTTTGGTATCCAGGTACCAATAGCGGAGGTTGTAGAAGCGGGCGGTTTCGTCCGGCAGGCTGTGGATGTTGAAGCCTTTAATTTCATCGGAAATTGCGTAAGTATACACCGACTGCACTAAGAAGATAGCCGGCAAGTCTTGTTTGATAATGTCATGGATTTGCAAATACAACGCGTCCCGTTCGGTTTTGTTGGTGCTGGCACGAGCTTCACTCATCAGTCCGTCTACCTTTGTGTTGGAATAATTCGACAGGTTTAAGCCGGGGGATTTGGTCTGGCTAGAATGCCAAAATACAAACGGGTCAGGGTCAGCGCCAAGTTTTTGGGCAAACAGCAGCATGTCGTAGTTGCGCGGCTTAATGACAGACTCGTTTAATTCGCGGGTCGGCAGTGTATTAAGAGTTACGTTTACTCCAATAGCTTTCCAGGCTTCTATTAAAATCTCCGCACTGCGGACATTGATGCCGGAGTCATTGGTGGCCATGGTAAATTTAAGTTCATTGGCGCCTTTTTTCCTAATATTTGTCATAGGATCTAGTGTCCAGCCGGCTTGGTCCAGAAGGCTGTTGGCTGCAGCCAGGTCTGTATTGAGGTTTAGTTCCGGTAGATTAGAAACGTGCTGAGTTAAAATCGGACTGTCGATTAATAAGCCTTGCCCTTCGAATACTTCATTTAATACCCGCGTTTTATCTGCCGTCATATTCAAGGCTTGTCGTACTCGGTTATCGCCCAAAGATTTCTGCGCAGTGTTAATAAACACAGCCTGGTACTGCGGCATTGGAATTTGGTGAATCTCTAAATTCTTGGCAGACTGCTTAATGCTTATGCGCTGTTCAAATTGGCTGAAGCCAAAACCGTCAATCTGGTTGCCAAGCATGGCTTTGAGCAGATCGTCGCTGGTTTCGTAAAAATTTAATTTTACTATGCTGATATAAGCTGGTTGAGGGGTAAAGTTTTGGAACGATTCCAAAGTTAAAGTTTGAATCTTGCCTTCGTTAGTCTTCTTTACTTCTTTAACGCGATAAGGACCGCTGCCAATTGCTTCTATATTTGCGATCGAGTTTAAGAATACTTCCGGAGTTTCTTTGCCGCGGACCACTTCGCTTATTAATGGCAAGGTTAAGTTGTTTAGGAATGGGCCAGAAGCGCTTTTGAGTTTGAACACTACGGTTTTTTCGTCCGGAGTTTCTACGGTGGTCGATAGCCACTCGCTGCGGCGGGGACTGTTGAATTCGGCATTTTGCAATGTGCGAATAGTAAAGGCTACATCCGCCGATGTTACAGGCAAACCGTTATGCCACTGCGCATCGCGGAGTTTTACAGTATAAGTTTTACCGTCGTCAGTAACTTCTGGAAAACCGGCAGCCAGGTCGGCAACTACATTACCGTCTTCATCAAAGCGGTATAACCCGGAATAAATGAGATCCACCAAAGCCTTATCGGTGTTAGTAGTAGCATAGAGGGGGTTGAGGAATCTTGGCTGCCCAAGAACGCCTTCGATGTACATGCCACTTTGCGCAGGAATAACCGCAGTGTATTGCTGAACTAATTTTGCACTGCTATATCCAAAGCTTACAAAAGCAACCACTACTAAGAAAAGAAACACGTATTTTTCCCGTTTTCCCATTAATGAAAAAACTCTCCGCAGAACGGAAAGTCTGATGTGGCGCAGAGCGCGGATTCCTTGAAAGAAACGTTTACTTTGCGACTTGGATTGTAAAGATAATGAGTTCACGAAAACACCTAATGAGTTATGAGAAACTATTTACCTAGCAAAACGATGGTTAAGCTCAGGCCGGCAAAAAGTACGCCCAAAACAATTGTGACAAAAAACAGCCACTTGTCTGCACCGCGGCGGGTGGTAACTACGCCACCGCCACCAAAAATATTGGAAAGGCCGGCAGATTTGTTCTGTAATGCCACAGAGACTACGAGTAGTACCATTACGACCATATCAATTATGGTCAAGATATAGGAGAGATTTCTCATAAATTAGTTTAAATTTAGCTCAATTATTATAGTAAGATTGGCGTGTTGTGTCAATCTGGGCGGGATATTATAATAAGAAAAAGATATTTTGGAGGATTGATGATGATTGTTAAAAGAGGTGTTAATTTGTTAGTTCGAGATGTGGAAGTGATTTCTGAAGCCGGGACTTGGGTTGTGTTATGCGCCTATCCGATTCCTCGTCAGACAACCTCTCCTGCTCTACCACTATTTTTGAAACTAAAACCTGATTATAAGGTAGCTGTCGGAGATAAGATATCTGACAGAGATGATGATATAGTGATTGGCGGGTCAATGTATACAACCTTTAATTTTTGGGAAGTGGCAAAAATAATCGATGACAAGCCAACCATTCAGCTGTTGGATACGATTTGGGAAATTAGCCTAACAGTCAATACTGGGGATGATAGCCTCTGGAAAAAGTTTCAAGAACTTATTTGGGATGCCCCTGGCTTTGCTATTGCAAATTTGATTTAACTATCTGCGCCTTGGTTTTACCTAATAACTGTTCCAACTCTTCAATCGGTGCGCGTCGAATCTGTTCGACCGTGCCGATTTTTTGTTTGAGCAACTTTTTAGTTTTTGGGCCAATGCCTGGAATTGTATCCAAAGCTGACCTTACAGCTTGCTTGCTACGCAGGCTCTTGTGGAAAGTGATGCCGAAGCGGTGGGCTTCATCGCGCAGGCGCTGGAGCATTTGCAGAACCGGGTTGTCGTGGGGTAGTGCAATTGGATCTGAGCTATGAGGCAGGAAAATTTCTTCGATGCGCTTGGCTAAGCCAATGACAGGAATATCCAATTTCTTTTGCTTCAAAACTTCCACTACGACGCCTAGCTGGCCTTTGCCGCCGTCGATTACCAGCAGGTCGGGGATAGGCCATGCATCCTTTTCGTTATCGGGTTTTATTCTGGACAGGCGCCGCTCCAGCATTTCACGCATCATCAAGAAATCATCCGGAGTCTGCTTGCGGGTGATTTTAAATTTGCGGTACTCGCTTTTGGCCGGCTGCCCGTCTTTAATGACCACCATGCTGCCTACCGGATTAGTGCCTTGGGTGTTGCTGATATCATAGCCCTCTATGCGCCTGGGCGTATTAGGCAGCTTAAGAAGTTTCTTTAGTTCTTCCAGGGTTTCTTTGATAGCGTCCACATTTGTTGCCTGATTGCGCTGCCATTTGAGCAGGAACTCTTCGGCATTGACCTTCCCCAGGTTGATCAGCTTTAATTTTGGCCCCCGGGTCGGCAGGCATAAAATTACTTTTTTCTTGGAGCGCGACTGCAGCAGCTTGGAGACAATGCCGCTGTCGTTTGGTTCGGTTTGAATATATATCTCGGTTGGCAAATCCGTAGCCTGGGCGTAATAGTTTTCTAAAAAGCTTTGCATAATCGCCTGAGCCCGATATTCCGGATTGAACCCTAAAATGTTGTCGAAGATGAATTGTTCATTGTCTTTTAGTTTTCCTTCACGAACTTTAAATAAATTGACGGCGGCAGACAAGTCATTGCTGAATATAGAGATAAAGTCCCACGACACCTTTTTAGCAAACATGGTAATTTGTTTTTCATCCAAAATTTCGATGGCTTGATATTGGTCACGCAAGCGGGCCGCTAGTTCAAAACGCTTGCCGCGCGCGGCTTGTTTCATTTGGCTTTGCAATTCTTTTTTGATCGGGGCGGTTTTGCCCGACAAAAAAGTCGAGATCCGTTCCAGTTGCTGTTTATATTCCTGCAGGCTTATTTCGCCAATACACACTCCCGGACAACGGTGCAAAAAGTAATAAAAGCACGGCCGTTTGCCCACTTGGCTGTTAGAGCAGAACGGGAAAATTTTGCGGGTCAGGTCCAGAGTCTGTCGAATTTTTTTAGCAGAAGAGTATGGGCCGAAGAATTTGGACTTTTTGTCTGTAGTAACTTTGCGGGCGTAGGTAATCTGGGGGATCTCGCAGGAGTAGTCAATTTGAATAAAGGCGTAGTTCTTATCGTCGCGCAGCATAATGTTGTATGCCGGCATATGCTCTTTAATAAGCGTGTTCTCTAAAAACAAGCTCTCCAGTTCGGTGCCTACTATTATATAGTCAAAGTCTGCCGCTTCGGCGATTAAATAGGGGAGCTGCACGCGCGTGTCATGACCAGAAAAATACTGCCCCAAACGCACGCGCAGGTTTTTTGCTTTGCCCACGTATAAAACAACCCCGTCTTTATCGAGGAATTTATACACCCCGGGCTTGCGGGGCACATCACTAAGCTTGTCTTTGAGCTTGGTTTCTACTTTTGCCATGCATTAATTATATCTTGTTTGCTTATTGAACGCATCCTGGTAAATGAGTTTTACATAAGAGACTTGATAGTCTCTTTTTTTTATGCTAGCGTTATTAAAGTTCACTTAAATTATCATTTACCATGCCTACTAAAGCAACAAAGAAACCAACAACGAAAGTCGCTAAAAATTCCGCCAAGGTAAGCGCTAATAACGAGCACAAAATTGTGATTCGCGGTGCCAGAGTTCATAACTTAAAAAATGTGGACCTAGATCTCCCGCGTCATAAATTAATTGTAATGACCGGATTATCCGGCAGCGGCAAGTCGTCTTTAGCTTTCGATACTATTTATGCAGAAGGCCAGCGCCGCTACGTTGAGTCTCTTTCTGCTTATGCGCGCCAGTTTATCGGCTTAATGGATAAGCCGGATGTAGACAAGATCGAGGGTCTGTCTCCGGCGATTTCTATCGACCAGAAATCCGCTTCGCATAATCCGCGCTCTACTGTGGGAACCGTAACCGAAATTTATGACTACATGCGCTTGCTTTACGCGCGCATCGGTATTCCGCACTGTCCGGAATGCGGCAAGAAAGTAGAAGGCCAGACTTTACAATCTATTGTCGACCAGTTATTGGAAATGCCGGAAGGCACCCGGGTGATGCTTTTGGCTCCGTTGATCCGCGATCAAAAAGGGGAACATAAACTTGTGTTTGAACAACTAAAGAAGAGCGGCTTCTCCCGAGTGCGCGTAGATGGCACCATTATGGATCTTAACGAAGCCCAGACTTTAAGTTTGGATAAGCAAAAGAAGCATAATATAGAAGTTATTGTCGACCGTTTGGCGATTAGCAAAGACGATCGTGCTCGCTTGTCTGAGAGCTTGGAAAAAACTTTGGACTATGGCGACCAGTTGTCGCTTGTGTTGGTAATGGATGGCGATAAGGTCAAAAAGGAAATTCCATTTTCTCAAAAGTTCTCCTGCCCTAACGGTCATGCTATTAGCCTAACCGAACTTGATCCGCGCGAATTTTCTTTTAATAGCCCGCACGGCGCTTGTCCCGACTGTAAAGGCTTAGGCACCAAGCTCACGGTAGAACCAGATTTAATCATTCCTAACCCCCGCTTAACTTTAGCCGAAGGCGCAATTCGCCCTTGGAGCAAAACCACTGCGCGCGTGACTTGGTATTCTCGAGTACTGGAGATTTTAGCTCAGGAATACGGCTTTTCTGTAAGCGTTCCTGTAAAGGATTTGCCTAAGAAAGCGCTGGACGTTATTTTGTACGGCACTGCTGGCAAGCGTATTACTATGCCCACAGAAAGCGGTCGCACCTACCAGGCTAATTTCGAAGGCGTTATTGCGAACTTGGAACGTCGTTACCGTGAGACTGAATCTGAGTACATGCGCAGTGAGATTGAAAATTACATGCGCATCCGCAAATGTACTACTTGCGGCGGCAAGCGCTTAAAGCCGGAAGTTTTGTCTGTCACTGTTGGCGGGGAAAGTATTGTAGACGTTTCTTGCAAGTCTATTGAAGACGCTGCAGAATTTTTCGAAACGTTGCCAAAGCAATTGAACGCCAAAGAAATGGCGATTGCCAAGCTTATTTTTAAAGAAATCACAGCGCGTCTTCAGTTTTTACTAGACGTGGGCTTGTCTTATCTGTCTTTAGATCGCGGCGCGGACACTTTATCCGGCGGCGAAGCGCAGCGCATTCGTCTAGCGACCCAAATCGGTTCCGGCTTAACTGGTGTACTTTACATTCTTGACGAACCATCTATCGGGCTGCACCAGCGCGATAATACCCGCCTGTTAACTACGCTTAAAAATCTCCGCGACTTAGGTAATACGGTAATTGTAGTAGAGCACGACGAGGAAACTATCCGCGAAGCGGACTATGTAGTCGACATCGGTCCTGGCGCCGGCAAGCATGGCGGAGAGATTATCGCCGAAGGTTCACCAGACGACATTTTAAAATCAAAAGACTCCATCACCGGCCAGTTTTTATCTGGCAAAGACGAAATTGCTGTGCCAAAACGCCGCCGTGCCGGTAACGGTAAGAAATTGCAGATCGTGGGTGCGACCGAAAATAATTTGCAAAACGTTAATGCCGACATTCCCTTGGGCAAGTTTGTCTGCATCACCGGCGTATCCGGCAGCGGCAAATCTACTTTACTGAATGATATTTTGGCGAAGTATTTGTCTAAATATTTTTGGAATAGCAAAGATGAACCAGGCGAATTTAAAAAGATTGTGGGTGTTGAACATATTGATAAGATGATTAACATTGACCAGTCGCCAATCGGGCGCACTCCGCGTTCTAACCCGGCAACCTATACCGGCATTTTCACTTATATCCGAGACCTTTTTGCAGATACCCGCGAAGCAAAAATGAAAGGCTACAAAGCTGGCCGCTTTAGCTTTAATGTCAAGGGTGGGCGCTGTGAAAAGTGTCAGGGTGACGGCGTAATCAAGGTAGAAATGAACTTTTTGCCTGATGTGTACATTACTTGTGAAGAGTGTAATGGCAAGCGCTATAACCGCGAAGCTTTGGAGATTCATTACAACGGTAAAACTATTAGCGATGTTTTGGAGATGACGGTTGACGAAGCTAAAATCTTCTACGCTAATGTTCCTGCAGTAGCCCGCAAACTGGAAACTCTTTCCCAGGTGGGCTTGGGTTATATGCACCTTGGCCAGAACGCCACAACACTTTCGGGGGGTGAGGCGCAGCGCATTAAATTGGCAACAGAACTTTCCCGCGCTCAGACCGGACGCACTTTGTATATTTTGGATGAGCCGACCACCGGCTTGCATTTTGCCGATGTAAAGCGTTTAGTACAAGTGCTTAACCAGCTCGTAGAGAAGGGAAACACGGTGGTTGTAATCGAACACAACTTAGACATGATCAAAACTGCCGACTGGATTGTCGATATGGGTCCGGAAGGCGGGGATAAGGGCGGGCAGGTAGTAGCATCCGGGACTCCGGAAGATGTCGCGAAGATTAAAAACAGCCACACTGGGCAGTACTTGAAAAAGATGTTATAGGTTGGTACGATAATGCATCCACTAAGGGATGCATTTTTGTATAAGGGAGGAAAAATGGAGCTAACTATCATGAAAGCTACTCCGGAACATGCAGCAGGTATTTGCCGTGTTCATAACTTAACTTGGCAGGATACTTACCCTAATCAAGAGTTGGGCATTACCATTGATGATATTAAGGCAATGGATTTAGCTAGTGACCAGAAAGTCGCTGACCGAAAAAAGTTTTTAAGCAACATTGCTGATGATGCCTGCATCTTTGTCGCTTTGCTGGCAGGAAATGTAGGAGGGTTTTGTCTTGGTACAAAGTTTGTCGAATACAATAAAGTTAATTCATTGTATGTCCTGCCTGATTGGCACGGACGAGGGATTGGTACGAAACTCATTGATCACATTTTTGGGTGGTTTGATGAGCCAAAAAACTGTTTTCTGAAAGTTGCCGCCTATAATGATAAAGCAATAAGTTTTTATCGCAGGCATGGCTTTGCTTCTACAGGGGTAATTCAGAATTTTTCCAGACATCCCCATGGAAAACAAATTCCCGGGCTAATTATGCGCAGAGACAAAGAGCAATTTGAGGTGAAGGGATGATAATATTTATTATTTGCAGCAAAAGGTTTTATGGTGAAATTCCGGCCATCCAGGAATTTTTGGCAAGCCGCGGGCATGAAATTATTCTGCCTAACCATTACGACGATCCTAGTTCAGAAGACAGGGTAAGAGCATTAGGCGAAGACGAGCACAGGCTTTGGAAAGCCGAAGCTATCCGTATGAGCTATGGGAAAGTAGAAGCCTGTGATGCGGTATTGGTCATTAACATGACCAAAGAAGGCGATGAAAACTATATCGGCGGCGCTACATTTCTGGAAATGTACGATGCATTCAAGCTCGGTAAGAAAATTTATCTTTACAATTGTTTGCCTCATAGCATTTTGCGCGATGAAATCATTGGCTTTAATGTGGTGTGCTTGCATCAGGAATTAAGCCGTATTGGCGTCATGTAAAAAAATATAAACCGTTCATTGAGTGAACGGTTTTTTATTATGTATACTCACGAACAATCTTAGCAATTTTTTTAGTTCAGTCAGACTTCTTCCCTCCTTGTAAAGACTAAGACTAGCAGACGATTAATTGAAAGTAAAACTGAATACGCTCACGCCGCCCTTAGGGAATTCTACCTCCATGGTGTGATTGGCAGGGGCCGATGATTCGTATAAAGGATATAGATCAGAGTTTATAATGGTCACTCCTTTTTGGAGTTTGCCGTCTACATATATTTTTATTGTATTAGCCTCCGTGCTTTCGGCAACCATAAACACTTTGGCTGCGTTAAAATTGATCCTGATTCTTCCAAAGCCCTGCGTATGAACCGCAGCCTCTTGTTCAATTTTCCATTTGCCTTCTAGGGCGAATCGGTTTTTAGCCAGATTCTTAGGGAAAGCATAGATTTGTTCGTTGCTGCTTGGAGTCTCACTGCCCCCAAAATTATTCCAGCGGATTGATCCCAAGTAAGTTGTAGGCGTGCCGGCCTGGCTCGGTGTTTCTGGAGTAGGAGGCTGGAATTCGCCTTCGAGACCCATAACCTTGCGGATAGCTTTTTCTGTTATCTCATACGAGCCTTCGCCGAAGTGGGTGTAAACAATGTCTCCTTTCTTATCTATTAAATAACGCGCCGGCCAGAATTGGTTGTTATAAGCGCTCCAGGTTTTGTAATTATTGTCCTGCGCAATTGGGTAATTAATTTTATAACGCTTAAGTGCGGCTTCTACATTGTTAGTGACTTTTTCAAAAGCAAATTCCGGTGTATGAACGCCGACTATTGCAAAGCCCTGATCCTTGTATTCCTGATACCACTTGTTCAGATGGGGGAATGAGTTAATGCAATTGATGCAGGAGTACGTCCAGAAATCTATTAATACAACCTTTCCTGCCAGGTCCGCCATCCTAATCGGTTCCGTATTGAACCATTTTGTTATGCCTGCAAATTCCGGGGCAGGCCCCAGGTTTTTAAACACAGGTTCAACCGGCTGCTCCTCTTTTTCATTTTGAGTAGCGATTCTTTCTTTGGAATTAAAAAACGGCGCAACAATAGATTGCCCTTGGTTAAACTTTGGCCAAAGCAGAACTACGGCCGCGCTTGCTAGTATAATTGCTATTAAAATAAAGAAAACCACACGTTTCATAGCTGATAGCAGTATAGTAGTTTGAATCCTTAAAGTCGAGCTGGGCGTTGCGTTGTTGGCGCGGATTTTGTTATCATATTATCAATGCAAATTTGAGGAGGTTTGATATGTTTGGATATATGGCTGGTGCAGTATCAATTCCTATGTGGTGGAAAATCATTATTGTCGGACTTGCCGGAAAGAAACCCTCGTACAAGCTTTTTTCATCCGAAGACACAACAGAGACTCGGATCGAGCCGGTTCAGAAAGCAAATTTTCAGACAGCTTATAAGCTTGCCCAGGGTTATGCCCGCAGCTATCAGCAGCGCTACGATCTGGTGCAGATGCCTCGTATTATCGTAATACAGGTCCCTAAGCCGGTCGTAACCAATACGGACGACCTTCATAAGGTGGTGGACAATTTCGTTTCCGGTTACATGAACACTGGGTTTGTAGAATTGATGCGAAGCTTCTACTGGAAAAAGGCGATAGAGTCCAATCCGGAAATCGATAAGCGGCTCGCGCTCGGATATTCTGTTTTTAAATCTATGCTTGCCAAGGATTTAGCCGGCTGGGAAGCATTCAGAAACGAATATTCCACTAAGATCGACGCTTTGGAGCTGATCCTCAAGGATATCTTCGAAAGCCATTACCGGTGGTATCACGAGTCTCATCACCCGGCCGTTGCACAAGCCAATTAACATTATTAGCACTCCCCTTGACAGAGTGCTAATTTTTTTATATCTTAAAACTATAGGAAAATATCAGCAAATATATGAAAAAAACATCTGATTCTGATTTCTCGCCGGGCGGCCAAATTACGCACCGGCAAGCCAAGGTTTTGGCCTGTATTGTAAAAATTCATTCCGAGACAGGGAAGCCGGTAGCCTCAAAGGATCTAATCGATAAAGGTTTTTTTGATGTCAGCGGCGCTACTTTGCGCAATGAGATGCAGGCGTTGGAAGAAGCCGGGCTGATTACTCATCCGCATACTTCCAGCGGACGCATCCCAACCGACGAAGGTTTTCGTTACTTTGTGAATCAGTTAATGGATCATGTACAGCTGTCGATGCGCGAACAGCAGGCGCTGAAGAAAGAGATCATTAAGCTGCAGGCGGTGAATGCCGAAATCGGCCGCCGCTTGGCAAAGATGCTAGCGATGCATTCGTCGCAGGCATCATTTGCGATTTTGCCGGAAGAAGTTTCTTCGGTGGGTCTCTCCAATATTTTAAATAGCGACCAAATGCTGCCGGATGATGCCAAAGAAATTGCCAGATTCTTTGATGACTTGGATGAATATGCAGAACAGATTATTGCCGACTATGCGGACAAAGAGCCTCAGACTTTCATTGGTAAGGAGTTAACTCTTTCCAAGGGCAGTGATTACTCCATGATTGTTTCCGGCGTGCAGTTGCCGTCCGGCAAAAAAGGCGTGATCGGCTTAATCGGCCCGAAAAGCATGAAATACCCAAAAAACATTTCGTTAATGGAGTACATTACCAAGTTTTTGGGCGGAGGTGGCGCAGCAGTGATATTAATAACTATTATTAGATAACAATGAACACAGATTTAGAAGATAATTTGAATACACAAGATGAGATAGATGATGCAACTGCAGACGTCACGGAAGCAGCAGGCGATACAGACACTCTAGCTCGACAAGTAGCAGAATTAAAAGAAGAAGCAGCGACCAACTTATCCGGCTGGCAGCGGTCACAGGCAGACTTCGAGAATTACAAGAAGCGCGAAGAAGCCAAGCAGGCTGAGATTCTGGCCTTTGCAAAGGAAGTTACAATCGTAAAGCTGTTGCCAACGCTGGATGCGCTCGAACAGGGCTTGCGCCACGCTCCGGAAGGAGTGGATGAAAAATGGCTGCAAGGTATAGAAGGCACTCTGCAGAAATTAGATAAAGTCCTGCTGGAGATGGGTGTGCAAAAGATTGAAGCGGTCGGAAAGCAGTTTGATCCAAACTTCCACGAAGCAGTCCGCGAAGTCCCGGGAGAAGAAGACGGTAAAGTTATGGAAGAGCTTCAAACCGGATACGAAATCAACGGCAAAGTCATCCGACCAAGCCAAGTAGTAATTAGTAAGAAACAGTAGCAATGGCACAGGATGATAAAACCGAATTTGATCAGTATGTAGATGAATTGGAATACAAGAACCGAAATCAATTTATTCCCGGTGCTTATGCAAATGCAAACTCTTGGCCAAAGTCATTATGGATGCATCAAAGAGGTTGGAGAGGTAAAGTAATTAAATTTTCAGCAGCTATTACCTTATTAGGAATATTAGTGGCAATCATTTTTAACATCATAGATTTAATTTAGAGAAAGGAACTAAACATATGTCAAAAATTATAGGAATCGACTTGGGAACAAGTAACTCTGCGGCTAGCGCTATGGAAGGCGGCAAGCCTGTCATTATCCCTGCTGCAGAAGGTAATAGCGTAGGCGGAAAAGCTTTTCCATCTTACGTTGCATTTACCAAAGACGGCCAGCTGCTCGTAGGTGAGCCAGCTCGTCGTCAGGCAGTAACCAACCCGGAAGGCACAGTCTTCGAAGCGAAGCGCAAGATGGGTACTAACTTTCGTTACAAAATTAACGATAAAGAATATTCACCAGAACAGATCAGCGCTTTCATTTTGCAAAAGATCAAGCGTGACGCAGAAGCTTATCTGGGCGATAAAGTAGAGAAAGCAGTTATTACCGTACCTGCATACTTTGATGACGCTCAGCGCCAGGCAACCAAGCAAGCTGGTGAAATCGCTGGCTTGGAAGTTGTTCGCGTAATCAACGAACCAACTGCAGCTGCATTTGCTTACGGTATCGACAAGACCGGCGCACAGGATCAGAAGATTTTGGTGTTCGACCTTGGAGGTGGAACTTTGGACGTAACCATTATGGAATTCTCCGAAACCGAAGAAGATGGTAAGACTCAGGCCACCTTCGAAGTAAAGTCTACTTCTGGTGATACTGCTCTGGGTGGTAAGGATATGGACGCTGCCTTAATCGATTTTATCACCAATGAATTTAAATCCCAAAGCGGCATTGATTTAACCTCTGACAAAATGGCGATGAACCGCGTTCGCGAAGCTGCAGAAAAAGCCAAGATCGAACTTTCCACTACTTTAGAGACTGACATAATTTTACCTTTCATTGCGCAGAACGAAACCGGTTCTCAGAACTTAGAAATGAAGATCACCCGCGCTAAATTGGAAGATTTAGTTAAACCTATTGTTTCCAAAATGCGCGCTCCTGTAGAGCAGGCCATCAAAGACGCCGGGTTAACCCCTCAGCAGATCGATAAGATCATCTTAATTGGCGGTCCGACCCGTATGCCTGCCGTTCAGAAGTTCGTAGAAGATTACGTAGGCAAGCAGGTAGAACGCGGCGTTGACCCAATGGAAGCCGTAGCAAAAGGCGCTGCAGTACAAGCCGGCGTATTAGGCGGCGAAGTATCTAGCAAGGAAATCTTGTTGCTTGATGTAACTCCATTAACTCTTGGGCTCGAAACCTTGGGCGGCGTTCGCACGCCGTTAATCGATCGCAATACCACGATTCCAACTTCTAAATCTCAAACCTTTAGTACAGCGGCAGACAATCAGACATCTGTACAGATTCATGTTTTGCAGGGTGAACGCGAATTTGCGGCCGACAACAAATCTCTTGGAACATTTAACTTAGATGGAATTCCACCAGCGCCACGCGGCGTGCCTCAGGTCGAAGTTACCTTCGACATTGATGCCAGCGGTATCTTAAAAGTTACCGCCAAAGATAAGGCCAGCGGCAAAGACGCTAATATTACCATTCAAGGCTCTTCTTCTCTTTCCAAAGAAGATGTCGAACGTATGAAGCAGGAAGCCGAAGCGCATGCCAGCGAAGACCGCAAGCGCAAAGAATTAGTAGACAAGCGCAACGAAGCCGACACACTTATTGCGGTGTCCGAGAAAACTCTTAAGGATGCAGGCGAGAAGGTGTTAGACGCCGATAAGGTGGCTACAGAAACTGCTATCGCAGAGTTAAAAGAAGTAAAAGATAAAGAAGATGTAGACGCTATTCAGACTAAGCTGCAGGCTTTGTCCGAAGCTATCCAAAAGGTTGGCGCAGCCATGTATCAGCAGGGCGACATTAAGGAAGGCGATGCCGGTACAGTGGATCCAAACGAAAAAGAAATCCCATCCAACGAGGACGGGCCGGTGGATGCTGAGTACAAAGAAGTGCCGAAAGATGGGCAAGGCGGCTCTGGCGAAGGCTCTAACAGCGAGCAAAAGTAGTCTATAAAAAGGAAGGGCGCGAATTGCAATGCAAGCAATTCGCGCTAAGTGATGTGGGTAATGCGGATATATGCGAAGCTAGTCAGGCTTCTGGAAGGAATATAAAAGTGAAGGGCGGAAGTATGCGGGGCTAAATGGCAGCCCCGGCTAAAGTGTATTTCTTCTGTGTCGGTAGTTTCCAAATTACCATCCTCCTATTAGTCTGGGGTGTACTCTGATTGTGCGGGCCGTTAGCTCGCGCTAGAACCCGGCACCTCCGGTTCGAGAATTTTTACTGAAGTGCTTCATAATCAATCACCACCTGTAAACGCCGGAATTATCCCCATTAGCCTAGGAGCTTGTTATGTACCAATCGGGGGACTGGCTAGTCGATCGATAAGTAAGAACCTAAACTTATTTAAATTATAGACCCTTAATTATTAAATTACAAAACCATGTCAGGAAATAATCCACAAAATCAGGAAAATAATCAAAATAACCAGCAAATTCAGATCAAAATGGATGATGCGAAAATTGCTGGCAGCTATGCCAACCAGATTTTTGTAACTAATACTCCCGAGGAATTCATTTTAGATTTTATGAGCCTTCTTCCTAATTCACCGATGGGCCAGCTCATTCAGAGGATAATCTTAAACCCCGAACATGCAAGACGGTTTAATAATATTTTAACCGAACAGTTAAAGCGTTATGATAATAAGGAGTTACCAGCAGCTGCTCCGATGGAAACAACCCCGAACAGAATGGGTTTTAAGACCGAATAATAATTTTTAATGGCCAAAAAAGATTTTTACGAAGTATTAGGAGTCAGCAAAAGCGCCAGCGCTGATGAGATCAAGAAAGCCTACCGCAAGCTGGCTCATAAGTACCACCCGGACAAGGGCCAGGGAAATGATGAGAAGTTTAAGGAAGTTAATGAAGCTTATCAGGTGCTCTCCGACAGCGAAAAGAAAAGTCAGTACGATCAGTACGGACAGACTTTTGAAGACGCCCAGCGCAACGGCGGCGGTTTTGGCGGCAACCCCTTTGGCGGAGGTAATCCGTTTGGGGGCGGTTTTGATTTTTCCGGTTTTAGCGGACAGGGTGGCGTAGAATTCGACCTTGGCGATATTTTTGGAGATTTATTCGGGGGCGCACGCGGCCGCCAAGCGGCGCGCGAACGCGGCATTGATCTGGAAATGCCCGTAACTATTTCTTTCGAGGAAGCAGTGTTTGGCGTTACTCGCAATTTAACTTTAGAAAAGAAAGACGCCTGTAAGACGTGTGGCGGCAACGGTGCTAAGCCAGGCACCAAAGTCGTCACTTGCTCTGTGTGTCATGGTCAGGGCCAGATTCGCGCGCAGCGCCGCACTGTGTTTGGCAATGTCGCGACCAGCGTAGCCTGCGAAAAATGCGAAGGTACCGGACAAGTGCCAGAGGACCCTTGCGATACCTGTAAGGGAGCGGGAATAATGCGCCAGGAAAAAACTATTGAGGTTTCTATTCCAGCCGGCATTGACGACGGCCAGCGCGTTCGCATAACAGGTGAAGGGGAATTAGGTTATCGAGGCTCTAAGCCTGGCGACCTGTATTTATCTATTCGCGTTAGGCCCCACAAAGAATTTAAGCGTCAGGGCTTTAATTTGTACAAAGACTTGCCAGTAAGCTTTACGCAGGCAGCATTAGGAACCAAAATCAAGCTCGACACCTTAGACGGCGCGATTGAGTTAAAAATCCCTGCCGGGACACAGTCGGGTAAAATTTTCCGGGTTCCAAGCAAGGGCGTGCCAGTGATCAACTCTAATTCTAAGCGCGGAGATTTGTTTATCACAGCGCGCGTGGTGATCCCTCATAAGCTTTCCAAGGAAGAGTCGGAACTAATTAAAAAGCTCGCCGAATTAAATGGCGAAACTGTGGAAGTTAACAAAAGCTTTTGGGAAAATATCAAAGATAGTTTTTAATCCAAACCGCACTGCCAAGCAAGCAGGCGGTTTTTATTTGTGGTATAATGTAGGAAATAGATTCAAAAGCGCTGTAAAATTAGCGGCCTCAAAAGAAACAAAAGTGGAAATATTTTCTACAATTCAGATGTTAATCAAGACCTTCAATTGGCATACGCCATCGTGGGATTTGTTTATCTTGCTTTTCTGGCTGGTTGCGAGTGTGATCTACGCTTTTTCTAGCGGCCGCAGCCGCATTTTAACGATTTTGATCAGTGTCTATATGGCGCAGCTGCTGGTTATAGAAATGCCGTTTTTGGGCGAAGTGGTGTCGGATAAATTAAATGTCGCTACCGGCACCTTGCAGCAGCTAGCCGCATTTGTGATTTTGTTTATCATTTTATTCATTTTCCTCGGTCGCTATGCGTTTAAGAGTTCTGCCGACGGCCGTGAATTTAAAGCCATTGGGTTTGGTCTGTTATTTTCCTTTTTTCAAGTAGGATTGCTGATTAACATTGTATTAGGGTATTTGCCGGATTATGTACAAAATACCTTTTCGCCTCTAGTAACATATATATTCCTCCATGAGTACAGCAATTTTATCTGGCTGGCTTTGCCTGTCGTATTCCTGGTGGTTATTGGCCGGTTTATTTCGGATAGGCGAGAGGATTAAAAATACTATTTAGAATGACCGCAGCGCCAAAATGCGTTGCGGTTTTTTTTCTTGACAAACAAGCCGAAAATAGCTAAAATTATAGACTATTTTAATATTATTAACTTATACAAATGGAGTTTAATTCTGAGCAAAACAGTCAAAAGAAAGGATGGAACTGGAGAATAGTTAACTATTTTCTAAGCAATCCGCAGATTACATTATTGCTATTTTTGATGCTGGTAATTATGGGCATCGGTAGCTTTTTCTCTTTAAGGGTGGAAGGCTTCCCCGAGGTTAAGGTTCCTGTCGCTATTGTTACAACTGTGGTGCCTGGCGCAGGTCCGGAGACTGTTCAAAATACTGTCACTGGTCCTTTAGAAGATGCTTTTAAAGACTTGAAAGGCGTAAAGGATGTCAGTTCTTCTTCTCAAGCTAACTTTTCTACAATTGTAATTAATTATGACGATAGTTCGGATCTGAATGTTGCTGTTCAGGAAGCCCGAACCAAGGCAGCAGCTGTAAATTTGCCGGACGGCGTGCAGGAGTCGAATATTTTTGTTCCAGAAGTCTCTGGTGCTCCTTTCTATGTTTCTGTGTCCGGTGGTACAGATTTGATTACGCTCCGCAACGATTCTGAAAACTTAAAAGCGAAACTCTTGGACATTAAAGGCGTTAAGAGTTTTACCGAAATTTCTGGAATTGAAGAAAAGATCTTTGTAGAATTGCCGCCACAGTTCCAGCTGCCTCAGGTAATAGAGCAGATTAAAGCCGCCAATATCGGCTTTCCTTTAGGTGAATCTGTTATAGATGGCAAGCGCGTTCAGGTAGTCGGCAAGTCTGGAGTAGCGTCGCTGGAAGATATTCGCGCTATCCGCATTAATCTTCCTCAGGTTGGACCGCAGGCTCCTCAGCAAGTTGCTTTGGCAGACATTGCCCAAGTATATTTAGGAGTTGATTATGGTGATAAAGTCCACCGTGTTGGGTATTTGGACAAGGATGCGAATCAGTTCAAAATTCAGCCAGCTGTATTATATGAAGTGCGTTTAGATAAGGACGCTGATATCTTGTCGTTGAATAAGGAAGTGGAGAAAGTTGTACATGATACTAATTCTTCCAACAGTAAAATCGATTATGCCATTGTCTTTAACCAGGCTGATCAGTCGCAGCGCCAGGTAGACGAAATTATTGAAGGCGCTGTGGGCGGCAAATGGGGCGATAACCCTATTGGATATGTTGGAATTTTGTTTGGTGGCATGTGGCTATTGGTTATCGGCATGCTGTTCTTCTTGGACTGGCGCACTGCGCTTATCTCTACGCTTGCCATTCCGCTTTCGTTTTTGGCTACTTTTATTGTTTTAAATCTCGCGGGTATCAACTTGAACACGCTGGTATTGTTTTCTCTGGTTTTGGTGCTGGGTCTTATTGTTGATCCGGCTATTGTGGTGCTGGAATCCATTCGCCGTTATGTTGACATTGGCTATAAGGGCAAAGCTGCAGTGCTTAGGTCTGTGGAAGTAATCGGCTATGGATTGTTTATTGCTGTGGTTACCTCGATGATCGTATTCGTGCCATTTGGCGTGGTGTCTGGTACTTTTGGCGAAATTATCAAGTATATCCCATGGACTGTATTCCCAGCACTGACTGCTTCCTATTTTGTTCCATTGATCTTTTTAACTTGGCTTGGTGCTAAGTTTATTAAGCCTGTTCCGGGAGCGGAATTGCGGGATGAGGACGATATCCATACGCTATGGCCGCTGGCGCGCTGGTTTATTCGCACCAACCGTTACATCCTCAAGCATCGCTTTATACAGATTTTAGTTATCGTTCTTGCTTTTGCAATTCCGATCGGCGTTACCGCGGCATTATTCGCCACCAATGAGGTTCGCCAGGTTCAGTTTGCTCAGCCGGATGATTCGGAATTCTTAAGCCTGTCTATTCCGCGCCCGACTAATCAGACTTATCGCGACTTACTGATTCAATCTACAGACGTAGAAAATATCTTAAAGAATTACTCTGGAGAAATTAAGACTTTCTTCTACCAATCTATCGATGGCAGCGGGGATCAATCGACCATGAGCGTGTTTATCGAGCTTCGCTTGTTAGAGGATCGTGATCGCAAGAGTCCGGAAATTGCCAAATCTATCCAGAATGACTTGCGTGCAAAGTTTGGGGAACAGGCGACTGCTTCCGAAATCGGGGCAGGTCCGCCATCTGGAACCTTCCCGGTTAGTTTAAAGATTTTTGAAAATGATTCCACCAAGCTGGCCGTGGCGAGTAATCGTATCGCCGAAGAATTACGCTCTTACCCAGAAGTAGATTTTGTGGTTACCGATTACCAGACTCAAAGCAAAGAGTTGGTTGTTAAGGTGGATCCTCTCAAGGCAGCCAGTAATGGCTTATCAGCGCCGGCTATTTATGGCCAGGTTGCGGGTTTGCTGGGGGAGACTACTCTGTATCGTTTGGAAGGCACCGATGTAGTTTTGCGAGTCCCTCAGGATTCTAAGCCGGCAACTAAGGAAGCGTTACTGTCTAGCTTGGTATTTGGTACCAATGGCCCTGTAGCCTTGAACCAGGTGGCTGTGGTAGAAGAATCAAGCGTGCCATCTTCCATTCGCAGCTTAAACGGCGAACGCTACGCCAGCGTTAGCGCCACCGTCAAGGATGCGCGCGACTCCATTAATATTCAGCGCAAGATTACAGATTGGGCAAAAGCCAACACCGCGACTTTGGGCGTTAATGACCGCGCTTTCGACGAACGTGCTGGCGTTGATGAATTCGAAAAGTCTTTCCAGGAGCTATTCTTGGCAATCTTCCTGGCGATATTAGTTAGCTATGTTGTCTTTGTACTGTTCTTTAAGAGCTTTGTTCAACCCTTTATTATCATATTCGCTATTCCGTTAATCTTGATTGGCGTATTTCCAGCGTTAGCGTTCTTTGCCGGAGGTCAGTTTGGCTTCTTGGAAATTATAGGAATTTTGATGGTAATTGGTATTGCTGAAAATGTCGGCATCTTTTTAATCGATTATGCAAACCGAAAAATAGATGAAGGCATGGATAAGAATGAAGCCGTGGCAATTGCGTCTGGTATACGTTTGCGTGCTATCATCTTAACCAAAATTACGGCGCTCGCCGGGTTAATGCCTTTGGCGGTATTTTCTCCGTTTTGGCGAGGATTGGCGGTGGTAGTTATCTTCGGAATCTTAAGCTCCGGCGTTCTATCTCTATTTACCACTCCTGTTTTGTATAGCTGGTTTACCCGTGTAAAGAAACCTAAAGGCGTTCTGCCCGGCGAAGAAAACCCAATAGCTTTGCCTGGCGCGGTGCCTTCTTACGACCATCCAACCAATCTGCCTCCGAATTTGCCAGTATAAATAAAAAAGACCGGTTATTTCTGGCCGGTTTTTTTGTTGACAAATTTCTTAGAGAGGAGCTATTATGAGGAGTCGTTCGAAAATTATGGAGGAAGAAATATGATGATTCTTAGCGCAATCCTTGCTGCTATTTGTCTTGGATTAATAGTTTTAATCTGGGATATCCAGAAAAAAAGAAAAAAGGATAAAGAGTATTTGCAGGAAGCTATCTTCCTGTCGTGGATCCGGGAAACCGAGATCCAATGCCGCAAGTCCGCTTATGTCCATAAGCGGGTTCCGCCTTTGGTGGAGCCTGCGGAGAATGCAGAAAATGGCATTAAACAAATAAGGATTTATAAACCAGGTACGGATGATACCGAAAAAGTTTTACTGGCTGCTATCAATATTAATTTCCAAAGAGAAAGGCGCGAGGTGAATATAGGTTGTAGCAATATTGTTGCCTATAATCACCTAGAACGCTGGCCCATTAGCGGCGGCGAGTGGAGTCCTCTGACTTTGATCAAGAATGAGCTTTGGAAATATTTCGATAAGGATCCGAATAGCGATAGCACTTATGATTTTAAACAAATCGCGTCGGATTCGTCGGAGCAGGTAATCGCTAGAGCCTCATAGCTAATTTTGCCATCTGGCAAATATGCCGGTCGATATAGTTCGGCCACCCGCATCGTTTGATGCGGTTTTTATTTTATGCTCCAGGCATAGTTCTCCGAATTCGATTTTACCGCCGAGCTTAGAAATTTTATCTTCTAGAATATTATTTAAGGAAAGCGCCGATGAGTTCGTTGCGTATCCATTGATGAGTAAAAATTTTGCATCATCGCTCAGCAGGGAGACGCAGGTTTCTAAAAGCTTCGGCAGGTCCCGGTTGAACTTCCAGGTCTTGCCAGAAGGGGAATGGCCAAAAGCGGGCGGATCCATAATTACTCCGTCGTATTTTTCGCCGCGCTTTAATTCTCGTTCGGCAAATTTAGCCGCATCATCGAGGATCCAGCGAATGCTGTCTTCCGCAAACTTGTTCGCCAGCTGATTTTCTTTTGCCCAGCCGATAGAAGGCTTGCTGGCGTCCACATGAGTGACTTTATGTCCGACCCGGGTAAGGACCATACTGGCTCCGCCAGTGTATGCGAAGAGGTTGAGGATTTTTAGCTGCCGTCCTTGCCTGGTGGCTTCTTGAACAACTTCGGTCATCCATTCCCAGTTGGCGGCCTGTTCTGCGAAGATCCCTGTATGCTTAAAAGGAGTGAGCTTGGCGACCAGTTTTACATCAGGCTTAAAGTAAATTTCCCACTTTTGTGGTACGGAGTTCTTTTTGCTCCATTTGCCACGTTCGCCGCTGCCGACAAAAACCGCGCTGGCTTTGTCCCATTCCAGGGCGGGCAGGCTCTTGCTCCAAATCGCTTGCGGATCGGGCCGTTGGAGGCGCACTGGTCCCCATTGCTCCAAGCGGTAACCATCGCCAGTGTCTAATAATTGGTAGTCTAAAAACTGTTTGAATGATTCAAGTTTCATATTTTAAATAGTAACATAAAAAACCCTTGCGGGTTTTAGTGGTGGGTTCGGTGGGGCTCGAACCCACGACAAATGGCTTAAAAGGCCACTGCTCTACCAACTGAGCTACGAACCCGTAACTAGTTTAAATACTCAACAATTTTAGCTTATATTGGCATTTTTTTCAAGTCCCAGGTTGTGGTAGAATGGAGTTGTATTATTCTAATCTTCTTATTCATGAGAAAGACTAAATATATAGCTTTTGCAGCAGTAATTATGGCTATAGTAGGGGTATATCTTATTGCAATAGAAAGCGATAACTCGAAGGATCAAGAGGTAAATTTTGTGCAGCCTACCGTTAGCAAGCAACCTGCCGAAGAAGTGGAACCCGCTCCATCAGAAGGAAACAAGGTATATGCAAAGAAGCGAGGCTGTCCGGAAGAGTGGATATCTAATCAGATGCCAAGGTCTGTAGAGCCAGGATCTCAGAATGAACCGCCGTCCGAGTATTACATAGTGGATGGCAAGCGAGCTGAATTAACCGAGTATGATACAGCCTGGGTTGAACAAAATTGCAATATTAAAAAAGAAATAGTTTATTAATTAATCAAATATATGAATAAAGCAAGATACATTTTGGTTTTACTGATAGCGCTTACTCTAGCGCCTATCTCTTTAGCTAAGGCAGATGAAGCTCAAAATCGTTTGCCGTTCATTCGAATGTATAATTCGAAAATCAACGACCACTTTTATACTACTAGCGCAGCAGAGGCAAATGCTGCTGTTAGCAATCATGGCTATTCTATTGAAGGACAGCTTGGGTTTTTGTCCCCAGTGCAAGAGTCAGGGACCAAGCCGGTCATTCGTATGTGGAACCCTCGGGCGTTGAAGCATTTTTACACCACCAGCACTGCCGAAGAGGCGAGCGCTAAGGCTTCCGGTTTTATAACCGAAGGGATAATGGGATACATACAGCACGAAATGATTGGCAGCGGGCAGTCGATGCCATTTGTATCGGAAAATAAATGGTCCTTATATCGAATGTATAATGGCTCAGCCAGTAAGCACTTTTATACCATCAATAGCGGGGAAATGAATAGCTTGCTATCACGGGGTTATCGCATGGAAGGAATAACTGGGACTTTGTATAGGTCTAATTCTGATCTGCGCATTTGCCCTCGCGAATGGATACTCAATTCTATGCCCGGTGTTGTGGGTTCTGATTTTGTTCCTAGAGAATATTACATCTTTGACGACGGACGTGACGAACTGTTTAATTACGACAACGCGTGGATTGCCGCTAATTGTGGGATTACTCGCCAGGAAGTATTCTAAAAAAACAAAAACCGCCGAATTACTCGGCGGTTTTTTTAGTTGTTTTCTATCTTTTCACTTTCTGTGGTAGAGGCATTTTCCGATTCTTGTTTGACGGCTTTTTTTGTTGTCTTCTTCACTGCTTTCTTAGCAGCAGTTTTTCGAGCCGGTTTTTTGCCCTTTTCTCCTTTTGGTGTCGGAGGGTTTTCTTTCCAGGCCTTGTAAAGCTCGCTTACTTCTTGTTCGGTTTCTGGCTTCTTGTTTAGAATTAAAGTACAGTCCGGCCAGCGGGTGCAGGCATAAAACGGTTTGCCGCGGCCGCGGCCTTTCTTTTCTACGAGGTCGCCTGGTTTTGCTTTGCGATCCTCTGTGTCTAAACAGAGAGGGCACTTAAAACCAGTCTTATTGTAAATTTTAGAAATACCTTTGCATGTCGGATAGTCGCTGCAGCCAAGGAAGAACCCAAAGCGGCCGCGGCGGACGTTCATAGGCTTATCGCAGATCGGACATTTTTCGTCTTTAGTCTTTTCTTCTAAAGCAGCGATTTGAGCAGCTTCTTCCGGCATTGGCTGGGTGACTTTGCTGCCTTCCTGCGGGCAAGCCAGGAACTTGCCCATGCGGCCGTATTTGATCAGCATCATCTCTCCGCAATGAGGGCAAGGAGTGGTAGAAACCTCAATCTGTTTTTCTACCTCTTTTTCCTTTTGGGCTAAATGCTCCTTAAATGGACCGTAGAAATCTTCGATAACCGGCACCCACTTAAGTTCGCCTTCGGCGATCTTGTCGAAGTCTTCTTCGATTTTGGAAGTGAAATTAATGTCGACAATTTCCGGGAAGTTTTCTACCAGCATGTCCGTAACCAGGTAGCCTTCGTCCGTAGGCGCGTATTTTTTATCTTCCTTGGTTACATAGCCCCGCTCCTGAATGGTGCTAAGAGTTGGTGCGTATGTAGACGGGCGGCCTACGCCGGCAGCTTCCAAAGTTTTTACCAAAGTCGCGTCCGAATAGCGGGCAGGCGGTTCGGTAAAGTGCTGGATAGGGGACAGTTCGTGCAGCTTGAGGATTTCTTCTGCTGCAAGCTCTGGCAATACACCTTCTATTTCGTCTTCATTTTTTTCGTCGGTACCCTCAGTGTAAGCGCGAATAAAGCCGTCGAACTTAACGACCTGCCCGTTAGCGCGGAAAGTGTATTTATCTGCTGCGCTTGCCGACCCAGCAGCAATGTCCACGCCGGTCTGGTCGAAAATAGCTTGCTGCATTTGGCAGGCAACGGTGCGCTTCCAGATCAAATCGTATAGCCGGCCTGCGTTGCGATCGCTGCTGCCTTTAAAATTATGCGGTAACAAAGAAAGATCGGTTGGACGAATCGCTTCGTGCGCTTCCTGTGCGCCTTTGCTTTTATTGGCGTAATAGCGCGGCTCGCTTAGAGTATACTGCTTGCCGAATTCCTGCTCTACAACTTCACGCGCCTGAGCCAAGGCAGATTGCGCCAAGTTTAAGCTGTCGGTACGCATATAAGTGATGAAACCGTTTTCGTATAGGCCTTGAGCCACAGCCATGGTTTGCTTGGCACTAAAGCCTAGTTTGCGGGCAGCTTCCTGCTGCAAAGTAGAGGTAGTGAATGGGGGAGAAGGATTGCGTTTAACTTCCTTTTTGGTAATATCGATTACTTTGTAAGTGCCGCCTTCTAAATCGCCGGTGATCTTTTTTGCGTCGGTCCCGTTATTGATGCCCATTTTGCCGACTACTTTGCCGTCGATTTTAGAAAGCTTGGCGGTAAAGATTGGCGCTCCGCTTTGTTTAGAGAGCTGCGCTTCTATAGACCAGTATTCTTCAGCTTTAAAAGCCTGAATTTCGCGTTCACGCTCTACTACCAAGCGCACAGCTACGCTTTGTACGCGACCAGCCGATAAGCCATAGCGGATTTTACGCCACAGAAATGGAGAAAGTTCGTAGCCTACTAGGCGGTCTAGTACTCGGCGTGCCTGTTGCGCGTCGACTAAATTAAGGTCAATCGCGCGCGGGTTTTGCAACGCATGGTCGATGGCGCCTTTGGTAATTTCGTGAAAAACAATGCGCTTGAGCTTCGGGTCATTATATTTCATTCCCAAAGCTTCTACTAAGTGCCAAGAAATGGCTTCACCTTCGCGATCTTCATCAGTCGCTAATATAATAGAGGAGGCGGCCTTGGCCATCTTCTTTAATTTCGTAACCACTTCCTTAGCCTTCGGAGGAATGGCATAAACCGGTTCGAAATTGTTTTTTACATCAATCGAAATCTTTGATTTTGGCAGATCGCGGACATGGCCAAAACTGGCTTCCACTTCGTATTCGGAGCCTAAAAATTTAGAAATTGTTTTCGCTTTAGTAGGCGATTCTACTATAATAAGTTGCTTGGCCATAAAAATTTAATAAGTACAAAAGGGAGTTTAACGGAAATGTTGCAGTCTTGTCAAATTGTGTTAGAAATGTTATGTTAATAAACTATCAATAGGAGGACGTATGGAAATTAAGTGTCAAAATTTTGAATCTCTGATCAACGAGGTAAAGTTAGGCCGAAAGCCTGCAAAAGAAACAGATCCGGATGTGCTGCGAAAAGCTGCTCAAAGCCTGTGCGAACATATAATTAAAGAAGTAGCAGAGGGGGTGAGGAAGGATCGAAGATACGTTATTGTTCAGGTCAACCTCGACGAAGACCCTATTTACGGGCAGGTTTGGAAAGACGTTGAAAAAGTCTTAAAAGCTGAGGGCTATCCCGTAGCGGACAGGAAGCGAGACATTTTGTTGCCTCATTTTGTATTTGATCTTTCTCAAGTTAAAGCGTAACCATGTGTTGCGTTTTTATTTTAGCAGCCTTGATTAAATCCTAACTTTCTGTTATTATAGCAAGTCAATTCATATTGATTAAAATATTGGAGGAGGAATAATTCTGTGAGCAATCAAAATAACAAAATTTCCAGCTTGAGTCAGTGTGTTCAAGTCATGTTTAGGGAGTATCCAGACAGTGATCCAAACACCACTATTTGCGAAGTCGCAACGGATAAATACCTAATTAACTTTCGTGACGTGAACGATTCTGAAATAATAATTTCGCGTTGGGATGCTAAGGACACCGCTAAGCCCTGGGAGATTTATTATCAGGATTTGAGAGACATCTTTGCGCAATTCACAGCTCCTGCTTTAAGGGGTGTAAGCTTGAACACATTTAAGAGAGGCGGGATGGTCCACAGCTTTACATTTAAGCTTGCATCCGGTCAGATATTTTTTAACAGCGGCCATCTTACGTTAAGGTCGGTTAAGAATCAGGACGACTTGATTGCCGAGATTAAAAAGTTCGATAAGCTTTTTAAAGTTTGAATTTAAACGCAGCATATGTTGCGTTTTTTATTTTGGAGAATAAACCTGAGGCGCTGACTGGTAAATAAGATTTTTTAATTCCAAAGATGTAATTATTATCGATAACTGGGCCGGACTAAAGCTTAAGCTTTTTGCCAAGTATTCAAATTCTCCCTTGTTACAATTTATGCACTCCCATACCGATTGCTCATCCGGCTTTAATTTTGGCACAGCGCCTGAGATAGGGTCGATTCCCAGCTCAAACAACAGGTCGTCTGCGCTGCTTAATAGTGCAGCACCTTTTTTGATTAGTTCATGCGGGCCAAAGCTTAGTTGAGAAGTTATGGAACCGGGTACAGCCAAAACGCTCCGGTTATAATCTGCGGCAAAGTCTGCAGTAAACAGCGCGCCGCTCTTTTCGGCCGCCTCTATAATTACCGTGGCTTGCGAAAGGGCGGCGATAACTCTATTGCGGGCAATGAATTGATGCTTCATGGCTTCTGCTAGTGGCGGGTATTCAGAAATTATTAACCCGCTGCTTTTTAAAATCCGCTGGGCTAGCAAATAGTGTTCTCTGGGATAAATGGAATCATTATCAATACCGCCGCCAAGTACAGCTATGGTCGGAAGATTATGTTTTAGAGATTCATCATGAACAGAAGCATCAATTCCAAAAGCCAATCCGGAGATAGTAACAACGCCATGCTCGGATAAGCCAGAAATAATTTTTTCCACTACAGACTTTCCATAGCTGCTTGCTTTGCGGCTGCCGACTATTGCCACGGATTTGGAGTTTAGCAGCGATGAATTGCCACGGCAGTACAGAACTAGCGGGGGATCGGGAATGCTATTTAGAAGTTCCGGATATTCATTTTCGAAAATATTGATCGCATGAATGCCTTTTTTCTTTAAAAGTTTGATGAACTCTGTAGCTGAACCGGCATTGTAATTCTCTAAAAACTTTTCTGTTTGAGCAGGTGTTAGAAGAAGGTGCTGGCAAAAGGATTTCAAATCTGGATCATTTAAATTGAGGTCGTGATGTAATTGTGGCCATTGTCTAAGCGCTTCGACTAGCTGCGGGCGTATGCTGCTTACAGACTTAGCTAATATATAGAGTAAAAAGGTGAGATGGTTCATATAATCATAATCCCAATTCCCCAGTAAAATCCTGTTTAATAAAACCTCAAGTTTGGCTAAATGTATGAATTTGTTAGGAAATAAGCTAAAAATGGCCTTGTTCAAGCATATTATACCCTTGACAAAAAGGGTGAATTCGTGTATAATATGTTCACAAGCTTGAATAGGGATGAACGAGCTTTTAAAATTTGTCTTCAGCATCCTGCTTGCAAGTCGCGAATACATACATCATCCCTCCTATTGTATGTTACTAGCGGTTAAGTAGAGCTGTTTGGGCGTATGCCTGCCAGTTCTCACTTGTAGGTGGGGTAGTAAAACCGCGCAGCGATTTATGCAGCGCGGTTTTTGATTTGCAAAACACAAAACCGCCTGCTGGCGGCTTTGTTTCGGTTCCCAAGGAACTCATAGAATAGCTTGTCGTGTGCATCATACCACACACATGAATCCCTTTCAAGGATGGTGGACCGGACGGGAATTGAACCCGCAAAGAATAAGTGACAAGCTATTTTTATCCATCCAGGAAACCGGCCCACATACTTTTATGGTCGCATAATAAGGTTCAAATCCACTTTAAGAAGCTATAAAGTTTTCTATAAGCCTAGCGGCTCCGGGCAGGACTTTTTCTTCCAAAACTTTCATTTCTTCATCTGTAAATTTTTGAAGAACAAAGTCGGCGGTTTCGATAGGGGAGCCAGCTTCACGTGATTCCACGCCGATGCGAATGCGGTGAAAGCTTTTTGTACCAAGCTCGTCTATAATGTTCTGCACGCCATTTTGGCCGGCGCTGCCTGAACCGTCTGTAAATTTAATTTTTTCAAAGTCCAAGTCTTTGTCATCGTGAACCACCAGCAAATCGTTAGCTATATCTATCTTGTAAAAATGAGCGATCTCCTTCACGACTTCTCCGGACAGGTTCATAAAGCTCTGCGGCTTTACTATAAAAACCTTTACGCCATTTTCATGATATTCGCAAACTTGAGCATTGAACTTGCTTTGGCAGCTAATGGCTTCATGGTTTTTTAAGAAATAATCCACTGCTAAAAAACCAGCGTTATGCCGGGTTAATTGGTATTGTTTTCCAGGATTTCCTAAACCTACGATAATTTTCATAAAGCTATTATAGCAATTTTAGCAGTCTGGGTTAATGACCATTGACGATTTTATTTTGCGGAGAGATAATATAAAAAAATCCACCGGAGGCAATATGGCGCAAATTTTTGTTCGACAGGCTCAGTCACCTAAAGCTAAATCGAGAAAAAAGAAGATCAGATTTGCGGGCGGAGTAGTTCTGCCAAAAACCTTCTTGGTTATCTGGCATAATCAGCACGATGACAAAGTTGTCATCAAGCATCAGTCCATGGTTTGCAACGAAGATTGCCAGCATCCAAACAGTCTAATAACAGCTGTGAACTTGTCCGAAGTTTCTGTCTATTTTTGTTTCCTGCCTATGCACGAGCAAATGGAAGCATACACCCAGCTCATTAACTTGATTGCAAAGACCAGTCATCAGGCTATTTCTGAGCAGGGCGGAAAGCTTCTGCCCAGCGCGCTGAAAAGGTTTTATGTCAGAGCGATGAAGTTTTTTAGGGGTCTTAGCGCAGGGAGCTTTGTAACAGATGTGTTCATCAAAAAAGTTCTGCAGCTAGTGCGGACCATCTGGAGACATGGCCAAAATTACCTGGACTATAGCCGCCGGAATCTGGCTGCAAACACACCGGCCGAGTCGTTAGAACTGCAATCTGCGACGCCGTACATATGTTGAATTATAACCGCCTTCTTCCGGCGGTTTTATTACGCCGGTATTGACCAAAAAGCCTAGAAATGATATAAACTAGAGTTGCCTCTGGGCATACAAGTTTAGGAATAGAGGAGGAATTACAATGAGCACCACTACCATTGGCAGCGAAAAGCTTTACCGTGAAAGGGTGAATAAGGTGCGCAGTCGCATCGATGTTGGGTCCTGGTGGGAATTCCGCAAGAAGACCCGTGTGCAGCAGTTAGAGTATCTGGCCAATCAGGCCAGGAATGAAGGCGACATGGCTTTGCATGACCACCTGCAAGAGAGAATAGAACAATACCAGCAGCGAGCCCGTCAAACCTTGGCAGAAGGGGGTGATTTGGAATCTCGGGCTGAGGCTTTGGAAAAGGCATATAAGACCGGTCCAAACCTGTTGGCTCTGTTTATACAAATTATCAGCTTCATCTACAGATGGCTGGGGCGTAATAAATACAATTTTATGGGCATAGCTTCGGCGCTTATCGTACTTAGCTGCGCTAGCTACATAGTCCTGTACTTCTTTGCTTTGGGCTTATGGATTCCGGTCGTCATCATGACTATTGGCGCAATCATAGGCGTGATCGCAATTTGGTATAACTCTGACTATGCACCTGACCTCGTTACTGCTTGCGGTGTGTTCGTCGTCGGGGCCTTGGTCTTGAGCGGGGTATTTAGATTTGTAGGAACGCCCGGGGTCTTATACTTCTCAGAAAAACTTTATGAGGTTTCTGATGGCAAGGTCTTGACCAAGCATACCAACGAGCGCACAGGCGAGAATGACAAAAGAGACAGTGCTGGATATATGTTTCCAACGCCTCGATCCGGCAGCGTTTTGCAGAGCTTTGACACCAAAACTTTGAACTGGGCTCTGCCCACGGTCTATGACGGCAAAGAGAGAACCATGTTCGTGGAGCTGGTTCGAACCGTAAATATCGAAGTGGGCGACCAGCTCACTTTGACGCCGGAGCAGTACGAACAGGAAACGAACCATAATGTAGCCAAGCTAGTCGGAGCTGCTGCGATGCAGGGCAATGATGCGGTGGGTGCTCTGAGGGAAAAAATAACTTTTTCGACCGATTTGTATAAGGTGGTCGCGACGGTTAAAGTAAGTCAATAAATAAACGCATGAATTTCTCATGCGTTTTTTATATTTACATCTGCATAGCGGCAGTAATCTTAGAAGTCATCCGATAGGTATGAAGCTGACCTCCGGTGCCCGAGCAGTTGCTTAGGTCTTCTTTATCAGGTGGATCTTAATTGGTGTTCCCCAGAAATCCAACTTTTTGATTATCTCCTTTTCCAGGTAGCGCTTGTACTGCGTAGAAATCGCAGCAGGGTGATTAACGATCAGTTCGAACATTGGCGCATGGGTGCCAATCTGGCGGAGTCCATGGACTTTGGGAGCTTTCTGGTCTAGCATGCGGCGCGGCGGATTTTTCTTTAAGGTATATTCCAGCAGCTGGTCTATATCTTCTTGGGCGATTTCTTTGCCGCGGGCTTGGTAAATTGGCTCGATGGCCTTGAGTGCCTTATTTATATTATCTCCGGATTGGGCGGATACAAAGAATACAGGTGCAAACCACAAGAAAGGGAAATGATGCGAGACATAGTCTTGCAGCTGCTTTTCATCGCCATCAAATTTATCCATCTTGTTAGCGACGATCACAACACCCTTGCCAAGTTCCAGTATATCTCCGGCAATAGCCATGTCCTGCTTGGTAATTTCTTCGGTAGCATCAATCACAAACAGCACCACTTCGCTTTTTCGAATGGATTTAAAAGTCTGGAACACCGAAAACACATCGGGCTGTGCCTGACGGTAAGACTTTTTCTTTAGCCCGGCCGTATCTATAAATGTGAAATCCGTCCCATTAAATTTAACGGACACATCGATCGATGTTCGAGTGGTGCCCGGGATGTCTGACACGACCACGCGCTCCTCGCCTAGGATTTTATTTATCAGGCTGGATTTGCCTACGTTAGGCTTGCCTACAATCGCGACTGGTATGCCGGGAATTTTTTCCGGCGCGGGAATCTTTAGCTTTTTGAGCTCGTTGCTAACGTGATCGAGCAGGTCGCCAATGCCCCGGCCGGTAACGCTGGAAATAGGGAAGGCGCTCTTTATGCCCAGCTTGGCAAAAGATCCGCCGGCTTCCCGAAACTTAACAGGGGAATCAAGCTTGTTAATGGCCAGCACAACTGGCTTTTTGGTTTTTCGAAATTTAACTACCGTTTTGCGGTCTATGGTGCTCGGATCAGTCTTGCTGTCCACGACGAACAGAATCATATCCGCTTCCACCAAAGCGTTCTCTATTTGCTCAGAAAGTTCTGCTTCGAGTTCCTGCTTGTTGCCGAAAGTGATGCCGGCTGTGTCCACCAAAGTAAAGTCAACGCCATTCCAGACGGTGTCTACATATTGACGGTCGCGGGTTGTGCCAGCTACTTCGGAAGTAACTGCCAGCCTGGTTCCGGCAATTTTATTTAGCAAGGTTGATTTGCCTACATTAGGCTCGCCAACAATTGCAACGATTGGGAGACGCTGATTCATATTTTAAAAATTAAGTTTTAATACCCGAGTCTACTGAGGATTTTCGCCGAGGATGACAATTACATCTACTTTGGCCGGATCGATTTTAATACCGGGTGGAGCCAGCGATACTTCGCTAGCGTTTAGCTGGTCTTTAATTAGGTTAATTGTAGCTTCCTTATGATTAACTGGGTATACAACACTTTGGGTTAAAGGTTTGCCGGTATAAATGACCTTGTAAACGGTGAGACCATTGTTAACGAGTTCGGCTTCGGCTTTTTTATATAGCTTGCCGGCAACCGAGCTGTCGGCCAGCCAGACGGTAGCTTTTTCTGCAGTGACCTGGCCGGTGGAGAAGCTGTTCTTGAAGTAGTCAGCGATGTCTTCACTGGTTTTTCCAGGGCAGATTGTAAGCACATAAGCTCCGTTGGTTTCTAAGACTTCCGGGCAGATGAGGTTCGAGGTCGGGTCGAGGCTTAAGCTTGCAATCTGGTCGCTGCCTAAGTCTTTGCCGATGTTGTACAAGCGAATCATTTCTCCAGCGCTTAGGTTGGTATGGAAGTGATCGCCGACAATGGTGAACAGCTCATTGATCTTTCCGGCATCGGAGATCAGATTAAGCGAGATGAGCTTTGCTTTTGAGGCTGCGATGATTTTTTGCTGGCGCGCGCTGCGGGCGAAGTCGGTGCCTTCTGGTCCGGCTGCGTGTCTGGAGCGGGCAAAGATCAGAGCGCGTTCACCGTTCATCACTTCGACTCCCTCCTTAAAAGTAACAGCCGGAATATAGCCGCCGGTATTGTTCGGGAAAGTATAGTCGGTGAAGGTTCGCTCTACGTTAACTTCTACGCCACCGAGCAGGTTAACAGTTTTTTTAAAGCCCTCAAAATCTACAACTGCAAAGTAGGGTATGTCTAAACCGGAAATTTTTTCTACGACTTCTAAGGTAGCGTTTCCGGCCTTTTCCCAGTTTTTATCCTTGCTGAAAGTTTCTGCAAATACTGCGTTGATTTTTCTTTGGCCTAACTCTTTTGTGTTAACCAAATAATCGCGGGGTATGGAAATGAGGGTAGCCTTCTTATCGCCTGGACGAATCTGCGCCACTATCAGAGTATCGGATAAGTATGGGCCGTCGTGGCCGACCCCGCCGATGCCGAGAAGCAAGATATTGATCTGGCCGTCTTTTTCTCCTAGCAGCTTGCTGCCCGTTTGGCTGGATATAATATTTGCCACTTGTCCGAATAGGCTATGGTTGCTGCCGACAAAAATTTTATCCAATAAGTTGGTGGCACGCACTGCAGCGACTCCGCCCAGAGCTATGATAATAACAATAATGAAGCCAAGGATGACTTTTAAGGTTCTGCGAGATCTCTTCTGAGGCTCAGAAGGAGGTAGTGGTTCTGCAATTGATTTAAGGCCAAAAGACTTTGGCTTATTTTCGGTTAAAAAATCATCGGCGGAAGATTTGCCGGTGTTATCGATGTTCGTGCTCTTAATTTTTGGAGATGAAGGCATAAAGAAATTCCAGATAAATACTCGTATATTATACCTAATCGGGAACGTTTAGTTAAGGGCATAAATTTAAGAAAATTCTGTAAATTTTAGCTCTTATTTTAAGGTTTTAGCCCTTGCACAGGTATGCTTCCGGTGTTATAGTTCAGATGTTATTTACCCAAAAAACATCACTAAAGATTAATTACGAAACAAAATATGTCCGAATCAAAAATCACAATCGAAGCAGTAGACGAAAACGAGCAGAAGCCGACTGTTAATTCTTTTTTGTGGGAGCTTATCCGAATTATTGTCATTGCAGTTGTTTTGATGTTCATTATTAGAATCTTTGTCGCTGAGCCGTTTGTGGTTTCTGGCTCTTCTATGGTGCCAAATTTCCATGATCGCGAATATCTGGTCGTCGACAAGATGACTTACCGGTTTAACGAACCAGCTCGCGGCGATGTAATCATCTTCCGCTACCCGAAAGATACCTCCCAGTATTTCATTAAGCGCATTATAGGCTTACCGGGCGAAAAAGTTCAGATCGATAATGGCCGTGTTAAGCTGTTTACTAAAGAATATCCAGAAGGAACTTACATCAATGAGCCTTATCTGCCTAACAATGACGTTACTTTCGGCAAGGACGAGATTGTCACTTTGGGCGACAATGAGTATTACGTGATGGGCGATAACCGCTTGGCCTCCAGTGACTCCCGAGTATGGGGCATTTTGCCGAAACATGATATTGTCGGCATTGCCTGGTTGCGCGCCTTCCCTATAAGTACATTTGGATTGCCAAGTTTTGATGAAGCCGAATTTAATAAATAGAGATTATTATAATGACTAAAGTTGCAAAAAAAATACCAGCTGCTACCAAACCAGGAAGCCTGAACGGATTGAAGGAGATTTTTACCCAGAGCGGGCCATACTGGAACACTATTTTAAAGCGCTTGCATAAAACCAGCCGTAGCTATGGCTTTTTGCCAATAGAAACTCCGATCGTAGAAGATGAGAAGACTTATAATGATATTTACCGCGACCAGCCGCATATCTTGCAGCGCACTATATATACCCAGCTCGGCACTAAATCTGTAGCCCTCCGCTCTAGCGTATTGCCCTCGGTTTTGCGCTATTACGTACAAAACAAGGTTTCGGAATCTGAGCCAATGTCCAAGTGGTTCTACCTCGATAATGTAGTGGAACAGGACGAACGGCAGGCGGCGCATTTCGGCTATCAGTTTGGCTTCGAAGTGTTGGGTTCGTTCAATCACTTATCCGAAGCTCAGGTCATTAGCGCGGTGTGGGAATTTTTAAAGCGCTTAGGGCTTGAGGAAAGCATACAGATTGAAATCAACATGCTGGGGGATAGTGGTTCGCAGTCCAGCTACCAAAACGTTTTGCGCGATTACCTTAAGGGCAAGGACTTTGACCTGTGTGAAGACTGCGTTAATCATTTGCCGGTTCGGGCTTTGAATGCCTTGCGCTGCAAAAATCTTAACTGCCAGCTGGTGGTTGCAGAAGCTCCTAGCGTTTTAGATTATTTAGACGAAAATTCCAAAACTCATTTCACCAATGTTCTGGAGGCTTTAGACGAATTGGCTATCCCGTATCAGCTGAATCAGTATTATGCGGGGCCTCAAGGAACCACTCTCACCAATTTTGTAATCAAGTACGTTGGCGGTAAAGATTCGCTAGTAATTGGCGAAGGCGCTCATCATGAACAGCTTTCTAAGAACATGGCTGGCAAGCTAATCCCGGCATTCGGGTTCATCGGCAATCTGGCAACTGTTGCCAAGGCCATGGAGCTTTCCGAGATAGAAGCGGAAAAAGATTTTAACAGCGAAGTATTTTTGGTTCCACTAGGCGAATTGGCGGCTAAGAAGAGCCTTCGACTATTCCGCGATTTGGTTTCTAGTAATATCAAAGTCCATGATCACTTTGGCAGCGAAGGCGTAAAGAACCAGCTCAAGGCAGCTCAGGAATATAAGGCGCCGATTGCTTTGATTATGGGGCAGAAGGAAGCAATGGATGAAATGGTTATTCTCCGTGATGTAAAAAGCGGGATGCAGGAAGTATTTCCTTACGAAAAGATTATCGAAGAAGTATGTAAGCGTTTGGGACGCTAGTTAATAAGTAATATTTAAAGCCATGGCCGACAACTGTATATTTTGCAACATCATTAACAGGGAAGCTAACTCCGAAATTATCGCAGAGACCGATAACGTGATCGTCATCCGCGATATTATGCCCAAGGCTCCTGTGCACTTGCAGGTGATTTCTAAGCAGCATATTCCGTCTGTGAATGATTTAACAGAAGACGATAGCGTTCTCATTGGCCAGATGATTTTGGCAGCCCAGTCTGCCGCGCGCGCATCCGGAGTGGCGGAGTCGGGTTATAAACTGGTTTGGAATGTCGGCCGTGACGGCGGCCAGGTTATTCCTCATATCCATATCCACGTGCTTGGTGGTAAACAGTTGGAAGAATAAGATAAATTGAACCGCGCTGCCTAAAATGCAGCGCGGTTTTTTGATTTGACCGCCATGCCTAAATGCAGTATAATTACAGCATATTTAAGACTAACCGGAGGTATTTGGTTGGTTTTTAGAAAAGAGGTGAGTTCAATTGGTAGAAGTAAAACGTAAAGAAAACGAATCATTCGACAGTTTGTTAAGACGATTTAACCGCAAAATTCAACAAAGCGGTGTTTTAGTGCGTGCGCGTAAAACTCGTTTCTTTGAACCTGAGAAGAGCCGTAATTTGCAAAGAACTATTGCTATCCGCCGTAGCGAACTTCGCGAAATCCGCGAAGAGCAGAAGCGAACTGGTAAAGTACTCAAGCCTGTTAAGAAGGGTCGCTAGGCCTGGCTTGCAGGATAACCGTTAATTGTTTCCTCAATCATTTAAGAGAAGTTAATGGATTTATCACTAACTCAAATTGAAACTCTCCTCAAGGAGAAATTAAAAGAAAAAAACCAATTAGCAGTCGACACATTGCGCGGCTTAAAGACTCGTATTACTAACGAGCAAATCTCCAAAGGTAGTGAATTAACTAGCGAAGAGATTTTAGCTTTGGTTAAATCCGAATCCAAGCGCCGCAAGGAAGCCGCCGACAGCTTTAAGGCCGGCGGACGGGAAGACAGCGCGGCCAAGGAACTAGCAGAAGCAGAGGTCTTGGCGCAGTTTTTACCTGAGCAGGTATCGGAAGAAGAAATTGCCAGAGTGGCAGATGAAAAGATTGCAGCCGAAGGCTGGGTAGCAAGCGACTTTGGCAAAGCTATGGGTGCGCTTAAGCAGCAATTTGGCAACTCCGCAGATGGGGGAGCGATCGCGAAGATTTTGAAAGAAAAGTTAAAATAATATGAAGGGATGCAGCGCTTGCCGCTGCAGTTGAAAATAAAAATGGCACGAGAACAATATATTGTCGGTCTCGATATCGGCACACAAACAATCCGGGTTGTTCAGGGAAAAGTAGAAGACTCTGGTCGCATTAATATTATCGGCGCAAGCAGCGTACCAGCTGTGGGTCTTCGTCGCGGCGTAATTGTCGATATCGACGAAGCCGTGTCTTCTATTTCTGCCGTGCTCGAGCGAGTCGAGCGCATGACCGGCGTGCCGGTCCATAGCGCTAATGTGGCGGTAGGGGGCAATCACATTGCCTGCATCGACTCCAAAGGCGTGATTGCGGTTTCCCGTGCCGACGGCGAGATTAGCGAAAACGACGTTGTCCGTGTCATCGATGCCTCCCAGGCTATTTCTATCCCGCCTAACCGCGAGGTTATTCATGTTATCCCTAAAACTTTCACTTTAGACGGCCAGGCCGGCATCAAAGACCCGCTTGGCATGACCGGCATCCGTTTGGAAGTGGAAACAATCCTTATCCACGGCGCCACCCCTTTTCTTAAAAATTTGCAGAAGGCTATTTTGCAGGCTGGTTTGGAAATAGATCAGTTGGTGCTGAGCCCAGTTGCTGCAGCTCAGGCCGTGCTTTCCAAGCGTCAGAAAGAATTAGGCGTGGCTTTGGTAGACTTAGGCGCCGGCACTACCAGCCTGGCCGTGTATGAAGAGAATAATCTGCTTCACACCGCGATCATTCCGGTTGGCAGCCAGCATATCACCAACGACATCGCGATTGGCTTGCGTTGTACAATTGATACTGCAGAAAAAGTTAAGCTTATGTACGGCGGTGCCTCTCCAAAGCTGATGGATAAGCTCGCAGAAGTGGATCTTTCTAAGATCGATCAGGAAGAGACAGAGCGGATCCCTCAAACTGTCGTAGGCGAGATTATCGAAGCGCGCTTGGAAGAAATTTTTGACATGGTGAGCCGTGAGCTAAAGGCTATTTCCCGTGACGGCAAACTTCCGGCGGGGATTGTTCTCACCGGCGGCGGCGCTGTTTTGCCGGGCGTGGTTGAATATGCCAAGCATCGCTTCCGTTTGCCTGTAACCGTGGGTAGTCCAACAGAAATGGATACCGTCATCGACCAGGTTATCGACCCCTCTTTTGCCACTGTTGTGGGCTTGGCGCTGTGGGGCGGCAGCTATTCCACGCCTTACTCTAACTTTAATTTTGCTAAACCATTTGAAGGGTTGTGGAATCATTCAGTTGTGGTAAAATTGAGGCAGGGCTTAAAGAGATTTATGCCATAGGGCAAAAACAACCCAAAAACTCGGCAAGAACATAGGCAAAATCGCCTCAGGTAGAACACAAAACAAAACTTAAAAACGCAAAATAACAAATCGCACTGACCGCAGCTCTCAGCTATAGCTCGGTACTACTTGTTATTTTGTGTTTTATTTTTTAAACTAAATTATCGTCCCATTTTAAACTATGAAAAAAACTATGGAAGTGAAACCAAAAATCGAAACATTTGCACGAATCAAAGTCTTGGGTATTGGCGGTTCTGGCACTGCTGCGGTTGATCGCATGAGCGAACTAGGGATCAAAGGGGTAGAATTCGTCTCTATTAATACCGATGCACAGGCATTGCATAACAACCAAGCAGACAGAAAAGTTCACATTGGCAAAAGCATTACTAAAGGTTTGGGTTCGGGCATGAATCCAGAACTCGGGCGCCAGGCAGCAGAGGAGAGTCAGGAAGAAATCGAAGACGCAATCAGCAATGCCGATATGATTTTCATCACTTGCGGACTTGGCGGCGGAACTGGTACCGGTGCTGCACCTACTGTTGCAGAGCTAGCTAAGAATCGGGACATTTTGACTATCGCAGTGGTAACCAAGCCATTTACTTTTGAAGGAAGCAAGCGGCGCGAGGTTGCAGAAACCGGTTATGAAAACTTGAAAGACAAAGTTGACGCTATTATCACTATCCAGAACGACCGAATATTACAAATCATCGATAAGAAGACTTCTTTGGTAGACGCCTTTAAGACTGTAGACGACGTATTGCGCCAGGGTATTGCCGGCATCTCCGATTTGATCACTACCCATGGTTTGGTCAATGCTGATTTCGCCGACGTTCGCACAATCATGCAAGATGCTGGTACGGCTATGATGGGTATCGGTACTGCTAGCGGCGAAAACCGTGCAGAACTGGCTGCCAAGGCTGCGGTTAACTCTCCGCTGCTCGATATGACTATCGACGGCGCACAGGGCGTGTTATTCAATATTACCGGTGGTCCGGATTTGGGCATGTTCGAAATCGACGAAGCTGCCAAAGTTATTACCAAAAATGTTGATCCGGACGCGAAGGTTAAATTTGGTACTGTTATCGATGAAAATATGGCTGACGAACTCCGCATTACTGTTATTGCCACCGGCTTTGACGAAAATAACCGCCGCCCGACCCCGATTTCCTTTACTTCTCCGATTGATGAACCAGTTATTCCGGCTCGTCCAGTTGCACCAAGCAGGCCCGCTTACAACGAACCGGAAATGGCCCAGGAAGAAGAGCAGGCAGAACCAGAGCCAGTTGCTGTTCGTAAGCCGTTGTTTAAGCCAAAACCGGTAGAACCGGTCGGAACAATGAATGACGACGATTTGGTTTCTGGTGATGAGCTAGATATTCCGGCTTTTATACGCAAGAAAATGAAATAAATCTAAATCCCCACAAAAATGCGGGGATTTTATTTTACAAATCGGCTAAACTATGATATAATACTAGTAAGAGTTAAATTCTGCTGACGTCGAGTCAGCTTTAGAAACAAAAACAAACAAAGTACCACTTAAAAATGTCCGAAAAACCATATAAAGCTTATATCCAAGATCATAAGAACATGATCCTAAGAGATTATTTAGCCATTGACCGCACCATCTTGGCGAATGAAACTAACTACATGTCGTTTATTCGCACTTCTTTGACTTTAATTGCTGCCGGTGCGACTTTGATCAAATTCTTTAATAGCGAATACACTCAGGCTTTGGGCTGGACTTTTGTAGCAGTAGGCGGATGGTTGGCGTTTCATGGCTATCGCCGTTACAACAAAGTAGACAGCATCATGCATCAGGTGAAAGGCGACTATATCAACCAGCATATGGAAGGAACCAAGCGCAATCCAGCCGCTCGCATGTGGCTGATGAAGCTTCTTGGTAAAAACACAGACTAAATTCTTTCAACCGTCGCCAGGCGGTTTTTTGTTTCGGCAGTTTTTGGTATACTCAGAATAGATATCCCACTAGAGGAGGACACTGCCGCAACCAACACAGATCATGATTTGGACGTTGAGGTTCGGGAGGTGGAAGATTTCACTGGCCATAGCCAGGAAACCTACGACTTACTGAATTTTTGCCATGACAACTCGTGCTTAGCAGAAGTTTTTAGAGTGGAAGACCAGCCCTTTTTTGCTGAGTACATAATGACCGAGCCGGCTGCCGGCGGGGAGTTTGTCTTCGAAATACGAATTAATCTGAAAACTAAAGATCGGCTGAACTTGGTTTTTGGAAACGTACTAGACGAAGATTCTCTTTACGGCCTGATCGATGCGCTGTTCATTTATGCACCAACTAATATTGGCAGCATAGCGATCGTTGACGTGAAAAACGATCAGATCAGGTTCGCAGTCAGTGCAAATACCACACACCGTCTCTAGTAGGCGGTTTTATTTTTTGCTTATTTATTATCTGATCTCGGCTTTTTTATTTTGATTTTTATCGCTATAATTCATCTATAAATATATGACAGACAAAGCAGGTAAAATTGAACCGCGATTGTTAAAAGGCTTTCGCGACTACGGTTTAGAAGAACAAGCTAGCCGACAGGCCATGTTTGCAAGGATCCAATCTGTGTTTGAGCAGTTTGGTTTTTTGCCATTGTCGACCCCGGTTTTGGAATACAAAGAAATTTTGATGGGGAAGTATGGCGATGATGAGAAGCTCGTGTACAGCTTTAAAGATAACGGCGACCGTGATGTTGCCATGCGATATGATCTGACTGTTCCTTTGGCCCGTTACGTGGCGCAAAATCTGGGGGGCTTGCCTTTGCCGTTTAAGCGTTACCAAATTGCCCCGGTTTGGCGCGCGGATAATCCTCAGAAGGGCCGCTTGCGCGAATTCTACCAGTGCGACGTGGACAGCGTGGGCACCGATAGTCCTTTGTCGGACGCAGAGGTGATTGCCTGTTGCGCAAAGGCTATAGAATCTTTGGGTGTAACTAATTATAAAATCCGCATAAGCGACCGTGAGTTGCTAAAAGATTTAAGCCCAGACGCTATTCGCTCTTTGGATAAGGTTGATAAAATCGGCATCGAAGGAATTACAAAAGAAATGAACGACCGCGGCGTTAGCCAGTCGGAGATTGATCTTGCTATTCAATTGGTAGAGGGGACTCGCGTAGCTGTTCCTGGTCGACTGCAAAAGGTTATAGATGGACTCAAAGAATATGGGCTTAAGGGTCAAATTGAATTCGATCCTACCATTGCTCGCGGCTTGGATTATTATTCCGGCACAGTTTTCGAGACAGTTTTGCCGGAGAAGCCGGAGTACGGCAGCATCTGCAGCGGCGGCCGCTACGACGGCTTAGTGGATCAGTTTTCCAGTCAGTCCCTTGCGGCGGTTGGAGGCAGTATTGGAATCGACCGCTTGTATGGCGCTTTAGAAGAATTAGGGCTAATCCCTAAGACCAGCGGCATTCAGGTATTGGTACTGAATCAGGATGAAAGGTATCAAAGCGAATATATTAAGCTAGTCACCCAGCTGCGCAGCGCCGGCATTAACACCGAACTGTACTATGAGGCAGCAAAATTGGACAAACAGTTCAAATACGGCGAGCGCAAGAATATTCCGTTTGCGGTTGTCATGGGCGAAGAGGAAATCGCCAGCGGTAAAGTAAAACTCAAAAACCTTTCCACTAGAGAACAAGAAGAAGTTTCTATTGACGAACTAGCAGATAAAATTAGATAAGATATATAAAAGATATCTTCTTTTCTTTATAAATAGTTTACTAGGCCTTGAACGGATAGTATTCATAATAGGAACATGATTGCTAAATCTGTTTCTATTTTTTTATGGTCGTTTGTTGTTGGAATAATTCTGGCATATGCCGAGTTGCTCACAAATGCTGCAATACAAGTCCTTGCTATCGGGCTAGGAATGCTTGGATTGGTTTTTATGCTGGGGTTATGCTTGAGAGTGCCGGTAAGAGCAGCAAGGGTGGCGCAGTTTGTAGTTGCAGTCTGTTTAGGGTTAAGCGCAGGCGGAATAAGCTGGATGGGTAATATTCAGGCTAGCCAATTTTCGGCTCTTGTAGGATCTTCGGTTAATACCGAGGGGGTAGTCACTGGCTGGCCGACTATCACTGCGTCTGGGAATCAGGCGTTAATGATCCGACCGGACGGTTTTACCCAGTCATTACGGGCCAGCTTGCGCATTCCTCTTAAGGTGCGGGCCGGGGATAGAGTATGGATACGAGGACGCATCAAGCAGCCGGAAAATTTTAGCTCATTTAATTACGTCTCGTATTTACAGAAGAGTAATGTGTACGCCGAATTAGACAAGCCGAAAATTGCCGTAATCGAAAAGCACAATGCTCCATTGGGGACGATGCTGTGGGGCCTCCGCAGTTGGGTGATTCAAACTATTAACAGCAAGTTAAGCCCCAACGCAGCAAGCATTGTTTTAGGTATGATTATCGGTTATTCGGACGAAATGCCCAAACCAATCGGTGAGGCTTTTAAGGCCACTGGCTTAACTCACATTTTAGTGGCTTCGGGGTTTAACTTGGCAATTATTGCCGGTAGCATTGGCGGCGTCGGTTGGATGTTAGGACGCCGCCTTGGAGACACTTTGAGTTTGGGTGTAATTTGGATGTTTGTCATGCTGACAGGGGGTGGAGGGAGCGTGTTTCGGGCCGGGGTAATGGCTACTATTGTTTTAACTGCGCGCAGTACGGGCCGGTTTACTTCGAGCTATCATACATTGCTAATGGCTGTGGTAATAATGACAATAATAAATCCCAAGCAATTGTTTTATGATATTGGATTTCAACTCAGCGTGGCGGCGACTGCCGGCGTGTTGGAAGCAGGAAAGTTAAGAACTCATCTACAACGCGAGGGCTGGTTGGGAGATTTGCTTTGGCCAACCGTAGGTGCCATTATATTTACTGCGCCCATTATCGCTTTTTATTTCGGAACATTTAGTGTTGTTGCGCCCGTAGCCAATTTGCTGGTGCTGCCATTGGTGGAGATAGTCATGTTGTTCGGTGCATTAACTTTGCTACCCCTTATTAGCATCGCTAGCGCTCCGATAACAGAGATAATGGTGGCGGTAATCCTAAAGATCACTACGACCTTGGCCTCATGGCGGTACAGCACAGTTGCCGTGGAATCAAATTTGCTTATCGTAATTGGCTATTACATCATTACTTTTTTGCTGCGCGAATCATTCTATTTCCGAAGCCGAAAAGGGCAGTTGAAAAATACTGTTTCGTCTGATAAGATAACAAAAATAATCATTTAAACAGAATGGCAAATTATGAATAAAAAAATCGTTTACGTAATAATTGCTTTGGTGGTATTGGGTGTTGCTAGTTGGTTCATCTGGGGTCGTTCCAGTGACACTACTGAGGAACAGTCCGAACAGACCCAAACCGAGAATGAGCAAACTGCCCAAACAACCGGTACCGAATCAACTCCGGCAGAACCCTGTGAAAGAACATTTAATAATTCAGATATAAATAAAGTGACTGTAAACTCAACCGATAAATTTGTAACCCTCAGCGTCGAAGGCTTCGGCGACATTAAGATCGAAGTAGATCGTGCTGCTGCGCCTAAGACTTCGGAAAATTTCTTAAAACTAGCTAAATCTGGTTTCTATGACTGTCTAACTTTCCACCGTGTAGCTGATGGTTTTGTCATCCAGGGTGGTGATCCTAATGGGGACGGTACAGGCGGTCCTGGTTACACTGTTCCGGCCGAAATTAAACTGCCTCATCTAAAGTACTCTGTCGCAACCGCGCGCCAGGGCGACAACGTTAATCCTAACCGCGAATCTTCTGGTAGTCAGTTCTATATTGCTTTAGATGCGCTTCCGATGTTGGATGGCCAGTATACCGTATTTGGTAAAGTTGTGGCTGGCACCGACGTAGTAGATAAAATCGGCGGTGTGCCGATTGCCCCTGGTCCATTCGGCGGCGGTGATGGCGCGCCAAAGGAAAAAGTCGTGATTAAAAAAGCGACTGTTTCCGATAAGTAGCATGCGCGGCGCCTTGCCGACGCTTAAAACTTTTCGATCAATTTAATTAATATTATTTCATGGAAGAAACAATGGAACAAAGCTTAGTGCTCCTTAAGCCTGACGCGATTGACCGCGGCTTGGTAGGGGAGATTATTCAGCGCTTCGAGCGAGTCGGGCTTAAGATAGTCGGGATGAAGATGCTCGTGCCAACTCATGATCATGCCACCGGCCATTACACTGAGGATCTAGCCATTCGCCGTGGCGAACATGTCCGCAATCTTATGGTAGACATGCTCGTATCGGGACCGATTGTAGCGATGGTTTTGGAAGGAATTGAAGCTGTTGAGCTGATTCGCAAAATGGTTGGAGGAACCGAGCCAAAGTCCGCTGCCCCAGGGACTATCCGCGGCGACTATTCGCATGTCTCCTTTAAGCACACCGATAAGCATAACTCCAAGCTTTATAATTTGATCCATGCATCAAGCAGCGTGGAGGAAGCTAAGCAGGAGATCAGCGTTTGGTTCGACGAGGCAGAGTTGATCAGCCATGATCCTACTTATACTGGAAAAACGCTTAATAAATAAATTTAAAAAACCGCCGGAAAGGCGGTTTTATTTTTTTAATTCAAATTAGTATGGCTTACTTTTTTCTGAAGAAAGTCGGTAGGCCGGGCATGCGGGACGAGATATCCTGCAGCTTAATTTCGCGCACCCGCTGGAAGATGCCTTTGTCATTTTCCTGTAGGTACTTGCGGATCATGCTGCGGGCATGACTGGTTTTGGCTACGGTAAGCCAGTCGCGCGAAGGCGTCGCTGGTTTTTTGGATTTCAAAATCTCCACAACATCGCCTTGGTGCAGCTCATCGGCTAGGCGGGCTATTTTACCATTTACTTTGGCGCCCATCATTTGGTAGCCCAGATCGGAATGGACTGCGAAAGCAAAGTCGATAACCGAAGCCCCAACGGGCAGGTCCTTTACATCGCCCTTGGGCGTGAGTATAAAGATGCGGTCCTTGAAGAAATCCACTTTTAATCCTTCTAAGAATTCTTCTGGGTGAGCTACCATCTCCTCCTGCCAGGCGCGCAGCTCTTGGAACCATTTCTGGCCGCGTTCTAAATTTTCTGGTTTGCCCTTTTCGGCGTAAAACCAGTGTGCGGCGATACCTCTCTCGGCGGTTTCGTGCATGAGATCGGTTCTAACCTGCACCTCGAATACTTCACCGTCTTCGTCGAACACTGTGGTGTGGATGCTTTGATAGCCGTTTGGTTTTGGGGTGGCAATAAAATCTTTAACGCGTCCGGGAACTGGATTAAAGTGCTTATGGATGATACCCAAAACAGCGTAGCAGTCGGCTGTCGATTTGGTGATGACTCGTAGTGCATATAAGTCCCGGATTTTGGTGATGTCGTTGTCGTATCGCTCTAACTTTTTTGCGAGTGAATAGATACGCTTGGTGCGGCCGGTAATTTCTTCGAATTTTATTCCTTCCAGCTTTAAAATTGAGTACAGTTCCTTTTGCATTTCCTTGATACTCTTCGCTCGTTTGGCTAATTGGTCGTTAAGCAGCTGTTCGGTTTTAGTATAATTTTCGGGGTCCACAATCTTGAAAGACATGTCTTCCAGTTCGTCCTTCCAGGAACCAATACCTAGGCGTCCGGCAATTGGCGCATACATCCCCAAGGTTTCTGTGGCAATTTTTTGCTGCTTTTCGGGGGGTAAATGTTCGAGCGTGCGCATGTTATGCAAACGATCGGAAAGCTTGATAAGCATTACTCGCACGTCCTTGCTGGTGGCAATAAACATTTTGCGCAAATTTTCTACGTAGTATTCATCCTGGCTGTTTAGCAGGCGCACTTGCCCGAGCTTTGTGACACCATCAACAAGCTCAGCGATTTCTTCGCCGAATTCTTTTGTAAGGTCTTCTAAGGTGGTCTGGGTATCTTCGGTAATGTCATGCAAGATAGTTGCTACGATCGTAGCTGTGTCCGGAAAAATTTGTCCTAAAATCGTAGCCGCTGCCATAGGGTGGTGTACAAAGTCTTCGCCACTTTTTCGCTTTTGCCCCTGGTGGGCCCGGCGGGCAAAGCTCAGCGCATGTTCAATAAGCCCCTTATCTTTGGCATTAAATTTATGCGGAATTGAATTAAAGAAATCTTGCATATAGGGTATTATAGCAAATAAAAACGCACTATTTTCTGGCATAAATGCAATATAAAAAGCCTCAAATTAATGAGGCTTAGATATGGTCTTAGTGATCTCGATGAGCTGCTTATGCAGAATCGGATTGGCGGCCACAAAGGGTCCGGTGCCGGTTTCCCATGGCTCGCCTTTAAGATCGGTTACTAAGCAGCCAGATTCTTCCAGTAGTAAAACCGTGCCAGCGTAGTCCCACACTCCGCCACCGCCGGAACAGATATACCAGTGTTTGCGGCCGTCGGCTATGTAGTTGCAACTTACTCCGGTGCAACCAAGGCTGCTGGCCCAGGCCGATTTTTCCTGAACGACTTCTAGTATTTTGTTAAAGAAGTCTTTGCGAAGGAAGGATATTGAATCATTGGTTAGACCGATACTGTCCCGAATTGTATCGTGTGCAGAACAGTTTGTAGGGCTGCCGTTTTTGAAAGCGCCTTTGCCCTTTTCGGCAAAAAACATTTCGTTATGGATCGGATCATACACCGCTCCATAGAGCGTCTGGCCTTTATGCTTTAGGGCAGCGATGATCGCATAGCACGGCACCCCTGTGCGATAGTTAAGCGTGCCGTCGAGCGGATCTATGACCCAAACATATTCGTTATCTATTCCTTCTGCCGGAATCTCTTCCGATACGATCCCATGATCCGGGAACATTTTTTTGATTCGGTTGTAAAACAGTTCGTTAGACTTTTTATCTGCTTCGGTAACTAGGTCGAGACTGCCGGATTTTTCGCATACCTCGCCAAAATTTCCAAACATCTTCCGGGTCAGTCTGCCCGCAGCCAGAGTGGTGCTCAGCAGAAATTGCTTTAATGTTACTTGTTCTTTTTTCATCAATCCTCCTAAAAATGACTTTATACTTTAGCAGAATTCCGTACGATGGTCAATATTGATATTTTGTATAGTCTTTAGCAAAAATCAAGAGAAAATTGAATATTTTGGATTGAATTTTAACTTAATCTTGAATCGAAAATAAGTAGTATTCAAATATGTGGGTCGGTTCTCTGGTTGAGAAAGAACGGATCGCCACCCATTCTTTGCGGGTTCGATTCCCGTCCGGTCCACCATCCTTGAAAAAGGATTCATGTGTGTGGTATGATGCACACGGCGATCCGTTCTAAAACAACAAGAACCGAAATAAAACCATCTTTAATAGATGGTTTTATTTTTGTTTGAAATTTTTATGTTCGTTGGGCATACTGAACCTATGCCAGAACTACCGGAGGTTCAGACTGTTGTAACAGAGCTGAACAAGAAACTAAAAAACAGAAAAATTGACCGTGTTATTGTGAATATGGGTAAGATCATCAGTATTGGTCCGCAGACTGTTAGCAATGTTCGCAATACTTCGCAGAAAACAGTTAATCAATTTGCACGTTTGCTAGAAGGGCGAAAATTTTTAAGCGTACGGCGCCGAGGCAAGATGCTTATTTTTGATGTAGACGGGCCGTTGTCTTTGCTGGCTCATTTAAAAATGACCGGACAGTTTATTTTTGAAGACAAGGTTCAAGCTAAGAAGACCGGCAGCCAGTATCGGATTTTAAACAAGCTTACTGCTCCTTTGGTAAAGCTTCCTGCTAAGCATACTCACGTAATTTTTAAATTCACTGATGGTTCTACTTTGTATTACAACGATACGCGCCAGTTTGGCTACTTGCGTATTGTTAAAGATGCAGACATCGATAAGGTGAAGGAATTTAAAGAGTACGGACCTGAGCCTTTGGAAAAGGAATTTACCTACGAGGTTTTTGCCAGCAGTTTAAAGAATAGAAAGAAGATTCCTATAAAACTGGCTCTCATGGATACCAAGGTTGTGGTAGGAATAGGGAATATATATAGTGATGAAATTTTATACCATGCCCGCGTCCGACCCGATCGCACCGTCGATACCATTCGACCGCGCGAGCTAAGAGCGGTTTTCGAGCAGATTAAACCAGTGCTGTTAACCGGCATTAAATATAAAGGTTCCAGCGTGGGCGACTTTATTCGCACCGACGGTAAATGGGGAAGCATGGGCAAGCACCACTATGTTTACGGGCGCAAGGGCCAGCCGTGCCTCGGCTGTGGTACAATAATTTTAAGTAAGAAATTGGGCGGACGCACCACTAGCTATTGCCCAAAAGAGCAGAAATAACCAGGGAAAATAATATGACAGACGAACGTTGGCAACAATTTGTAGATATGGCTCAGGATACTTTTGATAATGTCGAAATTACCCGCGAGGATCTAACTGCCCAAACTATGGATGGGCCCGAAGTGCGCGGCTATGTTAACGTTTTAATTTTTGACCGCGAGGGTGATCGCTATAAGCTGGAACGGGAAAATAAACCTCTTGTTTTAGAGCGTACCGAACATCATGCCAAGCGCGCTAATGACACCGCCCGCATTGACTATAAGTTTTCGGATACAGAATTTACTCATAAGCTACGCGTATTCAAAGAAAACGATATGGGTGATTGGGATGAAATTAGCACCGCGGCACTGGGCCTGTAGAAACGCCTAACTAGGTTTTGCATCAATATTTATTTTCATGCTATCAGAACGCATCCTCTCCACAATTAAATTTTTCGACCTTCAAGACTATCCGCTCACAAGCTTCGAAGTGTGGCGGTATTTAGTATCCGACTTGTCTGCTCTAAAGAGCCGGATCGACGGCACTTATGAGCTCCCGTTGGACCTTCCCGAAGGGACAGGCTCAGTAGTGCACTTCGACACTTTGCTGGCTAACCTCGATATCTTATGCAAGGAAGGCAAGCTGGTTTCTAAACATGGCTTCTATGCATTGAATAAGGAGCAGGTTAATGGATCGGTTATTGTTAATTCCGGCGACACCAACCTAATTGATAAGCGTTTGCAAGCTTATCGTTATGGTTTGCGCAGAGAAAAATTAATGCGCAGATACATAGGGTTCACCCGACATCTGCCTTTTGTGCGGGGAATCAGCCTGGCCGGCTCCCAGGCGTTTGGGTTGCAGCGCCCGACCAGCGATATCGATCTGCTTATCATTACCGACTCAAGATTTATGTGGCTGGCTCGGATATTTTTGAGCGTGTATTTTCAGGTCTTGGGCGTGCGTCGCCATGGCAAAAAAATCATCAATCGGTTTTGCCTCAATCATTATATTGCCAATACCCGAGAGGTGGATGCCGAGCGCAATTTGTATAAGGCTATGGAGTACGCTAAGTTGCGCCCGCTGGTGTACCCGCAAACTACCCGGCAGTTTCAGAAGGCTAACGAAAAATGGATCAAGGTATTTTTCCCAAATGCAAACTTTAATACAGACCTTCATGAGCCTCAATCAGTTGTGCAAGCTTTTTGGGAGTTGCTGCTGAATCATCGAGCCGGGTTGTGGTTGGAGCGACAATTGGGCCAGATTCAGCTGAAAAGGATTAAACAGGATAAATTTATTTTTGTGAAAGACGATGAACTTAGCTTTCATCCAGAAAGCAAACACGAAGCGTTGTTAAAAGGATTTTTTGGGTAGGTCATTTGGGCAGTGGAGCAAAGCAAAATAAAAAGCCGCAACCAAATGGTTGCGGTTTTGTTTTGTACTATATTTTTATGCGTCACGATCATACGTGGCCCCTTCGGGCATATTCATGGTTTTAAGTTGCTTTAGCGTCACTATGCCAGCCATAGTGAGAATAGCTTGCAGGTAGCCCAGCCAGCGCATCGCTTTACCATAGCGATCGGCTTCTATAAAGTTGGGGATTTCTTGCGCCATGTAGCTGGCATGGCTGAGCCATGCAGCTTTGTTCGCTTCTTGGTATTCGCCTAAGCCTTCGTCTGGCATTCTTGCCGGCGGGTACCGAGATTTAAGCATTTCTGCGTATTCCACGCTGATTGCGATGACCTTTTCTTTTTTCATGAGTCCTCCTAACTTTATTTACAATACCACTGCTAAGATGGGAGTCAAATAAAAAACCGGCGGGAGAGCCTGCCGGTTTGAATCTTATGGTTTTGAGAATTCTACGTAGAGAATGATAGGGAAGCGATGCAGTCGGTATTGCAGATTGTAATTTTTGCTATCCTCAAGCGATTCGAGATCTTTCATGAATTCAAACTGGAAGCCAGCTTCTCTTAAATGATTGAGGTGCTCGGACAGTTTGTAAAAATAGCATTCCAAAGTTTTGTTGAAAGTGAAGCCGCGTTCCTCTTTGGCAAACCAGTGGTACGGACGGAGTAGAAGCCGCGGGCGGCGCATTAGCAGGCGCCCAATAATGCCGCGTTTCCATACTCCAACCGGAAAGGCGTAATACGGGTTTACAAACGTTAACATAAACTTGCCGCCTGGTTTGAGAATACGGCGCAGCTCGGTAAATGTTTTGACTTGGTCTTCTACATCGTGCGCAGCCATGCTCATGATGATAGAATCGAATTCATTGTCGTTGTAGGGAAGGGTGTCGTTTAAGTCTCCGGCGGTAAATTTTAGGTTCGGGTATGTTTGCTTAGCGTGTTCTAAAAATGGCCCCGAAGCATCAAGCGCTTCGATGTTCGCAAATTCAGCAGAGAGCTGGTCGGACAGCCAGCCCGGACCGCAGGCTGCGTCCAAGATTTTTTGATCTTTATTATTGCCAAGGCGGTTATAAAAACTTTCATGCAAGATTTTTCTAAAAAATTGCCCGTCTTCCGAGGCTAAAAACTCCAAGTAGTTTTGCGCGCCTTCTGGGTTGTCGTAAGATTCGCGCGAGGTTTTGAATTTCATATATGAGTAGTATATCAGATTGACAAATACCCTTGCATCCAATATCCTACATGCAGAAAATACAAAATATTGGGGGAAACATGATTACAAAACTAAGGCTTATCCTGATGGTGCTGACTTTTATTGTTGGTCTGCTGGCTGCTTATTGCGGCTCCGACGATGATAATAGCAAGAACTCTGACCTTCACAAGAAAATGGCGTTTGCTGTGCATGCCGAAAACAAGGCTGAATATGCCGGTTGGAAGCAGCTGCGTGCAGTGAATGCGACAGTAACGCATTTTAAGATGGCCGTCTTGGACGCTAACGGCGAAATTATAGAAGCTTATACGTATGTTCTAACCGAGAGTGAGCAATCCTCCGGCTTGACAGTGTATGCGACCGTTTCAAATTCCGATATTCAAAATATTTTTGAGATCGATGATGATGACCTTGATGGTAAGGTAGATGATTCTAGCGGTGTATTGGTAAATTTCCCAGGCCCTCAAGCAGAGGAAAGTTACAACAAGCGCATCGTACCGAATGCAGACGGCATGGCCGACGTTCAGGCGGCCTACGATACGGCTTTAGCTCTTTTACCACAATAGCGAGTTTAACCAGCTTGCTTTGACTTCTAAGAAGGAGGTAAATATGAAAAAACTAATCGCTATTTTACTGACATCATTTTGTATACTGGCATTATCCCCACAAATCGTAGGGGCTCAATCGGCCGATAAGTCTGTGAGAGAGGAGTCAGTCAATCTGGTTTCTGTGAAGGGGCGAGTCTTTACCCCACGCGGGAAAGCTCTTCGGAGCGCTACAGTTGTTCTTACAGATGCAGAGCAAAACCGTCGGACAGTGACTACCAACAGACTGGGAGCATTTACGTTCTATAAGGTACCAGCTGATCAAACCTACGTGATAGGAGTGGCTGGGACACCTTATCGTTTCACGTCGAGGGTGATCAATGTGACCAGTAAGCTCTCAGGTCTTGTCTTTAGAGGCGTGGATTAATTCACAAAATTAAATTTTCAGACCTGGTAACGTTTTTAAGTTTTAGCACTCACTTGACAAGAGTGCTATTTTTTTTATAATGGATATTGAGGTCCTATGATACCTTTTCTTAACCACACATTTTATATACAATTAATTATCATTAATAGACTTGTATGAATATCAAACCTTTAGGAAATCGCGTTTTGGTCAAGCAATTATCAGTCGAAGAGGTGACTGCCTCTGGTATAGTTCTGCCGGCCAGTGAAGGCAAAGAGAAGCCAAATCAAGGCGTAGTTATTGCTGTAGGCGATGGCAAGCATATCTCCGAATGCGGAATCAAAGTCGGCGACAAAATCGTCTTTAACGGCTATGGGATCGCCGAAGTAGAAGTTCCAGGGGAATCTGGCGGCAAAGCTGAGAAGTACAAAATTGTTTACGTGGCAGAAGACGAAGATTCACAAGCTGTTGCGATTATTAATTAATATATTTTGAAGCGCAGAATAGTTTCTCACAGTCGCTGAACTGCTACGCCAGCCTCGCCCAAAGCCTTGGGCGGCTGGCTGTGCAGTGAGGCTCCTTTAGAAAAACTATTCTGAACTTCTAAAAAGGATTAAGTTATTATGGCAAAACTGATTAAGACTGGCCTAGAAGCCAAGAAAGCAATTAAAGAAGGCGTGGATATCGCCGCAAACGCTATCAAAGTAACTCTCGGCCCGACAGGTAAAGCGGTGATTTTAGAGCGCGGCTATGGCAGTCCGACGATTTCCGATGATGGCGTGACTGTGGCAAAAGATATCGAACTGGAAGACAAGTTTCAGAATATCGGCGTTGAGCTCATTAAGGAAGTCGCCAACAAGACTAACGAAGACGCCGGCGACGGAACAACCACAGCTACCGTCTTAGCTCAGAAGATGATCGAAGAAGCGTTTACAGAGTTAGAGCGCAACACATTTAAAGCCAACGATCTCAAGCGCGGCATGGACAAGGCTGTGAAGTTTGTAGTGGAAGAACTGAGTAAAGCTAAAAAAGAAGTTACCAGCCGCGAAGGCATCGAACAGGTGGCGACCATCTCTTCTTTGGATTCCGAAGTGGGCAAGCTTATTGCCGAAGCTATGGAAGAAGTCGGCAACGACGGCGTTATTACCGTAGAAGAAGGTCAAAGCATTGGCTTAGAAAAAGAAGTGGTAAAAGGTATGCGCTTTGACCGCGGTTTCGTGTCTGGCTACATGGTGACCAACACCGAGCGCATGGAAGCAGTGTGGGACGATCCGTACATATTAGTTACTGATAAGAAGATCTCCAGCGTGCAGGAAGTTTTACCTCTACTAGAAAAAATCGCTCAGACAGGTAAAAAAGATTTGGTGATTATTGCGGACGAAGTAGAAGGAGAAGCCCTGACTACTTTTGTACTCAATAAGCTTCGCGGTACTTTCAATGTTTTGGCAGTGAAAGCTCCTGGCTTTGGCGACCGCCGCAAGGAACAGTTGGTAGACATAGCGGTTTTAACCGGAGGGCAGGTTATAACCGACGAACTCGGCTTGAAATTGGATACTACCGAAATTGGCCAATTGGGCCGTGCTAGAAAAGTCGTCGCAACCAAGGAATACACCACTATCGTGGATGGCGCCGGCGACAAAGAAAAAATCGACCAGCGTGTTAAGGAAATTTCTGCAGCGATTGGTGAGGCAAAATTCGACAGCGACAAAGAACAGCTGCAAAAGAGAATTGCCCGCTTGGTTGGCGGCATCGGCGTCATTAAAGTCGGCGCGTTTACGGAAACCGAGATGAAAGCCAAAAAATTTAAAATCGAAGATGCTTTAAACGCTACCCGTGCTGCAGTGGAAGAGGGGATCGTTGCCGGAGGCGGAGCGGCGCTGGCTAAAGCTGCGCCGGCTCTGGAGCAGGCCATTTCTAACTCCGATTACTTCCAGGAAAATGAAAAGCGCGGCGCTATGATTGTTGCTAAGTCTTTGACTGCGCCGATTCGCCAGATTGCAGAAAACGCTGGCGCAGAACCGACCGGGATTATCAAGTTCGTACAGACATCAGGTAACAATGCCGGTTTCGACTTTGCTAGTTATGACGAGATGAAATGGGAGCAGGGCAAGAAGGACGATATGATCGCCAGTGGAATCGTGGATCCGGTAAAGGTTACCCGCTTAGCACTAGAGAACGCGGTGTCTATCGCATCTACTCTGGTTACCACCGAAACGATTATCGTAGAAAAGCCGGAACCTAAAAGCGCCCCAGAAATGCCGGCCGGCATGGGCGGCGGGATGGGGGGAATGGGATTCTAGTCTCTCCTCGCAAAACATTTATTTTCCAAAAACTAAAAAAGCGCCACTACGGCGCTTTTTATTTTTGCAAATAATTTATGCTAGTATTACAAAGTATTTTTAGGAGGAGCTATGATTGAAAACGATAGAAACTTAGGCGAGAAATGCGGCGTGTTCGGCATTTATGGTCCAGGTTTGGACGTAAGCCGATTGACTTTTTTTGGCCTGGCTCTCTTGCAGCATCGCGGTCAGGAAAGCAGCGGCATTGCTGTTACAGACGGAACCGAGATCGACTGCCATAAGGATGAAGGCTTGGTCAACAAGGTTTATAACGAGCGAATCATCAAAAGCATGCGCGGCTTCGCCGCCATTGGCCATAATCGCTATTCAACTTCTGGTGGATCGTTTGCGCATCATGCCCAGCCGATTGTGGTTAATAACCAGATCGCTTTGGCTCATAACGGCAACTTGCCTTCGGTAACTGCTTTAACAAATTTTTTGAAAGAAGCCGGGCAGGATACTAGCGGTTGTTCAGACTCGGAACTCATGGCTTTAGCTGTCTCTCATCAGCTAAATTCTGGAAAATCATTCCCCGAAGCAATACAAGCAGTTTGGCCTTTATTCACTGGGGCCTTTTCGGTAACTGGCTTAACTAAGAAGAGCTTGTTTGCTTTTCGCGATCATTGCGGCATTCGTCCCTTGGTAATAGGGAAGGTAGACCAGGCCTACGTGGTCGCGTCAGAAACCTGTGCATTTAATATTATCGGTGCTAAATTTGTGCGCGAAGTTGTTCCAGGGGAGTTGGTGATCATCAACAGCCAGGGTCTGCATTCGTTTCAGATTCAAAAACCAGATCCTAAAGTAGATATCTTTGAGTTTGTTTACTTTGCTCGGCCGGACAGTGTCATCAACGGCAAGTCTGTGTATGCAGTTCGCAGTAATAGCGGCATCGAATTGGCCAAAGAGTTCCCGTTAGACGTGGATTTGGTGGTGCCGGTTCCCGAAACAGCTATCCCAACTGCTACATCTTATGCACGGGCTTTAAATTTGCCCTTCGAAATGGCTTTGGTTAAGAACCGTTATGTGCACAGAACTTTCATTCAGCCGGATGAACATACCCGTTCTCTCGGCGTGAGGATGAAGCTTTCGCCGCTGCCGGATTTGCTAGTCGGAAAGAAGGTTGCGATTATCGATGATTCGATTGTGCGCGGCACTACTTCTAAAGAGCTGGTTAAAGCGCTGTTCGAAGCGGGTAGCAAGGAAGTGCACATGCTGGTCAGTTCGCCGCCGGTTAAGTTCCCGGATTTTTACGGCATCGACACTCCAAGCTCTAAAAAGCTCATTGCGGTAGGCAGGACAGTCGAAGAGGTGCGCCAGCATATCGGCGCCACTTCGCTTAACTATTTGTCTTTACAAGGACTGATCAAAGCCACTGGCCTGGAGGAAAGCGAGTTGTGTCTTTCCTGCTTTACCGGGGACTATCCTATAGATTTGCACGAACGCATGGCGGACATAATCCAAATCAAAGCCGCGGTCAAATAACCTTCAATAATTTAAGTTTCATCAATATAAGTTTCAATAATAAAAGACGTTCTAAAATGAACGTCTTCTTTTATTGCCAAAACGGGTGTCCCGCTTTTTAGACTTTGGGTATTGGTCGGAAACTTTTCGGGAAAACTTCTGAGGTATTTGCTTGTTCGGCAGCCGGAGCTTTTCTTGCGGGAGAGGGTTAACTACAAGCTGCTGAATTCGATGAGGATTGATGTCATCCAGGATATTGTCTGGTAATTCATCTAGCGCCACGATCACGACTTTGAGTCCGGTTTCCGCTTCTATTACTCTCTGGAGCAAAGGAGGCGAGCATCCGATCAGTATAATTTGGGGTTTTTCTGGGTTTTCTTCTTCCAATTCCACTTATTTTAGCCTCCTTTTAAGTGTTGACAAAACAGTATACATCAGGTAATATTATTTGTCGAGCCTTATAGGGTCGGGTAAACCCGCATTTTATATTGGATCGCTATTACTCTAAATTTAAAAGAGACTCATGCTCCTGATTTCGGTTACTCGGATTGGGGGCTCTAATTAAAACCCCAAAAGAATACCTGTTCACTAGTCCTCGCCGCTGTGCGGCTGCGGAGTTGTTCACAGCTATCCTTTTGGGGTTTTATTAATAGATGTTGCTAAAACCATTCCATACCGTATAATTAGAGTAGTTAACGAGTACAAAATACATAAGGAGGCAGGATATGAGATACATATTTTTTCTGGTTACTATTTTTTTGGCTGTCGCTTACTTGCCTCTGAATGTAGAGGCACAGAAACGAACCAGTAAGCCTAAGGTAAAGAAGCCTACCGCTTCTAATAAGAGTTCAGCTAAACGGGCAAAGAGACCGATCGTCCGAAAAACAGTTGCAAGCAAAAAAGCTGTACCCATGCCTAAGCCGAGCAACCCGTTAGTTTCCGCTTTTTTGAAGTCGGGGACGGCCACTATCGTACCCCAGTGCATCGAGGGTAATCGAGTGGTGTGGACGATCTATTTTGTTCAGTTGTTTGAACAGTCTATAAGGCTGTTCGAAGGCTCACTAGAGGCGTTTAGGAAAGATGTGGTGCTGGAGCCGTTGGTTGCTGGCAATGCGCTGAATGGTGCGTCTAAGGATCCTAGGTGGGGCAAGAATTTTCAGAATGAAAGAGATCTGAAGCTCGCCCAGACTTTGCAAAAGGAGTTTCAACCGACCGAAATGGAGTTTTATCCTAAACTGCCGCAGACAGCTTTAAGCCAGATTGTGATAGTAAAGGATAGCCCTTGGGATCAGTTGAGTATCCGCAAGACCCATCAGATCATCAAGGATCACTTCGGTCCCGGCGTTCCCACTAATTTTGTATCAGAATGTCTATTTTTGGAATCCGGCCAGGATTCTACCAGTTAAGCCAGTCGTGCTCCCATAAGGAGACACGGCAGGCGGAGCCAGCAGATCACTTTTCCCTGCTGGCTCTTTAATTTTGTGTTATTTTGCCATCTTGACGAATACAGCCTTTTTATATATAATTATCCCATTGGCTGCTCGTAATGTTTCGACGGCTACAGTAAACAACATTATTTTCAATATTTTATGGGAGTTCCAAAAAAGCATAAAACCCGCAGCGGCCGTGACCAGCGTCGCAGCCACCATGCGATTAAAGCAGCTAACCTAGCAAAATGCGCGAACTGCGGCAGCCCGACAATGCCTCACCATGCGTGCCCTAACTGCGGCTTCTACAAAGGTCGCAAAGCAGTTTAGCCACTATGTTTAAGCAAGCAGCAACCCTTGACTAAGGGTTGTTTTTGTTATATAATTGGATGTTTCCTGTTGCATTGAGTTGTGAACGGGATAAAAAATTAGGAGGAACGATATGAACAAGTTTAAATTTTTTCTTGTCGTGCTCGGAATATCTGTAGCTAATGTGTGGGCTGTGTTTTTTTCTCCCGTCAAAATAGGGGAGGAAGTATCGTTAGTAGCCACCATAGTAGTGGCGACCGGCGTATCCTTGGCATTGATTTTTACCGCATATATGTTGTCGTGCGCTTACCGGGACCGCGAACAGCGCCGCGGTCGAAAAGATTATTAGCTCGCTATTGCAGCGAGCTTTTTTATTTCTTTCATTTCCGCTAAAATACCCGTATATGGCAAACCGACATTTACTTCGTACAATTGCATTGCAGAGTCTGTTCGAATGGGACTTTCATAATCAGCAGGAGAATCTTGACGAGATTTTTGACCGAGTCTTTAAAGAGTTTTGCCCAAAAAGCGATGATGACAGTTTTGCTAAAGTTTTATTGGATGGTGTTGTAAAGAACCACGAAGAAATCGATAAGATTATCGTTAAGCATGCTCCAGAGTGGCCTATTGCTCAAATTACCGTAATTGACCGCAATGTGCTCCGTTTGGGTATTTATGAAATGCTATTTTTAAAGGAAACCCCGCCGCGCGTGGTGATTAACGAAGCTGTAGAAATGGGCAAGAGCTTTGGCGGAGATTCTTCGGGAAAATTTGTAAACGGCGTGCTGGGCGCGCTGTATAAAGAGCTGCCACCGGAAGAAAAGGTAGAGAACAAGGAAGAGACAAAAGAAGCAGAAAAAGAAACAACCGCTGAATAGCGGTTTTTTTATTTTCTCCGGAAAGGCTGCGGATTGACTGGATATTGAAAAGAACTTCGATTGTTCTTGAAGAACCATTTTGCATACTTAACACAAGATAATTAATAAAAAAGTATGCAAAAGAAATCTTATTACTTTGGTGCAGTTTTGGCCGTGGTGCTGGCTGTATCGAACGTGTTTTTTGTGAGTGGGCCGGCCTTCGCGACCGCGCAAGAAGAATTGCCGAAAGCGATTATAATATCGGCGGTCCAAATTACTGGAGGGGTGGGAAAAACCAGCCAGGACTTTGTCGAACTATATAATCCCAACAGCGAGCCATTAAACCTAAATGGTTATCGGTTGGTTAAAAGAAGCAGCACTGGCACTGCGGACAGCTCCATAAAGTCGTGGTCGTCGGACAGCTATATCCCGGCCTATGGTTTTTATCTATGGGCCAATTCCAGCTACGGAGATATTCCAGTTTTGCCGGATACGATAACTTCATCAACCTTAGCGGACGACAATGGAATCGCTCTGCGTTTTGGCGCTAACGATACCGGCGCGATTATAGACAGTCTGGCCTGGGGCGCAACCAGCAACACTTTCGCAAGTTCCGGGCTGGCCAATCCAGGAGCAGGGGAATCTATCGCGCGCACTTCTATGTCCGAACCTAAGCTTTACGCTGTGCAATTGAGCAGTCCACGTAACTCAAGCGTGGTGCTAGCGCCTACCGCAGAGCAAGTTCCTACTGGTGATTTGCCAGAAACAGACCCTGCCCCGCAGGAACCTCCGGCCGAAGAACAGCCCGTAGAAGAACCTCCGGCCGAAGAACAGCCTGCGCAGGAACAAGCTCCGTTAGAACAGCCTCGTACCATCTATATTACCGAATTGCTGCCCAACCCTAGCGGCGCAGACGCAGGCAAGGAGGAGATCGAATTGTTTAACTACGGAAGCCAAATTGTTGATTTAAGCAATTGGGTTCTGGACGACGTCTCGGCCGAACAGCCGCTGAGTTCTAATAATTACGCCATTATGGGTCTAAATCTCGAACCTGGCCAATATGCTTCCATTATTATCCCGGCTGGCAAATTTACCTTGAATAATTCGAGCGGCGACACTGTCACTCTTTTTGATTCCAATGGTGAAGCGGTGGATACCGTAATCTACACTCAATCGGCACCGAGCGGGAAAAGCTATAGTAAAATTGGCGATCTGTGGAACTGGGCAATTCCAACACAAGGTTCGCAGAATGTTCCAGACCTAGCCCCAGAGGAAGAGATTGAAGAGGAAGAACAGCAGTTACTGCCTTCGATTCAAGGACTAGTGATTTCGGAAATATATGCCGCGCCTCTAAAAGGGGAGCAGGAGTTTGTTGAGCTGTATAATTCCTCGGATAGCGAAATTGATATGACCGGAGGAATAATTATGGTTGGCAACAGTTCTGCGGGGTTGCCGCAAATTATGGTGCCGGCAAAAAGTTATTATTTGCTTCGGAGAGAAACCTTGACTTTAGCTTTAGCCAATAGCGGTAAAAAAGTCAGCCTGCTTCAAAAGCAAGACGGAGTTGCCGCTCAGAACAGCGCAGTGGTATTTACCGTCGAATATCCTAAGTCCATAACCGGCCAGTCATATGCAAAATTCGAAGACAATTTTTTATGGACCAGCAAAGTGACTCCGGGCTCTGTAAATGTATTGGAGCAGCCACAGCAAAAACCAGCCGCTAATCTTGAAAGCGATAAAAAACCAGTTGTAAAAAAATCTACAAGTCCAAAGGCACCTGTTAAAACAACAGTAAAAACCTCTAGCACAAAGGCAGCGGCGAAGCCCGCAGAAAAAACTAACTCGAAACCTGCTGCCACAGCCAAAAAAACTACAGAGTCAGTCAAAAATGAGCAAAAAAGTGAAGACGAGAACAAGCCAAAATCAAAGGGTTTAGCCGGGGTTGTTGCCATCGCAGTCGCTAGCCTGGGGGCTGGCGGATTAGCTGTATATCGCTTTGGAATGGGCGGTGGAATGCCATTTTAAACATTTTCCGGCTTTCTTACGTTATATAGTATATGATAGAATACAGCTATCACTACTATGCAAAAGAAAAAGTCTTTATGGGATTGGATCGAAATAGGATTCGGATTCTTAATTAATAGCATCGCCGGCTTTTTTATAAAATAGTTTTTCGGCTGTAATCTATGCTATAATTAACAAGATCAGTAATATAAATTACTATGAGCTTAAATAAATCAGATTTAATTGAGGTTTTGGCAGCCCGACTTTCTATCACTTATACAGAGGCCGAGAGAATGCTTAATGCTTTCATAAACTTGATTTATGAAAATCTCCGCAACGGTGAAAAGGTTAATATTAGCGGTTTTGGTCAGTTTAGCGTTTCGCATAGAGAACCTCGCATCGGTGTTAATCCCCGCAATCCATCTCAGAAGATTCAAATTCCAGAATTGAACACACCTAAATTCAAAGCCGGTGAAGCGTTTAAAGAAGCTGTAAAGCTTCGCAAAAATTCTCCTACTCAGGAATAACCTCAGTTCTCAAAGCCGCCCCTCCGTGGGCGGCTTTTAGTATTGACAACTCCGCAGATTTCCCGTATACTACTGCCGAAAGTTGTTTCAATTTTCGGAAGCAAAAACGGAGGTTAAGAGATGAAAATTTTGGGATTAGCATTGCTGGCACTCGGCATCTGGTTCTTCGTTCTGCCTTTGGCAGGGGCATTGTGGTCTGTTGCCACTTTGAGCGTCTTGTTGGGAGCCGTAATGCTCGCCGGCGGAGCTTTGACCCTTGGCGCTGGCAGGCCTTTTAAGGCGCTGTGGGGCGGCGGCAAGCAGCTCACAGACAAAGAGCTGGACAAGATAACGGATGGTTGGCATAAATACTGACCTGTACTACCAAACTTAACGGATGTCTATTAGGCAGCCGTTTTTATTTTGGCAAAACAAAAACCGCCTAATTCGCCAGTTGGCGTAGCGGTTTTTGTCTGGAGCGGGTAGGGGGAATCGAACCCCCATCATCAGTTTGGAAAACTGAGATAATAACCATTATACGATACCCGCATTTTTAATCCGCCAGGCGGCGGATTTTTTGGTCGGGAACCCGGGACTCGAACCCGGAACCTCTCGGTCCCAAACCGAGTGCTCTAGCCAATTGAGCCAGTTCCCGTAGTGGCAGATCGCAGTCCATTCTTCTTCTTGCGAATGGCCGCTGCCAGATACTGAGTAATTCTACTTAATTTTCCGGTTTTTATCAAGTGGCATATTTTCCTCTATGGTGGAGCGGAGGGGAGTTGCATCCCTCAGCCTGGAATTGACGAAAGTCGGTAGGTGTCTTATAATATATCCAGAAATGAATATTTGCGGTTTTAAACAGAATATCTATAAATTGATGCTCAAATAAGCGGGCTTTTGCCAGCTAATATTTGGGCGTTTTTTATTGGAAGTTTTGTTACCTTACCGAAGGGTAAGGAGTATAAAAAATCGAAAGAATTTAGCGAATAACTGTAACAATAGTAACCACAGGGCGTCTTATTAACTGAAGACCTATATAACGAGTTTGCGTACCTCAGTGGACCGGCTCACTTAAACCACAACTTTAAACTCTAGAAAAGGCATTTGCTCCCAGACAGTGCTTTCCTTTTTTATTATCGTTTGCAACAGTCTCAGCCGGCTGCAAGCACGCCGGCCATAGCCAGCAGCGAAGTAAAGGAAGTCATTATTCTGGGCCCGTCCGCCAATAGCGCGGCAGGCCGCTGACCATATATGGTTACTCTATATATTAACCAGCGGCCGCAAAGGTTCAGTATTCTTTTCAATTATTGCCCCTATCTATAAATACACCTTAATAGGCGCCTTAAGACTATAGCGACTCTAGATCGCGATGTCGGGCTCCCTGGTCGAACTATTAGGAAATATGGTTTTAGATAGGACAAGTAATAATCGGTCTTTATATGAATAGGCGAGAACGAACTCTAGAGCGGTCTCGAAACTAACATTAAAGTTCGTCAAAAACTAATTAATATTTTCTGAATTATCATTGATTATCGCAATTGACTAATCAAGACTATAACTCTCTCTTCTGTCCAAATGAACAGCGGTAGAGAATCTTATAGCCCAATTCAGAAAATGGAGTTCTAAATGTCTAATTTATTAAAAAAAGTTGCTGTAAGCGTGTCTACCGTTGCAACAGTTGCTGCTATGGGCTTAATGCCAATGGCTGCAAAAGCTGCTGCTCCTGGTGAAGTCTACAAGACTGGCGATGGTACCGTATGGTTCATCACCTCCGACATGCAAAAGCGACCTTTCACTTCTGCAGGTGCTTTCTTGAGCTACGGCTTCTTGTCGTTCTCTCAAGTTAAAGACGCAGACGCTAGCGTAACTGCTTTGCCTACTGGCGCGTTCATCGCTCCAGCTGACGGTAAAATTTTCTGCGCTACCGAAACTAAGGGAAGTGACGTTAAAGGTGAATGTTCCTTAATCACCGGCGGCCAAAAAGCTGCTTTCACTTCTGCTGCTGTATTCACTGGCCAAGGATTCTCCTTCTCCCGTGCAATCAGCGGTGACTCTTCTTTCTTGAGCAAGACTTCTAACATCGACAGCGCTTCCGCTGGTCACTTACCAGGTGTTCTAGTTAACAACTCTGGTACTGTTCAGATGGTAGTAAGCGGCGGCCTATGGGGTATTCCATCTGTTGATGTGTTTAACTCTTGGGGTTACAGCTTCTCCGATGTAGTTCCAGCTAACGCTGCGGACAAAGCTTTGGCTCAGGTTGGTGTGATCCCTGCTCGTCAGGCTGGTCAGTTAGTACCTTCTGGTACCACCACTCCAACTCCAAGCGGAGCTTACACTGCTTCTGTTGCTTCTGACAGCCCAGCTGCAAGCACTTTAGTAGCAGGTCAAGCTACAGCTAACTTGGCTAACTTCACTGTTAGCGGTAACGGTACTGTAACTTCTTTGAAGTTCAAGCGCACTGGCGTATCTGCTGATGCTACCCTTTCTAACGTTTACTTGTTCGAAGGTAATACTCGTATCACTGATGCTGCTAGCGTTTCTTCTGGTTTCATTACCTTTGCTGGTCTTAACTGGCCAGTAAGTGGCGCTCGTAATGTTTCTGTTCGTTCTGATATTGCTACTGGTACTTCTGGTCAAACAGTTGGTGTTCAGCTAGTAGCAGTTAACGGCACAGACCTTATCGTGATGCCTTCCGGTGCTATTCACACTATTGCTACTGCTACTCTAGCTACTGTAGCCGTAGGTGTTCCTACCTCTACTACTACGACTGATCCAGGTAATGATGTAAATGTATGGCAGTCTGATTTTAGCGTAGGTACTCGCGACGTTGTATTAAACCGCATTGCTCTTCGCCAAATCGAATCCATTAACTCTGCTGATATCCGCAACTTCCGTCTTTATGTAGATGGTGTTCAGGTTTCTGCTGTAGGTAACTTGGATGCTAACGGTTATGTAACCTTTGGTGGCTTCTCTAAGACTCTTACCACTGGTTCTCGCCAAATTAAAGTTTTGGCTGACGTAATTGGTGGTTCTTCTCGAAACATCAAGATGTCTTTGCGAAACAAAGCTGACTTGGGCTTGGTTGACTCTCAATACCAAGTAAACGTAACTGCAACTGGTACCTTCCCTGCACAACCTGCAAGCGCAACCGCAGTAAGCTCTGGTAGCATCACTGTTACTAAAGCTGCTAACTCCCCATCAGGGTCAGTTACTAAGGACGCTTCTAATGTTGTTTTAGGCCGTTGGACCATGACAGCATACGGCGAAGCTATTAAAGTAGAAACTTTAAACTTTGCTATTGATACTAACAATACCGATCAAGACTACACTTTGCGTAACGGTAAAGTAATGGTTAATGGTACACAGGTTGGTAGTACTACTGGCTTAGTCGCTGACGGTGCTGCATCTTCTGCTGCTAGCTTCACTACTAACTTTATGGTTAACCCAGGTACTCCTGTGACCGTAGAATTAGTATCTGACATCTACGACGAAGAAGACACTGGTGCTGAATTGGTAAACGGTAGCACAATCCAAGCTACTATGTTGACCGGTTCTAGCAATGGTACTCGTCAAGTATCTTTGGGTACTGTAAATGTTCCATCTTCTAACATTGCTGCAAACGTAGTAACTGTTGCTGTTGGTTCTTTGAGCATGGCTAAGACTGGCACCTATGGTAACCAGACTTTCGTGTCTCCTACATCTGCGTTCAAGATCGCCTCTTATCAAATCGCTGGTAACAGCACTGAAGACGTAAATGTTCACACTATCGCTGCTGATATTGCAGTAGCTGGTGGTCCTGCTATCACTGATGTTACTGATGTATACTTCAAAATCAATGGTACAACTCAGACATCTGTAAAGCCTACTGTAACCGCTACTGGTAACAGTTGGTCTGTATCTTTCGTAGTCCCTAAGAATGGCACCGTATCTTTGGATATGTATGCCAACTTAAGTGCTGCTTTCGGAACTGCTGATACCGTAGCCGCAACTACTACCGTAACTGGTACAACTGCTAACTCCGGTACTTCAGTAAACACCGGTGCAGTTGCTGGTCAAACCATCACCGCTGGTGCTGGTGCAATCAGCATGGCCTTCGAAAACTCTTCTGGTATTGCTGCTAGATTGTTAACAGATGGCCAGAATGACGTTACAACTGCAGCTTACCGTGTAAGCACCTTGAATGACTCTCAGACTCTTCAGGACTTCACTGTAACTGTAACTTCTGCTACAACAGTTAACACTGTTAAGTTGTATGCAGATGGCGCATTAATTGCTAGCAAGCCTGGTGCTACTTCCGTATCATTTAATGATCTTGGAATCCCGGTACCTGCTAACTCTAGCAAGCTAATCGAAATCAAGCTTGACATTGGTGCTGTAACCAACACTACTGGTCTAGCTACTGTTACTACTTCTATCACTGCCGCTACAGCCGCTCCTGGCTCTACTGGCGTGGAAGCAGCAGTAACCCCATCCGGCACCGGCAATACTATGTATGTCTTTGCTTCCGTACCTGTTATTGCACAAGCTGCATTAACTAACGGTGGTGATGGACAATTGACCAACGGTGTGGTCACTATCGCTAAGTTCACTATGAACGCTAACGGTGGTCCTATCCAATGGAAAGCTATGAACTTAGCTTTGTCTAAGTCTACTGCTATTACTGGTTCTGCGGTGCAGTTGTTCCGTGACGGTTCTTTGGTAGCTACAACAGCTGAAACAATTGCTGCTGGTACTACTGATACTGTTAACATCGTAACTACTAACCCAGAGTCTGTAAGTGGTAGTGTTACTTATGAAGTTCGCGCTACTATTGCTAACGCAGCAGCAGGTAACTTCTTGACTGCAAGCTTCAGTGCCGCTGAATCTGCTCAAGAATCTGCAGCATACGCTAGCGTGGCTGGTTCTAACTTCGTATGGTCCGACGTAGTCGGTGACGCTGATGAAGTTCACTCTGTAACTTCTGATGATTGGCACAATGACTATCTAGTTGTTACTTCTCCAATCTCTTGGACAGTTGACTGGAATAACTAAATTTTAGTTATCTAGGAACACATTCTATAGTTAGTCTGTAGATAAAAAGCCGCCTCGGGGAAACTCGAGGCGGTTTTGATTTTAGTGTATAATATGTAGACTTATAATTAACAATTTGATATGAACAAGAAGACAATATTATCCGCGATTGTGGTCGCTCTAATTTTAGTTGGGATAGGATGTTGGTTTATTTACAGTCGACAAAATAATCAGAACATTGTTACCACAATCGATCGTGATTTTACAGATCAAGAACTCTCAGAGATTGAAACCAAAATTTCTGATTTAAAGTCGAAGGTCGATTCTAATGTTTCTAAAGAAGAAAGATACACAACCCTGCTGGCATTAGGTGCTGAGCAGCACCGCATAGGGCGGCTAGTAGATGCCCGAGAAACATTTACAGCAGCAAGCAAACTTCTCCCAGATAATCCTACTCCAGTGGGTTTGAAATTTATTGTTGAAGAAGCCATGCAAGATTACAAGGCCGCGAAGAAAACCCTAGAAAAGGGTTTAGAGCTAAACCCTACTAGCGGGCTGTTTTGGCAGCAATACATTGAACTTTTGGAAAACCATTTTGAGATAAGCAAAGAGCAGTTGGATAAGTTATACCAGGAAGGTTTGCAGAAAACAAATAATTCTCCCGAACTATTAGAATCTTATAATAGATTTAAATCTTAATTCATTTACCAATAAGACTCCTCGCCATGATTGGTGTTGAGCGTATTTATTACAGCTTTAACATTGGGTTTGTTTTCTTATGAGCTTTTATCTGTAAATGCCTAGAGCAAAATAGTAGATTCCTGTTCGGGTATGGCCTATGTTTCTGGGTTTACAACATCTATCCCTTGGAGGGATGTAAATGATGTGGATCATTTACACATATTGATGTAGGCCTCAATGAAAAGCCAGTTCGCAAGCAGGTTTTATATTTGACAAACCTATCTGGGGTTGGTATTTTGTAGCTGTTTAAGGCTAATCCTGGGAAGCCTTAAGCAAAGCTCATCATTAACGCATACACATATGCCAACACGAAGCGCTAAGCGCAACCATCACGCAGGGCTGCTGGCCGTACTCGAGCTAAGCAGCTAAAAACCAAACCAAATTGGATCCAGATCGAACTTAAGCGTGCGATCCGGCCTCTTATTAATTCCCTTAAGCCAACTATTACCGCGTTGGTTTTTTTGTTGGTTTCTACCCAGCTACAGGGGATAGCCGACAAGGCAAAAACCACGGATCCCTGCCCGGAGCCTAAAACCAGCTTAGTGTCTCCCGCATTGCTGGCGTCGCCGGCTTTGGTACTGGCCGCTCTGGAGGGTACCGGCGAGTCTGCCAAGATGGCCAAACAGCAGGCAATAAGTACAATCAAAGCGGGTTATCGAACTTTGCTAATTACCCGTCACGCCGCTCAGCGCATGGCCGAGCGGGGAGTGAGCCGCGAGGTAATTGCCCTGGCCTTAGAGCGCGGGAAGTTGTTTGCTTACAAGCACGCCCGCGGCGGAGGGTTGATTAAGATCGGCTATTACTTGTCCGACAATGCTTTTACCGGCGCAGCTAAAGGCGTGTTCGTGGCCGTGGATCAGGTTCACGAAAAAGTCGTCACCGTCATCCGCGGCGTTCCTGTCGAGTACATTCGGCGGTTGATTAGGGTTCGGTAATTTATACTTCATTAAATCTTAAAGCTCTCTTGAACATGATTGTGTTAATGTTATTTTGTGGGGGCCCAGCTAGGAGCAAGATAAGGCTTGTCACTCTTGTCTTAGGGGATCGTTACCCCTTGGGTCCACCACGCTTGACATATTGGGAATGGTTGTTTATATTGAATCTAGGTGACAAGCCTTATCAATACCAAATCGTTCTTAGCAAGACTTTAAAACCGCTTTCGCTCTTCGCGAGGCGGTTTTTATTTTGCTTAATTAGTTATAACTAAGGGAGGTTTTTTATAAATGTAACAATTTCTGCGCTGTCGGCGATACACTAGTCAGAAACAAAGGTCGAAGTAAATCAATTAAAGTAAGGAAATTATATGGAAAGAAGCTCAATCTTTACTCAAGTTATTTTAACGATCATATTTGCCACCGGGATTTTATTTGCCGGCGTCTTGCCAACAACTGCGCAAGTAGAAGCGCCCAACACTTGCATGGACCCTGCGTTTTCTTCACGATTCGCACCCGTCTCCAGACAGTGGAACTTCGAGCAGATAGACCACTTTTATAGCAACAACTCCGCCGAAACAGCTCCAGGGTACAAGGAAGAACAGCCGTTGGGTTACCTAATTAACAACGCAGATCAGGTCACTGTACCGCTCTACCGTTATTACAGCGCTGCCCTTACTGATCACTTTTACTCTGTATCAGATGAGGCTCCAGCCGGATACGCCAACGAAGGCATACTAGGTTACGTATTCGTTTCGCACCGGGAGGGGACTGTGCCGATTTATCGTCTCTATCGCCACGAGATGAGCCCGTTGAATGGGGATCACTTGTATACCACTAGCGCTTCCGAGCGAGACTTGGCCGCCCAGTTCGGCTATGTCTACGAAGGCATCGAAGGATATGTATGCCCGATGTAAACCTGCTTGTTTCTTAAGCCCGCCGTGAAAATTTCGCAGCGGGTTTTTGATTTATAACTTATTAAGTAAAACTTGATTTAATTTACTCTTGACTGATTGAGGCCGTTTGCTAACCTGAATATAGATCAATTGGATAATCATGCAACTAAGCAAAGAATATTTCGACTTAAATTTAGAGAAGTTTTTCAGTAAATTCACTCATCTATCTGACGAAGTAACTCATTTGTCTGATAAGGTAACTAATTTATCTGACGAAGTAGCTCATTTAAATGAGCGCTATTTTTCCTTGTCGTTAGATGTAAAGCAAATTATTCAAACATTAGACGAGGTTAATAATCGTGATCTATCGGACAGCAATGCTATGTCGAGCACATTAATGAACCATGAACAACGGCTTAAATATCTGGAGCGTAAAGCTAAAGCGCATCAGCTGAGCAAGGTGAGATAAACCCTCTTTAAAAAAGCGAGGGTTTTTTGATTTGGAAAAATGTACTTTAATGTGCTATAATAATGACATCAAACTGTATTTTGTCGATACAAAGACAAATTTTGAAACAAAAAATTTCGCTTAAACAAAGCAGAAACAAAAATCTAAAAAAATGATTACCGCGGAACTTAACCAGCTCCTGCAAAAGAAGCGTATCGTTTCTAAAACCGACCTAGGAATACTAGAAAAAGAATGGCAAGGCCTTAAGACTCCCATGCAATGGGAGGATTTTTTGGTAGATAAAAAAGCTGTTACCGAAGATCAGTTGTTAAAGGTTAAAAGCGAAGAATTTGGGGTGGAAACAGTCGATTTGCATGACCAGCAGATTACCGAAGCCTTGTTAAATTACGTACCCGAACCCATTGCCCGACGGCATAAGGTGATTAGCTTTGCTAAAAATAAAAATGAACTGAGTCTGGCTATGGTAGACCCCACCGATTTGCAGACTAAGGAGTTCATCAAAAAGAAGACTGGCCTGGATATTAAAGTGTTTCTGATTGGTAAGTCGTCGCTAGATTTTGGCCTGTCTAAATACCACAACAACCTGGAAGGCGAGATTAAGCACATGGTGGCCGAAGGCAAGAAGGACCCAGGTGCGCTGCCAGAACCAGGGGAGCTGAACGACGATTTAAAAAAACAGGCCGAAGAAATTCCGATTGTCCGTGTTGTGGACACCTTATTAGAGTATGCTGTCATCGAAAAAGCTTCCGATATTCATATTGAACCTCAAGAAAACAGCGTGGTGGTGCGCTATCGTATTGATGGCGTCTTGCATGATGTAATGACTCTGCCAAAAGCTATACAGGCGGCTCTCGTAGCGCGCATTAAGGTTTTGGCTAACCTTAAAATTGACGAGCACCGTATGCCTCAGGATGGACGTTATAAGATCGAAAAGGATGGCTATAAATTTAGCTTGCGTATCTCTACAATTCCTATTTTTGACGGAGAAAAAGTGGTGATGCGTTTACTAGACGAATCTAGCCGTGCGTTAAGTTTAGAGGCGCTCGGCTTTTTGCAGTCGCAGTTGGATATTGTAAACCGTAATATTCACAAGCCGCATGGCATGATGCTTATTACCGGACCAACCGGGAGCGGTAAGTCTACTTCGCTGTATGCGATTCTGACAATTTTAAATACCAAGCAGGTAAATATTTCGACTATTGAGGATCCGGTAGAATATCGTATTGCCGGCGCCAACCAAATGCAGGTTAATCCGAAAATCGGTTTGACTTTCGCTATGGGGTTGCGTGCGCTGTTGCGTCAGGATCCGAATATTATCATGATCGGGGAAATTCGCGACCAAGAGACTGCCGAAGAATCCATGCACGCGGCTATGACTGGCCATATCGTGCTTTCTACGCTGCACACCAACTCTGCTTCTGCGGCACCGCCGCGCTTGATCGATATCGGCATAGAACCGTATTTAATCGCATCCACCTTAAATGCGATTATGGCGCAGCGTTTAGTGCGCATGATTTGTCCAGATTGCAAAACCGAAAAACCGGTCGATGCCGATATTGCCAAATCTTTGCAAAAGCAATTCAATTTGGACGCGCTTATGGAAGTTTTGCAAAAACTTGAACTTGCCAATGGTGCTAAGTCTTTCGAAGACCTCAAGTTTTACGAAGGCGCCGGCTGTGAAAAGTGCAACAAGACCGGGTATAAAGGCCGTATCGGTGTTCACGAAATTATGGAAAACACTCCCCAAATAGAAGAACTTATAGTAAAGCGGGCCACCAGTCAGGACATCGAAAAGCAAGCCGTGGCGCAAGGGATGATTACTATGTGGCAGGACGGCTTTATTAAAGCCGTTGCAGGGCAGACCACTATCGAAGAAATTTTGCGTGTTACTAAAGAATAAAATGAGGTTGATCGGCGTGCCGAGCTACTGCTTCGAAGCATTAACAAACATTTGAATGCCTAAATTTTCCTATACTGCAGTTACCAAAGACGGCAAGCGCGAGACCGGCGAAATTGAGGCGGCTAATTTTTTGTCGGCTGGGCATTTGCTAAAGGAGAAGGGGATGATCCCCATGGAGCTGTTGGAGAAATCCAATTTTAAAATCGGTGACTACTTTGCCAATTTTTCTAAAATTGCATTAAAAGACAAAATTGCTTTCATTCAAAATTTGGACCTGCTCCTTAAGTCTGGTGTTGCTGCCCCCCGGGCGATGAAAATTATTTCCAAGCAGACTGCTAATAAAAAGTTTAAGAAGATTATAGACGAATTGGCCGCGCAGGTAGAAGCCGGCAAGTCGATGCACGAATCTATGGCGCAGTACCCCAAAGTATTTTCGCACATCTTTATTAGCATGATCGAAGTAGGCGAGTTGTCGGGAAATCTAGAAAAAAGTTTGGAGTATCTGCGCATCCAGCTGCAGCGCGAGGCGGATCTGAAATCGAAAACCAAGGGCGCCATGATGTATCCGGCCGTGATAGTTTCGGCGATGATTATTATTGGTATCTTGCTGGCAATATTTGTTTTGCCGAAGCTCACCTCCACCTTTAAAGACTTTGATGCAGAGTTGCCTGTTCTTACCCGAGTAGTGGTGAGCGTGAGTGATTTTGCAGCCGCTAATTCGGTTATAGTTTTAGTTCTGATGGTGGCCACGGTTCTGGGGGTTATAATCGGTCTGCGCACTGTACCGGGAAAAAGACTAATGGCCTTTATAGCTTTGAAGTTTCCTATGATCAGCCCGATCGTTAAGAAGATAAACATAGCGCGCTTTGCTCGTATCTTAGGCTCACTGATGAAGTCTGGCATATCTGTGGTACAGGGTTTGCATGTTACCAGCGAAGCGCTGGGTAATGTTTATTACAAAGAGGTTTTGTCTGCCACCGCAGAGGATGTAAAGCTCGGAAAACCGCTTACAGACTCTCTAGCAAAAAACGAGAAATTATTCCCGTTCTTGGTTACTCAAATGATCGCTATTGGCGAGGAAACTGGTAGCCTGGAACAGATTTTGGACCAGCTAGCGGAGCATAACGAAATGGAAATTGATGACACAATGAAGAACATTTCTTCTATTATCGAACCTCTGCTGCTGCTGGTTATCGGGGTGGTGGTCGGCTTTCTGGCGTTGGCGCTTATAATGCCTATCTATAACATCAGCCAGTCTATCGGTTAATTTTGATATAATTTAGAAGACAAACAAACAGCAAAATGCGTTTAAACATCCTGCAAAAAAAGCATCATTATATCGGCCTTCACATTAATAACCACGCTATCAAAGCGTTGCAGTTTGATATTTCTGCAAGCAAAAACTCCGTGCGCGCCTACACCAATGTTCCCATGCCTAAGGGAATGATTGTTAATGATGATTTTACCGATGTTGATGCTCTGGCCGGGTTGATAGAGCGAAGTTTGGACCACCCGCAGCATGGCAGCTTTTCCACTAAGCGTGTCATTGTAGCTCTTCCGGAATCTAAATCTTTTGTGCGTATTATTCCGATGCAGAACATGACCGACAGCGAAATTGGCAATGCGATTCTTTTCGAAGCCGAAAGCTATATACCGCTGCCTATGGATCAGGTTTATTATGACTGGCAGATTTTAGAGCGCAAGCCCACGGGGGTAGAGGTGCTAGTGATTGCTTCACCACGCGCTTATGTTGACCGATACATTACGGTACTGGAAAAAGCCGGCTTGAAGATCGCCGGCATAGAAACCGAAGCGCAGAGCGTGGCCCGCGCCTTGGTGCCGACCAAAATTAAGGAGCCGATTTTGATTGCCGATATTGATGCATTTAAAACCGCTTTGGTAATGGTTCAGGATGGCACCTTGCAATTTACATCTTCTATTCCTATTGCCGGGAACATTTTTACCGAGCGCTTAGCCAAAGCGGCTTCGGTGGCCGCTCCCGAAGCAGAGAAAATTAAGCGCCAGTTCGGATTTTCTAATACAGTAGAGTACCCAAATTTGAAGCTGCAAATGCTGCCGGCGATGGAAGATTTGGCTGCGGAGATTAGAAATATTTTGAAGTTTCATTACGATCATCACGAAACTCATATCGGTACTTTGCTGCTTACGGGTGGCGGGGCTAAGCTGCAGCACATTGGAGAATCATTAGAGCCTTTGTTGGAGCAGTATGCTCCTTTAAAAGTTCTGGTTTCTAATCCGCTAGAGCATATTCCTAATTTGCACGAAAATGCCCTGGGGCCATACGAGGCCCTGAGTTTTGTAACCGCCATCGGCCTGGCATTATGGGAGATAGAATGAAGCATATAAATTTATTGCCCAAGCACAAGCAGACCGAGTTATATTATGAGGATCTGTATCATTCCACCTTAGTCGCTGTAATTATTGGGGTGGTGGTTTTGCTGTTGGGCATCGTCGCTCAGATTTTTGTAATGGTTTACCTTAATAGCACCGAAAGTCGAGTTAGCGCAGAAGTGGAAACCCTCAAGCAGCAAACCGACAAGACAGAAAATGCTGAATTAAAAAAGCAGATCCGTTTGATTAACAATCAGATGGTGGATTTCGAAAAACTGGCCGCGAATTCGCCAAAGTGGTCCAGGGTCGTATCGTCATTTGCCAAGCTTGTGCCGCGCGGAGTAAAAATCAATTCGTTTAAAGCCGACAGTAAAACCGGCAAAGTGGATATTACCGGATTTAGTCCGACCCGTGAATCGGTTATCGAATTGTATAACAACATCAACTCAGACAAGGAGCATTTCAAAGACATCAACTATCCGCTGGAAAATGTTTCTAAGCCTACCGATGTTCAGTTTAACTTCACTTTTTATATAGTAGAAGGAGTATTAATGCCAAAGCCGGAGCCAGTACCGGTTGATCCGGCGGCAGTTCCTGCTGCGCCGGCTGCCGTGCCAGCAGAGTAATTTTTTAATGAGATGCTAAAGTTAAATTCTAGAATAAAACTATTTGGTGTAATGATCCTGTTCGGCATATTTGCCGCACTGATGTTTACCTATGGATATGGAATTTTAGAGAATCGCAATCAAGCCCGCTTGGATGTGGTTAATCAAAAGAACCTCGAGCTGGAGGTTCTTAAAAAGGAACAGCTTACTTACGAGCAGGGTAAAAAGGATATTACCACTCTCACACAAAAGACCTACCCTCCTCAGGATTTGTTTAGCAAAGACACTAAGGTGGTAAAGGAGATAAAGATCTTGGAAGATTTGGCTAAGCGTTACAGCTTAACCTTTACGCTCACTGTTTCTGGCACAACCAAGATGGCCACTAAGGTGACAGGCGTAACAGGGGAATTGTTTTTGATTCCGTATACCGTTACGATCGATGGTGCGTTTAATAATATCCAAAGATATATAGAAGCGGCCGAGCATAGCGCCTTTATCAACGAAGTGCAGCAGGTTTCTATTTCTTCTACCCCCGATAATCGTGCTAGGGGAGTATTTAATGCAGTATTTTATTTAAAGCCATGAAGCTAAACATGAAATTGGATCTAAAAGCGATCCTTCCATTTATTCTAAAGCGATTTTCCCTGGTGCTCTGGGTGTTTTTAGGCTTGGTAATAATTGCGGAAGCTTTTGTGATTAAATCTTCCATTGCCAAGATGAACAAAGCTCAGGAGCAGTCTCAGTTTGCCAATTCCCAACTGGTGCGGGTTAATTTTGACTCGTATGAGGCTATAGAGAAGCGCCTTTCCGAAAATGCTTCGTTTGTGCCATCTACGCCAACTAGCGGCGATCCGTTTGGGGTTGTAACCCTGACAGATGAATAACAAACCTATTGATTTTTTGACAGGTTTTTGGTAACATTACTGGGTATTTAAAGTGAAAATTCATTCGGGTCGGTAGCTCAGCTGGTTAGAGCAGTTGCCTCTTAAGCAATTGGTCGTGGGTTCGAATCCCACCCGACCCACCAAAAAACTCGGACTTATCCGAGTTTTTTTAAATAGTAGTTGTTTGCAAATTGAAGCTGTTCGGGAGTTCCCACAGGCAGCCAGCGAGTGGCCCGAAATAATTTAACAGGGACACTTTCGGCTTCTCTGGCGAGAGTGTGAGGAAGGCTGAATTCGGCGCCGCTAGGTGTTTCGACTTTTACTAAAGAATAATCAAAGAATTTAGGATCCAGGCAGTATGCTCCGCAGTTTATTAAGCTCGAATTTTCATTAAAGCCGATAAAGTTGTTATTCTCGTCTTCGGCGATACCGTACTTGGCAGTTTGCGTGCTTTGCCAGACAAGCATGGCATTGCCGTTGCTAAGTAGGTTAGTTAAATCCGTTTTGGTATAAAGATCATCGCCATTTACAGCTAAGAACTTAGTGTGGAGCAAATCTTTAGCGCGAAGCAGGGCATCGCCGGTTCCTAGCAGTTCATGCTGGGTAACATATCGAACAGTTTTGCCATTCCAGCTTTCGCCGAAGTGTTTAATAATTTGATCGCCTAAATAGCCGACCACAATAATGACTTCGGTGATTTCGTCCGGGAGGGAATTTAAAGTGTGTTCGAGCAATGGCTTGCCGCCAATGTCGATAAGCGGTTTGGGGTGATGTTCTGTAAAGGGCCGGAGGCGCAAGCCTTTGCCGGCTGCAAGAATTACTGCTTGCATAAATTTTTGCTTTAAAATTTATGGTCAATCTAAGCAAGCTAAGATTGATCGTGGTGCACCCGGCAGGATTCGAACCTGCTACCTTCTGGTTCGAAGCCAGACACTCTATCCAAATGAGCTACGGGTGCATAATATCAAAATTTTACCCCAAATACAGCGCCCTGACAAGTACTCTCGGCTCGCTGGGCCATGGTATAATCTACATATGTTAATTGTACTTTTGGGCGAAGATGTTTACGCCAAACAGGAATATTTACAGAATATAATAGAGAAGTCCGAGTTAGAAATAGCCCGGTATGACGCAACCATGCCATTGCCCAAGCTTGGCTCTTTGGCGGGCCAGAGCTTGTTTGGTGCCGGCCAAATTCATATCTTCAGCCATTGCCTAGGCCAGTACGATTTGCCGGAATTGGAATCTGCAGCTAAGGGCACTAGTCAGATTGTGTTTATAGAGGACACCTTAGATAAGCGCTTAACCAAAACAAAGCAGCTGATGAAGATAGCGGAAGTGAAAGAATTTTTGGCTCCTGCTCCGGAGGTTGCTGCCAAGTGGATTGTAAGCCATGCGGAAAGCATAGGCATAACTATTCAGCCGGCTGCGGCTGCGGAAATGTCGCTGCGCTTGATAGGGGAGACAAAAAAGAACTTATCTACCACTGCTGCGCATAATGAGCTGCTTAAGCTTTGGGCCTTTGCCGGAGAGAAAACCATCACAAAGCAAATGGTTGAAGAACTGACTCCGAAAGATTTAGCCATAGATTTATTTGCACTGCTGGATAGCATTGGACAAAAGAACAAGCCTGCAGTTGTGAGACTGCTCCAGCAATATTACGATTCTAGTAGCGAAGACGACAAAACTCTCACTATCCGTTTGTCTGCGCTATTGGCCGACCAATTGCGGAGCATTATGATTGTAAAACAGGCAAGCGAGCAAAGATTATCCGATAACGACCTTCTAACAGCAACAGGCTGGAAGAGCGGGCGGTTATTCATCATGAAAAAACTGGCTAATAACTTTTCGGCGCAGCAATTATCTGGGGCATTAAACAAATTTTATAATCTTGATAAAGAATTAAAAAATTCCAACTTACCGCCCCGCATAGTAATCGACATGATAGTTGCAGTAATTTAATATTTGTGCTATAATAGTTACACATGTCTAAAAAAACTCTATTCTTCTGCACAGCCATCGCCATCGCCGCTGCATTAACTTTCCCAGCGATCGCATTGTTAGCTTAATTTTAAAATCCTTTTGCTTCGCATGAGGATTTTTTAAATAAAATTAATCAATAAACATCATAAAATCATGATGAAACAAATTACCAAAGCGAGAGTGGCAAAAATTGCCGCTAGTGCCGCTATTTCTGTGAGTTTATTAGCTCCTTCGGCAGCCTTTGCCATTACTGCAAACAGCGATACCAAAGACTCCGGACAGGCCAGAACTAACAAGCCTATCGAATTTCAGGGCGGGCCCATTAAGCAGAAGACCCGATCCATAAAAGATTGCCAAGTGGATGCTAAGGCTATAAAAGAGACTTATCGTAAAGCCGTGCAGGCCAACGATAAAACTTATGCTGCCGCAGTCAAATCTTCTAATCAGACTGCTAGTGCTGCCACTAAGGCAGCGGCACAGGCTCGAAAAACTGCCACCAGTGCAGCTAAGTCTATAAAAGATAAGGATGCCCGCCAAGCTGCTTTAAAAAAGGCAGAAACCGATTACAAAGCAGCTACCAAAGCCGCGAAAGATGCCCAGAAGGCTTCTAAAGAAGCCGCAAACCAAGCGCGCAAAACTGCCAACAAAACTGCTGAGCAGTCTCGCGATGCGGCACTCCGCAACTCCGGCTGCGTTAAAGGCGCCAGTACAAATGGAGTTTTCGGTAGGGTTGCAAATTTCTTCAGTTTCTAATTTAGAAATCAAAAGACGCACGAAATGTGCGTCTTTTTTATTTGGTGATAACTATTTAGTTTATAGGCCGCGCTTTTCTTTCTTACGGTCGTTAGGGTCGAGCAAACGTTTGCGGATGCGGATGCTTTGCGGTGTGACTTCTACAAGCTCGTCTGCGCCGATGTATTCCAAAGCAAAGTCTAAGGTAACTTCGCGAGGCGGAACCAATATAATGCCTTCATCGCTGCCCGAGGCTCGCATGTTTGTCAGTTTCTTGCCTTTGCAGATATTTACTTCTATATCTGCTTCCAATGCATTTTTCCCAACTACTTGTCCCAAGTAAACTTCGGTGGCTGGGCCAACAAACATGATGCCTCGATCTTGAGCATTGTTGAGGCCATAGGCCGTACTGGTGCCGGACTCCGAAGCGATTAAGGATCCGTGCTGGTTGGTGGAGGTATCGATTTCGTGTACCGGGCGGTAGCTGTCAAAGAGATTGTTGATAATAACCGTACCTTTGGTGCGGGTAAGCAGTAAGTTTTTTAAACCAATTAAACCGCGCGTTGGGATAATGTATTCGGCGTGAATTTCTCCGCTCGGAGTGGTCTCCAAAATTTGCATCTCCCCGCCGCGCTTGCCGATTTCTTCTATGACGGCGCCTTGGTGTTCGCTTGGTACATCCACAGACAGGAATTCGTAAGGCTCTTTACGGACACCGTCTTCTTCGTGGAAAATAACCTGAGGCTGAGAAACTTGCATTTCGAAGCCTTCGCGGCGCATGGTTTCTATTAATACTGCCAAGTGCAGTTCGCCGCGTCCGGACACTAAGAATGAGTCGCCGGTAGCTTCTTCTACGCGCAGCGCCACGTTGGTTTCTAGTTCTTTGAAGAGGCGGTCGCGGATTTGCCTGGATGTGAGCAAATTACCTTCGCGTCCGGCAAATGGGGAAGTGTTTACCCCAAATGTCATTTTAATGGTCGGCTGTTCGATCTCGACTGGAGGAATTTGGCGCGGATTAGCTGTATCGGTAATAGTGTCGCCGATTTGCACGCCGTCGAAACCGCCAATCGCTACAATGTCTCCTGCTACGGCCTGGTCGACTTCTACGGTGTTTAAGCCTTCGTACATTAATAAGGAGGAAGCTTTGCCGTTGGTTTTGGTTCCCTCTCGAGAAATTAAAGTGATGTTTTGGGCTCTCGCCACGCTGCCGGAAGAAATTTTACCGATACCGATTTTACCTTTGTAGTTATCGTAACGCAGCGCTAAAACGAGCATAGCGAATGGGTCATCGGAGATGGTTGGTGCGGCAATATTGGAAACGATGGCTTCGAATACCGGAGTGATGTCTGGCGCCGAATTGGATTGAATTTTTTGCAGAGTTTCGGACGCATCGAGGCCGGCAATACCTTTGATGCCGCTGGCATAAAGAATAGGAAAGTCGAGCTGTTCTTCTGTTGCACCCAAAGACACGAACAGGTCGAAAGTCTTGTTAACTACTTCGTCAATCTGCGCCTCTGGCTTGTCGATTTTATTGATTACAACAATGGCTTTGTGGCCCAGTTCCAGCGCCTTTTTTAAAACGAACTTAGTCTGGGGCATCGGACCTTCCTTGGCGTCTACTAATAATAGTACGCCGTCGGCCATTTTAAGGGTACGCTCAACTTCGCCGCCGAAGTCTGCGTGACCCGGGGTGTCGACAATATTGATTTTGACCTCGTTGTAAATAAGAGAAGCATTTTTGGCGGTAATGGTGATGCCTCGTTCACGCTCGATGTCGCCGGAATCCATAATCAAAACATCGCCGGCATCTTTAACGGTTTGGGTTTGTTTGAGCATGGCGTCTACTAGGGTGGTTTTGCCATGGTCAACGTGAGCGATGATGGCAACGTTTCGGATATTGTCGCGGGTCATAAAATTATTTCATTAAAAAATGCCGGCATTTCCGGCAGGAATTCGTAGCATTATTATAGTCAATTTGATGGTTATTGTCAATAAAGCAAAATAAAAAAGAGTTAGCTGCTACTAACTCTTGCTGTCGCTTTTGCGTGTCCATTAAACTTTTTATCGGTCTTCGGGTGGGAAGAGAAACTCGATTACTCTTCCTAGCGCGCCGATAATGACGAGCATCAAGCCGACTTTGGCTGTGCTGGATCCAATGGCCGCTGCATTTCCGCTACAGATGAAGAATATCGGAATGCTGGCCATTAAAAGAACCGCTCCGATTATAAGCATCCAGGTTATGACTCTGGAGCCAGTCTCCAGTTTGGTTTGGCTTGTCATACTGCTTCGGCTTCCTCGGCCATTTCTTCTTTTACCATCATTTGAACGTAATTTTTACCCAAGGTAGTTTGTATATAAATTTCATCCCGTAGTTCGGCGGGGGTAAGAGATCTGCCGCCTGCCATAAACTGAGGAGTGTCTTGATTAGGAAGCTCCTTAATTTGTACCATCTGACGTTCTCTCATTTCTGTATAGCGATCCCAGGGGACGTCCACGAATGCCGCATAAGGATTTGCTGGTTGGTCGGCTTTTTTCAGTTCGCGGTTTTTTGCCGGCACCGGTTCTGTTGCATTGCCGTTATCTTCGTCATCATCACCGCCCTCGAGTTCTTCATTTTCGCCTTCGTCCTCGTCGTCATCGCCGAACGGCGACGTGTAAGCAATTGGCGGAAGCAGTCTATGGATGATGTAACAGAATCCTGATAGCACCAAAAGAGCAAAGGAGACAAAGAACAATACAGTTTCATTTGTGATAAGACCAATGATCGCGATAATGAACGCCACGATCATTAGAAAATTGGATGCTCGCAACATATATTTCCTCCTGTGTTGTACTAACTATGAAAAATACCATATCGCTAGGGTAAAGTCAATATATTTGCTATAATGGTGAAGCAAATACACCTATATGGCTTCACACAAAAACGTTCAAAATATTAGTTTTCTGGTACTCCTCATCGGAGCATCATTGTTCGTATTATTCATCCTAACTCCATTTTTTAATATCATTGCCATGGCTTTTATCTTGGCAATTTTGTTTTATCCGGTGTATAAATGGATCCTTAATCGAATCGGTTACCCGAGCTGGGCTAGTTTTCTTACTTTACTCACAATGGTGTTGATTGTAGCGTTGCCATTATGGCTGTTTGGTCAGTTATTGTGGAATGAGATTCAGGAAGCCGTGGATCAGATCCGAAATGGCCAGTTGGTAGTCTCGCGCGATCAAATAGTCCAGAGTGTGCCGCAGCAGCTTCAAGAGCCAATAGAAAGCTTCTCTCGGGACATCAATGGTCTTGCCGAGCGATTCACTTCGCAGGCCTTTAGTTCTGCGACCGCCGTGCTTTCTAATGTGGCTAACTTTGTGCTGGGGATGTTCATCTTAATCTTTATGGTGTTCTTTTTGCTACGCGATGGAAACAAAATGTCGCATGTATTTATGGATCTTTCTCCCATTGCTTCTTCCCAGGAGCGTAAACTATTGGAACGCATAAAATCGGCCGTTAATGGCGTGGTTAAGGGCTCTTTCCTAATTGCTTTAGCACAGGGTGCAATAGCAACGATCGGGTTTTTAGTGTTTGGGGTACCTCAGCCTCTGCTGTGGGGTATGTTTACTGTTTTAACTTCGCTTGTTCCGAACGTAGGCACATCAATTTCCTTGGTGCCTGCGGTTATTTACCTCCTCGTTACTGGCAATACACCGGCCGCAATTGGGCTGGCCATTTGGGGTGCTGTCGCTGTCGGTACTGTAGACAACTTCTTGGGGCCAAAACTTATTGGTAATTCTTTGAAGCTCCATCCCGTATTGGTATTGCTGGCAGTGCTCGGCGGTATTAAGTTTTTTGGGATCCTAGGATTTTTGATAGGGCCCATACTGATGGCAGTATTTGTAGAATTGCTGGATATGTACCGTACTGATTTTAAGGAGTATATTCGAGGCTAATGTTTGCTCTATATATATTGTTATTTTTAGCGGCGCCGCTCTATGTGTGGCGCTTTTCCATTGCTCCCGGCTCGTATGAACTGCCGGCTAATTTCTTGATGCTGGCAGGTTTTGCGGTCATTGCAGCTGGGTTGTTAGAAGTTTTAGCTAGAAAACAATTCTTAGCATTTTTAGATCATATAAAATCATTACCCAAAGCGGTTTTGGTTGGCGCCGGTTTGATATTAGTGGCAAGTATCATTTCTTTAATGGCCTTTGGCGTAACTCCAGAAAAAATTGGGCAGTGGGTTGTGTTGTATGCTCAGCCCCTGACGATATTTTTATTATTGAGTTTTTACACCGCGCGCAATCCGGGAGTACTAAGAAAGCTAAGCTTGGCTGCCTATGCTTTGGTGTTTGCCGCCGGATGCGTAGCTGTTTATCAGTATTTCACTTTAGATACTTTGCCGGCAGCCTGGCAGGGGAATAGTGTAGAGCCAAAACGGGCCATAGCTTTTTTTGCTCACCCGAATGCGTTTGCTTTGTTTATGACTCCGGTCTTGGCCTGGTTGATTCCTGATGCGGTTAAGCATTTTGGAAGAGTGTGGGAAATTTTTCGGAGCAGCAATTCGTGGTGGCAGCAACGATCGGAAATTTTGCAAAATAAGCTGGTAGTGTTGGCGTGGCTCGTGGGAGCGTTTGGATTATTTCTCTCCCTGTCGCGCGGGGCTTGGCTCGGCCTGGCTGCAGCCGCCACGGCATACGCAGTGCTTTCTGCAAATAAAAAAGTTCTAATCACATTCGCCGCTATCGCGCTTATAGCAGCAGGCATTGTCGCCAGTGTGCCGAACTTGCGTTATCGTGCGATTCTTCCTTTTCATGGAGAGAAATCATCAGTAGCTAGATTAAGCCTATGGGACACTGGCACAAAGATGCTGGCCGATAGCCCCGTGCTGGGCAAGGGCATATCCGGATTTGATATCAATTGGGACAAGTATAATACTGACCCGAATCTGGATCATTATAATTTTCCTCATAATATTTTCTTAAACTTTTGGATCGATTTAGGCTTAGCCGGCTTGGTGGGATTTGCGATCATAATAGCTTGGTCATTTTGGCGGGGGATTAAGAAGAGAAAGAATGATATTGCTATGGGATTGCTCTTATTCATGCTGGCCACTACAATACACGGACTAATAGACATCCCATATTTAAAAAACGATTTGGCGCTGGTGTTTTGGATGGTTATGGCGGTGAGTGTCGCTTATCTGTCGCCCGACCGGCCAGCGAAAGCAGAGCTTTAGCCATATTCTATTTAGGTATATAATATAGAGCAAAATTAAATAGGAGGATAATATGGGCTTAACTGCAAAAATGCGCGATTTTATCGTGGATGTGTACGAATTAAATCCGGCTTTCTTTGAAGCACGTTTAGAAAAAGCTAAAGTGTGGATTCCCGAATCTCAGATCATGATGAAGCGTGTCATATGTGAGCAAAGTTTTGCCATTGTCGCTCCAACTGGCGGCGGTAAAACCGTTATGGGTCAATTGACGGCGGTGCAGCTATCGCAGCGCTGTTTGTTTTTGGTTCCCATGCGCAGGCTTGCTAAGCGCCATCAAAAACTGTTCGAAGCAATTGGTTCTAAGCTTCCCACTCGGGTGATTATCGGCGAAACTCCGGTTAAGAAAAGAATTTGGGATAATCATGATGAGCGGGTGATTTTTGCCACCGGACAGGTGGTGATGGAAGAATTAAAAAAGAATCCTGAGCTGTTAAAAAATTTCGGGCATGTAATTTTTGATGAATTCCATAATGCGGCAACAGGCACCCATGCTTATTCACAAATCGCCGTAAGGGCGAAAATGGAGAATCTCTCGCGGATTGGCTTGTCTGCTTCGCCGGGTAATAGTAAAGAGAAGATTGGCCAAGCGATGAAGAATTGCTGCCTGGACCGAATCTATAATATTGCCATGCCGGTTACTAGGCAAATTGCCAGCATTATTCATGTAGAGGAATTGCCAGGCAAGATTATCGGCCGGCACAGATATCTGGAAGAGCTGATCCAGAACGAAATGACTCGCTGCGCTTACATTTTTAATTACCAAGCCAGGGCGAAACTTGGGGTTTCGGTTTTCGTAGACCCGAAAAAGCATCTTGGCTACAAGGAGATTAAAAAGTTTCGCGAAGGACTTTTAGAATACATGCCAAATACGGCAATCGGCGAAAATTACAACTTGTTCGAAGATAAAGCGTCTGTTGGCCAGTTGCTAAGTACTTTGCGCGAATACGAAGTATGGGCGCATGTTTACGATCTGGTTCACAATGAAAGCTACGAAGCTTTCCGGAATTATTACCAAGAAACATTAGTTCCCAGCACTGCAGGTTACGCCATAAGGATGGTAAAGCGGGGAAGAATGGCAGACCTGATCGATCTGACTCAAAATGCCGTCCACCCGAAAATGCATCTACTTTTGAAGATGATGGAATCGTTGCAAAGGCGAGGTATGCAGGCTATTAATTTTGTGGCTAACAAGGCGACAGCTATGGGCTGCCACGCATTTTTGCAGACGAACAACGTAACCAGCAATACTATGCTTGGCGGCGGGACCATGAAAGGAATAGATCAGGAAGCAGCTCTAGAAGCCATCGAAGACAAAAGGGTGCAGATTCTAAACGCTACCACTGTGGTGCGCGAAGGCTTTGATCTTTCTGTGGATTGCGTCATCAATTATAACCCGCCGAAGAGCAGCATCGACCTTATTCAGCGTTCTGGCCGCGCCGGACGACATGACAAGCCAGCTGAGATCATTTACCTTGCTACAGCAGAGGAGAGGGTTAAGATTTATGCAGCGGACAGAAATGTTCGCCGTATGAAGCTGGCCGAGCTTTCGCAATTTGCTGGATCTTTGTTCCCTCAGGAATTTAATCCCGAAGAAGTATTCTTGGGTGATGATTTGGAAATAGGTGAAATTGAGGAGGAAGTTTATCTTCCGCCGGTTATGGCAGCAGGTTCGCAGCCTAATTTGTTTTAGGTAAATGCTCATTAATAAAAACCGCTCATTATTTTGAGCGGTTTAATTTTGTAATTTTATCGATCAGCGCGGTCGTAGATTCGGTACGTTCGAAGTCGGGGACAATGACTAGCTTGGCGTCCGTGTTTTCTATGCCGTACACTTCGACGTTTTTATAATCTTGGTTCTTGAAGATGAAATCGGCATTCAGTATTTCTGCAGCGTAGCCAAAGTCTTCTGCGGTTTCCAGAGTAAATGCAGCTGATACGCACCTTACGCCTTCTATAATTGCTAAACGATCGGCTTCTGGCACAATCGGCCGTCCTGCGCCTTTGCGGTCTCGTACTAACTGATCCGAATCTACACCGACTACTAAAAACCCATCATGGCCGCATCGCCGGTCACACGATAACAGGTACTGTAGATGTGCGCTGTGGAATATATCGAAGCTGCCCGAAGTTAATCCTACAGTTTTGTCTTTATACATTTCCCGGACCAGTTCGACATCGGACTGATCATACAAATTAAAAATCATAATTCCTCCTGTAGCCGGTTATTGTAGTAGTAATTGGGTCAGGTGTCAATGTTGACACTTGAGTTTAAAATTGTTAAATTTAGAAGCCATTTCAGGAGGAATAATATGAGTAAATCACAGAGCAATACATGGACCCCTGCCCCGATAGTGGGCGCTTTTGTGGAAGCAGCCGGTTCGCAAGGAAAGTTAGTTTGTATTCGGAGGAATTATGGAGGAAATAAAGTTTCGACCAGGATTTAATTTCGACACCGCCAACGAGGAGTGGTTGGCCAAGCGGCTGGCCATGATCGTGCTAGGCACGGATCAAGTTACCAGAAAGGAAACCGGTTATCAGTGGGCTCTCGGTCCTACTAATGACTGGTGGATGGAATATGATCCGGTCGCGAAAGAAGTTACCTTGGCTTACCGTTATGGCGGGGGTCGCAACGACTCACACATGAGAACTTTGCGCACGGCTATAATTTGGCTCTTAGGATTCGAGGATTCAAATCCTATTTTCGATGGGGGTCCGGACATGGCCTCGCCCGATAAAGGCTTGGCCAATAGGCTAAGTAGCATATAGAAATTTGCAATTCGATTGTAAATACACAACAGCTAGTTTAAAAACTAGCTGTTTTTTTATTTTGTAACATTTATGGCGGTGGAACCGATATACCGCATAGAAAGGCATATTTTGCCAATATCTATCATTAATAAGAAAGGATATTATGATGCTTTTACAAGACGCAGAGGGTGCTGATAAAGCAGCAGCTGACGCAGATGCTGCGATCGGCGAGGCAGATGCAGCGGTCCAAGAGGCAAAGCAAAAGGCTGCAGATGCCCGGCAAGAAGCTGCCGATGCTCATAGTGCCGCGGCAGAAGCTCATGAAGCAAATTCTAGTACCGAAGATGGGCTTTAATTGATTGTTATAGGTTACTCGAAATTAAACATTAATTATTAAATATTAAAAGGAAATAAAATTATGGGAATTATTTTATGGTTAGTATTCGGCGCTATCGCCGGTTGGTTAGCTTCGTTGATCATGAAGACTGATGGTCAGCAAGGCGCCTTAGGGAACATCATTGTTGGTATTATCGGAGCTGTCTTAGGTGGTTTCATCATGTCGATGGTTGGTGAATCCGGAGTGAATGGCTTCAACATTTATAGCTTATTGGTAGCCATTGGCGGCGCTATTGTGTTGCTATGGTTGGTTCGAATGTTCCGCGGCCGCGCTGCATAGATTCGTTTAAGACCAATCGTTAAAATTAATAACGAAAGGAAAGATATGGCTAATTCAGATACAAAGGTAACAAACCCTTTTACCTGGTTGAAGGAAGACCATAAAGCTGTAGATGAATTGTTTGAAAAGCTATCAGATACTACCGAGAATGCTCTCAAAACGAGAGAAGAGTTGTTCACCAAGTTGAATGATTCATTGACACGTCATGCTGAATTAGAAGAAGCTGTGTTATATCCAGCTTTAGAAGAGATACGTAAAACGCATGACATCACGATGGAGGCTTTCGAAGAACATCATGTCGCGAAACTTCTCTTAAGCGAATTAAGTAACCTTGATGTTGATACAGAGGAATGGACAGCAAAGCTAAAGGTGCTGCAGGAAAATATCGAACATCATGTCGACGAGGAAGAGAGTGATATGTTTAAAAAAGCCCAAAGCGCTCTAACAGAAGAGCAGCAAGAGGCGTTAGCAAAGGACATGGAAGCCTTTCTGGTCAACTACTAAATTTGTTTTTGCCCCAGCTGGTTTTATAACAACATCAGCGGCAGCAACACTCTCGACTAAAATAAGAACCGCTTATCTGAAAGCTATCAGATAAGCGGTTTTGTAGTGTTATGCCACGCGGGTTAGACCGCATAAGCAGCAATTTGTTCATCGGTCACGCCGAAGTCTTTTTTGAATTCATCAAGGAAAAAGGTGTACTTCCCCCCTAGGAATTCAACCGTTCTGAGAACGTCGCGCAGCGCGTTTCGCATGGAGACAGTTGCACCCGGAGACGGCGTGGTGTTTAAAATCACGCGATCGCCTATGATGTTTTTGTCTCCCATGACTAGCGGATTGTCGGCGTCTAGGTCGATTATCTGCGGGCGGCTGCCACCGTGCCCTGCGTACAGTTCCAGCTCGTCTATTTGCAAGTCGGGAATAATCTTCCGTGCTTCTCGCAGCACTAAGTATTTTCCCATCCTTGGAGTCTCGAACAAGACGTTCTTGATGCCGTACGTAGCCAGATTGTTCTTGCGTATGGAACGGACGAACGCCCGCCAGCCTTCGAGAGTGGTGAGCAGCGGGGTGTGAAAATAGTCGGTGACAGTGCTGTAGTCCCTTCGGATCATCATTAGTATGATCTGCGTTGTTGGGCCAAGCTGGACAACATTTGTAACCAGGTTGCGGTCCATGTGGAAAGCGGCGAAGGGGATGCTGTCGTTTTGTACCGTATAGACTTTGCCCCGAATATCCCTTTCAACTTTATAGAAGTTACCGCCGACATTGAGCATTGCGTAACGCAGCCCAAGGCCGAGTTTGTGAGCATAGCTAAGGCTATAGGCTCCGGCCGCAAACTCTACTGTGCTGGCATCGATGACCATGCCGTTTTTTGTCATGATCCTGTACCCGGTAGTGATCTGGTTAACGTCCTTGATAGGGATAATTGTTTCCAGAGGGGACTCCCAGTGCACTTCCACCTTTTTACCCGGCACTGCCATTGCATCTTTAATGAGTTCCCGAGCATAGAGCTGATAGTTCATGCAGATGCGGTTGGGGGTATACAGGGCCATTATATCGTCCGGGCCGGTTTTTAACCTGCCAGACATGACTTGCGGTTCTATGACAGATATTTCTTTGCCGTAGATTTCCCTAAGATCGGGATAATCTTCCTTAATAGCCTGAAAGCGATTTCGGAGAAGATCGCATTCCGATTTGCCGACGCCTATGACCATGCCGGGAACTGTAGTGAATAGTCCGTCAACATCTTTTTTGGTGATATAGCTTCGGATGAGCTTTCCGGCAAAGTGAACCTTTCGGGCCTTTTCCGGGGAGTAGTTGGTTTCGGTGTCGCCCTCGTGGAGGGTTTGCGCGTTATTCTCGTGGCTCGAATTTACCAGTGCGGCGTCCTTATACCTTTCAATAATCACGATGTGATTTATGTCGGTGTATTTTGCTGCCAAGTAAGCGGCAGCTGCGCCGGTTACGCCAGCACCCACTATTAGAAAATCGCAATTGATCTTTTTATCGGTGAACATTTTATCATTCCTCCAAATGAAAATTTTACCTAGAAATATACCATAAATAAGCTTAAAAGTCAACTAAATAAGCTAAAAAATGGCTTATTATTGACATTTTTGGTATTTTCGGTTATAATAGACAGTTCGCAAAAGCAATAGTGGAGGACTAATATGGGACAAGAAATTGTTACAAATAATGCTAATTCCAGCGCAGGGGCCGAAAAGGTTTATGCGATTACAGTCATCCCCGGAGACGGGATAGGACCGGAGGTAGTTGCCGCAACTCAAAAAGTTTTAGAGGCAACCGGTCTAAACTTCGACTGGCAGATTCAGTTGGCTGGCGCGCATGCTTATCATCATCTTGGTGATCCGCTGCCGCAGCAGACACTGGATTCGATCCGTCAAAATAAAGTCGCGCTCAAAGGCCCGACTCATGTGGCGAAAGGTGCTAATTACGGCAGCATTAATGTGGATCTTCGTAAACAGTTTGATCTGTACGCGAATGTTCGGCGATCTTATGCTTATACCGGAGTGCCTGCCAGGTATCCTGGTGTGGACTTAGTGGTCTTTCGCGAGAATGTGGAAGACTTTTATTGCGGAACAGAACGTTTTGTTGACGAGGCTGAGACAATAGCTGAGGCTACTGGCGTGATTACCATGCCAGGTTCGGAAAGAATTTTCCGGGCTGCATTCGAGTACGCTCGCAAGAAGGGGCGAAAAACAGTGACAGCAGTTCATAAAGCCAACATCTTCCCCAAATTTTACGGGACATTCTTAAATGCTGGCCGCAGGGTCGCTGAACAGTATCCGGAAATCGAGTTTAACGATCGCATTGTCGATAACATGGCTATGCAGCTCGTTGTTAATCCGCATCAATTCGATGTGATTGTGTGTACGAATTTATTCGGCGACATCATTTCCGACTTATGCGCAGGATTGGTTGGTGGTCTGGGCGTTGCTCCGGGTGCTAACATCGGAGATGACTGCGCGATCTACGAAGCAGTACATGGTACGGCTCCGGATATTGCCGGTAAAAACATCGCTAATCCCACCGCGCTAATTTTGAGCGGAGCAATGATGCTTTCACATCTGGGAGAAGAGCAAGCGGCAAGAGCAGTGCGCAAGGCCTTGATAGGCGTTCTTGCCGAAGGCACTCACGTCACGGCGGATATTGCAGTCAGCACTCCAGTCGGGACTGAGCAGATGGCTTCTCACATAGCTAGCCGGGTCAGAAATTTGAGCATGGCAGCAGCACGTGCGTGATCCGCTCGTGTGATCACAGCTCGGGAGGAGATATGCAAACAAGAGAACAGAAAACGTCCGAAGTAATTTTGGTTCTCGCCACTCCTGATGATGCTAAGGAATTAGCGGAAGCAATGAGAGGGGCGGAACTGAAAAACTTTGCGCAGCTTCAGAATGATGTTACCGATGAAGAAGAGCGAGCCTATCTGAAAAGAAAACAGGACGAAGGTTCGCTGATCTATTTGGTTATGGCTAACGGCCGGATTGTGGGCACAGTTGGCTTGCATGAGGTGGATATGTTTATGCGCATCGCGCGCATAGGCGTCACCATCTTTCACAGCAGAGACAGACATGCTCATTACGGCAGGATAGCGATGACCAAGCTCATCGAACTGGCGTTTACGGTTCATGGCATCGAGCGGCTCGAAGCAAAGGTTGTTGCGACAAACCAAAAGCAAATCGCTTGGGACGAAAGCTTCGGCTTTGTCCGTGAAGGTTTGGCTCGCGGCAAGTATTTGATCAACGAACAGCGGCTTGATATGGTAACGCTAGGTCTGCTTAAAACAGACTGGTTAGAAAAGAACGGAGGTAATGGATGAAATTTTTCAGTAAATCAAGTTTGATAGCTTTTTTGCTAGGGGTACTGTTAACGGTTAGCGCCGTTATGGTAAGCTCGTGCAATGAGCAGCAGAGGGCTCGTCAGTTAGGCGGCAATAGCACTGTCGAATTGCCGCAAGGCCAGAAGCTGGTTATCATAACCTGGAAAGAAGGCAATCTATGGTATTTGACTAAGCCCATGACGGGTAGCGATACCGCTGACACTTACACATTTAAGGAGTCTAGCGGGTACGGAGTCATGGAAGGGACTGTAATAATCAAAGAACGCAAGTAGTTCTACAGCCGGCACGAAATATGTGCCGGCTTTTTTATTTTCAACGCATCGCAGCTTTTGAGGTATTACTCATAAAAATCTAAAATCTTTTTGTATTATTCGTTGACATTAAGCCAATTTTATGATATTATAAAATCAGAAAAGTATCGGATAGCCGATACAGTATTGCTCAAACGAGCAATTACAGTTTCGAAACAAAAATAAAAACAAAATCGAATATGTCAGAGCATGAAAAGCAGAAGTTATTGGCATCTGGTAAGCTTGTATCCATTTCTCAGGTGGCAGAGCAGACTCCTTACAGCGCCGAATACATCTCCTTGCTTGTAAGAAAAGGGAAGATCCCAGCGATAAAGATTACGCGTGATTGGTTAACTACACATCAGGCGGTTTCTTTGTATGTAAAAAAGCAAAAGGAAAAGCATAAACAACTTTTAAAGCGATTTGATCGGGTTGGGAGGGGAGTATGAACATCAAGCAAGCTTTAAGATATTTATTAGTCGTTGCTTCGATTGTGGCCGCAGGATTTTTCCTTACTTTGTCTCCCAATAAATCGCTTGCTTCTGACCAAGAAGTCTTAAACACTTCTCAAACCGAGTCATCGACACTGGAAGAGAGTAATATCTCGGATGCTGCCTCTTTAGGAAGTAATTTAGATACAGATCAGGAACCCCAACAAGATCCAGTAGTCGCAGAGGAAACAGCCGATCTCGAGCAAAATGTGAGTTCTGAACAAGTTCCTGATACTGCTTCGGAAACCACTCAGAACGAGCTAGATCAAGAGCCTCAACAGCCCACCACAGTCGAAGAAAACAATCCTGCTTCTGACCTCGGGCAGGGTCCTGCTGATGATAGTAGCGAAGAAAATATTGTTGAATCATCAGATCAGAATCAGGCGTCTGCACAAATTGATCTCACTCCTACTGTCATTGAACAAACAACTGCCAATGGAAAGATTGTTGTGATCTCTGCGACAGAGGAGCAGGAAGCAGTACATCAGTTCTTAGACGTGCCGGTGAAGACAGAAATCCCAGAAATATTCAGGGTAGGTCAGGAGACTTTAATTAAAATCAAATGGCAAAATAATAATGGTCAGGATATGCAGTTCGTTGCATATGACGATGACGAGGACGGATATATTGATCACGTTGCTTGGGTGGTTCCTCATTTATCTGTTCAGACGTTCGAAATAATTTTTATTTCTGATGCACTACTTTTGGATGCTGATAAAAACACAATCTTAGATATTTATAATCAAGTTAATGCTCGCGACTACGATTACGCTACTGTTATCGATGGTCAGTTTGTAAGAGTAACATTCGAACAGCTGCTTAACAGCACAAAGGATATTACGCTGTTTGCAAAAGCTACAGACCCAAGCCAACCTGCCATTATCGAAGTTTACACTACTGGCGGCGAGCTGCTCGCAACATTTTCTGAAATCGCCGAAGACGGTAAATATAGAATCCTGCTTTCGAACTTACAGAATCCAGCTTCGGTATTCGATTTAAGAATTATCGGAAGTGCGGATATAGATTTTATAGTTGACCCTCCGCTTACTGCGTATTGGGTGGGAGGCAGCGGTGACTGGTCTGATGCTGCTAATCACTGGGCGACTACATCTGGAGGAACCCCAAATGCAGCAAATGCACCAGATGCAACCAGTAATGTTGTCTTTGATGCTTTGTCTGGCTCATCTACAGATGTAATCAATATTGACGTGGCGGCAACAGTTGGTTCGTTAACCATTAATGGCTATGTAGGAACAATTAAGCAAAATGCAGACTTAATCATTACTAACTCCGGTGGTCAGTCTGGTGACTATTCTCAGGTAACGGCCGCGACTTGGACCACACCAAATCCGGCTTCTGATACTTTCTCTGCAACTGGAAGCTTCTCCATTAGTGCCGGTATATTTAGACGATTTACTGGAACCGGAATTAGTGTAGATCCATTTGTAATCTACGATGTGTACGGTTTGCAAGCTATGAAGACGAATCTGGCCAATTCTTATAAGCTTAGCGGTGATATTGATGCGTCAGTAACTTCTGGATGGAATGCAGGCCAAGGATTTATTCCGGTTGGAGATAACGTTAACAACTACACGGGCAATTTTGACGGAGCCGGTTTTACGATTAGCGATTTATATATTAACTCGACGACTTTAAGTTATGTCGGGCTTTTTGGCTATACACTTGGCAGTATTCAGAATCTTGTTTTGGCTGATGCGTCTATCACTGGTATTGGTACCATTGGTGCTAATGGTTCTGACGGAGCCGCAGGTACTAATGGGACTACCCCAACAGCAGGCGGAACAGGCACAGTAGGTTCTGCTGGCGGCGCTCTATATATAGGAGGTTTGGCTGGTTATAACGCTGGCACGATTACTAATGTTAGCGTATCTGGAACAGTTACAGGAACAGGCGGAACAGGTGGTAACTCTGGTAATGGTGGTGCTGGTGGTAATACTACTAGCGGGGCTACTGCTGGCGGAGCTGGCGGAACCACGTTGGCTGGTGGAGCTGGCGCAGTTGTATATAGTGGCGGCTTAATTGGATATTCTGCACAAGGAAGCATCGAGAGCTCTAGTTCTTCGGCTGCCGTAACAGGAACAGGCGGAACAGGTGGTAACTCTGGTAATGGTGGTAATGGTGGTAACAATGCCGGAACAGGAGCAGGTGGTGCGGGCGGAGGAGCTGGCGCAGGCGGAGCCGGTGGAATTAGCTATGCCGGCGGTTTGATTGGGTGGGTTAACTCTGGAATGGTTGTCACATCTTTTTCTACAGGAAGCGTCACAGCAATCGGCGGCGCAGGCGGTTTAGCTGGAGCTGCTGGTTCTGGCGGTAATCCAGGGACGGCGGCAGTTGGTGGCGCAGGCGGCGCAGGCGGCGCTGGTGGCGCAGGCGGTGCTAGCTATGCCGGCGGATTAGTCGGTGTGAACTTGGGTAATGTTAGATACGCTTCGTATGCAACTGGAAATGTCATCGCCACAGGTGGTACTCCTGGCAACGGATCGGCTGGCGCAGCAGGGACCGCTAGTACAGTTGCAACTACTGGTACTGCTTCAACTGGCGGCGCAGGCGGTGCGGGCGGTGCAGGAGGTGTTGCCTATGCAGGTGGCTTGGTTGGTCAGAACAGCCCCGATGGAGTAATTAGCGGTGTAACCAGTCCCAATTATGCGACAGGCAATGTTACTGCAACAGGATCTAATGGGCAGAACGGTAATGTTGGCGGTACAGGCGGAAGCGCAGCAGCAGGAACAGCTCATACCGGGGGTACAGGCGGAGCTGGGGCTGTAGGCGGGGCAGGAGGTGGCGCATACGCCGGTGGATTAGTCGGTATTAACTCTGGGGTGATTTTAATTTCAAATTCTAATACAGGATTAGTAACTGCTACGGGTGGTAATGGTGGAATTGGCGGTACAGGCGGAACTGGCGGTGCAAAGGGTTCAAGTGGTGCTAACGGCGCTGGTGGTGCATCGGGAACAGGCGGTTCGGCTAATGTAACTTCAGCATACGCCGGCGGATTAGTCGGGAGCAATGTCGGTGCAATTCAAAATTCATTCTCCACTAATGCAGTGTCCGGTACGGGCGGTAATGGCGGTAATGGCAGTAATGGAGTTTCTGGTTTAGCTAACTTGGCTGGCATCGCTGGTGGTACCGGTGGGGCAGCAGGTGTTTTATATATTGGAGGTGTCGCAGGGAATAACACCTTAACAATCACAGGAAGTTACCACACTACTGGAGCAGTAACGGGCACTGCTGGTGCTGGCGGATCAGCCGGGGTTGGCGGAGCAGGTGGTACGGGCGGACTAGCCGGGGCAGGTGGTACCGCTACAATAGGGGCAATTATTTATGCCGGTGGAGTAGTTGGCCATAACTCGGGTATTTCTTTAATAAACAATTATTCAACCGGTACTGTTACTGGTACAGGCGGTGCTGGAGGATCTGGTGTTACAGGCGGCAACGGAGGTACTAGTCTTGCAGGTATTGCTGGCACTGCCGGAGCTGCAGGAGGTATTGCTTATGTTGGGGGTGTTGTTGGTTTTACAACTAATGGTGAAATATTAAGTTCTTATTCAACGGGTGATATCGTAGCTATTGGCGGCGCAGGCGGCGCAGGCGGTGCCGGTGGAATCGGCGGAACAGGTGCTGCTTCTACAACGGGTGGAGCAGGCGGCACAGGTAGCGCAGGCGGCGCAGGCGGTGCTTCCTTTGGAGGCGGTGTAATAGGTCACTATGTTCTAGGACCTATCGAGGCAGTTTACAATACTGGGAGTGTAACCGTGACTGGCGGCGCCGGTGGCGCAGGCGGCGCAGGCGGTAATGGCGGCAACGGTGGAACAAATGCCATTGGCGGTATCGGCGGCGCAGGTGCTGCTGGCGGTGCGGGAGGCGTTGCTAGTGCCGGGGGCTTAGCCGGACAAAGTACTGGTGTTATTCAGGGTGTGTCATATTCAACAGGAAATATTACTGCAACTGGTGGAACCCCAGGGGATGGTGGTAACGGCGGCGATGGTGGTGCTACGACTGCTACATTTAACTCAACTGCAGCAGCAGCAGGCGGCAATGGCGGAGCAGGCGGTGCCGGAGCGATTGCCTATGCCGGTGGGTTAGTCGGAAATAACGCTAATATTATTTTGAATTCTTATGCTTCAGGAGTAATAACCGCAACCGCCAGTAATGGTAAAAATGGGGCTAACCCTGGTGCCGCTGGTAGCGGCGCAGCAGGTGGTTCTAGTCATGCGGGCGCAATTGGTGCAACAGGCGGCGCTGGTGGGGCAGGTGGGGCATCATACGCCGGCGGATTGGCAGGAATAAACACATCGACTATTTCAAATTCATATATCCAAACTGGCAGTGTAACTGTAACTGGTGGCAACGGCGGTAATGGCGCAAACGGTGGCGCAGGTGGTATTGGGGGTACAAATGCAATTGGCGGGGTTGGAGGTATTGGTGGCGCAGCTGGTATTGGTGGCGCAGCTTTTGGCGGCGGCGCAGCTGGTCATAATAATACTGGCGGTGTTATTCAAAATGGCACTTATTCTGATGTAGACATATCCTCGATAGGTGGTAATTCTGGCACCGGCGGCACTGGCGGCGCCGGGGGAATTAGGGCCATCGGAGGTGCCGGCGGCGCGAGCGGTGGGGCAGGTGCAATTGCTTACGCAGGAGGTTTGGTAGGATTGAATACTGCAGGCATCTCCGGATCTTATGCTACAGGTGACGCGACTGCAACAGGCGGCATTGGTGGGTCGGCTGGTTCTGGCGGCAACGGCGGCAGTGGTACAACGGGAGCAGCTGGGGGAGCTAACGGTGGAACAGATGTGGCTGCTAGCGTATTGCTTCGTGCAGGCGGCGCTGCTTATTCTGGTGGATTGGTTGGGTATAACATAACTAATGGTATTATTCAGGGCACCTCGTATGCAACGGGCGATGCAGCTGCTACAGGTGGCGCAGGCGGTGCTGGGGCAACAGGAGCTAATGGTGGAAATTCATCAGGCGCGGCTGCAGGCGGCGCTGGGATTGCCGGCATCAGCGGTGGCACCGGCGGCGTCGGTGCCGCAGGCGGACTAATCGGTTGGAATATCGGCGTCGTGAGTGCAGATTCTTATGCGCAGGGTAATGTTTCTGCTACAGGTGGAGCTGGCGGAGCAGCAGGCGGATCTGGCAATCAGGGTTCTAGTGGTGCTGGTAATGCTGGCAGCGTAGGAGTTGCAGGTGGCGCCGGAGGTGTTGGCGGTGCTGCGTATTCAGGCGGCGTAGTCGCGTACAATGGAGTATTGGGTTCTACTATTAGTACTTCTAATAATATTGGTACGGTAACCTCTATTGGCGGAGCAGGGGCAAATGGAGCAAGTGGCGGAACTGGCGGTACCGGCGGCAGTTCTGCCGGGGCGATTGGCGGCGCAGGCGGCAACGGTGGCGCAGGCGGCGCAGGCGGAGCTGCGTATGGAGGAGGGGTTGCTGGGTTAAATATTGGTTTAGTCACGGATATTGCTTACACCATTACTACTATAACTGTCACCGGCGGCGCGGCAGGCAATGGCGGCGCAGGCGGCCATGGTGGGGCAAGTGGAAATATTTCTGGTGGTACATCTGCAACTGCTGGCGCCGGTGGCGCCGGTGGCGCAGGCGGAGCTGCATATATTGGTGGTTTGGTTGGAGACAACTCCGGAGTAATTCACAATTCAACAGTTATCGGCAGTTTAACAGGGATTAATAAAAGTGGAGGTGATGGCGGAACTGGTGGAACTGGTGGAAGCGGCGCGGCAGGCACGGGTGGACATAATGGCGGCATCGGCGGAGTAGGTGGCGCAGGTGGTGCGAGTGGGGCCTTGTTTATGGGGGGGATTGCCGGTCAAGGAAATGGTAATATATCAGATTCCAGCAGTACCGGTGGTACTATCACTGTGGCGTTGTCTGTTGGTGGAGGAACTGGAGGCAACGGCGGATCAGGCGGTGCTTCTGGTACAGGCGGTAGAAACGGGACCGGCGGCGCTGGCGGAGCAGGTGGAGCAACCGGTGCAATTTTTGTTGGTGGGGCAATTGGGCATAATTCTTTAGCTAATGTTTCTTTTGATAATATATTTTCTACAAATCATGTTTTAGTTAATGCTGATTCCGGCGGTACTGGCGGAGCCGGTGCTAACGGGTCTAATGGTGCGCTTGGCGGAGTAGGTGGCGCAGGTGGTTCTGGTGGTATAACCCAGCCAACTTCGCTTAGTGCTGGCGGGTTAATTGGGGATATTGTCGGTGCGGGTTCATCTGTGCTGAATTCTTATGCAACAGGGAATGTCACTATAACCGGTGATACCGGCGGTGTCGGCGGAGACGGAGGTTCGGGAGGAGCTGGTGTCGGCGGTATGACCGGAGGAGCTGGGGCTGTGGGAGGAGCTGGTGGTGCAGGCGGCTATGCTTATGGCGGCGGTTTGATTGGTTTTACTACGACAAACATATTTGTGGGCAATTCGTATGCGACTGGCAGTCTTACTGTTGTCGCGGGCAGCGGCGGCGCGGCTGGCAATGGCGGCGCAGGTGGCGCAGGCGGTTCGTCGTCTGTTGGCGGCGCAGGAGCAATTGGTGGCGCAGGCGGTGTCGGTGGGATTTCTTTTACGGGTGGACTAATCGGTGCTGCTGTCACTGGTGTAGTAACTAATTCCTATTCTACTGGGACTGTGTTAGGTACCTCCGGGAATGGTGGAAGTTCTGGCAACGGCGGCAACGGCGGAGCTGGAGGCAGCGGCGCGATCGGTGGTATTGGTGCTGTGGGAACAGTAGGTGCTGCTGGTGGCGCAAACTTTACAGGCGGTCTAATTGGTGATCATGCTCTTACTATTGAAACTTCAAATCATGTTACTGGAGCGGTGACTGGTATTTCTGGCAACGGCGGTAACGGCGGGGCAGGCGGGAGCGGGGGAGCTTCGGGTGCCATTACTAATGGAACAGCGGCAGCTGGCGGGGCAGGTGGCGCTGGCGGTGTTGGTGGAGCACTCAATGTAGGTGGTCTTGTAGGCAGAAGCAGTGCTGCAACAGGGATTATTAATAATTCATACGCAACTTCTGACGTTAACGCTACAAGCGGTAACGGCGGTAACGGCGGATCCGGTGGCGCTGGCGGTGATGGTTCGGCAGGAACTAACCATGCAGGCGGAGCCGGCGGTGTCGGTGGGGCAGGCGGCGCAGCAGCTGTAACGTTAGCTGCTTCATTGCAGATCGGTGGCCTGGTTGGTCAAAATGCCTTAGGTACAATTACTAATTCTTATACTCAAACCGGCACCGTTACTGCTAGTGGAGGATCAGGCGGAGCCAGTGCTCAGGGCGGTCTAGGCGGGACCGGAACAGGAACTGCATTATATGGTATCAGTGGAGCCGGCGGCGCAGGCGGCGCAGGCGGCGCAGTTTATGCTGGCGGATTAGTAGGTTACTCTTCTGGAGTAATTCAAGAAGGTTCTTATTCTAAAACAAGTATAGAGATCACCGGCGGAACCGGTTCGAATGGTTCGGCTGGCAGAAGCGGGGCATTAAATAGCGGTGTGGCTGGAAGTGCCGGCGGAGCCGGCGGAGCCTCAGGTTTGGCTTATATCGGAGGTTTAGCCGGATACTCAACATCGGACATTATTTTATCGTACGCGAGTTTTCATGCTGGGTCAGGCAAAGGAAATATAATTTTCCATGGCGGTATAGCCGGTAGTGGCGGCAACGGCGGGGATGGCGGCTCTGGCTTAACTGCTGGTAGTGTTGGAGGCGCAGGCGGCGCAGGGGGAGCCGGTGGCGTGGAGTCGGGAACGTTCGTAGGAGGTCTAGTCGGGTACAGTTCTGCTACAGGAGTAATAACTTCGTCCTATTCTGAAATTTTAACTATATCAGGTAATGAACAATCTGATGGCAACGGCGGCAGCGGCGGCAACGGTGGCGCAGGCGTTGGTTCCTTTATTGGTGGTGTAGGCGGAGCAGGCGGTGCCGGCGGCGCAGGCGGTGTTCGTGGGTTCGGTGGTTTAGTAGGTGATAACTTGGGTACCATTCAGTCCGATTCATATTCATCAGTGTCTATAAATATTAATGGACGAAACGGCGGCAACGGCGGCAGCGGCGGCAACGGCGGCGCTTCCGGTTCTTCGATTTCGACTGGAACTGCTGCTGCAGGTGGTGTTGGTGGCGTCGGGGGTGCAGGTGGTGCTACGTATGGGGGCGGATTAGTAGGTCGCATGACGGGTACTACTCAACTTTTGCAAATTTTAAATTCATACGCTACAGGTTCTGTGACGGTGGTTGGCGGCAACGGCGGCAACGGCGGCAACGGCGGAGCAGGTGGCGATGGTTCGGCTGGTACTTCGAGTCATATCGGCTCGGTCGGTGCTCTTGGCGGGGTTGCTGGTGTTGGTGGAGAGGCGGACGCCGGTGGGTTAGTTGGGATTAGCAACTTTACCAGCGGGACCAGTAACTTTTTATATACATATGCAACTGGAAATGTGTCTGCTACAGGCGGTAATGCGGGGACCGCGGGCGTATCTGGCAATGGCGGAGCATCCAGAGCAACTATTACAGGCGGCGCAGGTGGTGGTGCGGTAGCGGCAGCAGCCGGGGGTGCTAGCTATGCTGGCGGTTTGATTGGTAATAATAGAATTACTACTGGTTTAAGTGACGCTATTGCGTCGTATGCAACAGGGAATGTCTCTGCTACTGGCGGCAATGGGAGCAATGGTAGCGTTGGAGGCAATGGTGCAAATGGTGCGGCTGGTGGTGTTGGCGGTGCAGGCGGCGCTGGTGGTGCCGGGGGTGCCGGAGGCGAGTCTAATGCAGGTGGATTGTTAGGATACGGAAGTGTAACAACCGGTGGTAGTAAGTACTTCAACTCATATTCTACTGGGAACGTGGTTTCATCTACAGGCGGCAATGGCGGCAATGGCGGTAGTGCAGGCACTGCTGGCAACGGCGGTTCTGGTGCGGCCGGTGGTGCGACAGGCGCAGGCGGCGCAGGCGGCGCAGGCGGCGCCAGTTATGCAGGCGGCCTCACGGGTCAGTTAGTGGGAGCTGTTTTGATCACTACCAGCTATTCTACTAGAGATGTACTTGCTACAGGCGGAACAAGCGGTAATGGAGCAGCTGGCGTGAACGGCAGTAGTGGAGGCTCTGGCGCAATTGGCGGTGCAGGCGGCGCTGGTGGTGCGACAGGCGCAGGGGGCGCTAGCTATGCTGGTGGTTTGATTGGTAGCAGTGCCGGTATTATTGGTGGAATTTCTTATGCTACAGGAAACGTGACTTCTAATGGAGGCCAGACTGGAACTCCAGGCGCAGGCGGCGCAGGCGGCGCTAGTGGGAATATTTCTGGATCAACAGCAGCAACTGGCGGCGCAGGGGGCGCAGGCGGCGCTGGTGGTGCTAGTTATGCGGGCGGTTTGGTAGCAAACAATGCTGCGACAGGTATAATTTCTTATTCATACGCTACAGGTTCTGTGACTTCTTTAGGAAGAAATGGTGCTAATGGAGCTAATGCCGGTAGCGGGGGAGATGGATCTCTAGGCACGGGCAATCATGCCGGTGGCGCAGGCGGAACTGGCGGCGCAGGCGGCGCAGGCGGCGCTAGTTATTCGGGCGGGCTAATTGGTAATAACATCAATACCACGAATACAACCACTGCTAGCTATTCGACCGGTAACGTAGTAGGAACGAGTGGAACCGGCGGTAGTGGAGGTGTTGGTGGCAACGGCGGACTTCCAGGAAACGTTGGAGTCGGCGGTGTTGGCGGCATAGGCGGTGTTGCCGGAGCAGGCGGTGTTTTATACACTGGCGGTTTTGTAGGTTACAACAATGGAACAATTCAACAATTTTCATATTCAACAGGTAGCGTTTTGGGTACTGGCGGTGCCGGCGGAGCTGGAGGAACCGGCGGAATCGGAGCAAATGGCTTGAATGGAACAACAGCTAATGGCGGTAATGGTGGAGCAGGCGGCGCCGGCGGCGCCGGCGGCGCAGGTGCTGTGGTTTATGGCGGCGGTTTTACTGGATGGAACAATACTGCACGTACAATCAGGGACTCTTCTTCTAGTGGAAATGTCACATTAACCGGAGGAACCGGAGGTAATGGAGGAGCCGGAGGTAATGGAGGAACCGGAGGTAATGGTGTAGACGGCGGGACTGGTGGAACTGGCGGCGCAGCTGGGGCCAGAACTGCTGGTATAGTCGGTGGAATAGTATATGGCGGCGGTTTTGCTGGTTATAATGTCGGTACTTTGTTCGCAAATTATTCCGAAGGGGATGTGGTAGTTACCGGCGCTGCTGGTGGCGCAGGTGGTTCGGGCGGAACAGCAGGTAATGGCGGCGACGGCGGCGCGACAGGTGCCGGAGGGATAGGCGGTGCTCAAGGTGCTACCGCAGCAGGCGGCGCAGGCGGCGTTTTATATGCAGGCGGTTTTGCCGGATACAATTTTACGGCAGGTCTAATTCAGTATTCTTGGTCATCAGGTGACGTTACTACTACCGGAGGTAATGGCGGCGCAGCGGGTATTGCAGGAACTTCTGGTAATGGCGGCAACGGCGGCACGCTTGCAGGCGGCGCAGGCGGCGCAGCTGTTGCAGGCGGCGCAGGCGGCGCAGGTGGAGCCAGTTTTGCCGGGGGATTCATCGGTGCCTCTTTAACAACCGGCAGTTTTGATACAAGTTATTCTTACGGTAACGTGACTATGACAGGTGGTAACGGTTCGATGGGTGGAACTGGCGGGGCAGGCGGCAATGGCGGTATCGGGGGATCGGGCGGTTCTGGCAATGGCGGTAACGGTACTGTGGGAGGTGTCGGTGGTGTTGGTGGTGTCGGTGGAGCAGTAACGGGTGGAGGTTTGGTCGGTCAAAACACTGGAGCGATTACTAACGCTTACTCTCTTGGAAATGTAACTGCGACCGCCGGAACTCCTGGGAATGGTGGCACTGGCGGTACTGGCGGCAATGGTGGCGCTGCTGGAGGCGGTTCCGTGGGTACCAATGGCAATGGCGGTGCAGGTGGAGCGGGTGGCGCAGGTGCTAACGCTCATGTTGGTGGTTTGCTTGGAAGCCATGCTACATCTGTAATAACAAATGTTTATTCGTCAGGTTTTCCTTCTGGGATTAAGTCAAATGGAGCAACTGGCGGTGCAGGTGGAATCGCTGGTACTGGCGGCAGTGGGGGCAGTAATGGCGCCACAGGTGCTACTGGTTCTTCTGCTTCGACTCAGTATTTAGGCGGTATGACAGGTTTGGCTTCTAGTGGTACTTATGTGTCTACCTATTGGGACACAGATACTTCTGGTTTTGGTGCAGGAAGTGGTGCAGGAAGTGGTGCAGATCCATTAGGAATGACTGGCAAGACTACTGCCGAGATGGAGCAAGAAGCAACTTTTGTTGGGTGGGATTTTACGTCTCTTGTGTGGGATATTGAAGAGAATAATACTTACCCTCATTTTAGTTATCAGACCGTTCCAGGCAGTCCTATTAATGTTGTGGCTGTAGCCGGTAACGGGGAAGCAACTATTACCTTTAGTCCTCCAGCTGATAATGGAAGCTCCACTATCACTTCTTACACCGTGACATCTAACCTTGGTCACACCGCTACTGGCGGTTCTTCGCCTATAACCGTAACCGGGCTTACTAACGGCGTGACTTATACTTTCACAGTCACGGCTACAAATTCTAGCGGCACTAGTATTTCTTCTGCAACCAGCAACGCCGTGACTCCAGCCACAGTGCCAGACGCTCCAACTGGAGTGAGCGCCGTGCATGGAAACGGCCAGGCTACAATTAGCTTTACTCCTCCAGTTGATAACGGCGGCAGCGCAATTACCGGTTACACCGTGACATCTAACCTGGGTCATACAGCTACTGGCGGCTCTTCGCCTATAACCGTAACCGGCCTCACTAACGGCGTCACCTATACTTTTACCGTAACGGCTACTAATGCGGTCGGGCCAGGAGCTGCATCGGGGACCAGCAACGCCGTTACTCCGGCGACTGTGCCGGGTGCCCCAACTGGAGTTAGCGCTGTTCACGGGAACGGAGAGGCTACAGTAACATTTACTCCGCCCGCATCAAATGGCGGCTCCACTATCACTTCTTACACCGTGACATCTAACCTGGGCCATACAGCTACTGGCGGTTCTTCGCCTATAACCGTAACCGGGCTTACTAACGGCGTGACTTATACTTTCACAGTCACGTCTACAAATGCAGAGGGTACAGGCGTAGCTTCTGGCACCAGTAATTCGATTGTGCCATCTACGGTTCCAGATGCCCCAACAGATGTAAGTGCAGTAGCGGGCAATGGTCAGGCTACAATTAGCTTTACTCCTCCAGTTGATAACGGCGGCAGCGCAATTACCGGTTACACCGTGACATCTAACCTGGGCCATACAGCTACTGGCGGTTCTTCGCCTATAACCGTAACCGGCCTCACTAACGGCGTGACTTATACTTTCACAGTTACAGCCACGAACATCAATGGTACCGGATCGGCGTCTGGTGCATCCAATTCGGTTACTCCGTCTACTATTCCAGATGCCCCGACAATCGGTACTGCTACTAGAGGCGATGGGGAAGTGGTGATTACCTTTACTCCGAATGGCAATGGCGGTTCGGCTATCACAAGCTACACCGTAACATCTAACCTTGGGCACACGGCCACTGGCGGTTCGTCTCCGATCACAATTACCGGCTTAACCAATGGTGTAACTTATACTTTTACCGTAACAGCTACCAACGCTAATGGTACCAGTATAGCTTCTGCAGCTAGCAATGCCGTGACATTTGCTTCGGCTCCCGATGCTCCTACTAGCGTGACTGCTGTAATGGGTAACGGTGAAGCAACTATTAGCTTCACTCCTGGAGCCAATAACGGTGCCGTGATTACTTCCTATACAGTAACTTCCAGCGGCGGACAGACGGCAACGGGCGGGGCATCACCAATTACAGTTACTGGATTAACAAATGGCACATCCTACACATTCACTGTAACTGCCACCAATGCAGTAGGGACTAGCGCTGCCTCTAATGCCAGTAATTCTGTTACCCCTTTGTCTGTACCAGGCGCTCCGACCGGAGTTTCTGCGGTTCGCGGAAATGGCGAGGCGACAATAACCTTTAGCGCTCCTGCGGATAACGGCGGCTCTGCAATTACTAACTACACCGTAACATCTAACCTTGGCCACACCGCTACTGGCGGGTCATCTCCTATTACTATCACAGGTTTAACCAATGGCGTTACCTACACATTTACCGTAACAGCTACTAACTCTTATGGAACAAGCGTGGCATCTGGCACAAGTAATTCCGTCACTCCAGCTACAGTTCCAGGCGCTCCGACCGGAGTTTCTGCGGTCATGGGCAATGGCGAGGCGACAATAACATTTAATGCCCCAGGCAGCAACGGAGGCAGTCCTATAACTTCGTATACCGTCACTTCTAACCTGGGTCACACGGCCACAGGCGGTTCTTCTCCAATTATCATTACAGGACTCACTAATGGTACCGCCTATACTTTCACTGTGACCGCAACCAATGCAATCGGTACAGGATCGGCTTCTTCTGCGTCTAATTCGGTCACTCCCGCCACAGTTCCAGGCGCTCCGACCGGAGTTTCTGCTATAGCGGGAAACGGCGAAGCGACAATAACCTTTAGCGCTCCTGCGGATAATGGTGGCGCTGCAATAACTTCGTACACTGTCACTTCCAACCTTGGGCACACGGCCACTGGCGGTTCGTCTCCTATCACAATTACCGGCTTAACCAATGGCGTAACTTATACTTTTACCGTAACAGCTACTAACGCAGCGGGAACCGGCGCTGCATCTAGTACTACAAATTCCGTAGTTCCTACCAGCGTTCCGGGGGCACCCACTTCTGTTTCTGCGACTGGCGGCAATGGTCAGGCCACCATCAGCTTTACAGCACCGGTGAGCAATGGCGGTTCGCCGATAACTTCTTATACAGTAACATCTAACCTTGGGCACACGGCCACTGGCGGCAGTTCGCCAATCACTATTACCGGGCTTACTAACGGAACTACATACACCTTTACTGTGACTGCTACAAACGCCGCGGGCACAGGCAGTGCTTCTGGAACTAGCAATTCAGTGGTTCCAGCAACAGTTCCAGGAGCCCCTACTAGCGTTGTGGCTGTAGCAGGCGATGGAGAAGCAACTATCACTTTCACAGCACCGGCTTCGAATGGCGGTTCTGCTATCACAAGTTATACAGTAACCTCCAACTTGGGCCATACCGCCACTGGGGGTAATTCTCCAATAACTTTGACTGGCTTAACTAATGGTGTATCTTACACCTTTACAGTCACGGCTACTAACGCAATAGGGACCGGTTCTGCTTCTACTGCTAGCAATTCCGTTACTCCTGCGACCGTGCCTGATGCTCCAACTAACTTAGCCGCTACTACGGGCGATACCCAGGTTAGTCTGACTTGGTCAGCCCCAGCATTCAATGGTGGATCCGCAATCACCAGTTACACTGTGACTTCTAACATTGGTGGACATTCTGCGACAGTTGCGGGCACCTCGGCCACTATGACCGGCTTAACCAACGGCGTAACTTATACATTCACCGTAACTGCCACCAACGCAATCGGCACGAGCACAGCTTCCGGAACAAGCAATTCTGTTACCCCGGCGACCGTTCCGGGTGGGCCTACAAACCTTGCGGCAGTTATCGGCGACAGTAGTGTAGACTTGTCGTGGTCTGCCCCGGCAAGCAATGGCGGCTCGGCAATTACAGATTACGTAATCGAATACCAGTTGACTACCGGCGGCTCTTGGTCCGTATTTGCTGACGGCGTAAGTACCAGCACCTCGACCACAGTTACAGGGCTTTCCAACGACAATTCCTACGATTTTCGAGTTAGCGCCAAGAATATCATTGGTGCAGGCAGTGCTTCTACAGATGTGTCCGCGACTCCCGGTGCCCCTGCTCAAGTATTAATCCAAAGCTTTACCGATCTGACTGTTACTACTATCGGTACGGCCGTTAGGATTACTAACGAAGGTTCGACTGCCTATGAATATCAGTACTCATGGTGCGTAACCGATTCAGATCTAAACACGTGCGGAGGTGGAGATGATATATTTGCTGCTAGCGCGGCCAAATTGATCAACCCGCTAGAAGATTTTGATACTACATTGAATTCAACGGTAGCAACTCCTGGTAGCTATTGGTTCCATTTGAATGTATTCTTCGGTTCTGAATCCTCATCTTCCACTCAATCCTTTACGGCAATAGCGGATTCCACCCCGCCTCCTAGCGGCGGCGGTGGCGGAGGCGGCGGTGGTGGCAGTTTTGCCCCTCCAGCAACTACTCCGCAAGCAGAAATTGCTCCGCATGCTGACGGCACACTTGTCCAGGATGGAAATACTTTCTACTTGGTCACAAACGGCCAGCGTATCGGATTTAGAGATGAACAGGAATACAAGTCTTATGGTTACACTTTTGAGCAAGCCGTTCCTGCGTCCGCTGCAGATAAATCGTTGCCGATGACGGGAATCGGACGAGCTATGGAGGGAACATTAGTGCTCGATGCGTCAGATGGAAAAACCGTGTACATGATAGGTTCCAATAGCACTAAGCGCGGTTTTGTTTCCAGCAAAGTGTTCCAGTCTCTTGGCTATAGTTTTGCTAATTTGCCAAAGATTAATCTAAGCGACTATCCTACCGGCGATCCAATTGGCGACGCTACTAAGCCACACCCTGATGGTGCTTTAGTTATAGAAAACAAGACAATTTGGTGGATTCGCAATGGTCAAAAGACCGGTTTTGAAAGCATGACAGTGTTCAATACTTACGGGTTTAATCTGGCACGCGTGGTGAAAGCAAATAGCGCCGATCTCGCTCTGCCGGAGGGTCCATTGGTTAAACTGAGAGATGGTACTCTGGTTCTGGATCAGGGAAATTACTTTGTCATTTCTCGCGGTAAGAAGTGGGCGTTCTCCGGTGAAAGCGCGCTAACTGCCGCCGGTTATAAATTGAGCAACGTGATATTTACTAGCTTGGCCAATTACGAGTACGGGGGATTGCTCAGGTAAAAAGACAACACCGCCATAAAGGCGGTGTTTGTTTTATTATCTTTGACTTTTTTTCTTAAATGTAATAATATGCGAGGTAATCAAATCGAAAAGGAGGTTAACGCAAATGGGTCGGAAACGAACCAAGGCTCAGCAAAAAAGATTTTTGGCAAAGCAGGCCGAGCATAAGAGAAAGATATGGAGAGTTCAGAGTATTCTGGGAAATCTAACCGGCTATAATACCGAGCAGCGATTTTTGGCTGCGTTCGAGAATTTGGATGTAGACCGATCCGCTTTTCCGGAATGGTATGTCGGTATACAAAAGACATCCATTCACCTAGACAAGGCCGGTGTCGATTTCATTATCATGACCGATTGTGGAGGATTTAATCTGCAGGTTAAAAGCTCCGAGCTCAGGGCCATGGAATTTGCCAGCAAAGGCAGGAATAAGCACATTCCTGTATTGGCTATCTTGAAGAAAGATACTCCGGAATTTATTCGCTATCAGGTATTCAATATCATCAGCGAATTACGGGAGCAAAGGCTGCAAAAACGCAGAGACCGTCGAAAACATCAGAAGGAAAATAAGAAGCTTCGAACACAGGCTAAGCAATTGGCAGCGGAGGCTGTGGTCTTAGAAGTTGCTAAGACCGCATTTTTTGAACAAACACCGTTGTGACAACGGTGTTTTTATTTGGTGAATTTCAGTAGCTTCGCAACTTAATCATTTTCAAATTTTAGCTTATCGATAAATACGTCAAAAGTTACTGGGTCTAAGCTGGGATTTTTGGCAATTACGTAAAATTCGCTAGGGTTATCGGCTGAGTATCTTATGTCGATAAGCGTGTGCTGTCCGCTACGCCATAGCGGTTGATTGGGGAAATTGGGAACATTCGTTTTCTTTTTTATTTCATACATTACAGCAGCGTGGGAGCCTACAGTTAGTTGTTCCCGTTTGAGGATGTCGACTGTCGTCAGGGTTAAAAAGGAACTAGCTCTAAAATGGCGGATAAAAATCTGTGACTTTTCTAGATTATCCGGTGAGGCCATTTTTGGATCGTATATATTAATGCTTTCATTTGCCTGTATATATTCAATTTCCCAATCTGCTGGGATTAAGCCTGTAAATTTATATATGGAGTTATAAGAAGAGAAGTTGATTGTTTTATCTGCTTGCTGGTCTTGATCTCTATGGGCTTCATTGTTTGCTTGAACATCGGCATTAGCTGTTTGCTGGTCGCTGCTTGGAGTGGCGTTGCCGCATCCGGCAGCTGTGAGGGAAATTGCAAAGACGATTAGTATGAGTTTTTTCATGGCTATTTTATCTTAATTAATTTACCGCGGCGCTTAACAATATTTTTATAGTCCCATTGAATGGCTTTGGATTTTTATATAACTAAGCATAACAAAAAACAACTGCTATTAACAGATGCTTTTTGCTAGGGTCGCGTAATGAAAGATGTGGTAGCTAGGTTTAGGGTTTATACCTAATGATAGTGGATTGGAAATACTGCTCTTGAAATTTAACTTGTTCAGTAATTTCCTCATCTGTGAATGTATTACCAAGAGGGGTAACGATCAATTTATCATCATTGTCATCGGTTCTATGTATGATTGCTATGCACTTGCCAGTAAATTCTTCGAGTGGTTGGTCGACTCCTAGAACATACGCATCTAATTCTTCCCCATCAGCTGCTAGCGTGTTTGGTACATATCCATAATTTACGGGATAATAAAAATCATATTTAGGATGTTTGGACCCCAAAGGCCTGTCCATTAGCACTTTGATTTTTTTGCCTAAATAATTGATCGCCTCTGTCATATGTGTAATATAACAAAAAACCGCCCATAAGGCGATCTATTGCTGGGGTGAGTGACGGGTTACGATCCCGCTGCCTCCGCTGCCACAGAGCGGCGCTCTACCGATTGAGCTACACCCACCATAATTATTAATTTTGCTCTTGCTAAAATAAAAACCCTGCACAGGTTTACCTTACGGCAATGTGAAGAGTCACTTATCTGCTGTGCCAGATAGGATTAATAAATCCGCTACAATTGTAGCGGATTTTTGCTTTGTAGTCAATTGTTCAACGAGATGTTTTAAAATCCTAAAAGTCCGCCTATGCCGCCAATAATCCCACCGAAGCCGCCGCTGCCTGAACCGCTCCCGCCGCCGTTAGTAGAACCGCCGGTGCTGCCCGAGTTTCCTGCAGTACCTGTCCCACTAGAACCCCCGCTAGCAACACCAGACCCGCCTGTGTTTACAGGAGGGTTGGTTGCGGTTTGTGGTGTGGGAGGTGTTGTGGGCTGGCTAGGGTTTAAGTTGAGATTTAGAATTGGCTTTGGCCCTGGTTTAGACTTCGGCTGTGGAGTACTGCTACTGTTTTTTGGCTCGGTGCTCCTACTAGGCTCGGCTTTGGTTTCGGTTTTCGCTCCTTCGACTTTGCCTTGATCTTTGTTAGATGTGCCCTTGGACGAATCTTTTTGCTTGATGTATTTGTGCAGTAAAACGTCGATCTGCTTAGCCTTATCCTTTTGTCCTTTGTCTAAGTAAGTTTGCTTGATTTTAGTTAGCACTTCAACTGCGTTCTTTGCGTCGGATTTAAGCTTGGACTTAACTTTAGCTTCGTATTGTTGCTGCCTCGATTCTGCGGCAGTACTAGGGTTAGTACCAGTCGCCGGCTGTGGGTTTGTCGTGTCCGTGCTTAGCAGCGCGTCTAGGTTTATTTCTACTGTCGCTTTAGCAGAGGGATCCTTATGTTCGGACTGGTTTTCTTTCTCAATTCGAAGCTCTTCCGATAAACGCGCCTCTTCTAGACGGCGTTCGGCGAAATTCATTTCGAGTAGTATGCGAGCTTCTTCATCCGGAGCAGTTAATAGCTGCAACTCTTCTACTTGTCTCTTTACTCCGTAAAGCTTATCACCTGGCTGCGCGTCTGCGGAAGCCGCTGTGGAGCCGGCTATGAATATCAGCAGTACCAAGGGCACCATCACATAGGGCATCATAAAGAAGCGCTTGAGCTTTTCCAGAAAGGAATCGTTTTTCTTTGCAGGCTCGTCGGTGGTCTGCGCGCCCAAGTTAGAAAAGATCTTATCCTTTACTCTCAGCTTTGCAGATTCGGAAAGCATGTTCTGCTCGCTCCGGGTTATCTTCTTATAAAAGTTTTTTAAATCGTTGTTCATTGCTTTAATTATTCTCACTATATATTGTTTGAGGGGACTGATACAAGCTGCTCCTTATAAAGTTTTTGGAGCTGTTTCACTGCGCGATGTTGCCACACTCTGACAGTAATACTCTCTCGTCCCAAAATTCGAGCTGTTTCGGCCACGGAAAAATCCTGGAAGAATCTTAACTCTATTACTTCCTTAAAATGGGGAGGTAATTTATCCACCGTTTCGCGGACAATGTATTTTTCAAGTCCTCGGCTCGCATTAGCGGCAGGGTCATCTTCACCTGCGATGTCGCGGGCTTCATCGATCGAGACGGCTTTCGGTTCGCGATAGATTTTGCGGTAATAATCATTGATCGTGTTCGTCGCGACTTTATAAAGCCACGCCGAAAAATTAAGGTCCTTCAGATCCAAGCTCTTACAGCCTTTCCAGGCTTTCAAGAATACATCTTGCAAGATATCCTCGGCTTGTTCGACATTGCCGGAAACCTTGATGCGTATAAAAGCGTAGATGCGCTGAGCAAATTCGTCGTAGAGGGCCGAAAATGCGGCCTGATCGCCCGACTGAGTCTGCCTGACAAGTTCTATTATTCTCTCTTGGTCAGAGTTCATACTTCAGCAATATTTTAATCGTTATATAGATGAAAATGTTTCATACTTTATTTTAGCATTTTAAAAAATATATAAAACATAGGAAAAGGTACTTATAAAAAACCCCTTTATATTAAAAGGATTTTTGCCAAAAAAATCAACATTTATGAAACATCGCTACCTATCTAAACGATGTATCTGGCACGAGGGATGGAATAATAAAAAATATTAAGAAAATAAAGCAAGAAAGGAATTTTATGTTTAAGAAAACATTTGCTTCTCTTATTGCCGTCGCAGCTATGGTTGTGCTGGTGACTCCTTCACTGGCCTTGGCCCACGGTGATAAAAACCGTGATCGCGGCGACAATGATCGCAATCGCAATCGTGCCGAAGTTCGTGCACAAAATACAAACCAGTTTGGAGTCCGTGTCTTTGACAATAATCAAAAGAACGGCAACCACGATAAAAAGCGAGGGGATCATAACAAGCGGGGTAACGGTCTAATGCTTGGCCTGCTCTATGCAGGCACAGTTACAGCAGAGTCTAGCACCGGGTTTACTATCAAAACTCGTGACGACTCATCCTTCACCGTAAATGCTACTGGAGCAACAGTAATCGAGATTCCGCGAACTACCCGCGCCTTAGCCGACATTGATGTAAACGACAGAGTCTTCATTACAGGTACAAAGTCTGGCAGTACCATTACGGCAAGCGTAATCTACTTTATGCCGGAGAATATTAAACCGGCAACAGCCAAGGGTACAGTAACTACAGTCAGCGCTGCTGCTAACGGCGGTGCAACCGTGACCGTGGAAAATAAAGATGGTCAGACTGCAACTGTAAACATTACCGAAGATACACAGATTAAAACTGCCGATAATGAGGCAGGAGCAGTATCCGACGTTCAAGTCGGAACCAAAGTAAAACTCTTTGGTCTTTGGGATAGCGTCTTAAATGTCTTCAATGCCATTAAAGTACGCATCATCTAAAAGTCGATTCTAGAGGTACCGAAAAGCCCCATGTTGTATTGGGGCTTTCGGTGCGATTATTCGTCGTCGCTGGTATATTTTTTAGAAATATAGAATGGGCTGCTGTTGGAGGAAATTTTCTTGAGCGAAGCTGGGGCCGGTTTACGGCCGCGTTCATACTCTGAATATTTCTTCCTCTTTCCAAAATCTCGCTTGTTTCGTTTGTCAGATGCTGACCGCGTTGGTCGGTTAGCTGATTGTCCACTTGGTTGGTATCCAGATGGACGACCAGCTGATCGGCCTGCGCGGTTATTATTTTGTCTGGTAAAAGTCGGTCTCGAATCGCTCTCGCCTTTTTGAAGATTTTCTAGTGCAGGGGTCTTGGATACGGGCAAGGTTTTGCGGATCAATCGTTCTATGGTGGTAACATCTCGGCGTTGATCATGGGTCGCAAAAGAAATGGCGTGTCCGGTGGACTTGGCTCGGCCAGTGCGTCCTATACGATGAACATAATCTTCGGCATGATCAGGCAGGTCGTAATTTACTACTAACTGAATACCAGTAACGTCAATACCCCGGGCTGCGATGTCGGTTGCTACTAAAACTCTGTATTTGCCCAATTTGAATCCATTTAGAGCATCGAGTCTCTGGTTAAGAGATCTGTCGGAATGAATTTCCGTTGCAGTCACATGGTAGTTGCGAATGTCTCTAGCAATTTTCTTTGCCCCGTGCTTTGTGCGGGAAAAGACTAGAACGCTGCCGTTATATTGGTCCAAAATTTTCTTTAGCATCGGGCCTTTGTCTTTGCGTTCTAAGAAAAAGATTTCTTGAGATACAGAATTAACAGCGCTGCCGGCTGGGGCTACTTCTACGCGCAGCGGCATCATCATATATGAGTTCGCAATCTTAACAATGCTGTCCGGCATGGTTGCAGAGAAGAGCAGTGTTTGGCGCTTTTTAGGGATGGTCTCTAAAATCTTTTTGATTTGAGGAGCGAATCCCATGTCGAGCATGCGGTCTGCTTCGTCCAAAACTAGAATATCAGTAGAAGAAAGATTTACTGTTTTCTGTTCAATGTGGTCGATCAAGCGCCCTGGGGTAGCAATAATGATATGCGGACGGGCTTTTAACGCGCGCAGCTGACGGCCCATTGCCTCGCCGCCAATGAGAATGGCTGTTTTCAATCCTAATGGCCCGCCAATCTTTTTAAGTGAATCATTTACCTGAAGTGCTAGTTCTCGAGTAGGTAAAACAACTAAGCCGCGGCTTTTGCCGCCGCTTTGGGCCAGGCGCTGGATCATAGGAATGCCGAAGGCAAAAGTCTTCCCTGTTCCGGTCTGAGCGATTCCCATCAAGTCTTTGCCGGTTATAGCAGAGGGGATGGATTGCATTTGAATCGGGGTTGGGGTAACTATTTTATTGTTGCGCAGTATATCGAGCAGCTTGGGTGCTATGCCGAGATTATCGAATCCATTGCTATTTGTGGTTTGTAACATACAGCTATTATAGCAAGGATAAGGTATAATGGCACTATACTACTTGCTTTGTGAAGTTGTTCATGGTAAGCTTGGTAGTCAATTTGAAGGAGGGTTATGACTGAACAAAAGACTAAAATCGATTTGCTCATAGAGCAATTGCAAAAGAATGATTTCGATCCGGATCCGGAAATCTCCCCCCAGCTGGCCGAGATTATCCAATATTTTATAGTGGTGGAATCTCTGGTGCCGGTAAGCTATGCACCACAGTTGAGGTTCATGCCTCCGTACATGTATCCGAAGCTGCGAAAGTTTATCGATATATGGGAAATGGAAGAAGCTAAGCATGGCGAAGTGCTGAGGTTGTATCTGCAAAAACACGACTATTACGTCCCGCCTGTTAGCAAAAAAAATCTCACTTGGAGTTACCTGTATGGTTTTATCGGCACAATTTTGCTGGCATGGCCGTTATGGTTTATTTCTGTAGGGGTTTATCTGGTTATTGGCGGCGCTAATGAAGCTACTACCTCGGCCGGCTACTGGGCCCTGATGAAGAGAGTGGAGAATTACCCTTTACTTCGACAAATTATCGCGGCTATTCAGGCAGAAGAAGTTCGGCATCTGGATTTTTACACCAAAACTGCGCCCAGCTTTTTGGGTACGGGTTTGCGTCGTCGCTTGGCAGAGTACGCGCTTAAAAAAAATTGGAAGCCGATTGGCTCCCGTCACGGTGACAGTGCCAAGCTCGTCAACTTGCTTCTTGGTCCAGACACTGAGCTTAGTTTTTATACTAGGCTGCGCTCATATCTGGCTCGGGTAGATGTCTCAATGCCGAATGTAAGCGACTTCGTTGTTGATGCAATTCAAAAGCTCAAATCTGATCCATCAGAAACTATATAAACGGTTCTATTAGAACCGTTTTTTATTTTGAAAAGCTGTAACTTTTGCACTTGTGCCCCGATATATATAGTGGCGCTAATTATGCGCTTTTTGGTAACGATTATTTATAGAATTTAGTTAAACAATTTCCAACCCGGGAAAAGTTTGGTAAATTTAAATCTAAAGGATCAATTTTTATGAAATTCAAACAAATACTCAATATATGTTTATTGGTAGTGGTGGCTCTGGGATTTACTATCGGCGCCAGTGTCCAGACTGCCCGAGCGCAAGTTACTGTTTTTCGAACTATAGTGTTCCCGGTAATTGGGGCAGTTAGCTACTATGACGATTTCGGTGCACCGCGCAGCGGAGGCCGAAGCCATGAGGGTAATGACCTGATGGGTAAAAAGATGCTCCCTTTGGTGGCGGCTGTAGATGGAACTGTCACGAATGTCAATTATCCGGAAGCTGACTGGGGATACGCGGTGACCATTCGTGATAGCGATGGTTATACTTATCATTACTTGCACATCAATAATGACAATCCAGGCACCGACGATGGTAAGGGTGACGGGAAGAACGCTTATGCGCCCGACATTCAAGAAGGAAATAAAGTAGTAAAGGGGCAGCTCATTGGTTATATGGGTGACAGTGGTAATGCCGAAACCACTACAGCTCACCTTCACTTTGAGATCCGCGCCCCTGGCCGCGAACCTTTTAGCCCTTATGAGAGCCTAAAGGCGGCAACCAAAATTACCACCCCTGTAACTAATTATCCCGCCCAGCAAAACGAAATTTTACCCTACGAAAGCTTTAAAGGCGGAGCTAATATCGCTACCGGGAATATAGATAGCGATAGTGATTTGGAAATAGCAACCGGCGCCGGTGCAACCGGTGGCCCTCTCGTTAAGCTTTTTGACAAAGACGGCACAGCTAAAGGCGCATGGTATGCCTACGGAGAAACTTTCCGCGGTGGCGTTGATGTTGCCATGGGCGATGTAGATAAAGATGGACAGGTTGAGGTTATTACTGCGGCGGGTCCTGGCGGCGGACCTCACATTAGAATATTTAAAGCCAATGGAACTGTGTTAAAAGAGTTTTTTGCTTACGATACTAAATTCCGCGGTGGCGTACATGTTGCCAGTGCAGATGTAAACAATGATGGCGCTGCAGATATTATTACTGGAGCAGGTCCTGGCGGCGGACCTCATGTAAAAGTTTTCTCGGGGGCAGACCTGACTTTAATTAAAGAATTTTTGGCCTATGACGGAAAGTTTCGCGGAGGGGTAGATGTAGCAGCTGCTAAAACTGCCAGCAATACCGGAGCGGTCATTACCAGCCCATTAGCCGGTGGCGGCCCACATATTAAGATTTTCAATATTGATGGTACCGTGGCGCGGGAATTCTTTGCTTACGACGGCAACTTTAATCTTGGAGTTAGGGTTAGCGCTGGGACATTAGGTTCATCCGGTATCCGTTTAGCCGTTGTACCTGCCACTGGAGGCGGCCCACATATGAAAACATTTAACATTAGCGACGGAGTGGTTCAAAATAGCGGCTTATACGGTTTCGAATCCTGGTGGCGCGGCGGTTATGATGTAGCGTTCTTGGATAGCCGAATGCTAATGAGCGCAATGGATGGACGCAGGGCTAGCTTGAGGTCTATTAATTTATCTTCCTCATCCGGCGGTAGTGGATCCGGAGGTAGTGGCTCCGGTGGCTCTGGCAGCGGCGGTTCCGGCGGGGGATGGTGGTGGAACAACTAAATAACTTAAAACCGGCTTGCGAGCCGGTTTTTTGAAATTGCAAAGCGTTTAATGCAGGCGGATATGGTCTGTGTAATATTTCATATCGGCATCAGTTTTTTTGTGAGGGTTAAAGATATTTAACGGATCGTAAATCTGCTTTACTTCTTTGAATACTTCATAAATTTTAGATCCAAACATGTGCTCTAAGAACGGACCGCGTACTAACCCGTCGTTGTGCTCTGCCGTCATAGATCCCTTATACTTGAGAACCAGGTCGAATACTTCGTTGCTAAACCAGACTAATTGTTTGCGATGCTCAGGTATAGAAAGGTCTACCAGCGGGACGATATGGAAATTAGCATCGCCCGCATGGCCAGCTAAAGTCGAAATAAAGTCTGGATATTTGGCCATAATAGCGTCCAGTTGGGGAATGAAGGTTGGTAATTGCTCTGGATGCACGACAATATCTTCGATAAATGGCGCGCTTATTTTGCGGGCATTATGCTTGCGCAGCAAATTATAGCTCTCGCGCCGGATCCCCCAATACTTCTGGGATTCTTCAAAATTGGTGCTCAGGCGGGCATGAAGATTGAAATGTTGGTCTATGTTATGCGCTGCCTCTTGTGCTTTGCGATCGGCTTCTTCCTGAGTGCTGCCGGTGAACTCTGCCAACAAAACTAGTTTTGGCAAATCGCCTTTAATCCAAAGCCATAGGTCTGGCAAGAATTGCCTAATGAGTTTCCAGGTAGAACCTTTCATGCGACGGATAATTTCGGGCCAGTATTTAATTGCCAGCTTAAAGGTATGGTCGTCGAACATTTCAAAGCTCTCCGGACCCAGATCGTTTACATGGTTGATGATCTCGCCAAGCAGTTTAAGTTCGTGCAAATAAAACACTACTAATTGCCGGCCTCGCTCCAAAGGCACCAGTTTCCACTTGATGTTAGTAATAATGCCCAGCGTGCCCTGTGATCCGACAAACAATTTTGTGAGGTCGAAAGTTTTGCCGTCCCACACATCCCAAAGGAGGTATCCTGAGGAATTTTTGGAGGTAGTGGGCTTTGCATCCTCTATAGCGCGGTAGTTATCCTGAATGAGCTGATAGGTTTTGCGGTACAATTCGCCTTCAAAATTTTGCTGAGCCATTTTTGCTTGTAGCTCAGCTTCGCTTAAAGGCTTTATATGATATTCGTTGCCGTCTGCCAAGACCACATCTAGCTCCGCTACATAATTAGCGGCTTGGCCGTATTTAAAAGTTTTCTCACCGCCGCAGTTATTGCCGACCATGCCGCCAACAGCGCACCAGGCTTTAGAGACAGGGTAGGCTGGCATGATCACATTTTTTGCAATTAGCTTTGGTTCCAGATCGGCGAATTTTACACCCGGTTGCGTTTCGACCGATTGTTCGGACAAATTCGCGATTTTATTTAGGTGCTCGGCAACGTCAATGATAATGGAATCATTAATGCTGCCACCGGTCATGTCGGTGCCGCCGGCTCGCACAGTTAAGGAAATCTCGGGGGAGTGAGGCTTTGAGGAGGCCGCGAATCTTACCAAAGTTTTAATGTCTTCGCTGTCCAGCGGGGATACCACTACTTGCGGGTGAATTTCAAAAATACTCGCATCGCGAGAATATTTTTCTAAATCTGCTTCTTCGGTTGTTATTTTGCCTTTAAACTTTTGTTTCAAGACGGCCAGATCATAAGATCGTTCCATACTTCTATTATATCAATAAAACGCAATAAAAAAAGAGCGAACCATTCGCTCTTAGCCTTCTTGTTCCTGATTCTGCTTGGCGGCCCATTCCATAAGTTGTCGGAGCAATTCCTCCGGTGATACGCCCAAAGTATAGGCGAGCTTAAGCCCGTTGATTATCAGCTGTTTGGGAGCTTGTCTAATCCTGTTTCCTAAAAAATTTCCCGAATGTTCCGTGTCTTCCACGACTGCAGCCAATTCGCTGTTGGCCTTTACGATGTCTCCTGCAATTTTGGAAACATGGAGGAGGACGTGCCGGGTTTCAAAATTGACCCGGTCATCAATACTGTCGCCAATAACCTGGCTGTAATTTTCGGGTTTGAATTCCCAATTTTCATTAACCAAATCATAAACGGCCGAAAAACTCACTGCATCGGATGTTGTATTCATTATAGCCTCCTCAATCTTTGCCTCTAGTCTAGCCTGTTTATGCCTTGATGTCTAATGATTGTCATTTTGTCAGTATTGGTTGACAAAATCGGTAAATATGATATAATTGATAACAAGTTAATACTTGCGGTGGGAAAGTATTTTTTTATTTCCCGAATATTTATTTTAGAGTTGATATGGCGCCTAAGCATTTAAAAACCAAGAGCCCGTTAACTATTGGAGAAAAGTTTACCCAATGGGTCGGGTCACCAACTTCTATAGCTGTACACACTGTGTTGTTTGCGGCGGCTTTTGCGTTTGTGTTATTTGGTGTAGATTTAAACACTGTGTTGTTAATTTTAACAACCGCTGTTTCCTTAGAAGCAATCTATTTAGCTTTGTTCATTCAGATGTCTGTTAACAAGAATACTCAGAGCTTGGCGGATGTAGAAGAAGATATCGAAGAGATCGCGGAAGACGTAGAAGAGATCGAAAAGGATATTGATGAAATCCAGGAAGACGTGGAAGAAATGCAAGAAGATGTAGAGGGGATCGAAAAGGATATTGATGAGATTCAGGAGGACGTAGAAGAGATCGAAAAAGATGATGAAGAAGATGATCTCCATGATGCGGCTACCATGAAGACGTTAACCGAACTGCAAGGCCATGTCCAAAAGATCATGGAAGAAATTCAGAATTTAAAAGAGCAAAAGAAATAAAAAAGCCCGGAAACTATTTCCGGGTTTTGTTTAATTTTCCGCGCCGTCGGCAGCTTATTCAGAGATTTTGCTGACCAGCGATATCTCGCCAATGGTTTTTTCTGGGTTGTTATCCTTTTTTGTCATTACTGCTACGGCATTGTTAGAGCCCAAAGGGTAGACGCAACCGCCAGATATGCCACTTTCTATATAAATTGTAAAAGCTTTTTTAGCACCCATCTTGTAGTTGCCATCCTCATTCTTTACGTCGGTGTTGATGATTTTGCCGGGCTGGACCAGGGCTCTGGTGCTGCCTGGACTGCCAACTATTACAATATCATCGCCGATTTTGAATTCGTAAGGGTCTAAGACGTACTTCTTTGCATCGAACTTTTCCTTAGTCGTAAGGATCGCATAATCTTGTTCAGTTTTGCTGTGCCAGGCTAGTTTAGCAGGCGTCTCATTGACGTAAATCTGTTCTTCATCTAGCCATGGTCCCATCACGCCATGAAAGGCTGTTAAAAATACTCCAGGCTCGATCTCGCATCCGGAACTTTGGTATTTGCCGGCTTTTACTTCGACGTGCTTTTTCTTGTATTGCTTTATATCCTGCTCGGGAATATCGGCAAGAGCTATTTTCGGAGGCTGAGTGAGATAAAAAACTTCGGGAAAAAAAGATTTAATCCAAAAAAATGTCAATGTGCAAAAGAGCACACCGCCGAGGAATGTTAACGCGTATTTCATATTCAGCCTCCTTTTTTATTTCAGTGTATCATACGCAAAAAAGTTTGGCATAACTAGAGTAGGGGGTGATACAAAAAACGCGGCACGTTATGGCCGCGTTTTAACAACTATTTACTGGCAATTTGCTGCCGCCATAAAGCGGAGTAAAGGCCATTCCTTTTAAGCAGCTCGTCATGAGTGCCTTGTTCAACTAATTGACCCTTTTCCAACACATAAATTGTGTCAGCATGAATAACTGTAGAAAGACGATGAGCGATAAGTATGCGTATCAAATGAGGGTGGGTCTTTTCTATTTCTTTAATGGTCGTGGTGATTGATTCTTCGGTTATGGAATCGAGGCTCGAGGTTGCTTCGTCAAAGATCAAAATATCCGGGTTTCGCAGTAAAGCCCGGGCAATCGCTAAGCGTTGCTTTTCTCCGCCAGAAAGCTTTAGTCCGCCTTCGCCGATCTTAGTATCTAAGCCTTTTTCACCACGCTCTATTAAACTAGTGGCGCTAGCTGCCTTAAGTGCGTCTATTGCTTCGATGTCTGTAGCGTCGGGGCGAACGAACAAGAGATTTTCACGAATAGTGCCGGCAAACAACTGTGTTTCCTGGGCTACCAGGCCAATACGATTGCGTAGGGCGATAAGGTCGATTTCTTCGCCGGAGATATCGTTGAATTTAACTTTACCGGCGGTAGGGTGGTACAGTCCAACGATTAATTTAACCGTAGTGCTTTTGCCGCTGCCGCTTGGCCCTACAAATGCAACGGTTTTTCCGGCTTCGATATTAAGGTCAATGTTTTGCAGCGCGTCGTCAGTTCCCGACTGGTAACCGAAAGAAACTTTTTCGAAGGAAATAGATTTTATATCTGTGATCGGTTTTGGATTAGAAGCATGCTTCTCTCTGTTTTGTTTTAGAATTTCATCAAGCTTTTCTAGACTGGCTCTGGTTTCTTGGTAGCTGGTGGAAACATCGCCAAGCATGGATAATGGATTGAAAATGAAGAAGGAGTAGAATAGCAAGCTAAAGAATTCACCTAAAGTAATTTGGCGGGTATATATCAGCCAAAGCATTAGCAGCATGATGCCCATGCGCATCGCGTTGATTAATGTTCCCTGGATAAAGCTGTAGGCGCGGATCAGGCGCACCTTTTTGAGCTCTAAAGCAAGTATCTTTTCGTTGGTTTTGTTGAGACGGTTAATTTCTTGCTGTTCCAGGCCAAGACTTTTTACTAATTCCACATTGCGTAGGGTTTCTGTCGTGCTTCCGGCTAAAGCCTGGGTCTCTGTTACTATCTCTGTCTGGGCCGTTTTGATTCTTCCGGTAATCCAGAAAGTAATAATCCCAAGTGCTGGCATGGTGAGGAGATAAACCAACCCGATGCTCCAGTGGACGATGAAGGCATAAATCAATACAAACACCACACCGACGAGGGTAAAGAACAGAATATTGATAGACAAGCCAATGAGCTTTTGCGCGTCGTTGCGAGCAGCCTGCAGTTTGGATAAAAATTCGCCGCTGCGCTGGTCCTCGAATACCGCGAAAGGTAGCGAGAAGGAGTGGGTAACGCTGTCATTGTACATGCGCGCGCCCAGTCTTTGTGTAATTACGTTGGTGTAGTAGTCTTGAAAGCTTTTTGCAACTCGCGAGACGAAAGCCACTCCCATTGTGGCAAGCAGTAAAAGACCGACTCCCTCTAAATATTCTCGTGCAGTTAGTTCTGCAAACCGGTTGGCATAACGGTCGATTAAGATTCGGAAGATTTGCGGATCTAGTAGGGAAAAAATCTGATTGATGGCGGCCAGAAAAAGCGCGCCAGCAACCAAGCCTTTATAATTTTTCAAATAATTTATAAGTAGCTTCATAGTGTAAGTATTGACAGATTTAATTTAGACAGTTATTATAGCAAGTATTTTGATGGTAGAGGAGGCAATATGCTAGGGAAACTACTCTGTTTTTTCGGTTTGCATAAAATTGACCAAGAGCCGATGTCCAAGGAGTTGCTTCGTTCAGAAGGGAGTGATGTACTCTTTTGGACCAGGGCTATCCAGAAAGGCCTGTCGCGGTGTACCCGGAGAGATTGCAATTTCCATACCAAGGTATATCGTACCGGGTTATGCGGCGCTGGCGGTTCGGCAGGGAAATGGAAGCAGTTGTTTGCGGACAAAGAAAAGTATATCGATTCTTTGCCGGTATTATAGATTAAGAGACTTTTTCAAGTCTCTTTTTAATTTCTATTAAAAATCTTATCGAAACGCCAAAGCGATAGACGAAATCATTTACTTACAATAATAACCTGCTTATCGGTCAGGTCGACTTTATGCTCGGTATGCGACCAGTTGCCGTTGCTATTATAAAGCGTTTCGTATGTGTAGAAGTAGTCTTTACCGCGTCGAGTGCCAGGGTCATTGGTAATGAAGCCGTTGGTATTAAACCCTTTAATAACAAGCATGTGGTAAATTGGGCCTGGTGGGGTAAAGTTTGGGTTGCCAAGCATCTGGCCGTTGGCAGGCAAGATTACCAATTTGTCGTCAGTTAAAGCCCGTTTAATGGCTTCTTCGGACATATCGACCAGCTCTGCTTTTAGGTCAAAAGCTTCCCTGAGCATTTTAACCATTTCGCTATTGTTGATGCTTAAGTAGTAACCGTAATTATCTGTCTGCCACTGGGTGAGTTCGCTGATTTTAGTTTCTACGTAACTTGCTGGCAGGGAAGCGATGTCGTTAAAATATGCATACGCCATTATGGCAGAGGCTTCTTCGCAAGCTTCGTTGTGCAGCTCGTCCCAGTTGGCCGTTGGTGCCTGAGGTGTAAACGGAACATCTAAAGCCAGAGTGGGAGGGATTGGCTTAATGGGCTCAGGTTGGGGTACCGGCTTTTCTTCGACCATGGTACTGGTTGCTGGCTGCTGTACCTGCCAGCTTGCTTCCTCGCGGTTGTATAAATTTTTATTAATGAGATATCCAATACCGAACAATAGCATTATTGTTACAACAATGAGCAATGGTTTTCTATGCGATTGTTGCGGTCTGGTAATCATGGCTATAAAATATCTGACTTTTGAATGGATATGAATTCTCCCGGGGCCAAGTCTGGTGGCATAGTGTATTTGTTGATCCTTACACGCTTGAGGTTATGTACGCCCAGGCCAACGCTGTTAAACATTCTTCGCACCTGGCGCTTTTTGCCTTCGTGGATAGTGATGTAAATTTTCCCGGAGCGCACCTTAACTTTTGCTTCGCGGGTTAAGCCGGTCGGAAGATCTACGCCATTCTTCAGTCTTTCCAGTTGGACTGGTTTTGGTTCGGTGTCCGGAATGACTTCGTATTCTTTTTCGTGCTCGTAACGGGGGTGGGCGAGTTGTTCGGTAAGGTCGCCGTCGTTGGTAAGAATCAATAATCCTTCGGTTTCAAAATCGAGACGGCCAATGTTGTGAACCTTGGTTCGAATATCTTCCGGCAAGAAAGAAAAAATTGTTTTTCGTCCCTGAGGATCACGCTTGCTGACTACTGTGTTCCTTGGTTTATTTATCGCTATATACAGCTTTTCTGTTACAGGTTGGACCAATTTTCCGTAAACTTTGACTTCGTCTTTACTGGGATCGACCTTATCTCCTAATTTGGCCTTGCGCCCGTTAATAGAAACCTGGCCAGATTTAATAAACTCCTCGGCCTTGCGGCGAGAAGCAACCCCAGCTTCGCTAATGAATTTTTGGACTCGTTCTAGCATTACTTCTATATTATGTGCTTCAATTATAGCTGTTATAGCTTGAAATTTCTAGTTAAATATGGTACGATTGTGTTCATGCACCCGTAGCTCAGCTGGATAGAGCGTCCGCTTGCGGAGCGGGAGGTCATAGGTTCGAATCCTGTCGGGTGCACCACGAAAACGCCGTTAGGCGTTTTTTTATTGACATAAAGGTTTAATTAGTATACTATCGGTAGTTGAGAAGGAGGACTTATGCTTAATTTTGTTAGAACTCTGATAGATAATTTTGCACTGACGGTTTGGGGTGTGATCGTCATATTTTTGTTTTTCTTTTTTTTGTTCGGCGGATATTTTTTTCAAAATAGTACAGCCGCGGCAAATGAGGTTAAGAAACTTAATTTTAGCAACGTCGAGGTGGTAAACACTCATTGGATGGCAGCATCGTTCTGGTGGTGCAATCGAGGCGATATCGTACGGTACGATTTAGTCGCTACGGACCAAGCTGGAAAACGAACCAATATGTACGTCTGTCAATCCATAGGCGGCAGTTACCAGATTACCGTGGAGTAATCTAAAAATGCAGTTGCAGGAGCAACTGTTTTTTATTGATTTATTAAAGAAATAGTCTTTGTTATACTGAATTTATAGAGATATACATGCTATGAAAATAATTGTGATAGCAAAAACAGCAGCAAGAGAAGACAAGATTGAATCCATCACCCAGCCTGCTTTACGGCTAAGCGATTATAAGCCTCAAACGCCAGTTTATAAGGTATGGGTAAAAGCCTTGCCTGTCCACGGAAAATCAAACGTGGCCATTTCTAAACTTTTAGCCAATCATTTTAAAGTTAATGCGTCTCGGGTCCGTTTGGTAGCCGGGCGCGCGAGTAAACAAAAATTATTTGATATCGACATTGATAGCTAGAGTAAAAATCAGGTTCCAGATATAAAAATTCTTAAAACAAAAAATCAAGCAATGGAAAAAAGTAAAAAAACATCGAGCTATTGGAGCCTTTCCGTACAGGACACGACAGAACTCTTGGTTACCGATATCACAGACGGACTTTCGGAAGAGGAAGCTGCTGCGCGTTTGCAGAAGTATGGCCGCAACGCCATTGAGCATGGCAGGCATTTGAGTAAATTGAGAATAGTGCTCAATCAGTTTAAGAGCCCCTTGATTATAGTCTTATTGATTGCCGGGGTGGTGACTTTGCTCATAGGCCATTACAAGGATTCTATTTTTATATTCATCGCCGCCGTTGTTAATACTATTTTAGGATTCTATCAGGAAAACAAAGCGGAGAATGCTTTAGCAAAACTGAAAACTTATCTCAAGCAAGAGGCTCGGGTAATGCGCAATGGCGAAGAAAAGCAGATCGATGCCAAGGACGTAGTAGTAGGGGATATTATGTTGCTGTCGCAGGGCGACCGCGTCCAAGGAGATGGCCGCATTGTTTTTGTTAATGATTTTCAGGTAGATGAAGCTGTGTTAACAGGCGAGTCGTTGCCTGTTACTAAATCGGCCGAACCCGTTGCGTTCTCCGCAAGCATTTCCGACCAAGATTCGATGGTGTTTGCAGGAACGTTGGTTACTCAGGGGTATGCAACTGTTATTGTGACCGATACCGGTTTGCAGACAGAGCTGGGAAAGATCTCTTCATTGCTCGCAATTTCCAGTTCTGAGCAGACACCGTTGCAAAAAGCGGTATATAAATTTAGTATCTATTCGAGCATAATTTTGGGCCTCCTTACATTGGTAGTTTTTGTTGTCGGCATATTGGTCGGTTACTCGCCTTTGGATATGTTTTTAACGTCTGTGGCGATTGCTGTATCTGCAATACCAGAAGGCTTACCAGTTTCTATGACTGTGATATTGGCGGTTGGGGTGGAGCGTATGGCTCGACGCAAAGGAGTGGTTCGTAAATTAGTGGCTGCCGAAGCGCTGGGCGGAACCACGGTAATATTAACTGATAAAACCGGTACTTTGACGATGGCGAAGATGGTGATGTCGCAGCTGATCTCTGTTGCAGTACCGGCAAAAAAATTATTAAGTTATGCTCTGAGCAATGCAAATGCGATAGTGGAGAATCCGGAGGACGCGCCAGAAAAATGGCGTATAGATGGGAGGATTATGGAAGCAGCTCTAGTGCGCGCTGCAGCGTCGGAGGGTATGAGTTACAAGCAAATTCTATCTAAGCGCAAGGTGCTGCAGAGTTGGCCTTTCAATTCCTCTCAAAAATACTCAGCTACATTGATCAAAGATGGCGGCAGAATTCTGTTAATCGTATTAGGGGCCCCAGATGTCTTAATCCATTATTCACAAGCAACCGCCAAGCAGAAAAAGCAGTTAACAGAACAGATAAGCAGCCTGGCTTTTTCTGGAGAGAGGGTACTAGGCTTGGCAAGCAAAGAGATCAGCGATAAGGAGCAATTAGAATTGCTCAAGAAGCTGACTCTTAACAATCTTAGCTTTGACGGCCTGATTACGTTTAAGGATCCTATTCGTCCGGGTATTAAGTCGGCTATTGCGAGGGTAGCGAGAGCCGGGGTTAAAACCGTCATTCTTACAGGGGATCATCAAGGTACTGCAGTTGCGGTTGCAGAGGAGATAGGTCTGGAAATGAAAGAAGGCTCTGTTTTGGATGCAAGTGAGTTAACTGGGCTTAAAAAGCAACAGCTGCAAAAAAGGCTGCCGTATCTAAAGGTAATTTCTCGGGTGACTCCATTCGATAAATTGCAGATAGCGAAGCTCTTACAGGAGTCCGGAGAAGTGGTAGCTATGACCGGGGATGGAATTAACGACGCGCCCAGCATCAAGCAGGCTAACGTGGGCATAGCAATGGGTTCTGGTACAGAGGTGGCGCAGAGCGTGGCGGATTTGGTGCTGTTGGATGATAATTTTGAGACGATAGTGGCGGCCATTGAAGAGGGTCGACAGATAATCGGCAATATTCGCAAAGTGCTCGTGTACTTGCTCTCGAATGTTACAGACGGGCTGATTCTTATAGGCAGCTCTTTACTGCTAGGCTTGCCCTTGCCTTTAAATGCCTTGCAAATTTTATGGGTCAATTTTTTTGCCGACAGTTTTCCGGCTGTGGCTTTTGCCTTTGAAAAAGATGGGGATCATTTATCGGTACCTCCGCGCAACCCCAACGCTGGCTTGTTCGATCCGCTTATGAAGTTTTTGATAATCGTTATAGGGTTCTCTACAAGCGCTCTATTATCTGTATTATATTTCGTGTTGACCCGAGCAGGATTAGAAGCGGAATTGGTAAGGACTTTCATTTTCGCCGCCTTCGGAACGTATACTTTGATTCTGGCTTTCTCGGTGCGCAGCTTGGAGCAAAGTATTTTTTCTTACCCGCTGCTGTCGAATAAATATCTCAATAGCGGGGTTTTGATAGGATTCGTGCTTATGGCAGCGGCTATCTATCTCCCTCCGCTGCAAAACCTGTTCGGTACAAAATCACTTTCGGCTGTATGGATAGGAGGAGTGCTAATGGTCGGAATACTGAATATATTGCTGATTGAATTGGCGAAGTATTTTTTCCGCCGAAGAAGGTAGTGACGAATTCACAGTTTTTTTGTTAAAATACCTTGGTATATGGCTCCGTAGCTCAGTTGGATAGAGCAGGGGACTTCTAAGCCCAAGGTCACTGGTTCGATCCCAGTCGGAGCCACCAGAATAAAAAACACGCCATGAGGCGTGCTTTTTGTTTGATTATTAGTTTTGCGTCTTAATGTGTTCGATTACTTCTTCTGCTGTTTTGTATTCGTACAACTCGGCACGGAGTTCTGCGGCGTTATCAAAGCCATGTATGTAGGCTTTAAAGTGGCGCTTCATGACGTCGAATGGTTTTAGTCCAGTAAAGATTTTCCCGTACAGTTCTACATGTTCCAGCAGGGCTTGCAGCTTTTGAGGCTTGGTTATTTGTAAAGATTCTGGTTTGCCGGCGCGTACAGATTCCTTTTCTGTAAATAGCCAGGGGTTTCCAAAAATTGCCCGGCCGAGCATTACGCCATCGCAGCCGCTGTCTTGCGCTCGCGCCGCGGCTTGGGTTAAATTCTCAACATCGCCATTACCGATAATGCGAGGCCGGTTTTGGTTAGTTGTATTGTCGTGGATGAATTTTACAATCTCCGGCATCAGTTCCCAGTGCGCCGGGACTTTAGACATCTCTTTGCGAGTGCGCAAATGTACGCCGATCGCAGCAGGTTCGGCCTCCAGTAATTTTTTTATCCAGCTTTCCCAATCTATTACGGTGTCACCAATGCGGATTTTTACCGAGATAGGAACATCGCGTAGCTCTTCGATGTTTTTCAAATTCTTCATGGCATCCTCGTAAGTTTGGCCTTCTTCTGCTGCCCAACCGAGTTTAGAAGCAATGACTATTTCTTTGGCTAAATCCGGCGTGCGGTACAAAGCTGCGCAAGAGCCGCCTTTTATAATATTCTTATCAGGGCAACCCATGTTAATATCCATGCCGTCAAAGCCAAGCTTGCGGCACAATTTCGCAGTTTCAAAGTACTTTTCTGGTTTCGTTCCAAACACTTGCGCGACAATAGGATGCTCAGTCTCGGAAAACTGTAGATGATGCAGGAGCTTTTCGCGGCCGGCGCTCATCAGCCCGTCGGTAGAAGTGAATTCGGTATAAAAGACATCCGGTTTGCCATATTTGGCAATGATAATTCGAAAAGCCGCGTCCGTGACATCGTACATAGGCGCGAGCGCGAAAAACGGTTTAGGTAAATTTTTCCAAAAATTATTCATCAATCGTTGATAGTGATTCTATACCAAGACAGTTTACCTTAAAATGGCAAATAAAAAAAGCAGCTGGAGAGCTGCTATGAGTTTAGTTGTACCTTATGAACATTCCTCCCACAAATGAATTTTTAGGGAAGTGTCCGGAATGGTAATTAAGCACTCGTGTGTATTCAAACATCGGCCCGATGCAGATTTTGTCAAATCTATAGCCGGCGGCAACCTCTGTATTAAAGAGACTGCGTCCTCCGGAGATTACGGCGCCAGTGTCGAAGATCAGCTGTGTCTTGTTTTCCCAAATAGTACTCTTGTAATTTACTTCGCTTGCTAAGCCGCTGGCCCAGGTAAATCCTGGGTGAAACCTTTCCGTTGCAGGAGAGTGTAGATCGTAGATATAGGGCCGGTTGCGAAAGCCATTGCCGAGCGGGAAATAATAGTCCACTCGCGAGTAAGGTTTAAGCTGGTATTGTTCCTTATGGAATTTTTTCGACACTTCGATGCCAGTTCGTCCGAGGCTACGGAAGCCGGTAAATGTAAATTCCAAATCGCCGGTGATGGCAGATTTGTCGGTTATCTTTTGCGAGGCTTCGGCACGGAAGTTGAAGTATTGGTCGTTATGCGAGCGTTTGGTTGTAAACCCGGCTGTGGTTTCTAGAGTGTATTCTCTGGTAGTAGAGAAGTTTTTGAAACGGGCTCTGTAAGCGTTAACGGGCGACTCAATGAGTTCTGCTTTGTTGCCGGTTTCCACTTTGGATCTAAACGAGGCTTCCCAGCCAAATTTCCACTCCCGCTTAAGAGACTCGGAATGGGGAGGTGGAGCAGCAGAGAATTCGCTTTGAGCAAAACAGGTGATGGTTGAAATCAAGATTAGCAAAAAACTACACAGAACGGCGGGTGCTTTCATTTTTTCCTCCTGGGGTTTGGGTAAAACTAGGCTTTATTATATCCCTCTTGTAAATTTGCGCAAGTAAAAAAGCGCCTAGCGGCGCCTAATTTATAGTAGATTATTTTTTATTATGGAATTTTTTATGGACCTCTCTTAATTGCTGGTTAGTAACGTGGGTATAGATTTGAGTAGTAGTAATGGAGGCATGTCCTAGTAAAGTCTGAACACTGCGAATGTCTGCACCATTTTGGAGGAGATCGGTAGCAAAAGAATGGCGGAAGGTATGCGGAGTTACTTTGTGCATTATTCCGGCCAGTCCAGCATATTTTTTTACTAAACGCTGCACACTGCGCGCAGTTAAGCCTGGTACGGCATCGCGTCCGCCGCCGATGCTTTCCATTTGCTTTTCGACGGTATTGCCGATCTTGGAATGACTTACGAACAAGGCAGGGTTATTGTCATGGCGCTTGATAAGGTACATTTGAATAGCTCGAATCGCCTCCGGTGACATGAATACCAAGCGCAGCTTGTCGCCTTTGCCGCGGACGGTGAATTCGCCGCTATCAAAGTTTAACTGTTTTATTTTTAGCTGGACTAGTTCAGAAATACGCACCCCACTAGAGAAGAGGAGTTCCAAGATGGCTTTGTCGCGCAAACGCGCTACTTCTAGCTCTTCGTGCTTGGTTGCGTCTTTGATGCGTTGCACTTCGTCATTGCTCATAACTGGCACTTCCCGTGAGGGTGTTTTGGCTAATTCGATTTTTTCGGCCGAAAGGGTGTCGATGTCTCGCTTGGCTAAATACTTTAAAAAAGCCCTAACAGCGATTACATGATAGTTTTGGGTGACCGATTTTAAGGCTCTGCCGGTGCGTTCATCTGTAAGCCGGTTCAAAAAGAGGCGATAGGAGCGCACGGTATCTAAAGTTATCTGCTCAGGCTTAGCAATACCATTTTCGTGGCAGAAAGCTGAAAAGCGCACCAAGTAATGATGGTAGTTTTGAATAGTCAGACGAGACTTATTTTTTTCAATTTCGCAGTATTCTAAGAACTCTTGAATATGCCTATCGATGTTGGATAGGGGATGGGGCTTCTTGTCCTGCTTTTTGGTCGTAGTTTCGTTACTGTTTCTCTGTTTTTTTATGCCATTGGCCATGGGTTTTTTGATTTTGGTTTCTTATCGGCAACCTTTATCTATATTATACCACCATTCCTATCCGCGTCGCAAAATATTCGATTGTACGACAGAACTAAAATGATTAGTAAATTTTAAAAAAATCATGAGTTTGTTATGATTAATTTATGAACAGCGAGATAAATAGAATTCCGGGAGATGTTGATGCAGCCATATCAAATGAGACCGCTCAGGAGTCCAAGGTAGAGCAGAACAGGGACGTAATAGAGTTTTTTAACCTGCCCTTTGCAGACGAGGAGGTTGCTGCGAGTTGGGATTCTTTTTCACGCCTCAGAGAATCTGCCATTCCTCCCGTTAAGAATTTGTACACTAAAGATTTTGAAAATTGTTCTTTTAAGATAGATGTAAAGAATTTTGGCGACGTGGAGATGATATGTTTTTATTTGCAGGATAAATTTGGAGATAAGCCTGCTGAGTTTGTTTTTGATAAAGACCATGGTGCCAGCAGTTCTTGGAATATACAGCATCGGTGGATAGACAGTACTAATAGAATAGTTAGCGGTACAGACTTTTTAAAAAAGGTGGAAGATTATATGCAGAAGCTGGATAATCTTGGCTATCGCCGCGTCACTCAATATACAGAAGAAAGCGCTCAACCTAATGTTACAAAGTGGTTGTTAAAGAATGGATATGAATTTACAGATAAAAGCAGTGCCGAACAGTATCAGAATATTATAGATCACCCAGATAATTATACGCTCATTAAAATTGATAATGGCGATGATATCACCAAGGAAGAATTCATTTTCCAAAAATCCGCTTTAGAAGAAGAGCCTTTAAGATCAGCATTGGCCAATAAAAATCCAGACGGCTCAGTTAGTTTCCGCTATAAGGAAATGCTCAAACTGCCAGGTTTCATCAATTTAAAACTAGAAAAAAACCTAACCCAAGAACCAGAAATAGAGGCTTGATTTATTTACGAAAAGTGATATAATTAACAAGTAATTAACCTACGCGCTGGAATATACTGCCGGCGTCGTGCAAAGGATCAAAGTATATGTTAACAAAGAAAGAAAAGGACGCGCTCATTAAGAAGTTCCAGGTTCACAAAGATGATACTGGCTCTCCGGAAGTTCAGATCGCTATTCTGACCAAAGAAATCGATCAGGTTAGCGAACACTTAAAGTTGCACCGCAAAGACAATCACTCTCGCCGCGGCTTGCTTAAAATGGTAGGAAATCGCCGCCGTTTGCTTCGCTACTTAAAGGGTGAAGATGAAAAGCGCTACGATAAGATTACTGATAAGCTTAAATTGAAGAAAGCTGTAAATTAATTTTAATATAGACCCCAGCTTTGGCGCTGCTTACTGGCGCTCGAGTTGGGGTTTAATAGCATATGGTGAATATAGAAGATATTGCGTGGGATCCCGAAGAGTTCGAAAAAACTTGGATTGCAACCGCAGAGAAAATTGTAAAAGAGCTAATGGCTAACGCGGAGATTCAGGGTGTTAAGGATCAGGTCCGTACTAAAGGTCATGTCACTGCAGAGGATCGCGACGTGTTTATAACTAAGGTGAATGAGATTAAAAATCACATCATCGAGGAGGCTTACGGCGCTCCTGGCTCGGAAACTTATCTGCAATTCGTGCATTCTTGGCAGCATTGGCTTAAGCTCAAAGGCAAAGATCGCCCGAAAGGCGAAAATATGTTCGAAGACAACATCAACCATTTACTGTATGGCAGCACTCCGGATCCGGATTTGTTTTTGCGCGACTTTAACATATATACCGACATTAAGTAATTATTAACCGTCTTTTAAAATTGATTGGCCGAGAAGGTTCCCAAGGTTTTGTTTCGCTAAGTTTAGCCGCCTGCTACAGTCGGGCCGGCACAGGAATAGCGGTGCAGGGCTTTGGAAATCTATCACTCAGGACCACTCTATAATAAAAGACTAAAGGAGACCTTATGGGTCTAAAAGAAATCACTGCAAATATTGCAGGACAGGAGTGGAAATTTGAGACCGGCAAGTTGGCCGGCCAGGCCAACGGCGCTGTAGTGGCGCGCGTGGGTGATACGGTAGTTTTAGCGACTGCTGTAATGAGTAAGGGTACCAGAGATGGTATCGACTTTTTTCCTCTATTAGTTGATTATGAGGAACGTCTTTATGCTGCCGGAAAAATCAAAGGCAGCCGCTGGGTTAAGCGTGAAGGACGCGCTACTGACGAAGCCATTTTAACCGGCCGCGTTATCGACCGTACTTTGCGTCCGATGTTTCCGGACGGCATGCGCAACGACGTTCAAGTGGTTGCCACTGTGCTTTCTGTAGACGGAGAGAATGATCCCGATATGATTGCGGTCAATGCAGCGGCGATGGCTCTGCATATTTCTGATATCCCTTTCGATGGCCCGATCGCTGCTGTTCGCGTAACCAAAATTGGCGATCAGTTTGTCGTTAATCCTACTATGAGCCAGCGCGAAGAAGCTGGTTTGGATTTGGTCGTTTGCGGAACAGCTGAACATATTATTATGGTTGAGGCCGGCGCGAATCTGGTTTCGGAAGAAGACATTGTTGCCGGCATCCAATTTGCTCAAAAGCATTTAGGCGAACTTTGCAAAGTGCAGAGCGACTTCCGCGCAGACAGCGGCAAAGAAAAGTCTCAGCCGATAATCAAAGATCTTAATCCCGATATTTTTGCAGCTGTAAAGGAACTTTTGACCGATGACAAAATCGAAGCCTCTGTTTACACGGTGATCAAAGCCGAACGCGAAGAAAAGATGCGCGCATTAGGAGAGGAAATTTTAACTCAAGTTAAAGCCGGTTTAGGGGAAAGCGGTCTTGATCAGCTAACTAAGGCGGGTTACAAGGTAGAAAAGGAAGTCGCTGGTAGTATCGACAAAATCTTCAAGAAGTATATGCAAAAGCAGATCTTAGAAAAAGAACGTCGCGTAGACGGACGCCGTTTAGACGAGACTCGCAAAATTACTGCAGAAGTTGGGGTGTTGCCCCGCGCCCATGGAAGCGCGCTGTTTACTCGTGGCGAAACCCAGATTCTTACAGTTATGACTTTGGGCAGCAAAGGCGACGAACAGCTGCTGGACGGCATGGAAGATCCTACCGAAGGCCGCAGTAAGCGCTATATTCATCACTATAACTTCCCGGGTTATAGCGTAGGCGAAGTTTCTCCAAACCGCGGTCCGGGCCGACGCGAAGTTGGCCATGGTGCTCTCGCCGAACGAGCAGTAGAAGTTGTGCTTCCTCCGCAGGCAGACTTCCCATACACTATGCGTTTAGTGTCCGAAACTATGTCTAGCAATGGCTCTACTTCTATGGCCTCTACCTGCGGCTCGACTTTGGCATTAATGGATGGCGGCGTGAAGATCCGTGAAGTAATCGGCGGTGTGGCTATGGGTTTGGTTATGGATGAAAGCAATCCGAATAACTTTAAAGTGTTAACCGATATTGCCGGCATCGAAGACTTTAACGGCCACATGGACTTTAAGGTTACCGGCAGCGAGAACGGCGTAACTGCCCTTCAGCTTGATATTAAAGTTAAAGGTTTAACAGCACAGATTTTGGCTGATGCTTTGGCTGCAGCAAAACCTGCCCGCATGCATATTCTTTCCGTAATGAAGGAAGCTTTGCCAGAACCTCGCGCAGACCTTTCTCCGTATGCCCCTCGCATTACCAGCTTCATGATCAAACCGGATCAGATTCGCGATGTTATCGGCAGCGGCGGCAAAACCATTAACGGTATTATCGAACAGTGCCCCGGCGTGAAGATCGACATCGAAGACGACGGTTTGGTTATGGTTACTTCTACCGATGCAGAAATGGCTGCCAAGGCTGTAGAAATTATCAAGAACATTACTAAGGAAATTGTTGTGGGCGAAGTTTACGAAGGTAAAGTTGTCCGTCTCATGGACTTCGGCGCGTTTGTAGAATTGGCGCCTGGCAAAGACGGCATGGTTCATGTTTCTCAGCTAGCTAACTATCGCGTTGGCAAGCCGGAAGATGTGGTCAAGCTCGGAGATGTTCTAAAGGTCCAAGTTATGGAAATTGATGAACAAGGCCGGGTGAACTTAACCCATAAGCCGTTTGCACCAGAACCAACTGCGGAGCAGTTGGCTCAGGCTAGCAATGGCGGCGGTGACCGTGGTGGACGCGGCGGCTTCGGCGGCGGCCGGGGCGGCTTCGGTGGACGCGGTGGTCATGGCGGAGGTCGCGGCGGCGATCGCCATAGCGGCGGGCCCCGCAGCGGGTTCTCGCAACGCGCTCCAAGACCAAATGGAGCTAATAGATAAATTATGATAAAAGCGCCTCATGCCTAGCAGGGCGCTTTTTTATTACCTATTTGTTAGTTATAATTGATTTAATATCACCATCAAAATTCAAGTCGTGTTATGGATCAAGTATTAAAAATTATTTCTGAGCTGTATTCAATTGAAAACTTAAAGCTTCTTCATCGTGTAGAGGAAGGTGTACTAAGTAATAATTATATCTTAGAAGCAGATGGACAAAAGTATTTTTTAAAGCATCACCGTTCTAATATTGTTCATAAGATTGGCCAGATTCATCAGGTAGAAAAATATTTTTCCCAACAAGGGTTTCCTGTGATATTGGCATTGCCGACTAAGGATAATAAGCTTTATTTTACCTCCGAAGATCAATACTACAGCTTGCTGCCCTTTACGCCAGGTAAGCTAGTTAAGAGGGAAAGCCTTTCCGGCAATCAGATCAAAGCAATGGGGGAGTTTTTAGCTAAATTACATCTTGCAGGAAAGAATCACGACGAATTTAAGTTAGAAGCTTTAAAATCCGTGAACGGAGAAAATTTTTCTCAATTTGTTACAGACATACAGAGTAAACTAAAAGAAAAGCCAAATCTTACTCCAGTTGATATTATGGCAGCAGAGCACCTTGAGTTGCAGAAACAGTTAGCAGACAAAATAGGCTATAAAATATTTTCGCCACAATTGCCAAGCGATCACCTGGTCCATGGTGATTATCATGATTATAATTTATTTTTTGATGAATTTGATCAAATCACAGCGCTGTTTGATTTCGAAAAGACAGAGATGTCTCTCCGTACTTTTGAGCTGATCCGCGCCTTGGAAATTGTCTGCTTCCATGGCAGTTTTAAGCAAAACAATTTCGCGAATGCCCAAGTCTTTTTACAAGCCTATCATTCACTCTATCCTGTAGTGCCGGAAGAACTGGAAGAAGCGATTAATTTTTCGTATTTAGGGCGGGTGTTTTCTACCTGGATCACAGGCGATGTGTACTTGAAAGGCAACAGCAGGCCCGCCGTGTATTTACACGAGACGCATTTTAATCTAAAATACTTTTCTAGCCACCTGGATTATTTTAAATCCCAGCTACTATCATATATTAAATAGATGAACGCAAAGCCCTATTTCGAAATTACCAAAAAAGATGAAAAGTCCCGCGCTCGCACGGGTGTTATTCATACCGGCCACGGCGATATTATTACGCCTCAGTTTTTGCCTATCGGCACTAAAGGGACCATTAAAAGCGTAACCAGCGAAGAGATTAAATTTTGGGGGGCTACCATGGTGCTCGCCAATACCTATCACTTATGGCAGCGGCCAGGCGATGCGTTAATTTATAAAGCTGGTGGGCTGCACAAATTCATGAACTGGAAAGGCCCGATCTTTACCGACTCTGGCGGTTTTCAGGTTTACTCTTTAGCCAAGATGCGCAAAGTTATGGAAGCCGGCGTACTGTTTCAGTTTGACCTCGATGGCAAGCAAGAAATTTTGTCTCCAGAAAAATCAATTGATATCCAGGCTAATTTAGGCAGCGACATAGCTTTAATTTTAGATGATTTTCCTGGTTACCCATTTGAGCATTCTCGCAGCAAAGAATCGATCGAATTAACAGCGCGCTGGGCAGAGCGCGCCTTGCGCGAACATCAACGGATTGTTGTGGATGGCGATCCAGTAAACCCTGACCAAAAATTATGGGGGATAGTTCAGGGTGCGAGCTTCGAAGATTTACGAAAAGTTAGCGCACAGCAGATGACTGCATTGGGCTTCGAAGGTTTTGCTATTGGCGGTGTTGCAGTGGGGGAACCGCATGACGAAATGATGAAGGCAATTGAATATTCGATTCCGTATTTGCCGGAAACCGCGCCTAAGCACTTGCTCGGGGTGGGTACTCCATTTGATATTATTCAAGGAGTTGCAAGAGGTTGCGATACATTTGATTGCGTTATCCCGACCCGAGAGGCACGTCATGGCCGGCTATACATAGCCGCTAAGGACGAGAATGGCAAAGAGGGTTACGAGACCATCGACATTCGCTTAGAAAAGTATAAAGAAGATTTTACCCCGATTGATAATACTTGTAATTGCTATTTATGTTTGCATCATACTCGCGCTTACTTGCGCCATCTAATTGCCAGCGGAGAAATTCTTGGAGTTCGCCTCGCAACTATGCACAACTTGCGTTTCTATTTGAACTTAATGGAAAAAATCCGCGGCGCTATTTCTCATGATTACTTTGATGAAATGCTAAAAGACTTCAAAGACTTAACACCGGCTAATAAGAACTCTACTAAAGAGTGAGAGTTGACATACCGTTAATTTGGTGGTATGTTAATTTGTCATTTAGACACAAACCTTGAGGAGGGAGAATTAAATTGAATAAACTAAAGAACCAATTGCTTATAACTGTACTGGCCGCATCTGTTTGTCTTTTTTTTGGTTGTACTCAGCCGGAGACTTCGAATGCCAACACAGCGCCGCCGACACAACCGGAACAAGCCAAGGAAGTTACGCCGCCGTTCCCCGAACTGCCAGCTAATATCGAACCAAAACCAGAGCCTAAAAAGTACGGTGTTCTCACTGCTGACCCCGAAAATCTTCGAGCTAGCTTTGAGATCAAAGGCGCGATGAAGGGGGATGTGTACGAGACAACCTACGCTTCTAAGCAAAACGGAAAAAAGGAAGTCATCATTACGATCTTATCCCGAGAGGGCGAGATTACTGCAGTTTTCCTTCGTTTGTTGCCGATCGCAAAGGTCGCTTTTATGGTTCAGGCTGAGCCAAAGAATCCAGACAAGGCTGCTCTTGATTCTAAAGGTGTCGTAAAAGCAACCCGAGACGCCAACGTTGTTCGGTGCCTAAAAGGAGCACAAAAGATTGTAGGTGCTTATGAAAGAGACCTTAAGGCCCCGCCAGAATCTGTTCTCATCAAATTCTGGCTGAATGATTGCGGCAGCTTGCCATTGGGACTCCTTGCGCCTGTGAGCGAGGGAGACATTCAGTCCACAATAGACGACTTGGATATTTAGTAAGACTAAACCCGTTTCTAACGGGTTTTTATTTTGCTCAAAAGCCTTCGAATTGGTATAATCTTCTTATGTCTAAGGAAAATCCTGAAAAAAATTCTAAACAACATTCCGATTTGATGGATAAGATCGTGTCGCTGGCTAAGCGCCGCGGCTTTGTATATCCAGGTTCGGAAATCTATGGCGGGCTAGCTAACTCATGGGACTATGGTCCTTTGGGAACTGAATTAAAAAATAACATCAAGCAGCTATGGTGGAAGCGTTTTGTACAGCAGCGTCCGGATATGGTTGGTATCGATGCCGCTTTGGTAATGAACCCAAAAGTATGGGAAGCAAGCGGGCATGTGGCGACTTTTAATGATCCATTGGTTGAATGCAAGCACTGCAACTCTCGTTTTCGCGCCGATCAGATAGATTTAAATGCAAAGTGTGAAAGTTGTGGCAAGGCCGCAGGTTTTTCGGAACCTAAGCAATTCAATTTAATGATGCAAACTTTTTTAGGTCCTAGCCAAGAACAGGCCAATGTTGCATATTTCCGACCGGAAACCGCGCAGGCCATGTTTGTTCAATTTAAGAATGTTCAGAATACCAGCCGCAAGCAGGTGCCTTTTGGTATCGCCCAAATTGGTAAGTCTTTCCGAAATGAAATTACTCCTGGTAATTTTATATTCCGCGTCCGGGAGTTTGAACAAATGGAAGTCGAATATTTTATTCCAGCGCCTAAAACAGACGATGAATGGAATGGGTACTTTGAAGAATGGCGTCAGGTCATGATCTCTTGGTTACAGAACGATCTTCAGCTAAACATGGATCATGTTCACGAATTGGAGGTTCCCGATGAAGACCGCGCTCACTACAGCAAGCGCACCATCGATTTTGAGTTTGACTACCCATTTGGAACAAAAGAGCTTTACGGTCTTGCTTATAGAGGTGATTTTGATCTTCAAAATCACATTAAGGCTTCTGGCGAGGACCTGTCTTATCTGGATCCGCAAACTAACGAAAAGTACGTGCCGCATGTTATAGAGCCGTCATTAGGTGTGGATAGAACTTTCCTGGCTGTTCTTCTGGATCATTACAAAGAAGAGGGTGAAGGCGATAACAAGCGTGTATGGCTATCTTTACCTCCAAAATTGGCTCCTTACAAAGCAGCAATTTTCCCATTGCTTAAGAATAAGCCGGAATTGGTGACAAAAGCCAAGGCTATATATAGTGAGCTTAGCCAGCACTTTATGGTGGCTTGGGACGACCGTGGTAATGTGGGTAAGCGTTATTACAGCCAGGATGAAATCGGCACGCCATACGGCATTACGGTGGACTTCGACACATTGGAAGATGATACAGTTACTATTCGCGATCGCGATACTGCCCAGCAGGAACGTATTAAAATTTCCGAATTAGTAAATTATATTAGCGATAAAGTAAAATAACAAACAGCGTGGATCACGCTGTTTCCATATAGAAATAAATTATGAAATACCACAAGCGAGTTTTAAAAAATAAACTGACAATTATCGAAGTGCCTAGCAGCGACGCAGAAAGCGTGGTTGTAGATTTTTTTGTTAAGACTGGCTCCCGCAGCGAGAGCGCGAAAGAAAACGGTATCTCTCATTTCTTGGAACACTTTTTGTTTAAAGGGACAAAGAAATATCCAAGCGCAATGGCGATTACCGAAATCGTCGACGGCTTCGGCGGCGAAATGAACGCCAATACTGGCAAAGAACATACCCAGTATTTTATTAAGGCGCACCATAGCCGTTTGGAACAGATCTTTGAGATTCTTACCGACATGATTCAGCAGCCGCTGCTAGATAAGCCGGAGATGGAAAGAGAGAAGGGTGTCATTGTAGAAGAGATTAATATGTATAAAGACAGTCCTCGGGCAATTGTCGGAAATTTATTAGAAGAAATTATGTGGCCAAAGCAGCCGTTAGGCCGCGACATTGCCGGAGAAGTTGCTACTGTCACGAAATTTACCCAAGCAATGTTCCGGAGTTATTTGCAGCGCCATTATCAGACCGGGAATATTATTTTAGGCGTATCCGGCAAATATGACCGGGTTAAATTCAATAAACTGGTAAAGAAGTACTGGGATAAAATTCCATCTAAAGCCTTCGAAGGTTTTAGTTCGGCCCGCAGTCACCAGACAGCGCCACGCGTTGCTGTTCAAAAAAAAGATACGCAACAGGCTCATTTTAACTTGGCATTTAAGTCTTTCGGCTTTAATGACAAGCGCAATATAGCAGCGTCGGTGCTGTCTTCCATACTAGGAGGAGGGATGAGTTCTCGCTTATTTACAGAGATTCGCGAAAAGCGTGGCTTGGCTTACTATGTGCGCGCTGGTCAGAATCCCTACATTGATACTGGTGCTTTCGACGTGTCCGCTGGTGTCCGCGTGTCTCATTTAGAAGAGGCGATAAAAGTGACCTTAGAAGAGCTTGCTAAAATTGCTCATGGCAATATCGACAAGAAGGAATTGCAAAAAGCCAAAGAGTACTTAAAAGGCAAGACTACCTTGTACTTAGAAGATAATCAGTCGCGTTTGGATTGGTTCCTTCAGCAGGTGGCTTTTAAGCGCAATATTCAAACTCCTTCGGACATTTTTAAAGAGATTGATCGCGTGACCTCGGTTCAGGTTCAAAAGCTAGCTAAAGAGTTATTTGATTCAAAAAAGCTAAGCATTGCCGTTGTTGGACCGTATCCAAAAACTATGGAAAAGAAATTATTAACCATTGCAAATAAGTGGTCAAGTTAAGCGTGCGCACCGATGCTAAATCTGCTGGTGCAAAAGTAGCAGCCAAGGCCGCAGCGAAGACTGTAGGTAAAAACTTACCGCTGATCGGTTGTCATGTTTCCATTGCCGGAGGTTTGCAGAACGCGCCAGCGCGGGCTGCGGAATTAGGCTGCGAAACTTTTCAAATTTTTTCCCGCAGCCCGCGCGGCGGCACTGCTCCTGCTATCACAACAGATATGGAGAAAGAGTTTGCTGCCGAAATGGAAAAATATGGTTTTAAAAATTTTGTTATCCACGCGCCATATATTTTGAATTTCGGGTCTAAAAATCCGCGGTCGTACAACGGATCTATTTCTTTAGTTCGCACCGACCTCGAGCGCGGCAGCCAGCTTGGCGCCAGCTACGTGATGTTCCACCCAGGCAGCTTTAAGGACCTTGGTCCCAAACTCGGCATGAAGCAGGCTCAAGATGGTCTCAAAAAGGTCTTAGATGGGTACAAGGGCACCACTAAGCTCTTAATAGAGATCTCTGCCGGCGCCGGTGAAGTGATCGGCGATACTTTTGAAGAAATCGCCGAGCTCATGGCACCGATCGCCAAGAACAAGGCCTTTGGCGGGGTCTGTTTCGACACTCAGCACGCCTTTGGCAGCGGTTACGATATCAGCAACGCTAAAGGTGTAGAGGATACTTTCAAAAAATTCGATAAAATAATTGGTTTGAAGTATTTGGCTATGTGCCATGTGAATGATTCCAAGGTAGAATTGGGTGCGCGTAAGGATCGTCATGAGCATATCGACGAGGGTTATATCGGCAAGGCCGGCTTTAAAGCGATCTTAGACTTCTTTAAGAAAAAAAAGATGGCCATTCCCTTGATTCTCGAAACTGAGCATGATAAAGTTGAGAAAGATATTAAATTACTCAAGGATTTGCGAGGAAAGTAGTCCGAGCAAGTCAGGAAATAAAAGAAAGGTCAATCTATTATGGGGATTTTTAGGGAGATATTTGGCGGCTCAGAAAAAAACGCAGAATTCGTAGCGCCAGAACAAACTTCAGCAGCAGAAACAAAGATTAATCCGGAGAATAAGCAAGAGATCTTGCCAGATTCTGCTAATTTTACAGCCGAAACAGGCAAAGCTGTTGCCAGCGTAGAAACCGTTGAAGAAATCCCAGAGGCTAAAAATGGCCTGGAAGCACTACTCAATATGATGGATCGGCATAACGAAGAGTTGCCGACACAGAACTAAATATATGGACGAAAAATTACAGAAGATTATTGATTTAATCGAACAATCAGCACTTGATCGCACGATCAAGGATATTCTCATTAGAGACCTCCAAAACGAAGGCCTTACAGATTTTTTACGTGAGCAAATTAAAGCTTACTGTTTGGAAGGCATGAAGCAGCTCGACGCAAGAATGGAAGCCGCTAAAGCTGCATTAGAATCACCTCCGGAACCAACTCCAGAAAACCCAGCCTAAGCTGGGTTTTTTTAATTCTTTACACAGTTACAGAGTTAGTATATACTTCTGGGTAATCTTTAGGGGGAAAATATGAGAAATTTAATACTGACTGTGATGCCTCTGGTTTTGGTTGTGATTTCCGGAATTGTCGGTTTTCGGCTGTTTCCTAAACTGGAACCCATGTTTCCTTATGCTTCAGATAGTTTTTGGCACTGCGTGCTAGCGGGTTCTGTTCTTGGGGCTATAAGTACAGTTTATGGCGTATTTATAGTTCCGTTTGTTCTCATTAGGGTTAGGGATTTTGCTGATGCACGGTTTGGCGGTCGCACTAGCGGTTTGAGCGGAGCACTGTACATTTTCAATGTTGTGGTTTGGGCGACTTTTGCGGCCCCGGGATTATACTGTATAGCGGTAATAATGGGTGGTCTTCCCTCGGGATCGGCATTAGTCAGTTGTGTTGCTACGGTTATATTCGGGCTGGTATTTTTCCTTTACCCGAGAAAAGATTGATAAGCTACTACGGTAGCTTTTTTATTTTGGCTTTGGATAAAAATTCGCTATAATCAAGGCATGAATTACTCATTAGACTATTCAACCAAGGTCATTCTCCGGGTGGTGGCTGTTCTGCTCATCCTGGGGTTTCTATGGGTGATCCGCGACATTGTAGTTGTGGTGTTGCTGGCTTTGGTGCTGGCTTCTGCTATGGAGCCAATGGTTGACTACCTGACTAAATTTAAAATTCCACGGTTCGTGAGCGTGCTCGGCGCATATATTATCGTCATAGGATTTTTCGGTCTGCTGGTAACTTTATTTTCTCCACTGGTCATTGATCAGGCTAAAGTATTGTCTCAAAATCTTCCGACGTATGCCGTAGAGCTTCAGGCTCGTTATCCGAGCCTAACGGTTTTGTTTGGCGGTGCTGACTTAGCGACAGTGGCCCAGAATTTAGTTTTAGGCGAAAGTGGTAGCGGTTTATTATTTGGCCGTGCGGTGGGTTTGTTTAACGGAGTTGTGGCTCTGGTTACCGTATTGGTGATTTCTTTCTATTTGGTAGCAGCCGACAGAGGTATGAAAAAATTTATTGGCGATTTGCTGCCTACTCAATATCACAATAGCGTGATCCGCTTAATAGAAAAGATTCAGCGCAAAATGGGGATGTGGGTGGTTGGCCAGCTTATTTTAAGTATTTTTATTTTTGTACTTACTTATGTCGGCTTAACTATCTTAGGTGTTGAGTATGCACTAGTCTTAGCGCTTATTGCGGGTGCCCTGGAAATAGTGCCGTACATTGGTCCGTTTGTAGCGGCCATTCCGGCAGTATTCTTTGCTATGGTTCAAAGCCCGGCGTTAGTGATTGGCGTAATTATTCTATACATCATTATCCAAAAGACCGAAGGTTATGTTTTGGTTCCAAAAGTAATGGAAAAAACCGTAGGCACATCGCCTTTGGTGGTGATGCTATCCCTTCTTATTGGTTATAAGTTAGCCGGCATTTTAGGCGTTTTGCTCGCTGTGCCTTTGGCGGGTGCTATTACAGTAGTTATTAAAGAGCTTTATCATGAAAAACCCGTGCAGCCAGACGTTTAATCAACTTGTTGGCCACGGTATAAAAAGATATAATGAAAGAGCTCAAACATGAGCTTTTTCTTAATTTATAAGGCAGAATATGGCAGAAAATCATTCTAAATTTTATATTACGACCGCGATAGATTACATCAACGGCAAGCCTCACATTGGCCACTCATACGAGAAAGTCGCCAGTGATGTTTTAGCGCGTTATCATCGCGCAAAAGGCGACAACGTCCGTTTTTTAACCGGCACTGATGAACACGGCGCGAAGATTTCAGAATACGCAAAAGATTCCGGATTAGGACTGCAAGATTTCGCAGACAAAACTGCAGCAGGTTTTAAACTGGCTTGGGATAATCTGAATTTGTCTTACGACCGCTTTATACGCACTACCGACAGCGATCATATTAAAATTGTGGAGGAGTTGGTCGCTAAAATTCGCGATAATGGCTATTTGTATGAGGGGGACTACGAAGGTTTGTATTGTGTTGGGCACGAAGCATTTTTGACAGAAAAGGATTTAGTCGACGGCGTGTGCCCCGATCATAAAACCAGGCCCGAACTTATTAAAGAAAAAAACTGGTTCTTCAAACTGGCAGAAGGAGTCAATGGTCAGCCGCCGCTTACAGAAACCATCAAGCAGAAAATTGAATCGAACGAGTTTTTAATCTACCCGGAACATTCGCGCAAAGAAATTTTGTCGATGTTAGACGAAGGTTTTCGAGATATTGCCGTAACGCGCCCTAACGTGAAATGGGGGATTCCGGTACCTTGGGATACAGAGCAAACTATTTATGTCTGGGTTGATGCATTAATCAACTACTATACTGGCGCCAAAGCAGAGAATGAGGATTTTTGGCCGGCGGATGTTCATATGGTTGGACCAGATATTGCTAAATTCCATTGCATTATCTGGCCGGCATTGCTTTTGGCAGCGGGTTTGGCTTTGCCAAAAGCAGTTGCTGTTCATGGTTTCTTGACCCTGAACAATCAAAAGCTGTCTAAGACTACTGGCAATATCGTTGACCCAAATGATTGGGTGGCAAAGTATGGTGCAGATTCGGTAAGATACTTTTTAATGCGCGAAGTGCCGTTCGATAGTCATGGGGATGTAAGCGAAGAAAAACTTCGCGCTCGCTATGAAGGCGACCTGGCTAACGGTTTGGGAAACTTGGTAAGCAGAATTACGAATTTGATCGAAAAGAATTTAGGCGGAAAAGTTAATCGCGAATTGGCTGAGCAGCATAACTTGCATACTGAGGATATCAACAAAGATATAGAGCAATTTAAGTTCCACGATGCTCTGGCAAAAGTTTGGCAAAACGTAGCGTTAGCTAACAAAATTGTTGATGAGCAGAAGCTGTGGGAATTGGCAAAAACAGATTTGGAGAGCTTCGAAAAGTACTGTGCTTCGGTCCTTAATATTATAGAGAGAACGGCAAGCGATTTAGTGCCATTTGTTCCAGAAACAGCTCAAAAAATTCTCGATGCTGTTACTGCAAATGAAATTACTAAAGTAGAGCCTTTGTTTCCAAGGGTTTAGATTGCAGAAACAGGGCATTGTGAAATGAAATAGAACACTTATTGCATGAAATTTATCGACACTCATACCCACATAAATTTGCGGGCTTTCGCAGAAGATGCTGCGGAGGCTGTTCAGCGCGCCCACGAAGCTGGAGTAGCTATTGTAAATGTTGGTACGCAAATTGATACCAGTCGCCAGGCTGTAGATATGCTTAAGCAATTTCCAGAAAATGTTTATGCTGTTATCGGTCTTCATCCGTCACACGCTTATGATCATGGATTCGAAGACGAGCAGGAGGTGGCTGATAAGACTCGAGAAGAATTTTTTGATGCCAAACTGTATAAACAATTAGTAGAAGGCGCCGGCGCAAATGCCAGTCGGATTATAGGAATCGGGGAGTGCGGCTTGGATTATTATCGCTTGCCCGAGGACGGAGATATTAATCAAATTAAACTGCAGCAGCTAGCTGCATTTACCGAACAGATCAATTTGGCCCTCGATTTAAATAAAGCGCTTTGTGTTCATTGCCGCCCATCCGATGGCACCGATGATGCCTACGAAGATATGCTGAAAGTTTTAACGAAGTTTAAGACTGAAAACCCCAACCTCCGATTCGAAATTCACTGTTTTACTGGCAGTCTCGAAACAGCAAAAAAGTTTGCCGATCTTGGCGGATACATCGGCATTAACGGCATTATCACTTTCGATAAGACCGGCCGCAGTGAAGAGGTGGTCAAAGGCCTGCCCTTGGAGGCTATGATTTTAGAAACCGATGCGCCATACTTAACTCCTAAATCTAACCGTGGCAAGCGCAATGAGTCTAGCTATTTGCCAGAAGTTGCGGAAAAAATTGCCGAGTGGAAGAGCGTAACAGTAGATGAAGTTGCAGCTGCTACCACCGCCAACGCAAAAAAATTATTTAACCTGTAAGCGGGCTGTCTAAAATGAACGAACGCGACTTTGCCAAAATAAATTTTAACGAAACCTCTCATCCCCCGGATGGCAGTTTTGAATATCCACTCATTGATAGCAATATGAGCCGGCAAGAGATTGAAGACTTTATTTTAGAATCGTATCCTGAGGCAAAAGAAGTCTTAGAGCGGCAGGAGATTTTAGATGTCAGATATCTAAATAAAGAAGGCAAGTTTTGCCAAGGGCAGATTGTTGTAGACAGAGAATTAGCTGCGGAAGTAGAGGATTTCTTTAAATTTTTATTAGATATACAATTTGGGATAGACAAAGTCGTTCCCATTCAGGACAAAAAATATTCCGGCGATGATGAAACCTCGATGCAGGACAACAATAGCTCGGCCATGAATTATCGTTTTATTGCTGGCACAGAAAGATTGTCACTGCATTCATTTGGCTTCGCGATTGATATTAATCCTTGGGACAATCCTGTGATAAAGAATGGGGAGATATTGGCTCCGATCGGCGGGGTTATGCCGAATTTGGATGACCCTCAAACTTTAACTGCAGAGCATCCGGTGGTAAAATGGTTAGAAGAACATGGCTGGGAGTGGGGAGGCAGATGGGGGAATGATCGTTACGAAGATAATCATCACTTTCAAAAGCCGCTGGCTACAGAACAATATTTGCAGGAATTAGAGAAGCAGCTGCAAGACGGAAAAATTTCCCAAGAAGATTTTGATGGTAGAGTTGGGGTAGCTAAAGCTAATTTAGATTTAATTCAAAAGCATGAACAACGAACAGATACAGAATAATATAGAAGAGAAAAAACAGCGCAAAAAACGGGGAGAGGGGGAGGGGGGGGGGGGGGGGGGGGGGCGCCCCGGGGGAGTAAAAAAAACTAAAATAAAAAAATGGGGTGGGGGGGGTGGTGTGTATGTTAAAAAGAGAAAATTGTTGTGGGGGGTTCTTTTCCCCAATGGGTTCTAAAATCTGTTTACCGGTAATTAAAAGAAAATGGTTAGAAAACTATTACAAAAATGAAAAAGTATAATCCACAGACAATTGAAAAGAAGTGGCAGGAATATTGGGCAACTAATAATACTTTTGCTGCGACCGAAAACTCCGACAAAGAAAAGAGGTATGTTTTAGTGGAGTTCCCATATCCCTCTGGAGACGGTTTGCACATGGGGCATTTGCGAAGCTATACAGCCGCAGATGTTTTGGCTCGCTGTTACAGAATGCAGGGCAAAGAAGTTATGTATCCAATAGGTTGGGATGCTTTTGGCTTGCCTGCAGAAAATTATGCCATAAAACATGGCGTGCAGCCGGCGATTACTACAGCAAAAAATATTGAAAACATTAAAAAGCAATGCCAACGCCTCGGTTATAGCTTCGACTGGAACCGCGAAGTAAATACTACCGACCCGGAATACTATAAATGGACACAATGGCTGTTCTTAAAGTTTTTCGAGGCTGGTTTGGCATACGAAGCAACCGGTTTAATTAACTGGTGCCCGAAAGATAAAACCGGATTGGCCAACGAGGAAGTAGTGAATGGCCATTGCGAACGCTGCGGCACGCTTGTTGAAAAGAAAGAGCTGCGCCAGTGGTATTTAAAAATTACTGAATACGCCGACAAATTATTGCAAGGCTTAGAAACATTGCCCGAGTGGCCAGAGGCTGTGAAACTGCAGCAGGCTAATTGGATAGGGAAGTCTGAGGGTGCAGAAATCGATTTTGCGATTCAGGGCACAGACCAATCAATTAAAGTCTTTACGACTCGCCCCGACACCATATTCGGTGCTACATATTTAGTATTGGCCCCGGAGCACGAATTGCTCTCAGTTTTGCTTGAAGAAGAAGACAAGAAACTGGAAAATTTTGCAGAGGTGGCTGGTTATGTTCAGCAGGCCAAATCAAAAACAGAGATCGACCGCAGTGCCGAAGGGAAAGAAAAGACCGGCGTTGAGTTAAAAGGTGTAAAGGCAATCAACCCGGCTACGAATGAGCAAATTCCAATTTTTGTTGCAGATTACGTGTTGGGAGGTTATGGCACAGGCGCTATTATGGCTGTTCCGGCTCACGACAGCCGCGATTTTGAATTTGCAAAAAAATATAATATCCCTATTGTGCAGGTCGTTGCGCCTAAAGTCATTGACACAGTAAATCCTCCTGTCGAGGGCGAGGAATATACAGCCCGTAAATTGGTTCATGTGATTGTTAAGCATCCGACTGAGGAAAAATTTATCTCTTTAAAATGGAAAGAGCATAAGTGGAATACTTTTGTGACCGGCGGCGTAGAGGATGGCGAAGATTTAATAGAAGCTGCAAAGCGGGAAGCACTAGAGGAAACGGGCTATAAAAACATGACTTTTGTGGCACAAATGCCTTACATAGTCAGGGCAGAATTTTTTGCCAAGCATAAAAATGTAAACCGCCGCGCTGATGCCTATGTGGTTATACTTAAATTAGATGATTTGGACCAAGATCAAGTTGTCAAAGAGGAGCAGGATCTATTTGAACCGGAATGGTGGGATATGAAAGATATGAAGCATCTATCACCGGTTTCAGAATTGGAATACATCTTAAACTGGCTGGAAAATGGCGATGGGCCTTACACAGGCGAAGGTGTATTAATAAACTCCGGCGAGTTTACTGGGCTGAATTCTACAGAGGCCCTGGAGAAAATGGCCGCAAAATACGGTATACCTAAAACTACTTACAAGCTGCGCGATTGGGTCTTCAGTCGCCAGCGCTATTGGGGCGAGCCAATTCCTATTGTGCACTGCGAGACAGACGGGGTGGTGGCAGTTCCTTACGACCAGCTTCCAGTTGTGTTGCCTGAGGTTAAACAGTATGAACCAACTGGTACCGGAGAGTCGCCTTTGGCTGCGATAGATGATTGGGTCAACACCGCGTGTCCGAAATGCGGAGGCGAAGCAAAACGAGAAGCTAATACCATGCCGCAATGGGCTGGCAGCAGCTGGTACTATTTGCGCTATGCAGACGCGCGCAATAATAATGAGTTTGCTGCTCCTGATAAACTAAAGTATTGGCTTCCTGTCGATACATATTTTGGCGGCATGGAACATACTACGCTGCATCTTTTGTATTCCCGCTTTTGGAATATCTTTCTGCACGATCAAGGCTTAGTCCCGGTCAGCGAGCCTTACACTAAACGCGTGCCGCACGGCATGGTTTTGGCCGCCGACGGCAGCAAGATGAGCAAGAGCAAAGGCAATGTAATTAATCCAGACGAAATCGTAAAGAAGTACGGGGCAGATACTGCGCGAATGTACGAGCTGTTTTTGGGACCGCATGAGGCAAGCGTCTCTTGGAGCGATCAGGGTATTACTGGAGTGGCCCGTTTCTTGGATCGTGTATGGTACTGGGTTAACAATATTACTCCGTCAGAAAGCAATAGTGAAATTGCAGACAGGGAAATCAATATTCTCATTAAGAAGATCACCGAAGACATTGCTGCTTGTGGGTATAACACTGCGATTTCTAACTTCATGAAATTTCACAATGAAGTCAAAGATGAAGCTATCACTAAACAATCTATGGTTGATTTTATAAGGCTGCTTTATCCATTTGCTCCTCATATCTCCGAAGAAATTTTCGAGCTGCTCGGTGGAGAGGGAAGCGTGCAGCACCAGCCATGGCCTCAATTTGATGAAGGCAAAATAGCAACAGCGACGGTTAAGATAGTAGTGCAGGTGAATGGTAAGGTAAGAGATACTCTAGAAGTTGCGGTGGGAGGTAGTCAAGAAGAAGTTTTAGCTCGCGCTATTCAATCGGAAAAGGTTAGCACGGCTATGGCCGGGAAACAGTCGACCAGGGTAATATTCGTAAAAGATAAGCTGATCAATATAGTGTTATAATATAGGTACATTAACTAACAAACATGAAAGGTTACATTCAAAACATAGAAAAATTATCCTTAGAAAATACAGATTTTCGACGGGTTTTGTATACAGCAAAGCATAGCCAGCTGGTTTTGATGTGCATTCAGCCTGGAGATGAAATTGGCCAGGAGACTCACCATTTGGATCAGTTTATCCGCATCGAAGCCGGAAATGGGAAAGCTATTTTGGATGATGTAGAGACAGCGCTAGAAGACGGTTTTGCTGTGGTGATTCCAGCCGGCACCAAGCATAACATAATTAACACCGGTTTAGAGCCGCTCAAGCTTTACACTGTTTATTCTCCGCCGGAACATAAGGATCAGGTTGTGCGTGCCACCAAGGCGGACGCAATGGCTAACGAAGAGCACTTTGACGGTCAGACTACAGAATAACTATTTTCATAAAACCAAAATAAAAATTAATGCACTCACATTTTCACCTACACCTACCGCACTATTTTGCCTCTAAGGTACGCAAGGAAGTAGAGCATCTTTATGCTTCCACAGCAGTGGGCAACTTGGCTCAAGCAATCATAGCATTGTTTGAACCGATTTTTTTGTATGTGGTGTTGGGATTGAGCATAACAGAAGTTCTGTTGTTTGCGGCCGTGGTTTACGGGCTTTACATCGTACTGATACCTTTTGGAGCAAAGATTGCTGCTAGATTCGGCTATGCCCATTCAATCTTGCTTAGTATTCCATTCCAGATTCTGCTGTGGATGTCCCTCATAGGTTCGCAATATTATTTTGAATTGATATATATCGCACCAGTTTTATTTGCGCTACAAAAAATATTTTTCTGGCCGGCTTGGCATGCAACACTCGCTCGGTTTGCCCATGGAAAACAGGTTGCGCGCGAATTTAGCGCAATGTACGCAATCATGAATCTTGTGCAAATTATGGGCCCAATGATCGGTGGCTTTTTGACAATGTTTTTTGGGGTGAACTCGGTGTTTCTTATTGGTTCGCTAATCTACGCATGCTCTGCCATTCCTTTGCTTCTATCAAAGGAAATTTTTGTCCCTAAGCCGTACCGCTATCGCGATACATGGGAATTGGTCAAAAAATACCCCGTTAGGTTTGCAGGGTACCTCGGTTTTGGAGAAGAGTTGCTGGTCATGATTATATGGCCGATATTTATTTACATGATCGTCAAGGATTATCAGAATTTGGGTTCGTTGGTAACCATCGCAAGCTTGGCTGCCACCGGACTGGCTCTGCTTATCGGTATTTATTCCGATAAATACGGTAAGAAAAAAATTCTGCAGATTGGAGGATTCTTCTATGTGCTTTCCTGGTTAGCACGTATTCCTGTGATTAGTCCTTTCGGAGTATTTATCACAGATGCCATTTCTAGGACCGCCAAGAGTTTGGTATTTATTCCTGTCACAGCTATGACGTATGAGCGTGCCGAAACTACTCACATCATGCCCTATGTCGTGGGAATGGAGCAGCTTTTATGTGTTGGAAAATTTTTAGCTGCGGTGATGGGTATTGTTGTTTTCGCTGCAACCGGCAGCTTTATTGCGCTATTTATTTTGGCGGCCGTCTTTAGTTTATTCTATTTTTTGATATAATTCGTTAATGAATTACAATAATCTACTACAATCCGACCCTCAAATAAGCGAGATTTTACAGGTAGAACAGCAGCGCCAGAGTGAGGGGGTAGAATTGATTCCATCCGAAAATTATGTTTCGAAGGCAGTGCTTGAAGCTTTGGGAACGGTTTTTACTAATAAATATAGCGAAGGTTATCCTGGTAATCGCTATTACGGCGGTCAGGAGAATATCGATAAGATAGAACAGCTGGCAATAGAGCGAGCGAAACAATTATTTAAAGCTGAACATGCTAATGTGCAGCCTCATAGCGGTGCCCCAGCAAATGCCGCGGTCTATTTGGCGATCTTAAAACCAGGGGACACAGTTCTTGCAATGGATCTTTCTCACGGTGGGCATTTAACCCATGGCCATCCGGTAACGCAAAGTGCCCAGTTTTATAACTTTGTTCATTACAAAATGAAAGATGTCGAAACGGGTGAATTAGATTATGAACAAATCCGCGAGTTGGCTTTGGAGCATAAACCAAAAATTTTACTGGCCGGCTTTTCTAGTTATCCGCGTGACATTGATTACGCTAAAATGAAAGCCATTGCAGATGAAGCGGGTAGCGTAACTATGATGGACGCTTCGCATATCGCCGGATTAGTCGCAACAGGAGAATTAGATAACCCGTTTGATTTTGGGTTCGACATTATTACTACTACCACGCATAAAACTTTGCGCGGCCCGCGTGGCGGGTTAATTTTGTGCCGCGGTGAGTTTGCGGCTGCCATTGATAAAGCGGTTTTCCCTGGGTTGCAGGGCGGGCCGCATATGAATACGATCGCGGCCAAAGCGGTTGCCTTTGGCGAAGCTCTTCAGTCGGAGTTTAAGGAGTACGCCAAACAGATTCTGAAAAATGCCCAGGCAATGGCTCAAGCGTTTTTGGATCAAGACGTGAAGTTAATTACCGGCGGCACCAGCAACCACTTGATGCTAATCGATACTGTTAAGAATTTTAATTTGTCCGGTAAAGAGTCTCAAGACTTACTAGATGCAGTAGGAATTACGGTAAATAAAAATGTACTGCCAGAAGACCCTCGTGGCCCTCAAGATCCAAGCGGGATCCGCCTTGGCACACCAGCCATTACAACCCGCGGAGCTAAAGAAGCGGATATGATAAAGATTGCTAGCTGGATTATACAAATTTTAAGCAATCCGCAGGATTCTTCATTAAAAGAAAAAATTAAACAGGAAGTTAAAAAGTTCAGCTTAGGACTCTCGGGAAATATTAAGACATGAAAATACAAAAAATCCTTATTATACTATTACTCGCACTTATTACTGGCGCTATTGGATCGTATATTGTATTTCCAAAGAATCAGTGGGGGGAGAAAATGTGTTATTTGGTTTATGCTCCAATAAAGGCACATCATCCAGTATTATTTTTTATCGAGGATACGTTTGACAACGAATGTTTAATTCCGAGAGGTTGGAGAGTGTAGTATGGAACTATTTCAAGCATTTATTTTAGGGATGGTGCAGGGGCTAGGCGAGTTTTTGCCTATCTCTTCTTCGGCGCATTTAGTTTTGGCTCCATGGGTTTTTGGCTGGCCAGACCAAGGATTAGCTTTTGATATCGCCTTGCACTGGGGCACATTGGTAGCAGTTGTGGCTTATTTCCGCAAAGATATTTGGCATCTAGCCAAAGGGTTTTTTCATTCATTTTTTAAAACCACCCGCGACTTCGAAAATAATATCTACCAAAAATTGAGTTGGTTTTTACTACTTGCTACTATTCCGGCGGCTATTTTTGGAAAGCTGTTGGAAAGCAGGGTGGAAACTACATTCCGCAATCCACTGTTGATTGCTGTCACTCTTTCGGTGGTCGGCATAATTTTATATCTGGCAGATAGGTATGGGGCGAAGCTTAAGAGTCTTGCGCATATTACTTGGATCAATAGCTTGCTAATTGGTATTGGTCAGGCCGTTGCGGTAATCCCGGGAATTTCTAGAAGTGGAGCAACAATGATTGCCGGTCTAGCTCAGGGACTTAAGAGAGAGGATGCAGCGAAGTTTAGTTTTTTAATGTCCATCCCGATTATCTTGGGAGCTGGGGTGCTTAAATTACCAGACATCGCGGAAATTCCTAATCATACTCAGGTTGCGGTGGGCTTTTTGTCTAGTGCAGTATTTGGGTTTTTGGCGATCAAATACATGCTTAAATACATAGCGAAGAGGTCATTTACCGTATTTGCAATATACCGTTTAGCATTGGCAGCGATAATATTTATTCTGTACTTCATCCGCACATGACTTTAGCAACCGAACGTAATTATAAAAACTGGCAGGCTCGCTTGCAGAAAGGTAGCTGGTATAAGTACTGGTGGCAATTTTGGAGCAACTACTCTTGGTTAACCATTGTACCAATTTTTGCTTATATATACTTTTACTTCGCAGATGAAAATTTTGTTATCGAAATTATCATCGCTTTCTTCTTATCCAGGATAATTTTGGTTCCAATAATTTCTAAATTGTATCCCAGTGCGCGACCGTACCAGCAGTATAAATTCGAACCAATTGCTTCTGTGTTTCTATCGCGCCGGACGGATTCGCTCAATTCTTTTCCTTCCAGCCATGTAATTTCTATCATGGCAACCAGCGGGGTGATGATGTTAACACATCCATTGCTTGGCTCTTTGCTGTTTGGAATCGGCCTCATGACTGGACTCGGACGCATTGTACTGAGTTTTCATTATCCTAGAGATGTGTTTTTCTCGACTATTTCTGGCTTAATTATAGGTATTATTGTCAGTGTTGTAGTTTAGGTGCCGATTGCGTGAAACCAGTACTTTTGGTAATATTACAGAGTTATTTGAAATCAAATAGTATTCTTTATGGCCGAGTGGCGGAACTGGCAGACGCGCACGACTCAAAATCGTGTATCTTCGGGTGTGAGGGTTCGACTCCCTCCTCGGCCACCATAAATTATGGACCCAATTTATCCAGTTAATAACAACCCTAATAATAATTCGCAAGGCACCCAGTTGCCGGGCGATGATTCTGTTTCCGAACAGAATTTTTTTGATTATGAAGAGCCTGCTGCATCACCGGTTCCGCAACCCATAGCAGAAACAGATTTCCCTCAGACTCCAGCTTATAATCCGACGCCAAGCTTTCAGCCTGAGCCGCAGCATTCGCAAGAGCCGGATCCTGCGCACCAACCTCCGTCTGCGACGGAACCTATTTCCGAAATTGAAGCTTTTGATGAGTTCAGCGCTCCTGCCCCGAGCGAACCTGTAAACTTGGAACCTTCCGAAAAAGTCTCTTATGCAGACAGTGTGATTGAGGAAATCGAAGTCTCTAAAATTGTCGCTAACCCATACCAGCCCCGCAAAATTTTTCGCGAAGAAGCTTTAAAAGAATTGGCAGAGTCAATTAAAGAACACGGAGTTATTCAGCCAGTCGTTGTCACTCAGACCGCCGCCGGATACGAGTTGGTGGTGGGTGAGCGCCGCTTCCGTGCTTCTCAGCTTGCCGGCTTAACCAAGGTTCCTGCGATTGTTAAGTCTACGCTTCAGGATCAAACTAAGCTCGAAGTGGCCTTAATCGAAAATATTCAGCGCCAGGAATTGAATCCTATCGAAGAAGCTCAGGCATACCAGCGCTTGATGGAAAAATTTAATTTGAATCAGGCCGAAGTAGCAGCGAAAATGGGTAAGTCCCGCTCTGCAGTCGCCAACACCTTGCGCTTATTAAACTTGCCCGCAGAAATTCAGCGCGGCATTATCGAAGGAAAAATTTACGAAGGCCATGGTCGGGCTATTTTAACTTTGCCGGATATGGAAAAGCAGCTGCTTATGTATAAGCAGATCATTGAGCAAGGGATGAACGTTCGGCAGGTCGAAGCTCGGGTGCGCGAGTTTGCGCGCCGTAAAAAGATGGATTCGGCGATGCCTGATCCAAAGCTAATGGCCATCGAAACTAAGCTGCGCGGCAAGTTTGGCACGCAGGTAAAAGTTTCTCGCCAAGGCCGCGGCGGTAAAATTACTATCGAATTTTTTTCTGACGAAGATTTGGACGATATTGTCAAGCGCATCGAGGAAGAAAAGGGCAACGAGCCTGCAGAAGGTTATTTCACCGTTTAATTTTAAAAATTATTCCGGGCTGTAGTATACCGGTAGTACGCGCCCATGGGGTGGGTGTAGACCGAGTTCGATTCTCGGCAGCCCGACCAAAGTTAGGAGCTTTATTGACCGCCATGAGGCGGTTTTTGATTTGGTGGTATAATTACGGCATATAAGCAGTGAATGATGCAGCAAATATTTTTTAAAAAATTAAATGGAAAGGCGGTATTGCCGACCCGGGGCAGTGCGCATGCTGCCGGGCTAGACCTGTATTCCACAGAAGACGTGGTTATTCCTGCTCGTAGCAGAAAGGGCATTCCCACAGGCGTAGCGGTATCTATTCCCGAAGGCTATTATGGCCGTATCGCGCCGCGATCTGGCTTAGCTGCTAAGTTCGGCATAGATACTTTGGCCGGAGTCGTCGACCAGGATTATCGCGGCGAGTTAATTTGCATACTGGCCAATCACACCGACCAAGATTTTGAGGTTAAAGTTGGCGACAGGGTGGCGCAATTTATTATCGAAGCTATTGCTTTGCCTCAACCGATATTTGTAGATGAGTTGCCAGATACCGAACGCGGCAGCGGCGGTTTTGGAAGCACAGGACATAATTAAACAAAAATGAACAAGAAGAATAACAGCTTAATAATTCGCAACTTTACTTTCGGAGTGGAGGATAGCTTGGTATCGACCGTTGGTTTGCTGGCCGGAATCGCAATCGCGGGCATGAGCAAAGAAAATATTTTACTTACCGGTTTTGTTTTGATTTTTGTCGAAGCATTTTCGATGGCAATCGGCAGTCTGCTATCTGAACAATCCGTAGAGGAATACGAAGGTCACAAAGAAGTGTCTTTAACCAAGCCGTTGTTTGCGGCTGTAATTATGTTTTTCTCGTATGTTTTTGCCGGGCTCATTCCTTTAGCGCCCTATTTCCATTTTGGGGGAAATCAAAGCGTAATTTTTTCTGTCGCGTTAACTTTAGTTTCTTTATTCCTCCTTGGGGTGTTTAATGCCAAACTTACCCATGTCCGAGCATGGAGAGATGGCTTATTTACGTTATTTATGGGCGGCATAGCAATCTTGGTCGGTATCACGGTTGGGCAGATTGCTGAAAAGTTTTAGCTACCGATCTACCTTTATGCAAAAGAAAATGAAATTCCTTAAATTGACTTTTACCATATTTTTGTCTGCAATTTTCATTTTCCCTTTTACTGCGCTGGCTCAGGGACAGGATAGTAGTGCTTTGGATGCTATCTACACCGAGGAAGTAAATAATTTGGAAGTGACCATAATAACAGACTCCGAAGGAATTTATGTAAAGGAGCGAATTGAGTATGATTTTGGCTCACAGGAGCGCCATGGAATTTTTAGAAATATCCCATATAAGTATAAGAACAATTTGGGCAAATTCAATTTACGGATTGAAGATATTACTGTTAAGCGGAACGGCGAAAATGAACCCGTGTCGATTTCTAGAAGCGGCGGGGAAGTTAAGTTAAAAATAGGCGATTCGGAAAAAACCATAACCGGCAAACATGTTTATGATATTGCCTATAGTGTGAAAAGGGCAATCAATTTCTTCGCCGATCATGATGAGTTATACTGGAACGCTATTGGTACAGGTTGGACTGCACCAATAGTGCGGAGTTCGGTTTTAATAGTCAGTCCAGCGCAGATTACAAAAGTACAATGCTTCACCGGTTCGCTTAACTCTCAGGAAAGTAACTGTACTAAAACAGGTGAAAATACTACTCAGCCTCAATTAACAAACAATGAGGTGCTATACCCTGGGGAAGGATTCACTGTGGTGATCGCTTTTCCGGTAGGTGCGTTTGCAAAGCCAACTGCTCCTCAAAAAATTATGGACATTGTTCGAGATAACGGTGTTGTGGTTTTACCTATACTGGTTTTTATAATAATGTTTTGGTTATGGAGAAAGTTTGGCAAAGATGCCAAGGGTCGTGGCGTAATTGTGCCTCAATATGACCCTCCGCAAAATTTAACTCCTCTGTATATGGGAACTCTGGTGGATGGCAGATTGGATAATCGGGATTTTGCTGCAGAATTAATATATCTGGCTACTCACGGCTACATTAAGATCGAGAGAATAGAAACGAAAAAGTTTTTATGGCTCAAGGGTAAAAATTATGAGTTTACTAAGCTGAAGGAAGCAGGCTCTTCGCTGCCGGAATCAACCCGTTCTCTTTTCTCTTCCATTTTTGCCAATGAAACTACCAAAAACAAGGTGCTAGTATCGGAGCTTAGGGACAATGCATTATTCTCGTCTTACGTTAGATCGGCCCCAAATGATGTGTTTAAGGAATTAAAAACCGCCGGGTATTATAAGTACAATCCTGTATTGCTTAAGGGTATTTTTATAGCCTTAGGTTTTGGATTTGCTATGTTTAGTACGTTTGTGTTGATGGCGACGTTCGGTTTGCTAGGTTTGTTTAGCGGGATTGCTTCGGGAATCATTATAATCGTCTTTGGGTTCTTAATGCCAGCTCGCACAGTTAAGGGAGCAGAAGAGCGGGAATACATCTTAGGACTTAAACATTATATGAATGTTGCCGAAAAGGACCGTTTAGAGTTTCATAATGCCCCAGAAAAAAATCCAGAAAGATTTGAACTGCTGTTGCCCTTTGCCGTAGCTCTTGGAGTGGAGAAGCGGTGGGCGAAGCAGTTTGAAGGAATTTATACATCTCAACCAAGCTGGTACAGCGATTCCACTGGAGCCGGTTTTAATGCGGCTGTATTATCCAGCTCTATCGGCGATTTTTCTTCTTCCATGCAATCAGCGGTTTCTTCTGTAACTACATCTGCTAGCGGCGGTAGCGGCTTTTCTGGCGGAGGTGTTGGCGGTGGCGGAGGCGGCGGAGGCGGCGGAAGCTGGTAGTTAAAAAGGTAAATAAAAAACACCACGTATGGTGTTTAGAGATAAAAGTGCCGTTCTAGGATGTCATTCCTTTTGCGTTCTTGTTGGTCAGAAATCGATTGTTGCTTTGCTCGTTCTTCTTCGCACTTCGCTATATGATCTTTGGCTAACCAGTTAAGGATGCGTTCTTGTCCGCAAATCGGACAGTTTGTACAGCACGGACCGTGCTTATGTTCGAAATCCTTTTCGACAGTGTGACAGCGACAGTTGCATATAGTTACATCGGCCATAACTTCCTCCTATTTGGCTCTAAATTGCTTATAATAGTATACTTATATTATAGATTATGCAAGTTACTAAATTTAGCCATTCCTGCATATTGATAGATGATGGTCAGACAAAGCTGTTGTTTGATCCTGGTTTGTATGGTGGAGTGCCGCAAGATTTGACTGTCGATGCAATCGTGATAACTCATGTGCACCAGGATCACGTTGATATTGATGTGCTTAAACCATTGCTCGCAAATAACCCTCGAATAATTACTAACTTCGAAGTAAAAGCCGAACTCGACAAACATGACATTGCCTGCGAGATTGTAGAAGAAGGTAGTACTGTGAGCGTAGGCTCTTATACTTTAGAAGCTTTTGGCAACGAGCATGCTGTTATGCATCCTGAACTGCCTAAATTCCAGAATACTGGCTATCTAATTAACGACTCAATTTTTCATCCCGGCGACGCGTTGCTAGTACCTAGTAAACCCGTAAAGACATTGCTTTTGCCGGTGGCTGCGCCATGGAGCAAAGTAGAGGAAACTTTAGACTACATTACCAAGATCCAGGCCGACATAAATTTTCCTATCCATGACGGTTTTATAAGGGGCGGCGGCGGAGCTTTTTACCGCTTTGCCAAAATGTGGTGCGAAAAATTGAATGTTCAATTTATAGATCCGGAATTAGGGAAAGCTTATGAAATTTAATTTTATTATCATCCCCGCAATTATTATTGCTACTTCGTACTTTGGAGTCAGATATGCCAAGCAGGGTTTAAAGACTTGGTACGCGCATCTTAAAAAACCGAAGTGGACCCCGACCGGAAAAATCATCGGCGAGATATGGACTTTTCTGTACGTCATTACTGGTTTTGCAGTGATGTGGTTTTGGAACGTACCCGTTTTTAGTTTTTGGCATTTTATTGTAGGCGCCTTAATGCTGACTAACGCTTATCTGAATGCAACCTGGAATAAAGTTTTCTTCATAGAACACAATTTTAAAAAAGCATACAAGCATATGATTATCATGAACATCACGGCTATTGCTGCAGCTGTAATCATGATTTTCATAGCTCCTATCGCAGCTGTTCTGATGCTGCCGTACATTATCTGGGTATTCATTGCTACTAAACTGGAAAAAGAGGTTTGGCAGATGAATAAAAAATAATTAAGTTTACTTCACTGGCATATACTTGCTGCGCAGGCATTCATTTTGCAAAACAAAAAACTGCTTCTATTCGGAAGCAGTTTTTTAAGCGGCTACTTTAGCGACCTTTTTGGTTTTCGCTTTAATGCAGCGTGTGCAAGCCTTAACTCTATTATTGCTGTCGTCGCGAGTCCATTGCAAGTTAGCTTTGAGTCGGACGATAGAAGCGCGCATACTGTGCGAACGCTTCACGGTTTTAGAGTAAGTCTTGCCGCAAATGGTACACATTCTTGGCATATAAAATCCTATATATTTCCGCAAAATAAACCTTGTGCGGAATTAAGCTTTAAATTAAATACTTGTTAAGTATATACTATTGTGTTATATTTGGCAATACCTTAGAGGGGGAAAGATATATGAATATTGGGGAATATGCGCTTTTGATTTTAATTTTGGCGATTTACGCCATCCCAAAGGCTATGATGTCGGCGTGGATCGTGCTGGTCATCAGGGATATAGCCGAGAATTTTACTCAAGTTTTTCCCAGACCAGACACGCTTAAAGGCAAGTTTAAGGAGCTGTTTGGCCTGGCAAAAGGCATGTATCTCCCAGTATTTGTCACGCTCCTGGTAGGTTTATCTTTGTATGAATATGTACATCCTTTCGTGGTTGTCGTTGTGGCCGCTGGAGTGATCCCAGTAGCGGTGTTCTGGAAAAAAAGACGCGAATATATTGAATCAATGCTGAATGGTTCAACAACGAATTAACAGTCCTAACTTGGGCTGTTTTTATTTTTCTAAAAATTCATTTCTCTTAACATATGCTAAAATACAAGCATGGAAATTTTGATTACATTAGTTATATTGCTTTTTTCGGCGATCGTTCACGAAGTTAGTCATGGCTTAATGGCGGAAAAATTAGGAGACAGTACTGCTCGGGATGAAGGGCGTATTACCCTAAATCCAATTCCTCATATTGATCCGTTTGGCTCCATTATGCTGCCCGCGCTCTTGCTATTTGTCGGTAGTCCGATTGTATTTGGTGCGGCCAAGCCAGTACCGGTTGACTTTAACAATCTCCATCCGCGCCGGTTAGGGATGGCATTAGTGTCTTTATCGGGGCCGCTGAGCAATTTAATCCTCGCAGTATTGTTTATGCTGCCAGTAAAATTCGGATTGGTAGATGGAGTAATGGCGGAGATCTGGTTAAAGGCTGTGCTGATTAATCTTGTATTGGCAGTGTTTAACATATTGCCGATTCCTCCGTTGGATGGAAGTAAAATTGTCGCTTCGGTGTTGCCGGATAACATTATGTACAAACTGCTGGAACTAGAAAGATTTGGATTTGTCTTGGTTATTATATTCTTGTTCTTAGGCATATTGGAAAAGATATTGCTGCCGGTTGTCACGCTGTTTTTCCGACTTTTTGGGGTTACTTTCTAGAATAAAACTTATTTGAAATAAAAAAATGCCCGAACCATTCTTGCGAAAGGTTCGGGCAAAGTATTTATAAGCAGTTTGTTAGTGGGTGATCGCCGCGCGAATGGCCGTGGAGTGGCCTCGTTCCACGAGTGTTCTGATGTCCATCACCGGAAACGTTCCGGTGTGGTTCTTGCATTCCGCCGGCTTCTCGTTTCGGCGGAAAAACGTGTAGATGTAGTCCTCTACAGGGACCACAGTTTTTCTCGGAAGCCTCTTGAGTGCCACCGTTGTCAGTTCTAGCTCTTCAGCTTCGAACTGGGCCTTGGCTTCCGGCAGCCACCTTCTCAGAGCAGTGTTCTGCTGCTGCTCGAGTACTCCCGACGGTTGCCGGCGATAGCCGGCAAGCTCGCGGCCAATGGCCTTTGCGACACGTTCGATAACGGTGTCGTTCTTGCCGCCGAGCTTTTCGTAGCCCGAACGGACCACGATACTCTCGACGAACCAGCGACCTCTGCGATTTTCGAACACCATCACGGCGATGGCTTCGTTTTTGCCAACGACCTTCTGGTCGTAAACGACCTTGCCGTCATTCGTGAAGACGACCAGATCCTGGTCCTTTCCGGCTTTGATCGCGTCGTTGTGCTTGGCCAAAATATTCTGGCTCAGCGACGTCCGGGCGATCTCGCGTCGGATAGGCGAGTTGCCGTATCGCGACGGTCCAGCGATGACGATCATCTGACCGCATTCATCAATGCGGAGCACGTCGTCTTGCCGGAGCACGGCCGTATTGTCGAGTGCCTCGATGTTGTCGTGGCACTTTACAAAGAAATTCCCTGTTGTGCCGGCATTCGGCACGATCTCGATCTCCGGGAACTCGACTATTTCCCCGGTCCGGGTCGTTGTCTTCGGGTAGAATACTCCCGTGAGGCCGATGAACTCGACCCCGATGATGTAAATAACTTCCAGCCCTTTACTAAACATTCCTTTCTTCATTTTCTTTTCTCCTGGGCAGTGCCCTTCAAAAACCAAAAATGGTGGACGGCGGCCTCGTTGGCCTTTGTCCGCTGCGGGGCGCAAAAGCGCTGTGTGGAAGCAAACCTAATAAACTGCTTGTAAATGTGCATCAACCCCAGACTATTACCGTGCTGGGTCTGGAATAAACCAGTAAACTCAGCACAATTAAAGCCATTTAAGGTTAACTGGAAATTATAGCATAAAATATCAATTTTGTCAATACCCAACAATATGTGATATTTATCGACTTCGATTATTGGTTTAAGTATGTGTTTCTTTGTAAATCAGGAATTTTTATTTATTCCCTTGCATTTATTCATCGAAATAGGTATAATTTCCATACAATTCGTTAGAAGCCCCTAACTTAAGGAATTACCGACACATTTGTCGCTCAATTGGGAATTAACTGGCACAGGCTTCGTCAGAGTACCAAGACAGCGAACCGTAGAGACTGACTCTAAGGTCAGTTTTTGTTTTGTAAATTAATGGGCGCGGCCGGCAATTTTGCCAGCTGCACGTGTCAGTCCACAGAAAGGTCATTCAGTAAATGCCAACTATTAACCAATTGGTACGTAAGCCTCGCAAACCGCTTACTACCAAAAGCGCATCTCCGGCATTGCAACGCCGTCAGAACTTGATCAAGAACAAGACTTTGTTCATCAAGACCGGCAGCCCGTTTATGCGCGGCGTGTGTTTGAAGGTTTATACCTCCACACCAAAAAAGCCAAACTCGGCTTTGCGTAAGATTGCAAAAGTTAAGTTGACTAACGGCATGGAAGTTTTAGCTTACATCCCAGGAGTTGGTCACAACTTGCAGGAACACAGTGTAGTCATGATCCGTGGCGGACGTGTAAAAGATTTACCAGGTGTTCGCTACCACATTGTTCGAGGTAAACTCGACACCTTAGGCGTTGAAGGTCGAAAACGCTCTCGCAGTAAGTACGGAACCAAGCGTCCGTCTGCCGCTGCTTAATAACTTTGCCGTCGCTATATAAGCGCTCGGCATAAATTCAGAAAGGAAAAACTAACATGCCACGAAGAGCAAGAAGTTTTGAAAAACGAACCCCAGAACCAGATCCAAAGTTTAGCAGCGTAAAGTATGCTAAGTTCATCAACTACTTGATGGAACGCGGCAAGAAGAGCGTATCTCAGAGAATCTTTTACACTGCCTTGGATTTAGTAGAAGAAAAAATGAAGAAAGAAAAGGATGCCGAAGTTACTGATCCACGTCAGGTCTTCGACATTGCGTTAAAGAATGTTTCTCCAATTATGGAAATCAAAGGTCGCCGTATTGGTGGTTCTAACTATCAGGTTCCAATGGAAGTTCAAGAACCACGCCGCACCGCACTTGGAATGAAATGGATGATTGCCGCAGCACGTGCTCGCAAGGGTGCGCCTATGGCTACTAAACTAGCCCAGGAAGTTGTTGATGCTTTCAATAAATTGGGCGCTGCAGTAAAGAAGCGCGAAGATACTCACCGTATGGCTGAAGCCAACAAAGCGTTTGCTCACTTTGCAAGATTTGGAAGCAAGAGGAAGTAGTAGGGAAATAAAAAAGGCGTCCTAAATTTTAGAACGCACTTTTAGACAAACCACTTATGAAGTTTTATGCTCACCAAGTTGGATGTAATTAGTTAAACAGATGTCAGTATAGTGTTCAGGAGCTCGTCTCCGGATTTCACTTTCCATCTCGACCACTTGCTCAAACTTTTCCACCATACCGTTTGTGATGACCACTGCTTTCCCGTAATTAACGAAGGCTATTCTGCGCTTGCTTCTGAATGTGTAGAATACGCAGTAATTATATTTCATTTATTTCCCTCCTGTTCAGTTGAACATCAAACTATATCTAATTTGACCAAAACAGTCAATATCAATTAAAAATCCATTAAATAATTAAAAATGCCTAGAGAATATCCAATAGAAGCGACCCGTAATATCGGGATTATCGCTCACATCGATGCCGGCAAAACTACAACTACCGAAGGTATCTTGTACAACACCGGCATGATCCACAAGATCGGCGCAGTGCACGAAGGTGAAACTGTAACCGACTGGATGGAACAAGAACGCGAACGCGGTATCACTATTACTTCTGCGGCCGTAACTTGTTACTGGAAGCCTCAATATATTAAGATTGAGGATTCGAACATCCCAGAATACAAAATCAACATTATCGACACGCCTGGTCACGTAGACTTTACTGTAGAAGTAGAGCGTTCTTTGCGCGTGCTCGATGGTGCAATCACTGTATTCGACGGAAAGATGGGCGTAGAGCCCCAGTCCGAAACCGTGTGGCGCCAGGCCGACAAGTACGGCGTGCCTCGCATGTGCTTTATTAACAAAATCAACCAAACCGGCGGCGACTTTTATAAGTCTTTAGATTCTATCCACACACGTTTAACTAAGAACGCGTTTCCTGTTCAGTTGCCAATCGGTTTCGAAAAAGACATTGTCGGTGTCGTCGACTTGGTAACAATGAAGTCTTACACCTATAAGGATTACACAGACAAAGAATTTACTATTGGCGAAGTTCCAGCAGACATGCAGGAAAAGTGCGAAAAGTATCGCCAGGAATTAATTGAAAAAGTTGTTGAATTCGACGAAGCCATGATGGAAAAATATCTTGGCGGCGAAGCTTTAACAGAGGATGAATTGTTAAAGACCATCCGTAAGGCTGTACAGAGCGGTGAATTCTTCCCAGTATTCGGCGGTGACGGCCGTGGTATTATCGTGCGTACATTATTGGACGCTGTTGGAAACTTCTTGCCAAGCCCAACCGATAAAGGTGCTGTTAAAGGCCACAACCCAAAGACCGGCGAAGAGTTGGAACGCAACGCTAAGGATGAAGAACCCTTTACTGCATTGGCTTTCAAAATTGCCACTGATCCTTTTGTGGGTCGCTTGGCTTTCTTCCGCGTTTACTCTGGTACTTTGCAAGCTGGCAGTTATGTGCTCAATGCTCGTACTGGCAACAAAGAACGCGTCGGGCGTATCGTACGTATGCGCGCGGATCAGCGTGATGAGGTAAAAGAAGTATTTGCTGGCGACATTTGTGCGTTGGTAGGTCCGAAAGAAACTATTACTGCCGACACTTTGTGTGCCGAAAATGCTCCGATCGAATTAGAAAAGATCAAATTCGCAGATCCGGTTATTAGCATGGCGATCGAGCCAAAGACTAAAGCTGACCAGGAAAAAATGGGTATTGCTTTGCAAAAGCTTGCCGAAGAAGATCCAACCTTTAAAGTCTCTTCCAACGAAGAAACCCAGCAGACAATTATTGCTGGTATGGGCGAACTTCACTTGGAAATTTTAGTAGACCGCATGAAGCGCGAATTTAAAGTAGAAGCTAATGTAGGTAAGCCAGAAGTAGCCTTTAAGGAATCCTTCAAGAAGATGGCGACTGCAGAAGTTAAGTATATCCGTCAATCCGGTGGTCGTGGTCAGTATGGTCACGTGTACTTGCGTGTCGAACCTCTCGAACCAGGTTCTGGTTACAAATTTATCGACGAAATTGTTGGTGGTGTAATTCCAAAAGAATACATCAAACCAATTGATAAAGGTATTCAAGAATCTGCTGCAAACGGTGTAATCGCTGGTTATCCATTGGTGGACTTCTCAGCCGCGGTTTACGACGGTAGCTATCACGAAGTTGATTCTTCCGAAATGGCCTTCAAAATCGCTGCATCTAAGTGTTTGCAAGAAGCCGTTAAGAAAGGTGATCCAATCTTGCTCGAACCGGTGATGAAAGTTGTAGTTACAACTCCAGAAGCAAATATGGGTGACGTAATCGGTGATTTAAACTCCAAGCGCGCTAAGATCCAGGATATGGAAGACATTACCGGCCGCAAGGTGGTTACTGCTTTCGTACCGTTGGCCGAAATGTTCGGTTACGCAACTCAATTGCGTTCCTTAACTCAAGGCCAGGCATCTAGTATCATGGAATTCGATCATTACGAAGAAGTTCCAAAGAACGTTGCTAACACTATTATTGAATCTCGCGCGGGCATGAATGTTCGTAAGGGGCAATAGTAACAATGGTGGCGATTATAGCTGCAAATATAAAAACCGCTCCGTATGGGGCGGTTTTTTTATTGTTTATTTTTCTACCTCCTGTTATAATGAGCCGACCAGCTAGGAGGACATATGGACGAAGATTTTGTAGAGAGCGATGAAACCAGTTTGATTGCAGCTTTGGATAGTAGTAAAATTGCAATCGGCCCTGCCGTGAGCAAGGATGTAGAGAAGATCAAATTCTCAAAAAGTTTTTTTGAGCGTTTGATCAAGACGTTGGTCGGATTACTGTTTTTTGCGGCAGTAACGGGCGTGATATTTTTTGCTCATTGGTTGAGTCAAACGCCGCTGCATACTCTTGATAATGTAATCATTATTGCGATGATCGTTATGACCTTTGCGATGACTTACAAATTCACCTGGGATCACTCTAAAATTAACAAAACCCAGGAAGAAATTAAAGACAAGCTTTTTACTACCGTGGCAATACCGCTCGCGAATTCTATCGAAAATCATAATTCCAGAGTTCAGGAGTTGATCGATATAGTTAATATTCAATCTGCGTTTGATGAAACCGGAGAGAATACTAAACTACTTGTCGAGCGGATTCATGAAAAACTTCCTGTGATACAAGCCAACCGTGAAAGACTCGAGCGCATTCACAGTAAGTACGAGGACATTCGCGGAGCTCATAAAAACACAATCGCCAGTCTTCAGCTGACTATTTCTGATGATGCATTATTGTCTTCTGAAGAAATGGAGTTGAATCATTTGGCCGAGGTTGTTAACGGTAGCGTTCAATTGCAAACTCGCAATGGGTAGCCTTGATAAGGCAATTTTTAAGAGACAGTGTCGGAACATGACCGGCACTTTTTATTTAGTTTAAATAATTATTCTTGATTGATGGTAGTAACTATGTTAGTATTGGTAGTCATAAACAGGAGGACTTATGAAAAAGTACAAACATGCTTATATAGTCGGGCGCATGTGCCCCATGCATCTTGGCCATCGGAGGTTGATTCGATCTATGATCGATGAGTTCGGCTATAGGAACAGTCTACTGCTCATTGGTAGCTGTAATGAGCCCCAGAGTTATCGAAATATCTTCGATTACATTCAGCGTCGGAGCTTTGTAAAAAAGTTTTCCCAAAATTACGCATACAGGGTTTGCCGGATTTTAAGCCGCGCAACGATCTCTGGGAACAGCAGACCACTGACGTGCTGGTTAACTGCGGCTTTGATCCAGAGAAAACCATCTTATATACCGGATCAATGGAAGACAGTGAAGTCTCTATTAAATATGGCAGGGAAGTGCTTTCTGTTGATAGGTACAGTAAAAAGCTTTCTATAGTGCAGGGCTTGTCTGCGTCTATGGTGCGGGACGCGCTTACCAAGAACGCTTCCGTCGAAGAAATTGCCGAGCTGGTAGGCGATGATATAGCTGAGGATGTGATTTCAGCTTTCCACTCCAGCTGGGGTATTTTTACTAAAACTTAAAATATGGTGTCGTAATATATGCGGCACTTTTTTATTTGCCAAGAATACCTCGGAGGATTATAGTATGGAGTATGGATATCAAAGATTTATTGCAATTAGCAGGTAAAAATGGGAAAGTCATTATCGTAAATGAAGACGGGGAAGTTAAAGGTGTGTTTTTATCTGAGGGTCAGTATGCTGGTTTAACTCCGAAGAACGGGGTAGGGGATAAGATTGCTGTTCCTGCATTAGATCCTGAGGTTGTGAATAGAGAAATTTTGCAGGCTCAGCTAAGCGATAATGTAGACTTGGATAATAAAAATTTGGAAACTATTGCGCCTGTTAATCCAATACATATGTATTCACCCCCTTCACCAATAAAAAATATTTTAGCGCGCCGCGCGAGGGATTTATTTGTCTCCTCTCCATATGGTCGCCAGGAGCCGCCTGAATATGATATGCGCGAAGAGGTAATGGATCCTACTTTTGGCCAACCTCCAATAATGCAAACTCCGTCAGCCTCGCCAATGGTAGAAGATTCGGATGAGGAGATCAAACCCAACTTTGACGATATATAATTTAGTTGCTGCATAACATGCAAAGGCAAAATGAAAACGCGAACATCATGTTCGCGTTTTTTTAAAAAGAAAAGCGCAGGTCCTAAATTGAACCTGCGCTGTTTAAGTTGTACGTGCCTATTTACTGCACGCATCGACCGACTGGCTCGGTAACGACCCAGTAGCCGAGGGTTTGTCCGTGTGGGGTTGCTGAATCGTCAGCGATGCTGATTATTCGGAGCTGAGGTCTTTCCTTCCGGAATTTTACCAACTCGTCGTTGAAGTTTTTCTTTACAACATCGAAATAGAACACGCCCTCTCCTTTGTCGATTATCGCTGGCTTATTTTCCTCCGATGAATTGACGACCGGACCTGAACTGCACTGATCGGCGTACAGAGCCATAAATACCACCAAAAATATCTTCATGTTGCTCTTCTCCTTCTAGTCGAGCTGCTGTTAAACGGCAGCGACAGTATTGGCCTCCTGCATTTCCTCGATCTCCGCTTCGTTGCGGAATTCGAGCCATACGTCGAGTCTCCGCGTAACTTCCTAAGCGGTGTTAGCGCAGCTGATTTTGCCGTTTCTACGATCAGCTGGATCGATCTCGATGGTGTCGAACTTCATAATCAGCCCTTTTTTCTTCAGAGCAGATTTGAAGTTCTGTAGCGCCATATGCTCTGGGCCTTTAAACCACAGAGTGAGCTTGTTATCGGGAATGCCGAATGTGTTAACTTCCGGTTCCGACCAGAACTCGCCATTGCTTTCGAGCCACGCGAGCATCAGATCTAGAAGCATGAAGTTTCCGTAGTTAAAGACTCCTACGTCGAATCGGAAAGCCTTGCTAACTCTTTCGAGTATGTCGATCTCGCTGTGCATTGCATTTCTGCAAGCTGAGCAGCCGACAGCACCATGAAGGCGGCCATGATCGTTGCATGCGACGGCGTCTCCGAAGTTCGTGTATTCGTTTTCGATGTCGCTGCGAAGGCTCTCGACAGCTGCTTCATGAGGAGTCATATCCTCTTCGCGGAGTTCTGCGGGGCAGGGCACTTCGCCAGCTTCTTCAAAACCTTCGTCAATTTCGCGTTCGCTTAATTTAGCCACGTTATTCATTCTCCTTTTTTTTGGGGTTGGTATCTGATTTTTGTGTGTATATTTTACCACAAAATAGTACTTTTGTCAATACTGCGTTTTTTATTAAAATTTACCAAACAGGCATAATAAAAACGCGAATATATTCGCGTTTTAGATAAAATCAGCCTATGGCTCAAAGTCTTCGACAAAAGTTAGCGATTCAACAGTGAATCGTTCCGGAGCAGTGGGTCCGTCCAAATCCGTCAGATCATTAATGGTCAGAAAGATCTGGTCATGGCTGGTCATGCCGTAGAGCTCCACTTTTGCAACTAGTCCAGAAGCAAAGAGCGGTCCCATGAACTGCGGGTTGGTCCGCAGATACTTCTCCAGAAAAATAAAAGAAAGTTTTCCTTCCTCAACCTTTTGCTCATAAGTGAACGATTTTGCTCGACCTAGGAAAATATGCAATCGGTGCTGATCTTTACGATTGGATAAGTGTTGCTCCCAGGTTTCTCGGATTAATTCTTTAACGTCGTTCCAGTTGATCACGGGTGTTGCTGCAGCTTCCATTTTACCTCCAGTTTTATACAAAAGCTTGTTCTTCGGTCCAGATGCCGTTTACTGAATGGAGAAATCCAAAGATTTCATTATTTACAGTCCAAGGCGTTAGGGGGCCTGCAGGTGAGAGTCCTGGTAAGCTGGGCTTGTTTAGCTCTCGTTCTGCAAACAATCGGGCTTTGTCTGAGTTAAGGTGTATTGAGTATACGAACTCTTCACCGCTGTCGGACGTGCGCCGCCATTTTTGCTTGAACACAGTGTGGTCCATATTCTATTCACCTCCTTTAAGATTTTATAACTAGTTATATCATGTGCCGTGATTTTAAGCAATACCCGGCAAAACACCGAAATAAAAAAGACTCGCATCGCAAGTCTTTATGAAGGCAACTTCACCAAGTTTACATCCAAATAATTTAAAAATGGATACGGGCGGCCTGGGCAAGCGGGGTCGCTGGGTTTGTCTCTGAATTCAAAATAGAACTCGTCCTGCTCAGCGAGTTTCCATCCCTTTACAATTCTATTCAAGCAAGAACCGCTCCGGAAGGTTATACTCTTTCTTTCGAGCCCAGATGCTGGTTGCAGAATTATATCTACCTCGTAGCTGTATTCGCTAACGTTAGCCGTGCGGATAGCCATCACTTTATAACGTCCGGCGAATTTCCTGGCTTCCTGTTTAGCTTCCTCTACTTGCTTTTCCGACAACCTGTTTGCGCCGCACGAGATAAACAGATTAGGCAAGACAATCAGCAGGCAAAGTATAAGCAGTCTAGATGTTGGTTTCATTTATGTCCTCCTTATATGACTTCATATTTTGCAATATAATACTACATATGTCAAGGTAGTCGCCGTTTCTTCTTCTGAATCCGGGATGCACGGCTCAAAGCTTGACAACCTGGCTTAAAAGCCATAAAATAATTTGTGATTGGCGCGCTTTGCGGCCGCCAGTTTTTAAATCATTAAAATTCTATACGCTAAACTTTTTAGTCACCTGGATTCCTAAGTGAAAAAAAGAGAAACCCTCTCTTTTTCCTCGCATCGATAGGGGAAGGAGCGAGGGTATCTCGGTACCAAAAAGAAGATATAGACGAAAGGTAAAAATGGCAGAAGCATTTGATCGTTCAAAGCCTCACCTTAATGTGGGAACCATTGGTCACGTAGACCACGGTAAAACCACATTGACCGCTGCTATCACTACCGTGCTTGCAAAGTCTGGACACGCTAAAGCGAAAGCTTACGACCAGATCGACAACGCACCGGAAGAAAAAGCTCGCGGTATTACTATTAATACCTCTCACAGCGAATACGAATCCGACAAGCGTCACTACGCTCACGTAGACTGTCCTGGTCACGCCGACTACATCAAGAACATGATTACCGGTGCTGCTCAGATGGATGGTGCGATTCTTGTGGTATCTGCTGCTGATGGTCCTATGCCTCAGACTCGCGAACACATCTTGCTCGCTCGTCAGGTAGGCGTACCTTCTATCGTTGTTTACATGAACAAGGTAGACCAGGTTTCTGATCCAGAACTTCTCGACTTGGTAGAAGAAGAAATTCGCGACTTGCTTAACAAGTACGAATTCCCTGGCAAAGACACCCCAATCATTCGCGGTTCCGCGTTAAAGGCTCTCGAAGGAGATGCTGCTAACGAAGAAACTATCACTAAGCTTGTAGAAGCTTTGGATACTTTCATCCCAGAACCAACTCGCGAAACCGACAAGCCTTTCTTGATGCCTATCGAAGATATCTTTACTATCGAAGGTCGCGGTACCGTAGTTACCGGTCGTATCGAACGCGGTATCATCAACATCAACGAAGAAGTAGAAATCGTTGGTATCAAACCAACTTCTAAGACTGTAGTTACCGGTATCGAAATGTTCAACAAGCAGTTGGACAAAGGTATGGCTGGTGACAACGCAGGTTTGTTGCTCCGCGGTGTTAAGAAGGAAGAAGTAGAACGCGGCCAAGTTTTGGCTAAGACTGGTTCTATCACTCCTCACACTGAATTCGAAGCTGAAGTTTATATCTTGAACAAAGAAGAAGGCGGACGCCACACTCCTTTCTTCAAGGGTTATAAGCCTCAGTTCTACGTGCGCACTACCGACGTAACCGGTGAAGTTATCTTGCCAGAAGGCCAAGAAATGGTTATGCCTGGCGATACTGTTAACATCAACGTAAAGCTTATTACTCCAATCGCTTTGGAAGAAAAAGGCAAGTTCGCTATCCGTGAAGGTGGCCGAACTGTTGGTGCTGGTGTTGTCGTTAAGATTGTAAAATAATATATAAAAACTATTTGCACGAAGGGAGCGCTTTCGTCACTTCGTGACGGCGCTAGCTGACTCCCTTCATAGCAAATAGTTTTTATTTTCATCTCAATCATAGAAACTCCCCGAAAGGGGAGTTTTATATTTTCCGGTTTGTGATATCATTACTTTTCTCAATTTTTGGTATAATTTAATATGAATAGACAAGAAAATAATCTAATCATATGAAAAAATATATATTACCCTTAACTCTAGTTGTATTACTTATTGGTGGTTTTATACAGTTTCCCATAGCTAAAGCTCAGACAGGGGCTTGTGCGCCGCTATTTGGTTTAACAAAGCCCAGTGGGCGTCATTTTTATACTACAAACAAAGGTGAGGTATTTCAGGTTATGCAGTACGGCTATCGCTATGATGGCATTGTCGCAAATATTTTAGCTGCACCTAACTCGGATACTTTGCCCATTCAGAGATATTATCGATCTGCAACCGGGGCTCATCGTTATTTTGCAAGCAATAATGTTTCGGAATCTTACGGCGCTCATGAGGGTGTAGTCGGATATATAGCGCAAACAGAAGGCAATGGAACGGCCTTGCACTTTGCAGCAGACGATTCAATTACCGATGTTGTTTTTTATCAAGGTACCCGCAACCCAACCAGTAATTATAGTCGTACTGGTACTTTAGGGTACGCTTGCGGAGGGGAATCATACTTGGATAAACAAAATACAATATACCGTTATTATAATCCTCGGTCAGGCAAGCATTTTTACACTACTAGCAAGACCGAAGGTGACAGCGCTGTCACAAAATCAGGATTCAAATATGAAGGGGTTGCGGGGTACGTATTCGACATAAATTCAGCAGGGAATAGCAATCCTATATATCGACTATATAATCCTTCTCAGAATAAGCATTTCTATACAACGAACGAAGAAGAGAAACAAGCATTAACTTCTAATGGCGGTTACCGTTTTGAGGAACGATGGGATATACAGCCGGCGGGTATCGTGGTTTGACCATGCACCGTTTATATAAGGCTAGTACTAACGACCATTTATGGACTACTGATAATTTAGAAGCAGAGCGGGCAGAAAATGTCGGATATACCAAAGAGTCAGCACTGGGATTCATCAATCCTCACATCAATTAAGCAGGAGCAATAACTCCCCGAAAGGGGAGTTTTATATTTTCCGGCTTGTGGATAACCTTTTTGCCAAATAAACATTATTAAACGATAATTTAAATACATTATTAAGGGTTTATTAAACCCACGAAATTTAAATATGAAATTTGATCAACAATCCTTAATTGTAGGACTGCTAATCGGTTTGGTTATAGGTGGTGGTGTAATTGGTTATATCGATGCTAATCGCCCTCAGCCTCTTTTCTCTTCAGCAGATTTTGAAGAGGCGGGAAACTGTGATGCAGAATGGGCAGCAGCTGCTAACTATGCGAGGAAGAATAGAGTAACTCCTCAGAATATAGCAAATCATCCGCAGTATATAAGCTTGTTGCAGAATTGGGCTGCATGCAGAGATGGGCAACCTCAAGAAGGCGGCGGTCCAGGCTTGCTCCAATAGCTATTAAAAACTCCCTTTTGGGAGTTTTTGTTTTAACTAATTTATTCACTTGCGATAGAATCACCCTATCAAAAAAATAAAGGAGTCACGATAATGAACACTGGTCCATGGCGCAGCATTAACTCCATTAACATCATGCTTAGCGGCAGCACTGCTTTTTTAAATCAGATTCTGACGGAAATTCAGATTGAGCTTGCCGAGCAAGCATGCGACAAATCTATTGAACTCTTTCGTTACCGCACCGCGGAGTTCTTGATCAACAACCCAAGACTGGAAAAGAAGATTTCCGAACTAACTCCCGGTCAAAAGGAAAGCTTGGATGAACTACTCGCTGGTTACGGCAAGTCGCTTGGATGTATTATGGAGCTAGATGCTGCCGAAATCGGCACGAAGACGAACTGCAGTATGCGATTCGGGTTTCCGAACCCGTCGAGGATATCTCTCCTAGCGGAGATGATGATAGTGACATCAAAGTCGATCTTGCTCCGGAAATATTCGAGCTCCCATGGCTATGACTGCACGGGCGTAATATAAGGCGAATCATTGCGATTCGCTTTTTTTGTATAATTAGGAAGTAGGGATGTAGGTTATAAGTTTGGCGGGTTGACTTGCGGCTTAAAACATACTAATATTGCTTGTTAAAAACAATAGGAGGAAAATCTTGTGGCACAAGTTTTAGCATTTAAACCATCTGCCAAAGTTGTGAGGCTTATGAAGAACCGTTTCGCGGAAATGAGCGAAGAAGATATTGAGGGGTATGTCAGAAGAGTAATATCTCCAATGGTCGAGCGCGGTAATCGAGCAGACGCCCTTACGGAGTTAAATGAAATTGTGAAGACTGTTGACTTCGAAGATAAGCCGCGGGGAATTGCCGCAGCCTTGGGTGTTCGAATAGTGTTGAATAAGCACTTGTGGCAGAATACGGGCGAAAAAATGTATTTATCCGAGATGCTTAATGATGTTTATCAGGGTATTCACCTGGATATATCGAATGCAGTTCGTGCCCAGTTTACCTGCGCGATGGTGATGTTTCTGCCTCAATCGGGGGATAAAAAGCCGCCGAAGTTAAATACGAGATGGCTCATAATTGTGTCACCAAGGGTGGCAGGGAAGAAGCCGAATATTTGGGCCATTATGGTGAGGCGCTCGCTAATAACGGCAAGGCTGTTCAGGGATTGTTCCAGGTTCAAAGAGCACTAGATCTTATGCGCTGCGATCTTACTGGAACTGTGGAAGAGCGGCTAATTGTGACTTCTGGCTTGTATGGCCGCCTGGCGAAATGCGCTTTCAAAAGCTTTCGCTTAATCTTGGCTGTTCGGTCTTATCGGACTGGTAGAAAGCAGGCCGAAGAGCTTGCGTACCGGTACGGCATGCCGCAAAGATTGAATCAATATCGTCTCCGCTTACGCGAGAGAAGTGTATAAAAATAGCTCCGAAACGAAATTCGTTTCGGAGCTTTTCAGTTCATCTTGAAAAGATTAGTACCAGCCGCCGATTTCTATTCCCATTTTATGTACAAAAATGGTATAGATTCCCAGGCTTAAGGCTATTGCGCCACTTATCGTGAGTGCGCAATTATCCCAAGGTATGGGGTAAAGAAAATCAGTGACACCATTGCCGCAGCTAATACAACAACCACGACAGCGAAAGTCTTCTCCAGAACTTTTTTAGCATATGTCCTCCAAAACTATTTGCAAAAACGTATAAATTCTACCATAAAATAGGACTTTTGTCAAGATTAAAAAGAAATCAGAATTTCTTTAAATTTTTCAAGAAAATCATTTGACAATGCCCTAAAAATGGGATAAAATTTTGATTAAGTTCTGCTAGCAGTAACGCTAGTAGTTTTAATTGCTGTAAAGTGGCTCAATTAAGAGCAAAAACAGCGTCTTGTCAATTCATTTACTATGCAAACGGCCGAACACAAGCCTAAAATTCGCATCAAGATTCGCGCATACGATCATAAACTGATCGATCAAAGTGCAAAGCAAATCGTTGATACTGCTAAGAGAACTGGCGCCAGCGTTTCTGGTCCAGTGCCTTTGCCGACCGCAAAGCGAAAGTACACCGTGCTTCGTTCGACTTTTGTACATAAGGACAGCCGAGAACAGTTCGAAATGCGCACTCATAAGCGCATGATCGATATCCTCGAGCCAACCCCTAAGACTATCGATTCTCTCACTAACCTAAGCCTTCCGGCCAGGGTAGATGTAGAAATCAAAATGAGTTAGACAGTGTGAATTGGTTCTAGTCTGTGCGAGCCCAGAAAGCTCTTCAAGCTAGATAACTATTCGCCGAATAATTGCAAAGCATCTTTGCTGCAAGGCTTAGGCCCGGGGCAAACGTGATGAATTGTTTTTATGTGGTGAATAGCCGCATTTTTTTATTTTTAAGGACCTGATGTCTCTTCCGAGACCAATCAAAACCGTTATGAAATTTATCGTAGGTAAAAAGTTGAATATGACTCAGTATTTTGCAGAAAATGGCGAAGTGATTCCAGCAACTGTAGTAAAAGCGCCAGAAATGGTAGTTACGCAGGTTAAGCTGGCGGATACTAAAGACGGCTATAACGCCGTTCAGGTAGGTATCTCTGCTGGTGTTGCCGGTAGTCGCAAAGCTAATAAAGCTAAGGCCGGTCACTCTAAAAATCTAGGGACTTTTGGAAAATTTATCGAATTCCGCGTAGAGAACCCGCAAGATTATTCTGTCGGGCAAAAGATAGACGCTACACAATTTGAAATTGGCGAAATGGTCAATGTTATCGGTACTATGAAGGGACGCGGTTTTGCCGGCGGCATTAAGCGTCATGGCTTCCACGGTTTCCCGGCTAGTCATGGTCATAACCGTCCTCGCAGCGTAGGTTCGATTGGTCAGCGCTATCCTCAGCACGTTAACAAAGGCCACCGCATGGCTGGTCATATGGGTACTAATTCCGTTACTGTAAAGAATTTGCAAATTGTTGATGTTGATACGGCTAAAGGTTTAATTTTAGTTAAGGGTGCGGTGCCTGGTACTCGCAATGGCATGGTGCGCATTTCTACAACTGGTGTTACTAAGCCAATCGTTGCTCCAGAAGCAACAGAGGGCAAGAAGAAGAAATAGCCTAATATAGTTATATGAAGATTCAAGTATACAATCAGAACGCAGAAAGCGTAGGCGAAATCGAAGTCAGCGATGCTATCTTTGCCGTCAAACCATCTTTGCACTTAATGGCAGAAAGCGTACGCGCTCAAGCTAATAATGCTCGCAAAGGTTTGGCTAACACCAAGACTCGCGGAGAAGTGAGCGGTGGTGGTAAAAAGCCTTGGCGTCAAAAGGGAACCGGTCGCGCTCGCGCGGGCAGTACCCGAAGCCCAATCTGGAGACACGGTGGTGTGACTTTTGGTCCTACTTCCGATCGTAACTGGAGCTTAAAGATCAACAAAAAAGCTAAGACCAAAGCGCTATTCATGTCCTTATCCGACAAGGCTCGCGATGGCAAGCTTATTGTAATCGAAGGCTTAAACCTCGAAGCGCCAAAGACAAAAGAATTTATCAAGGTTATGCAGGCTTTCCATACTAAGCTAAACAACCTGGGTAACAAGCAGATGATGGTTCTTCCAAAGAAAGAAGAAACTTTGATCCGTGCCTCCCGCAATTTACCAGAAGTTTCTACCGCTTTTGCAACTAGCTTAAACATTACCGATATTCTCAAGGCTGACTCTATGCTCGTGCTAAAAGACAGCTTGTCTATTATAGAAAAGACTTATTTGAAAGCTACCGATAAAGCTCCTAAGGCACCAGCGAAAGCTGCTACCAAGACAGAGAAGCCGGAAAGCTAAGCAGACAGAGAAGGCGGGAAGCAGCAGTTAAGTAAAACCACTCATTAATTTATGGCAATTTTTTCCAAAAAGAAGACAGCAACGTCAAAGTTGATGCTGTAGCTGGCGATCAGCCAAAGCAGGTAGACTCAGAAGTTGCTGCGGAATCTCAGCAAGATGCTCCACAAAAGATGGTGGATGTTGTTAACAGTGGTTTGGGCAGCAAGGGTTTAATCGTACCGCGCGTTTCTGAAAAAGCGGGTTTTGTTGGACGATTCAACCAATATATTTTTCACTATCTATGGCAAGTTGAATAAGATTGAAGTTAAGAACGCAGTCGAAAAAATGTACGGCGTTAAAATCGCTAACATTAACATGATTCAGGTTGCAGGCAAGAGCCGCCGTTTTGGCCGAACTCAGGGCATGCGCAGTGGATTCAAGAAAGCGATTGTAACCTTAACTCCGGATAGCAAGAAAATTGATATCGTTGAGCCGAGTTAATACCTTTATATAGATCAAATTTATGGCAGTTAAAATTTACAAACCAACTACACCGGCCCGCCGCCAAACTAGCGTTATAGACTACGCTAAGGTGCTCGATAAAAAGAAAAGACTCCAAAGTCTTTACTGATGAGCAAGGGCAAGAAAGCCGGCCGCAACAATTCTGGTAAGATTACGGTTCGCCATCGTGGCGGCGGCGCTAACAAAAAAGTCCGTATCGTCGACTTTATTCGTAGCGATCGCAAAGATATCCCTGGAACTGTTAAGAGTGTAGAATATGATCCGACCCGCACCGCATTTATCTCTTTAATTCACTATCGAGATGGCGTAAAGCGATTGATCTTAACTCCAGCCGGTTTAAAGGTTGGCGATCAGGTGATTTATAGCGACACGGCAGAGATCCATCCTGGTAATCGTTTACCAATTTCTAGCATCCTGTTGGTACCACTATTCACGATGTAGAATTGATCCCTGGCCAAGGGGGAAAGCTGGCTCGCAGTGCTGGCAGCGGAGTATTATTGCAGAACATCGAAAGCGGTTATGCATTCCTCAAGCTCCCATCTGGCGAAATCCGCAAAGTTCGCGAAACTTGTACCGCTTCTATTGGAGCAATCTCTAATAGCGACTGGATGAACGTTCGCATCGGTAAAGCTGGCCGCAAGCGCCATATGGGCTGGAGACCTCAGGTTCGCGGTAAAGTGATGAACCCGGTTGATCACCCTCACGGTGGTGGTGAAGGAAGCAACTCTATCGGTATGAAATATCCTAAGACTCCTTGGGGTAAGCATGCTCTCGGCGTAAAGACCCGCGACAAGAAGAAGGCTTCCAATAAATTTATTGTTAAGCGCCGCTAAGAAGCGCTAACGCATAAGCGTTAGACGAAGCGCTAGGTAAAACTAGCCGCGGCAAAAGAAACGTTAATTACTAATTATGTCTAGAAGTTTAAAAAAGGTCCATTTATAGATCCTCGCGTCATGAAGAAGGTTTTGGCTGGAAAGCCAGGCGATAAAATCAAGACCTGGGCTCGCGATTGTGCTATTTCTCCAGAAATGGTTGGTTTTACTTTCATGGTGCACAATGGCCGAACTCATCTCGAAGTATTCGTTACCGAGAATATGGTGGGTCATAAGTTAGGCGAATTTGCTCCGACCCGTAAGTTCATCAGTCATGGTGGTAAGCTGGCTAAAGAGCAAAAAGCCGAAGCCGCTTCTAAGTAAACTTTATTTATATCAATTCCAATGGCAGAAAAAACTGTACAAAAGAATAAGAAAGCTGTTGCTGGCAAATCTACTGCCAAGGCTGTTAAAGCTGCTCCAAAAAAAGCCGCTAGCAAAGTCGCAGCAGGTAAAAGCGAAGCCGTGGCAACTAAGCCGCTGGTTAAGGCTTTCGCCCGCAATTTGCGCATTTCTCCTCGCAAGGCTGGCTGGTTACCAATCTGGTAAAGAATATGCATGCAGGGGATGCGCTAGTTCAGCTTCCAGTTCACCAATAAAAAGGTGCGCCGATGGTGGCAAAGCTAATTCAGTCCGCGATTGCTAATGCAGAGAATAATTTCTCGCTAAACCGCGACGGCTTGTACATTAAGAGCATTACCTGCGATATGGGTCCGGTGTTGCAACGCGCGTTTCCTCGTGCTCGCGGCAGCGCTCTTCATTATCCGCCGCAAGATGGCTCACGTAAATCTGGTATTGGAAGAAAAGGAAGTAAAAAAGAAGAAAACCGCAAAGGTGGCTAAAGTGAAGAAAGCAGATAAGCCAGTCCAAACTGTAGAAGGTTCTGTTGGAATGCCCGTCGAGAAAGCAGCCAAGATGCCGAAGGAAAAGAAAGTGAAAGAAGTTCATCGCGAGAACGAAGGCAGCTTAGTAGATCAAAAGACTGAACCGGAGAATTTAATAAAATAATATGGGAAATAAGATTAATCCAACTTCATTTAGACTGAAAGTTACCGATACCTGGAAATCCAAATGGTATTCCAAGTTAAACTTTGTCGAGCTGCTTAAGGAAGATGTTCGCATCCGCGAATACTTAGAGAAGCATTTGCGCAAAGCCGGTCTGTCTCGTATCGATATCGAACGCCTTAATGACGGCACTATTACTATCGTTATCCGCACCACCAAGCCTGGTTTAATTATCGGCAAAGGCGGCGCCGGCATCGAAGAGTTAAAGAAGCGCGTTAAGAAGCAGCTAAAGATCAAGAGCGAACTCAAAGTTAATATCGAAGAAATTCGTGATGTTAATATGCACGCTCAGGTTATTGCTAACGGTATCGCCGAACAGATCGAACGCCGTGTCGCTTTTTCGCCGCTTAATGGAAGCAGTCGTTAGAGCAAGTCATGCAGGCCGGAGCTAAGGGTGTAAAGGTTGCTATCGGTGGGCGTTTGAATGGAGCAGAAATCGCTCGTACCGAACATTTATCCAGCGGTAAGATTCCTCTTCACACCTTGCGTGCCGACATCGACTACGCTAAGGCTACTGCCCATACTACCTACGGAACTATCGGTATTAAAGTATGGATCTACCGCGGCGACGTCTTCGCTAACAAAGAAGCTAAATAATTTCTTTCGTTAATATTTCAACAAGTTTATGTTAATTCCAAAAAAGGTCAAACACCGCAAGCATCACCGCGGTCATAACAAAGGCAAGGCTACTTCCGGCAATTTTATTGCCTTCGGCAGTTTCGCGCTTAAAGCAATGGAAGGCAGTTTTGTAACTGCCCGCCAGATTGAATCTGCCCGCCGCGCTATGACTCGCAGTATCAACCGCGGTGGTAAAATTTGGATCCGCATTTTTCCTGACAAGCCGATCACCGATCACGGTAACGAATCTGTAATGGGTAGCGGTAAAGGTGCTGTATCTCATTTCGTGGCTGTAGTTAAAAAGGGACGCATCTTGTTCGAAATGGACGGAGTACCAGAACCGGCTGCCCGCGAAGCTATGCGCCTTGCGGCACATAAACTTCCGGTAAAGACTAAATTCTTAATTAAGGCTTAAAGTTATGAAGTATTCAGAAGTTACAACTCAATCTGTAAGAGCTTTACGAAAGGAATTGGCTACTTTGCAGGAAAAGCGCGAAAACCTGAAGATGAAGATCAAGCTTGGCCAGGTCAAGAACACCAACGAGCTTTCTCTTGTAAAAAGGATATCGCTCGCATTCTAACTCATCTTAATTCAGGGAGCAACTAAGTAATCTAAATTTATGGAAAAGCATATTACAAAACAACAGATGTCTGGAACCGTTGTCTCGAATAAGATGGATAAAACTGTTGTGGTAAAAGTAGATGTGATCAAGCGTCACCCTAAATACCACAAGAGCTACACTAAGTCCTATCGATTCAAGGCTCACGATGCAGATAATAGCTGCGAGATCGGCGACAAGGTCGTTATCGAAGCTATCCGCCCAATGAGCCGCGACAAGAAGTTCGCTGTCATCAAGAAAGCCTAAGCGCAAAGCGCAGGCTCTGGCGCTAATCTTAATTAGAGCGCCTCGCACGACCCGTGCATTACTTAATCTTTTAATAATCGTATGTTACAAATTCGATCTTACATTAAAATAGCAGACAATACTGGCGCTAAAGTCGTCAACTTGTTCAGCGTGAACGGAAAAAACAAGCGACGTTACGCCCGGGTTGGTGACATTGTTGCTGGTAGCGTTCGTCAGGCCGCGCCTAATGGTTCGGTTAAGAAAGGCGATAAGATTTACGCTGTAATTGTCCGCACTAAGAAAGAAATCCGCCGCAAGGACGGTTCTTACATCCGATTTGATGAAAACGCTGGCGTATTGGTAGATAAGGAAAAAGGCGAACCGAAAGGTACCCGTATCTTTGGTCCGATCCCTCGCGAAGTTCGTGATGCCGGTTTCGCAAAGATTGCGTCATTAGCACCAGAAGTTATCTAATTTATATATATGAGTAAAGCAAAGTTAAAAATTAAGAAAGGCGACACCGTAAAGGTTTTGTCTGGTAAAGATAAAGGTAAGACTGGAAAAGTGTTGCGCGTTCTTCCTACTGCTGGAAAAGTAGTGGTAGAAAACGTCAACATGCATACTAAGTTCGAGCGCAGCCGTCGTGCTGGTCAGCCGGGTCAGCGAATTACTTTCGCTGGAGCTATGGCTGCTTCCAAAGTGATGGTTGTCGATCCAAATTCTGGCAATCCAACCCGTATCGGCTACCAGATCCTGGAAAATGGCACTAAGCAGAGAATCGCTAAGCAGAGTGGAAAGGCTATCTAATATTATGAACCGTTTACAAGAACAATATAATAAAGAGATCGTTCCAGCTCTAAAGGAAAAATTCGGCTACAAGAATATTATGGCTGTGCCGAAGATCAAGCAGATCAACCTTAACGTGGGTGTCGGCCGTTTCCTAAAAGATAACCGCTTTATGGAATCTTTGAAAAAAGATTTCACTAAGCTGGCTGGTCAGGCTCCCGTAGAAACTATGGCACGCAAGTCTATCGCTGGATTCAAAATCCGCGAAGGCCAGCAAGTCGGCCTTACTGTCACTTTGCGCGGAACCCGTATGTATGAATTCCTGGATAAGCTTATCAGTATCGGCATGCCTCGCGTTAAAGATTTCCGTGGCGTTTCCCGCAAAGGTTTCGACGGTCGCGGTAACTATAACCTTGGTCTTAAAGAGCATCTCGTATTCCCAGAAATTTCTCAGGATGCACTCGAACATATTTTCGGTCTTCAGGTAACGATTGTAACGAACGCAGGAGAAGACGAACCTGCATACCAATTATTAAAGCAAATGAAGTTTCCCTTTAAGGATTAATTAAAACAATGGCTAAAAAATCTCTAATCGCAAAAGCAAATAGAAGCTTAACAAAGCCGAAATTCTCTACCAGAGTAATTCGCCGTTGTTTTAAGTGTGGTCGAAAAGCGGCTTTCATGAGAGACTTCTCTCTTTGCCGTATTTGCTTCCGAGAACTAGCTAGCCGTGGAGAAATCCCTGGTGTAACCAAGTCCTCCTGGTAGAACTAAATCTAATTATATGTACACAGATCCAATTTCCGACATGTTAACCCGCATTCGCAATGCCCTGGCTAGCCGCAAGGCCGATTTAGTCATGCCTTACTCCAAGTTCAAACACAGCTTAGCTAAAGTCCTTTTAGAAGAAGAACTGTAGCTGGCGTTAACGAACTCCCAGGCCGCGTCAAAATGCTGCAGATCAATTTTAAAGTATGATCAAGGCGGGAAGCCCGGTCATCTCTGGCGTGAAACGCGTTAGTACTCCAGGCCAAAGAATCTATTTGCCAGTTACCAAAATTCCTCGCACTAATGGCGGTTTCGGCGTGACTGTAGTATCTACATCTAAAGGTCTAGTTACAGATAAGCGTGCCCGCAAGGACCGCATTGGCGGTGAAGTAATCTGCCAAGTCTGGTAGGGATAATTTTAAATATATGAGTAGAATAGGAAAAAACCAGTCATCTTACCGCAAGGCATTACTGCCGAGCTAAAAGACAATCATCTTACTATCAAAGGTAGCAAGGGTAGTTTAGAATTAGATATTCACCCAAAGGTTTTGGTAGAAGTTAAGGATGGGGGAAGTGACTGTAGACGTTGCAAAGAAAGAGAATAAGCAAGAAAAAGCTCTTTGGGGTTTGTTCCGCGCTTTGGTTCAGAACATGGTAGACGGCTTAACCACCGGCTACACTAAGCAGCTCGATATCGTCGGCGTAGGTTTTAAGGCAGAAAGCCGCGGCCAGAGCTTAATTTTGAACTTGGGTTTCTCTCACCCAATTGATTTTCCAATCCCAACTGGTATTGAAGTAAAAGTCGAAAAAGATCCAGCTAAAGTAACTATCCAGCAGTATCAAACCACGGTTACTTTAACCGGTATTGATAAGCAATTAGTCGGTCAGGTTGCAGCAAATATTCGCGAATTAAAGAAGCCAGAGCCTTACAAAGGCAAAGGTATCCGTTATAGCGATGAAACTATCCTGCGCAAGGCTGGTAAAGTTGTTAAAGCAGTAGGTAAGTAAACATATGAACAAACAACAGCACAAAATTTTAAAGCATAACTTACGCAAAGGTCGCGTTCGCAGCCGTGTTAGCGGTACCGAATCTCGCCCTCGTTTAAGCGTGTTCCGTTCTAATACTCAGATCTACGCTCAGATTATCGATGACGTTACTGGCAAGACTTTAGCCGCTACTTCTAGTATTAATCTGAAGGCTACCGGTAAAAAAGTAGACCAGGCTGTTAATGTTGGAAAAGACATCGCAGCGAAAGCAACCGCAGCTGGTATTAAAGCAGTTGTGTTTGATCGCGGTGGCTACAAGTACCACGGCCGAGTTAAAGCATTAGCAGACGCAGCTCGCGAAGCTGGGCTACAATTTTAATTTAATTCAAATATATGGATAAGAGACCTCGCAGAAACAATCAAAGAGACGGCGGCGAAGCCCGCGAATTCGACCAGAAAGTGGTAGAAATTAGCCGCGTAACCCGCGTAACCGGCGGCGGTAAGCGTATGCGTTTTCGTGCTTTGGTGGTAATTGGTGACCACAAAGGCAAAGTTGGTATTGGCTTGCGCAAAGGTATGGATGTAACCGGAGCTGTAAACAAAGCTGTGAATGCCGCTAAGAAAAGCATGATTACTGTACCGATTGTGAATGATACCATTCCTCATCAAGTTAATATCAAATATAAGGCTAGCAAACTGCTAATGATCCCAGCCCGTCCTGGTACCGGTGCGATTGCCGGCGGTGCTGTTCGCAGCGTATTAGACATGGCAGGCGTTAAGAATGTGATCAGCAAAATGATCGGTTCTAACAATAAGACTAACAACGTTCGTGCTGCATACAGAAGCTTTCAAAATGATGCGCAGCAAAGAAGATATTAAAAAGAGCCGCGCCTAATTAACTGCAGCGAATAATTCGCAGCGTAATTTAAATATATGATTAAACTTCATCAATTAAAACGTCATCCAAAATCCACTAAGCGCCGCAAAGTTGTCGGCCGCGGTATTGGTAGTGGTCATGGTACCTATTCTACTCGTGGTGCAAAAGGGCAGAAGGCTCGCAGCGGTCACTCTAAGTCTCCGGCAGCATTCGAAGGCGGACGTCAGCCACTGGTACGCCAGATTAAAAAGCTTCGCGGTTTTAAGAGCTTGGCGCCAAACGCTCAAGCGATTAAGCTCGACTTGCTTAACAAGTTTGACGACGGTGCCGAAGTAACTTTGAACAGCTTGATCGCTAAAGGCATTGTTGCTTCTACCACTAAGAAAGTTAAACTCTTGAAGGGTGAGTTAAAGCGCAAGCTAACAGTAAAAGTTCCCGCATCTGGCACTGCTAAGTCTGCAATCGAAGCAGCAGGCGGTTCAGTTAAATAAATCAGAGCTCACAGTGAATTTTTGATCACCGTCGCTGAACAGCTACGACCAGCTTCGCTGGTCTGGGCAGTGAGGCTCCTTTGACCAAAAATTCACTGTGAGCTGTTTTATTTCTTATCCCATAAATCAATTAGACCCGAATCTCCGGGTAGAGTATAATACTAAATATGAACAAATTAAGCTTAATTTGGAAAACAAAAGATTTGCGCTGGAAGATTTTCATGGTGCTTCTTCTGCTCCTTGCTACCCGTGTTTTATCTCATATTCCAATCCCTGGGATCAGCGTAACTGGTCTTCGCGCCTTCTTCGAAAGCAATCAGTTCTTAAACTTATTGAATATTTTCTCAGGCGGAGGCTTGAGCAACTTTTCTATTGTACTGCTTGGTGTCGGTCCTTACATTACCGCATCTATTATTATGCAGTTATTGACCATGATCGTGCCTTCTTTGACTGAGCTGCAGAAGGAAAGCGGAGAAGCCGGCCGACAGAAGATTAATCAATACACCCGCTTCTTAACCATCCCTTTGGCGGTACTCTCTGGGTTTGGAACTATCCGATTATTGCAAAGTCAAGGCGGTGCAGAACTCCTTGGTACTTTTTCTCCTTTCCAGTGGTTCTTAACTTTGTTGACCGTTACAGCCGGCACTATGTTCATCATGTGGATCGGTGAAATTATTTCCGAATACGGGATTGGTAACGGTATTTCTTTAATTATATTTGCGGGTATCGTTTCTCAGCTCCCAACCAGTGTTGGTTCTTTGATCCAACTTTATGATCCAAGCCAGCTGCCGACAATTATTGCGTTTGCAGTGGCGATCTTGGTGGTAATTGCTAGCGTGGTTATGGTTAGCGAAGCCCAGCGCAACGTACCGGTTACATACGCCAAGCGCGTGGCAGGGGATAAGCAAGTCGGCGGAGTAAACTCCTTCTTGCCGCTGCGCTTAAACCAAGCCGGTGTAATCCCGATTATTTTTGCAATTTCTTTATTGCTATTCCCGGCGATCATTGCCCAATTCTTCTTAAACGCTAAAACCCCAATCATTGCAGAATACGCGCAGAAGGCGATTGACTTTACCAACAATCAGGGCGTTTGGTATGGTGTGGCCTACTTTGTATTAGTTGTGATGTTTACTTACTTCTATACGAACATCGTTGTGAATCCAGATGAAGTGTCCGAAAATATGCAACGCAGCGGCGGATTTGTCCCGGGTATTCGCCCTGGCAAACAGACTGCCGACTATCTGTACAAAGTTCTGAATCGTATTACTTTGCCTGGTTCTTTGTTCCTGGGCTTGATTGCAATCCTTCCTTTTATCGTTCAGTATTTTACCGGCACGCAGGCGCTGACCTTTGGTGGTACCGGCTTGTTGATCGTTGTAGCGGTGGTTATTGAAAGCATCAAGCAAGTGGAAGCCCAGCTGACCATGCATGACTATCAGAAATAATTAAAACCCTCGCAAGAGGGTTTTTAATTTTGTTTAAACTCTATTACATGGCCAATAAAAAACCCCGTCAATTTGACGAGGTTATTTTTTAAATTGGTAATATTTAGGCTGTGCTTTTATCGGCAATCAGCTTATCCATAGGCGATTGGCCAGAGTTTAGCTGCTTAGCATTATCGACCATATCTATTCCGACGTTATTGACTTTGCTCACTTCAGACCCTATCTCACGGAGTTTGTTTATTTGTCCTTCAAATAGGCGTGTTGCAGTATCATTAACCGATTCATAGCTACCCCCAGCATATTTTTGTATGAGAGGGTCAGCCTCTGATACGCTACGCAGGTCATTGACCATCTTGCTTAGTTCTCTGGAAACCTGTTCTGCTATTTGCATTTGGGCTTCTGTTTGGTCTCTCACTGCTATCAATTCTTCAGGGGCGCGGATGGCGCTGAGTTGAGAAGCGATGTTGTCCCGTGTCTCTTCGACCGCCTTTTTTTGGCTTGTATTTAGGAATCTATCTTCCTGAATAATTCTTTCGATCTTGCTCAGATCGTTTTCCAGCTCGAATCTTAAGCTATGTAATGCAGAGCTTACGTCGGCCTTAGCGTTTTCGAATTTGATCCTGAGTGCTGGTATTTTACACTCGCTGAGGAATTTATGCATCTCATCCATGCGAAAGATTGGGTCTATGAGAAACTGTCCCCTCATTTTACCCACCTGGGTAGATGTTCTTTTTGAGCTTCTTAAAATGCGCTCGGTGCGATCTTTAAGATAAAAGAAATTGGCACCCAGATAGCTGCCGATGGCTGCGCAAAGGAACCCTAACCCAATTCTTAGTGCTAGCCAGGGGACCCCAAATTCAGGGAAGTAAGGGTCGATGATGAAGACTCCTATGGTTGAAGCAACTAAAAACGCAAACAATATATTTCCGATTAAACCGCCTATCCTGGAATATAATTCTTTTCTGGTAGGGGGTTTGATGCTATCTTTCCAAAATTCCTCTAGTTCCGGCATCAGCCAGTCAAAACTGGTAGAATCCAAATAGGCTTTCGCCATATTATCAATTGATGACATATTACCTCCTAAGGATTAAGTTTTATTTTACTTATTTTTTACATAAATGTCAAGTACCGCGCCATGTATTGAATTCCCTAAAGATAGCTACATTTTATACTTTTGTGGTATAATGATGGCAATATGATTGATTTATTGCGTAATACTCCAGACCTAAATTCACCCGAAGCTGGGCACTCTCCAAATGAGTCCGAGCAGATTATTCACGGGCAGGAAGGACAATTAGAAGGCCAGGAAGGCGGAGCAGAACATCAGGGCTACGAAGCTCAGCCCGGCAGTTCCGAACAGGGAAATGCGCTAGAAGAAGAACCGGCAGCAGCAGGTCAGCAATATGAACAATCGCAAGTAGAAACGTTCGTACCGGCGCCGGAAGCTGTGCTAAATGAAACTCCACAGCAAATAGAGGATGAAACCGGCAAGCTTTTAACCGGAGAGAACAGGATTAATCCGGCAGACAGCTCTACAGCTAAAGCGCTGCTAGACATCCTTAACGGCGGAAAATAGCTTCTATTCAGCCGCTTTTATTCGGACATAGGTTCATGCGCAGTGAATTGTAAAATCATCTGAGATAAAAACTCAAAAACCAAAACAAATAAATGTTCGGATTAGAAACTAATACTATTATTTTTGCTTCACTGCTACTGGGTCTTTTAGTAGTAGTGTTTTTGTCTATCCTGGCGTATTATTTGCACCGCCACTGGTACTATAAGAAAGTCATTCTGCCTCGCACCAAGAACTGGGTGTTTTTAGAAATCCAGATGCCTAAAGATAATAGCGAAGATAAAGAAAAGTATCAGCGCGATGAAGAAAAGAAAAATCTAATTTCTATTGCCGAACAGCTTTATACCACTCTGTCTGGCATAAGCCACGAGAATTGGTTTTGGCAGCCGCGCGAATACATCAGTTTCGAAATTGCCTGTATAGAAAAAAAGATTTCTTTTTTCATTAACTGTCCGCGCAACTTGCAGGAGCTAATCGAAAAGCAGATTCAGGCTCAATACCCCCACGCCTTTATCGAGGAGATCAAAGGCTACAATCCGTTTCCGGCTAACGGCACTATCGAAGCGACTGAGTTAAAGCTCAATAAAGCCTATATGTTCCCGGTGCGCACTTATCGCAATATGGAAACCGATCCGCTGAATGCGCTTACTAACGCCATGTCCAAGTTAGGTGAAGAAGATGGCGCGGTCATTCAATTGATTCTGTATCCGGCCGGCCATCATTGGCAGCATCGCCCGCGCCATATGGCTTTGGAAATTCAGCAGGGAAAAAATCCCAACGTAGTTGCTAAGAGCGCTCTGGGAAGATTTGGAAAGGAAGTCGGCGGCGAATTAAAGAATACAGTTATCGGCGGCGGCAAGCTGACCGACGATCAGCGCAGTCAGCGTACGGACTTATCCGGACGTTATATGGCTATTAATCTAACGCCCATGCAGCAGGAGATGGTCAAGCGCTTTGAAGAAAAAGCCAGCCGGCCAGGGTTTTACAGCAATATCCGCATCATCACCGCATCGCCAAACGCCAATACTGCCAAGGTTAATATGCACAACCTCACTGCATCTTTTTTGCAGTACAGCATGCCGCCATTTAATGGCTTTCGCGTTAAGCGCCGTTCTAAAAAGCGAATTATCAAAGATTATATTTTCCGGATTTATCGCCGTTACGGCCGCAAGGCAATCTTGAATACCGAAGAGCTGACCAGTATTTGGCATCTGCCAACTCCATTTTTAGAAACCCCAAATATCAAATGGCTGCTTTCTAAGAAAGCTCCACCGCCGATTAACTTGCACGAAGATGGCGTATTAATCGGCCGCAATATTTACCGCGGCACAGAGACTAAGATTCATATGGGCCGAGATGACCGCCGCCGTCATATGTACATTCTCGGCCGTACCGGTGTGGGTAAGACCGAAATCATGAAGTATATGTCTGTACAGGATATCCAGAACGGCGATGGCGTTTGTATTATCGACCCCCACGGCGACTTTATCGAAGACGTATTGCCACACATTCCTAAGGAGCGAGCTGAAGATGTTATTCTGTTTGACCCATTCGATACCGACAGGCCGATGGGCTTAAACATGCTTGAGGTTACCAGCGAAGAGCAAAAAGACTTTGCTGTGCAGGAAATGATTTCCATTTTCTATAAATTGGTCACCGATCCGGCTATGCTAGGACCGATGTTTGAGCATAATATGCGCAATGCGATGTTAACGCTGATGGCAGACGAAGAAAGCCCAGGCACGTTGGTAGAAATTCCGCGTATTTTTACAGATACGGAATTTCAGAAGTATAAGGTTTCCAAGCTCCGCGATCCAGTTGTTCGGGCATTTTGGGAAAAGGAAATGGCCAAGACTTCGGACTTCCACAAGTCGGAGATGTTAGGTTATTTGGTTTCCAAAGTTGGCCGCTTCGTAGAAAATTCTATGATGCGCAATATCGTCGGTCAGCCAAAGAGTTCTTTTAATTTCCGAGAGATAATGGACAACAAAAAGATCTTGCTGGTTAACTTGGCTAAAGGAAAAGTGGGGGAGATGAATGCTAAACTTATCGGTTTGATTTTAGTTAGTAAGATCCAAATGGCTGCATTGTCCCGCGCTGATATTCCGGAAAGCGAACGCCAGGACTTCTATCTTTATGTAGATGAATTCCAAAACTTTATCACCGATGCATTTTCTTCTATTCTGAGTGAAGCGCGTAAATACAGACTTAATTTGATTATTGGCCACCAATTCTTGGCTCAGCTCGCGCAAGGAGCCGGTGCGCAAGGAGCCGGCAGTAACGATTTGCGTGACGCTGTATTCGGTAATGCTGGCAGCATGGTTACTTTCCGTATCGGTGTAGAGGATGCCGAGACTATGGCTAAAGAGTTTGCGCCAACCTTCAATGAATTTGATTTATTGAATGTTGATCGGTTTAATGCCTTTGTAAAGCTAATGATCAACGGTACAGCCAGTAAACCGTTTAACATCGCTACGTATCCGCTCCCTAAGCCAAACGAAGAGCAAAAGAAAACCGCCGGCGCTATTCGCCAGCTGTCGCGATTAAAGTTTGGCCGGCCGCGCAGCGATGTAGAAACGGAAATTCTAGAGGCTAGTCAGATTGCCGACATGATGGCCGCCGGTCCTGGCGCTATAGAAAAAACAGTTTAAAAAAGAAGCGTTCTCGGGAGAGAACGCTTCGATGCTTTTCAGCGAAAGAGGTAAAAGAATTTGGCCTACGGTTCAACAATCAAAGGCGATTGCTGCGAGATCGTGTCGTCGTAGATATCCTCGAAGAACTTTTGGAACTCCGGGTTATAAACGATATGATCGGCTGTACCTTCTGCAATACGGTCTATAAGACCGTCTGCTCGAAGATCGCGGATCACGAAGATCAATGCTCGCCGCGTTTTCGCCGACATCGGAGCGCCTTTGATATTGGCGCCAATGTCGAATGCGGAACCGATTACGTGCGTCCGTGGCTGCGTTTGGGGCAGGCACTTTCTCACGTCGTACATCCAGTTCGACCGGATTAATCCGGTCACTTCGAACGGGTCTGTACCCTCTTGCTCCTTTACCTTAGCAGCGATGAAGAATATCATGCCGGTGGTTGCTTTCCTGGTGTAGTAGTAGCTACTTTTGTGTTCAGGATCGCATTCGCCCACGGGGTTTTGTCCGGTAGTGCGGAGGACAAACCCATATTTGGCATTGTCAGGTACCGATACTAATTCTCCCCGCTTGGCAGCAAGGTCGATGTCTTGGCGAGTATTATACACCGCTTCGTCATCACCGTACCACGCGCGCATCGGCCGGTTGGCCAAACCGCCGTCCGGATCCTGCTGTTCGGCTACCATCTTGTCGAAGGCAGTACGATCGCTCCTCATTAGCTCGAAGCCTTTGAGGGCGGCTAGGCCGGTGTAGACGTAGGTGGCAGAACTGTCCTCAAGCCTATACAAGAACGAATATGTTTTCGGTGTCTTTGTGGGAGTGCACCGGAAAAATATGTCGTCGTACGTAAAGCCGTATTTGGCTATGGCTTTGGGAATGGACCTGTCCGGGTCGCTGATCTGGAACCTTTGCACGTTTTTCATGCCAGGAACATTAGATCGGTCGATCGGAAATTCTTTGCTCCAGCCTGGGTAGACTTCATCCAGGTAATGAACTACCAGCTTGCGCTGGAAGCCCTGACCCATATGGTACTGGACGAAAGCCCAGTTTTCGTCGCCCCAGTATTTGGTCGCCTTGCCTAGGATCGATGCAGCTACGGGAACAGCCGCGGACGGGTTAAGCCGTTTGTCGTCGATGTTTTCACCTTTGGGGATGAACTTCATCTTCTTCGCACGGGCTCGCTTGCAGAATGCTTTGTCGGCGATTAAGCCTTCTTCGCATCCCACACTCAACATAATCTGAGCAATGCCTGCCGCACCCGACGTGTTGTTAACTTTGTCGGTACTGCTGGCGCTCTCTACGAATAGCTGAGCTTCCAGGCGATTGGGAGTGATGCCGTTGGCATTGGCCTCATTCTCAATCAGATTCCGGAATTGACCCATACGCTCTGCATTCTTGGTAGCATCCTTTTGTCCCCACACTGCCCACATGGCGTGGTTGATGCGGTTCTCCTTGCGCTTTGCCAGATCTTCTACGCTCATGTCTCCGCGGTTTCGTCCATAAGGCCATTTCGATGCAACTGTTTCGACCGTTTTAATCGAAATGAATACCGAAACCGGAATAACGAAAGCGAGCGTAACGCCGATAGCTATTAGCCTGGTTCGGAGCGGTAAAGCCATGAACCATTTACCGGCGATTTTGGCGTACTCAATTTGTACAGAGTGAAGCTTTCCAAGACCCCTGCGAATGAATCGCAGGAAGGCATTGCCGATCTCAATAGCTCTGAAGAGCTTTGGCCGGTTTGCGAAAAGTTCAGGCTTGTGAACAAGTTTGCCTAGCACATAGCTTGAAACGATCAATAAGGTAAAACCTAAAATCAACCATATCGCGCCGTATGCCAGAGTTACGAACAGGTAGGTGAGCGCCAAAGCGGCTGCTGCTCCTACCGTCAGCCAGGGTAAAACATAGAACGTCCAAATGACGGTCAGTTTTACCAGCCACTTCGAAATCCAATGGTTCTTTGTACCATTGGACAGCATTTTATCAACCATCTTTTACCTCAATATTTCCTCTTTATATTTGAAATCGTCACAAATTTCAGTGACTTATTAAAATAGCATATTTTACCTGTTTTGTCAATAAATAAAGGGTTTTTTGGCTTTACCCTTGACAAAAACTTAAAAATAGTGTATACTAATCCTTCAAACTAAATACAGTGAATTTCCTGAGGAAAATTGGTTTATGAGGGATATAATCAATTTGCCCAAGAGTAAAGCAATTTTCCTCAGGTCATGCACAGTGCAGACCGTTGTAGCGTAGCGCCAAGAAATTGGTTAGCGACATTGTAACGGTCAGCATTTTGACCAGAGATTTCAAACATCGCCTAAAGGAGGGCACTATGTTTAAAAAGATTATTACTTTTGTACTGTTTGCTGTTTTCACGTTTGGTTTCGTTTCGCCGGCCCTTGCTGGCGGCGGTGACGATTGTCCGGTCGCCAAGAAGAAGGCTACTACGGTCGTCAAAAAGCGTACCTGCGTAACCTGTCCGAAAGCGGATGGTGTCGCACGGGCCGATAACAAGCGCCAGGACGAAGAGCTTGCTGCTCTTCGCGACGGTAAAGCTGACAAGGCCGACCTCGCGGGAAAAGCCAATCAGGCCGACCACGAGAACCTTGAAAAGCGGGTCACGGTGATCGAAAACAAGCTTCCAAGCTTCTTCGTTCTTCCGGACCTTGGTGGTCTGGGCTGGCTGATCTTCTGGATCGGTATCATGGCGCTAATCGCCGCTGCGATTTACGCACTCGTGCGAGGTCGTGGTAACGGCGGTGGTACTGTGTACAATTACCCGGCAAACCCGCCGGCCCCTCAGCCGGTGCCGGTGGCGTACAACCCCGGTTATCAATACCACCCGTATGGTTATCCGGCCCCGGCTCCTCAGCCCGCACCTGCGCCGGCCGCGCAGCAGAACCAAAACGGGGTATTCGTCCCCGTTAACTACGAGGTCGCTCCGATCACAATTCGACTGGGAGCCACCGTGGTTCCTCAGCAAGGCCCGGCAAACCCGCCGGCAGCGCAATAGTGCGCGAATCTTTTTTTACCAGAGGTCTAAGTTTCATGCTTGGGCCTCTTTTTTTGAGCTATTTTTATCCACTTTTCTTATTTATGGTTTATATATGGTATAATTAAGCAAAGCTGATTTCCTAATTTTGAAATAAAAACATGGCGAAACGCGAAGGTGCGCCTCGGCCTGAACAAGAAAACGACCAACAAAATATTGGACAAAATACAACCAGAATGCAGATCAAGCTGGTCGTTTAGACGTACCTCAGACAGAACAGGAGGCCCGTTATTATCAAGAAATTAACGAGTCTCGAGCTAAGGCCAAAGCTTACGAAGCTAAGCTAGAAGGTTCCATTGCAGAGCGTGAAGCTCAGGCAAAATACGTGGATAAGATGCGAGCCATGTACCCAAACTGGGATAAGTTCAACGGGGTGTCTTTAGCTGAGCAGTATGCAAATCGCGAACAGCTGCAAGCCAGAGCGGAGGTTGCGAGGGAGGTTGTTAATGGCGCAGAACAAATTGTAAACGAAGTTGTTCATGGCCCAGAACTTATTGCTCAGGTGGACCACGCATTGGCTACGGGCGCATTAACAGCAGAACAGGCGGCGCAGATGCGCGCAGCTCTGCAAAATGAGCAGGCCCGCCAGCAAATTGTTACCAAAACTATTACATGGAAGGATCGCGCATCTAATTTTAAAGATTGGGTTGTAGACAGAGCACCGGCATTTATTGCAGGTGCTGTTGCCGGTGGAGCCGCGCGCAAAGCCGTTAAAGTCGGAGCTATAGCAGCTTTTGGGGCTAATTTGCCTGTGGCTATTGCCGCCGGTGCTTTAGGCGGTGGTCTAGTAGAGGGGATTAAAACCGCCTGGCGCGAATCTAAATCATACCGCACCAAAGATATAATGGAGCGTTTTAATAATGCGGGCGATTTAGATAAAGCTGCGATGTTGGCGAAAATAGAGCAGTTGCACGCAGAGCAGCGTTTAGAGGCTAGTCCGGAGGAATATTTGGCAATCGGCAATGCTTTGGCTCAAGCAAGAGCACAAATGCAGCTCAGCGTGGAAGGTCGCGATAATCGCTATGCCAATATGAGTGAACGCGATAAAATCGCGTATATTCTTCATATTACAGACAAGAACCGTAAAGATGTGATGAAACTGGAAGACAAGAACCGTATGAAGGAATCTAAGGCTTTGATTAAAGCTTTAAATAAGGAAATTGAATCCAAGCATGACAAGAGCTTTGCACGCTTGGGCGGCAAGAAAGCCGTCGTCGGTAAAGCGATCTTTAAAGGGGCCGCATTCGGTGCGCTGGGCGGCACTATTGGCGCTGCTGTTGTAGATTACTTTAGCGGTCCGTCTAGTGAGACTATATCTAGAGTTGTAGAACAGAAACCTACTGTATCCGAGAGTTTTCATGCGCATATGGATCACCGCGGCATTACCGGTGGAGCGCGCGATTCGCTTCATACTTTAATCGAACAGCAGCGAGGTATAGATCCAGAATTTGCTAAGGGTATTAATGTCGAACAGCTTGTCTATGCAGAAGATACTCTTGCTAAAGATGCACTAAGAGCTGGAGTTAATCCTGGCGTAGAGAGCATGACTTGGTCTAAAGATGAGTTAATGGGCGCTTTGGAAAAGTCTGGCGCTATTCCGGATGATGCGACTCTAACAGAAGCCGGTCAGCAGAATATAAGTGAAGTTATCAAAACTAAAGCTCATTTCTTATCGGAAGCGACCAAGGCAAAGATGCTCGATTTTGATCCGGCTGAGGCCCGCACTTTTATAGAAGAAGTTTCTGTCGACAGAAATGATAGTTTTACTTATGAAGATTATGCAGCCTTGGCGGGCGTTTTGGCAGCTATATTAGCTTCCGAAGCCATAAGTTATGCAGATCGCGATAAAGCTGCCGCTAAGCTTCGAACTTTATATTACAACGTTCCAGGATTACCAGGACGGCCGCCAGAAGGCGTAGCTCCGACGGCCGGCGGCGAGTATGTTGCTCCCACTCCTGTTTTTAGGACCACAGAAGGGCGAGATGTAAACAGAACCCAACCGGAAGACCAGCCGATTCCAAGGCCAGAGGGTGTGCCGTTTGATCGAGCCGAAAATTCAGAAGATGCTCCGATAGCTAAGCCGGAGGGCACGCCTTTTAATAACGAAGAAAAATCTGATGAAGATGACCAGGGAGACAAAAATGAGCGTTTTCCAAATGGAGCGCCTCCATCGCCATTTACTCATCCGGAAGGAGTGAATCCTGAAGCGCAAGATAACGAGGAGCAGAATGAAGAAGCTGAAGAAGCTACAGAAGGTGAACAGCCTAACGAGGAAGGCACAGAGTCTAAGCCTAAGGGTCCTCACGCGAAGTTCGCGGAAAAATTAAATAAGGAATTGCAGGATGCAAAGATTCCTACCGAAGTGAAGTTGCCGCGGGGTAAGCTTAGCGAAAAAGACAGAAATCGCATCGAGTACTTAACCGATGAGTTTATTTTGAATTCCGAAAGATTGGATGGCTTGGATATTCCTCATAAGGTTGTGTTAGATTTTTATCCGAAAGGGGAGAGGAAGTTAGGATTTAATCAGGACAACGAAATTGTTGTTGGAGTGCCTTTTACAGATAAGCAAATCAATGGCAAGTCTATGCTAAAACTTGCTAAAGAAATCGTTAAGCTAAAAGTCGAGGATGTGATCCAGGGCGTTAAGGAATTGTATGGCCAGGTATTAACAAAGAGCGAACGCAAGCGTTTGAATAAACTTCCTGTAGAGAACCAGCTTAGGGCTGCTAATATGCTGTTAGAAGCGCATGATAAGAAAGCTATGGAGAAGGTTCTGCCTAATGTCAGGGGTTACTTGAAGGAATCACCGTTGGCTGAGGAAGGCGAAAATATTATCGAAGGTGAGTTCATTGATATTGTTGAAGACAAAAATGAAGTCGAATCTGTGCCGGAGAAAGAAGAACAGCTTACTAGCGCCGAGATACCGGGATATTCTAATATTTTTATCGATGAGAGATTTGATAAAGTCGATAATAAACAGCAGGTATTTTTTAAAGATACAGTTAGGGATATTTTGGACCATGAGTTTTTAGGTGGACTGAATCCGGATTTGAAAATTGTGCTTTCAAATCAATTTTCTGTTAAGGATAAAACTCTATATTTGGATGCCAATAAATCCGATTGGAAACATATATCAGGACGTTTGCACAGCGGTATTCGCTTAGCTTTGAAAGGCGGGGATTTCCGTACGCTAGAACCGGCGAAAGATTACGCTTCAAAAGCGAAGAGAAAAAAAGCAGACGACGAATACCAGATGGGTCAGCCTAAATTTAGAAGCAGCGAGGGGCGCGATTTAAACCAAGAAAAGGAAGAATTACAGGATAGCAATACTCCAGATAGAATTGCTGCAGAAAAGTTTGCCGACAGTGCTGTAAAAGAGCTGTTTGATACTGATGTTAATTTAGTGGATTTGAAAAAAGGCGACACCGAATGGCAGCAGTGGATCGACGAAGAGAGATTGAATTTGGATAGAATTTCATCCAAGAAAATTTCCAATACCCAAAAGAAAAAGATCGAAAGTCATTTGGGGAAGAAAAAAATCACAATAGAAAGTTTATTAGATGAAGAAGCACCTCCCGAAATTGCCGGTGTAAAGCCTAATACTGTAAAGAGGTATATTGCAGAAGCTGCCTTGAATAAATTGGAAGAAATAATTAATGACCCTGCTGACCTTGACGAAGAATTTAACAGTCTTCGCAATAAAACCGAAGAATATTTGGAAAGGAAAGACAAGTGATCAAAGACATTATCAACAAAGCATTAGCTGATCTTAATATTAACGACCTGCAGGAAGCAGAGCAGTACCAGGTCATGACTCAGCTTACTGAGCATTTTAACCAAATCGCAATCGATACTGTAATTGCTAATTTGAACGATGAACAATTAGCGGAGTTTAAAAGTATTGTTTCGGGCGGCGACCCGGAGAAATTGGAAGATGACTTGTCCGTGCTTGTGGCTAAGATTCCGGCTATCGATTTAAAGCTAGAAGAAGCGATTAATTCTGAAATTGCCCATATCAAAGCCTCTAAGGCAATTATGGATAAGTAACTAGCTTGCCTAATTTTATTAGGGGTGTTATAATTTTTTTGAACTTCTGAGATTCTGAAATACAAATAAAAAACAAAATTACAATGGATAAAGGAAATTTTGCTTTGATCGTGCAAATGATCGAAGCGGCAGAAAAAAATATTCAGTCAGCCAAGCATTTGTTGCGCGAAATGGCCGGTGGAACTATACCTAAATCGACTACTAACTTTGCAGAAAAGGCTAGTACTCTTGGCGTTGCCGAAGGCGGTAAAGTTATAGAAGGGGTATTTGACGGCCAAAATATGATTGGACCAGACAGCAAGCAGTATCCGGTGCCTGCAAACTATGCTTCTAAGTCTAAGCTGGTTGAAGGGGATGTGTTAAAGCTGACCATCGCCGAAGACGGATCTTTTATTTACAAACAAATTGGTCCGGTTGAACGCCGCAAAATCATTGGCGTATTGATGCAGGATGAAAATGGCGATTACAAAGTTATTGCTGATGGAAAAACTTACCGCGTCCTTTTGGCTTCGCTTACTTACTTTAAAGCAGAAGCAGGGGATGAAGTTACCATTGTGGTGCCTAGCGAAGGAGAAACCCAGTGGGCGGCGGTGGAAAATGTGATCAAGCACTTGGCTGGCGGAGCTGGCGGCGAATTTGCCGGTCCTTCTAGTGCTCCTAAAGATGAAGACATCGAAGCCGACTTAGCTGTCGGAGAAACCGAAGAATTTTAATGCAAGCTTTGCAGAGCTATAATCAAAAAATTTCACAATTACTGGCCGAAAAACCAGTAATTTTGCAACTGTTAAAATTTGCCGCAATTGGCTCGTTAAATACGGCCTTGGATTTTATAATCCTGAATTACGTTACTAAATCTTTCGGCGTTACTTCCGGTTTAAATCTGGGCCTGCTCAATTTTATCAGCTTTAGCGCCGCAATGATCCAAAGTTACCTATGGAACCGTGCTTGGACGTTTGCCTCTTCCACACTGTCTCCACTGCGTAATCTATTCCGCTTGATCGTAGTCGGCAGCTTGGGGTTTGGCGCGTTTGCCCTGGTGTTTATTGGCGGCCTATACAGCGTAGTCGATACTTATTATCTATTCATTTTAATTGTCTTCCTTATTGCCGAAATTTTAATCTGGTATGGATTTGGCCTGAACTTAAGCCAGAAGGTAGATGCCGGAGCCAGTCATCAGTTTGGCGTATTTATGATAGTTAGTCTTGTGGGACTGGTAATCAACAGCGCAATTGTGGTTGGCGCCTCTATTGCCTTGGCGCCTATGCTGACTAGTTTGATCAACGCTGACACTATAAAAAACGTGGCGAAAATCTTGGCAACGGCAGTTTCTTTGATCTGGAATTTCGTAGGCTATAAGCTGATCGTTTTCAAAAAATAAAGCGCTTATATAAGAGATAAATCAGCCTCAAAAAGGCTGATTTTTGTATGGTATAATATAAGTAATAAAAGTTTACTTTTTCTTCAGAAATCCTTATAAAATTTAGATCAAAAACAAACCCGAATGGCAGTCTTTTACCAAATTTATCGCCCAAAAAATTTCTCTGAAGTGATTGGTCAAGAATCAATCGTTAGGACTCTTCAGCAAGCTGTTTCCAATAAGAATGTTGGACACGCTTATTTATTTACCGGGAGCCGGGGGATTGGTAAAACCACTCTGGCCAGAATTTTGGCGAAGGCTGTCAATTGCGAAAAAGTTAAAGACGGCAATCCTTGCGGTGCATGCGATGTGTGCACTTCGATTGCGGCAGGAAACTTTTTGGATGTCATAGAAATAGACGCTGCCTCCCATACGGGCGTAGACAATATTCGCGAGCTAATCGAACATATTCACTTTCAGCCAACGCGAGGACGTACCAAAGTTTTTGTCATCGACGAAGTCCACATGCTGTCTAAGGCTGCTTTTAATGCGTTACTAAAGACTTTGGAAGAACCGCCAGCAAACGTCTTGTTTATTTTAGCCACCACCGACATCGAAAAAGTCTTGGATACGATTATTTCCCGAACTCAGCGCTTTGATTTTCGCAAGATCACCGGCGAAAATATGAAACCTGCTTTGGAGCAGATTGTAAAAAATGAAAAACTGAAATTGCCGGCCGGCACCCTGGATGTGATTGTAGAAAATAGTGAAGGCGGCCTGCGCGATGCATTGTCCCAGCTGTCTATGGCAGCTCACTTGGACAGCTCGAGCAGTATTGATGATGTTCATTTATTGCTCGGCACCACTGCCCGCGCATCCGTAATAGAATTGTTGAACTTAATTGCCCAAGGCAGCACAGGAGAAATGAGCAGTTTTTTCAAAACGCAGACAGCCGCCAATTTTGATGCTGCTTCGTTTGCCCGCAAGACTCTGGTTATTTTGCAGGAGCATTTGGAGGTTTCTCTGTCTAAACAGCAAGGAGCTCCGGATTTAGTAACCCAGTTCAGCCTTAATCAGCTACTGTATATTATCCGTCTGTTCATGCGAGCCTACAAAGAAATTGACAGGGCTACTTCGTCCGAATTGCCTTTATTATTGGCCAGTATAGAAGCGGCTATGTTTATTCAGCCTGGTAGTTCTGATTCTGGCACCGATAAGGATGAACCGACTTATACCCCAGGCAAGCGGGCGGGTGCTGCTCCGGCAATCTCAAAAATGGAAGTAATAGAAGAAAAAGTTTCTTTAAAGCAGCCTGCGATGGCCAAAGATGTTCCGGAGGCAAGTGCGCAAAACTCAGTCGTGTTTAATAGCAGCGACATAGAGTTGGACACCGCTCAGGTAATTGCCTGGTGGCCGGGACTCATTGCTAACGTTAAGAGCGTAAATAGCCCTCTGGCGACACTGCTTAAAAATTCTCCCTTGCATGAGGTCAGCGGCAATAAAATCATCATTGGCGTAAAGTATTTATTCCATAAGGAGCAGCTGGAAGCGGCTAAGGTTCGCACTCAGATAACTAACTTCTTAAGGGAGAAAGCTGGCGGGGATGTAGAATTTCGGGTTGTCATCGCTAAAGATTCTATGGGCGAGCAAATCGTCGACACGGCCGCCGCGGTCTCTGATGCTTTAAAGATATTCGGCGGCGAGCTGGTAGAGTAGCTTCCTTGCAGAATGGCTTTAACGAAATAAAAATTTTAAAACAACAAAAAAATTAAAAAATTATGGAAGACAAAAATAAAAAATTATCATACGCAATCATAGCCCTGGCGGTGGTGGCATTGGTTGTCATAACAGTTTGGCAGCCGGGGGAGTGGAGCTTTAGGGACCGCACCAATTACGACGCTGCCACCAAGGCTGCCCAGGAAGAACTGGAGCAGTACAAAGCTTTTCTGGCAGAGCTTGATCCAAATTACGAAGCCAGCCAGCAATTGTTGGAAAAGATTGCCACCGAAGATGTTGTGCGGGAACAGGTAGAGACTGTTCTTAATACCAAGCAGCGCATTGTCGTTCCTCAATTGGCTAATTCGGAAATTAAAATCAGCTCCCGCAAAGATGCAGGTTTTGTAGTCAATTACCTTACGGATATAAATTCGATGGTAACCAATTACCGCAACGCCATCAATACCAGCGTAAATAATCTGTATTCAGCCAATGCCAGCCTGGCCGATTTGCAAAAAGGTAAATCCGAAACCGCGAAGCTGGTAGCTAGCTTAAAATCGGCAGAAGTTCCGAGTTCTTTGGTGGAAATGCATAAAGCCAATATCGTATCTTTTCAAAAGTACGGTGAAATTTTTGACAGTGCTACTGGTTATAGTGAAGGCCGCGTAGCGGAGCCTTGGGCGGATTTCTATCAGGATTATGCCGTTATAGATAACCGATTGGCAGTGGTGAATTCCGAGCTGGAGAAGACTGCTCAGCAATATGCTATGGCCGGAGAGCTGGAACAGAACTTGAATGTATTCGGCATTAAGACGGCTCAAGCCCAAATTCCGAGCGTGGTTACTGTAAGCACAGATCTGAAACGCGACATTCTGGAAGGCGTCAAAATGGGTTTAGCCAAAGCTTTTGCTAATTTTTCTATAAAGATGCTGGATAAGCTGGTGGCGCATATAGAAAAGAGCTTTGCCATTGCCAGCCAGCTTTATTACTCTAACGAGCTCGGACGGTTCTATTCGGTGGAATATATGAAGAAATTCGTATCCGATCCGCTTGATCAGGATATTATCCAAAAATTCTTGCCCGAATACTTTTGCATTAACCCGAGTAAAAAAGATCTTAACCAGATCTTTGTGGCCAAAGCCCGTGAGAATATTGGAAACGACTTAACCATTAATCCAGGCGATCCGGATTTTGTTCAGAAATTAGCCCGCTTGGGAAGCGACGAAAAAAACTACCCGCAGTGGTGGGAAGGTTATTACGAGACTTTGGCCGCACGTACTAAGGCAGAGGCCGAAGCAGCAGCAACCAAAGAAGTGTTGAGTCCTGGGATTAAGACGGGTCGAGATTTGGTTAGTAGTCAGGTTAACAAAACCGTATCCGCGATTTTTAATGTACAGGAAGCGGCTATTTCTGGGGCTATCGAACTGGGTACTAACAATACCGAAAATCCTGTGAGCCAATTGGTAGCCGGAGTGGTAGAAAATTTGGTTAACAAGTTTGTGTTTACTCCGATTTCCGGAGGTAGTTCCAGCAGTGGCGGTATTGGGGTAATCCAGGAGCGCAATGTTTGCTTGGATACCGCATCCATAAAACCGTTAATTCCTTTAGCTTCTTCTGGCTATGAAAATTCGGAAGGATCTGGAAGTTCGACTGCACCGGTTTCTACTCCTCCATTTTCTCCGCGCGAATAAATAAATCTTTATGAAAGTATTAGGTATTGACTACGGAACAAAACGAATAGGGTTAGCTATCTCGGACGAAACGCAGACTTTAGCGCGTGAGCTGGCGATTGTATCGCCGGAAGAATTTTGGCAGCAGATCGACGGGCTTATAGAGGAACAGGGAGTTAGCATCATCGCCCTGGGGCTGCCGCTGAATATGTCGGGCGAAGCTACTCAAAAGTCTGCAGAGGTTCAGGAGTTTAGCGACAAGCTGCAGCAACGCTTAACTATACCGGTGGAGATGGTGGATGAGCGACTATCCAGCGTTATGGCCGAACAAATTACGGGTAGCGGCGAGCAAATCGACAGTTTGGCTGCACAAATCTTTTTACAAAATTATTTAAATAAAAATAAACAGTAATGTCTCAATTTCGCCGCAATCCCATTAATAAGCATTGGGTTCTAATTGCTCCGGGCCGCAATAAGCGTCCGGAGGAGTTTAAAACATACAGCGTGAGTTCAGGCCTGCCGGAAATTGATCCCGCATGCGTGTTTTGTCCTGGGAATGAAAATAAGAATCCGGATCTATGCGAAGACGTTTGCCGGTTGCCAGATAATAAAGATTGGCAATTAAGGGTGATTCCGAACAAATTTCAATCTCTAGAAGAAACTCGCATATACGCAAATCGCGATTTTTACGAGTCTCGTGCGGGGTATGGCGAGCATGAAGTCATTATCACTCGCAAGCACAATGAGCCTCCTGCTTTGCAGTCCGCGGTGCTTGTCCAACAAACATTAAAATTATTTCAGGACCGGATTAAGGAGATTCAGAAGGATCCGGAAATAAAATATGTACAGATATTCCATAATCACGGCCGCGATGCCGGCGCATCCCTAGTGCACCCTCACTATCAGATCTTGGCTACACCAATCGTTCCTCCGCATATCCACGAGGAGCTCCGCAGTTGCTACCATCATTATCAACAAACAGGAACTTGCATTTACTGCGACATCGTCAAAGAAGAGATTAAGAACAAGGACCGCATTGTTTATGAGGATGACTATTTTGTTGTGATGTCCGCATACGCATCGCGCAGTCCGTTTGAGACTTGGATCTTGCCCAAACGCCATCATGCGCGCTTCGAAGCTACGTCCGATGTCGAATTGCTGCATCTGGCGCATGTATTAAAGAAAGTTTTGGGAAGTTTGTATGTAAAGCTGTCAGATCCGCCATTAAACTATTACATTCACACCATGCCGCATTCCCAAGACAAACATTTGGTTCATGAAGAAAAGAGCTACCATTGGCATCTGACTGTTTTCCCGCGGTTAACCATTTGGGCAGGTTTCGAGTACGGCACCGGCATTCCTGTAAACCCAGTGGCTCCGGAAATGACCGCTAAGTTTTTGAGAGGAGAATAAATGCATAAAGTTATTGTTGCTAACTGGAAGCTTAATCCGCTAACGGCGCGTGAAGCTACAGACCTGGCTAGAAAAATCGAAGTTGTTTCCAAATACGAAGTGGTGCTTTGCCCGCCGACTCCGTTTTTGGGCGTTATCGAATACATGCACTTAGGAGCTCAGGATGTTAGCAGTCAGATCAAGGGGCCGTACACCGGACAGATTTCCGCTGCTAACTTGGCTAGCTTAAATGTCAGCCATTGCATTGTCGGACATAGCGAACGCCGCGCGCTCGGAGAAACAGAAGCGCAAATAAACGCCAAGATTCAGGCCTTGCTGGATTATAAAATCACCCCGATTTTATGCATCGGTTACGGCACGGCTGTAGATCAGGATGAATTAGAAGTTACAGATGTACTAGCATCTCAGTTAAGGCAGGATCTGGCTGACGTTGATCCTAAGAAAGTTATTGTGGCTTACGAACCGGTCTGGGCGATCGGCTCTGGTCGCCCGGCTACAGCAGACCATGCCGAACAGATTGCGCTTTACATCAATACTAAGTTCGGAGTTAAGTCGGTTTTGTACGGCGGCAGCGTCAACAGTACAAATAGCGCAACATTTTTGGGACAGCATAACATCGGCGGCTTATTGGTTGGGGGAGCGTCCTTATTGCCGGAAGATTTTAATAAAATTATTCAGAACTAATAATCGAGCAGTATGATTTATATCGGCGCCGATCATGGCGGATACAAGTTAAAAGAGCATCTTAAAAAAATTTTAGCCAAACGAAAGCTCGATTTTAAAGACATGGGCGCGTTAACTTTCAAGCCCGACGATGATTACCCGGATTACGCGGCTAAAGTTGCCAAGCAGGTTTCCAAAAATCCTTTGGGGAATTTAGGAATACTTATTTGCCGAAGCGGGCAAGGGGTGTGTATTGTAGCCAATAAATTTAAAGGCGTTCGAGCGGCGTTAGTATGGAACACCAGCGAAGCCAAGGCCAGCCGCAATGACGATATGAGCAACGTGCTATGCTTGCCAAGCGATTACGTAAATTCCCAGGCAGCAGAAAAGATTATGGAAGTATGGATAGATACAAAATTTTCCACCGAAAGCAGGCATATGCGTCGCGTAAAAAAGATTAGCGCTCTGGAGAATTAACTTATCAATCAAGTTTGTCATTTATGATTATTCCGGCAATTTTAGAAAATAAAGTAGATAATTTCAACCAGAATCTGAAGTTGGTGATGGGGCTTAAAGGTGTCCGTGCTATTCAGATCGACTTTGCGGATGGCAAATTGGTGCCAACCAAAACTTTGAAGATCGAAGAGATCAAATTGCCAAAAAGCAAAATCTCGTTCGAAGCGCATCTAATGATAGATGAGCCGGCCAACTTCGCTGCTTATAAAACTGCCGGTTTTACGAAAATAATCGTTCATTACGAAGCTTTCCGAAGCGAATTGGATTTGGAAGCTGCGGTGGAGGAGATTAAAAGGCTCAAAATGACTCCTGCTATAGCTGTTTCACCGACCAGTGAAGTGTCTGTGATTCGATACCATGTGGATACTATAAATGATTATGTACTGCTTGGCGTTACCCCGGGTAAGCAGGGGCAGAAGATGTTGCCGGGAACAAAGCAGCGATTGCGAGTTATGCGCGACTTAGCACCGATGGCGAGAATCGACGTCGATGGCGGAGTAAACGAAACCAATATTGCTAAACTCATCGACAATGGCGCAACTAGCTGCGTGGTGGGCTCGGGCTTGCTCAAGGGAGACGTGAAAGAAAATTACGAAAAATTGTTGGAAGCTCTTAAATAGTGAAATGTAAATAGCAGATTTTTATAGACACAAAATAAATTTGAAACGCAAAATAAAAATGAAATTGTCTTCCACAGAATTACAACTTAAAGCCAACGAGATAAGGCAGAATATTATCGAGATGCTCGTCGAAGCTGGTTCTGGTCACAGTGCCGGTCCCTTGGGTATGGCGGACATTTTCACTGCGCTTTATTTTGAGGTGATGAATATTGATCCGCTCAAGCCAGGCTGGCCGAACCGCGACTGGCTAGTACTGTCTTGCGGTCATACTTGTCCGGTATTATATGCCACTTTGGCGCAGCGCGGGTATTTTCCGGTAAGCGAGCTTAAGACATTGCGTAAAATTGAATCCCGCTTGCAAGGCCATCCACATAATTTAGAGTTGCCTGGAATCGAAACCAGTAGCGGCCCGCTGGGTCAGGGTTCTTCGCAGGCCGTGGGGATTGCTTTGGCAATGCGCATGGACAGCAAAAGCAACCGCACCTATTTGGTTATGTCCGACGGGGAACAGAATGAAGGGCAGGTATGGGAAGCAGTGATGTTAGCGGGAAAAGAACGGCTGCATAATTTAACGGCTATTATCGACCGCAATAATATTCAGATCGATGGCTATACAGAAGACGTCATGCCTTTAGATTCTTTGCGCGCCAAGTATGAAGCTTTTAACTGGCACGTGTTGGAAGTCGATGGTCATAATATTCGAGCCATTATAGATGCATGCCACGAAGCGCGAGCAATTTTTGAGAAGCCGACTGTGATTATTGCGCATACGATTCCAGGAAAAGGAGTGGATTTTATGGAAGGGCGGTATGAATGGCATGGATCGCCTCCGGATGCGGCTAATATTGCTGGCGCCCCGCCCAAAGGCCAGCAGGCAGCAGAGGCATTAAAGGAGCTGCGCACTCTGCAGGGAAAAATTAGAAGTGAACACGAATAAAACAATTAATTATTTATAAAATGACATTTATACTAGTCATCATATTGGCTGCATATATTGTTTCTTTATCGAAACGTGTTAAGCGCTTAGAACAGTCATTACCGGCAGAATTGACTCTCACAAAGACTGGCGCCGCGCCCGCAAGTCCGGCTGCAGCTGCTTCGCCGGCTCCGGCCCCCGCATCTATGCCCTCGAGTCTGCCAGAACGGTCGGCGCCGACCGTATCTTCGCCGCTCACAAAGGCTCCTGCTTCCCCCGAATATCATGCTGAACCAAGAGACTTTGTAAATCTGCTGCCGAAAATTGGCGTAGTGGCCTTGCTGTTTGGCCTGGGGTTCTTCCTTAAATACTCTATTGATCAGGGCTGGGTCAGCATTAATTTGAGATTGCTCATCGGCGCGCTGGTAGGGCTGTTTATGCTAATTCTTTATTATTACTGGAAAGATAAATATGCTAAGTATGCCTTAACTTTAGCCGGAGGCGGAATCGGCATCTGGTATCTAACGATGTTCGCGGCCGTTCAGATGTACGGCGTTATCAGCCCGGTGACAGGGTTGGTTATTCTTGTAATTATATGTTTAGCAGTTCTAATCTTATCCCGCTCCGTTAAATCCCAGCTTTTGGAGATATTTGGTTGGGTCGGCGCATACTTATCGCCATTAATCTTGGGCCTAGACGAAAATTCATATTATCTGACTTTAACTTATTTGACCGTAGTATCGGTCGCTATTTTTGTAAATAGCACCAAGGAGCGCAATCATGCGCCGATTGCTGTTGCGATAGTTGGTTCGCTTTTCAATTTGGTATTTTTGGAGCACCGGGAGCTGGTCGGATTGAATAAGGGATTGCCAGTAATAATTTATTTAGCCGCCCATTTTATAACGGGTTTGTTCTTTACTGCTGTTGCACTGAGGGAATCTGCGCAGGGTATTACTGAAACAGTCAAAAAAGAATTTACTTTACTGTTTTTGCTTCTGTCGTTGATCTTCGGAATTCCATTAAGCTATTTGGTTTATAATAACTATCCTGACTATGCAAGCTTAATTTTGCTGTCTATGGGAGTTTGGTCATTTATTTGCTACGCAGTTGTTGACCGTGTAGAAGTTAAAGGGGTTAATTATGCTCTTGCCGGGGTAGGTGCAGCGTTTATGTCGTTGGCGGCTATTTGGGAGTTCGGCCCATACGGGCAGGTTTTGGCTATTTATATTCTAGGATTGGTAGGCTTGGTAGTGGGCAGAATTCAGAACCGTGCCGAGATAAGAATCTATGGCTTATTGGAAATTATACTAGGGTTGGTTTTAGCAGCTTCGATATCTTACGAATCCGCTTCTGCTTTATTTATTTCCAATAAATTTGGCATAGAATTACTGGGCATTGTTACGCTGATTTTGGCTTACTTCTCTTTTACTCGAGATAATATTTCCGAATTCGAAAACGATGTTCACCGCGGGATCCAATACATTGCATCCGCGGCGCTAATGTTCTTCGTATCGTATGATTTGCTGAATTTCTATGATCTACCAACCCAGGTCAACGAACGCAACCTGGCTTTAAGTATTTGGTGGTTAATTTTAGCGGTCGGCATGTTTGCTTTGTCCGTTATGAAAACTTTCCGTACTTTGCGAAAACCTTCCTTGGTTCTGTTTGGGATTGTCATTCTAAAAGTGTTCTTGTATGACCTGCAGACTTTAGATACGGTTTATAGAATAATTTCGTTTATCACCTTAGGGGTGATTCTGCTGGTGGTTTCGTTTATGTACCAAAAAAATAAAGAGAAAATTAAGCACTATTTAGAATCTTAATGCTAAATCCGGATCAAAAATTAAATCCGCAGATCGAAGGCTCTAGCAGCTCTGCCGGCATCGACCATAAAGGCACTCGCGATGGTTTTGGCGAGGCATTGTTGGCATTGGGCGAGCAGGACGAACGAATCGTTGCTTTAACTGGCGACCTTGCAGAGAGTACCCGCGTTCTGGAATTTAGCAAAAAATTTCCCGACCGTTTTATTGAGTGCGGGGTGGCAGAGCAGAACATGATGGGCGTTGCCGCAGGCTTGGCCTTGGCTGGAAAAGTTCCATTTGCTGCTAGCTATGCAACTTTCAGCCCTGGTCGCAACTGGGACCAGTTGCGGGTCTCGGTATGCTATAGCAACGCTAATGTAAAGGTAGTGGGTGCGCATACCGGTGTTTCTGTAGGGCCGGATGGCGCGACTCATCAAGCTTTAGAGGATATAGCCATAACCCGTGTGCTGCCTAACCTGACAGTGGTCCAGCCGATGGATAGTATCGAAGCTGCCAAAGCCACTGTTGCTATAAGCCATATCACTACTCCGGCGTATCTAAGGCTTACTCGAGAGAAAACTCCGATCATAACAACTCCAGAATCTCCTTTTGAGCTTGGCAAAGCCAATGTGCTTAAAGAAGGCAAAGATGTAGCTGTAATTGGTTGCGGTCCGATTCTATACAACGCTATTAGGGCGGCAATAGACTTGGAAAAAGAAAACATCAGCGTCATGGTGATCAACAATCATACAATTAAGCCGATCGACAGCGAAACAATTATCTGGGCAGCGAAGCTAACTGGCGCAGTGGTCACAGTAGAAGAACATCAGGTTACCGGAGGATTGGGTAGTGCAGTAGCGGAAACTTTATCGTTAAATTTCCCTGTGCCCATAGAAATGATCGGAATGCCAGACAGCTTTAGTCAAAGCGGTACGCCGGAAGAATTGTTCGACAAGTACGGCATGAGCATTAATTCCATTAAGCAATCAATTAAAGAAGTTATAGCCAGGAAGGCAGTTAACAAATAAAGGAAAGCAAAAAGAAATATGAAACAAAAATACGAATTTATTGCCATTGGCGACCCGACAATCGATACTTTTTTGCTAGTAGAAGATATAGAAGTAAAAACTATCAAAGGCCAGCTTAAAGCCATAATAAATTGGGGAGACAAGCTGCCTGTCCAGCATTTTTATCGAACTGTGGCAGGTAATGCTGCAAACGCTGCGGTAGGCGCCAGTCGTTTAGGTTTGAAGACAGCTTTTTATACTGTTTTGGCGCATGATGCAGGCGGCCGTGAGATTATTCATAAGATGAAGAAAGAAAAGGTTGCGACCGACTATGTGGTAATTGATGAGCAGCACCCGACCAATGCCTCCACGGTTTTAAGCCACAACGGAGAACGAACCATTTTTGTTTACCACGAGCATCGCAAATATAAGCTGCCCCGCTTAGCGCCAGCCGAATGGGTGTACCTGACCAGTTTGGGAGTCGGTTTTGAAAGGATCTATAAAGATCTCGCCAAATATTTGGATAAACATAAAGTCAAACTGGCTTTTAATCCTGGAACTTTTCAATTACGAAAGGGTCCGAAATTTAATAAGCTCATGCTGGAGCGGACCGAAGTTTTGTCCCTTAATAAAGAGGAAGCGCAGAGCTGGGTGGGGCATAGCGAGGACATCGAAGTGCTTTCTAAAAAACTCCGTAAGCTTGGCCCTAAAATTGTAGTTATCACAGACGGTCCAAAAGGAGCTTATAGTTATAGCGATGAAGGATTTTTTTACATCCCTCAATTTCCTGGTCCTCGCATAGAGGCCACCGGAGCAGGGGATAGTTTTACCACTGCGTATGTTTCGGCTTTAGCGATCGGTAAGACCAATAGGGAAGCTTTGCAATGGGGGCCGATCAATGCTGGCAGCGTGGTCCAGAAAATTGGGCCGCAGGAAGGCTTGTTAACTTTAAAAGAAATTCAGTCCAAGATTAAATACACCAAGAGTTTTAAAGCGATAGAATTGAGTGATGAACGCGCAAAGTCGAGAGTCGCAGCCATGGTGGGCAGGATGGATAAAGATCTGAACGCTAAGACCAAGAAAGCTAAAAGTTAATCATGCTAGTCCATATTAAAGAATTATTTGCTAAAGAAGTCCGAGGTAAGTTTGCTTACCCGGCTTTCAATACCATGAACCTCGAGATTACCCGCGGGATTATTGAGGCTGCCGAAGAATTGAACACGCCGATTATCATTGAAACCAGCGAAGGCGCCATTAAGTATGCAGGCCTCGAAACTATGTTCGAGATGATCGCGAGCATGGCCATTAAGGCCAGGGTGCCTATCGCGCTGCATATGGATCACGGCAAAGACGAAGATCAGCTTAGGAGGGGAATAGAATTGGGATACTCGTCGGTGATGATTGACCATTCTTCATTGCCAGTGGATCAAAACATCAAAGACACCGTTGCAATGGTTGAGTTTGCCCATAAGGAAGGAGCTTGGGTACAGGGCGAAATTGGCCGCATCCGCGGCAATGAGGACTGGGTTTCTGTTTCGGAAAGCGAAAGTCTTCTTACCGAGCCGGACGAGGCTAAACAGTTTTATGAAGCTACTAAAGTGGATACTTTAGCCTGTTCTTTTGGCACAATTCACGGTATTATTAAGATGAGCGGTAAAGCCGAAGCGCATGTTGATATCAACCGCATCGAACAAATTGCCAGCGTGATTCCGGTGCCGCTTGTGTTGCACGGAGCCAGCGGCTTGCCTGACGATGTCATTGGTCAGGCTATTAGCGCTGGTATTAGCATCATCAACATTGATACAGAATTGCGCATGGGCTTTACTCAGAATTTAAGGGACGCACTAAAGCAACATCCGGATGAAGTCGACCCGCGCAAATATTTGGCGCCAGCTATAGAGGGAGTCAAGGAGGCTGCCAAGAAAAAATTGATCGCATTTAAGACTATTAATCAAATAAACTAATATGGGTATTGCTGGAAACAGTTTACATAGCAAAAACGTACGTCTGCGCTTCTTTTCTTATATATTCATGGGTATTCTGGCTTTCGGAGCTCTGATGTACTGGAAGACCCAACTGTATATGACTACGGAGTACGTGGAGCTGCAGCCAACTAAGCATACTATCAAGCACCGAGCGGGGATTATGAAGTCTAGCAATTACCAGCTAGAAGAGGTTGAAGTCTCCCCGAGCGTACAGTAACTAGCGCCTGAAATAAAATCCGAAAATAAAACTCAAAATAAATTATAAAAATGGAAAATAAAATAAAAATAGGCATTAATGGCTTCGGGCGCATTGGGCGTCAGGCTTTTAAAATTGCTTTAGAAAAACCAGAAATAGAAATCGCTGCCATTAACGACCTTACGAGCCCGGCAGTTTTAGCGCAGTTGCTCAAATATGATTCTAATTACGGGCAGTTTAACCGCAAGATCGAATCAAACGAAACTCATATTATCGTAGACGGTAAGAGTTACTTAGTTACTGCGGAAAAAGATCCCGCTAATTTGCCATGGGGCAAGCTTGGCGTAGAAGTGGTTATAGAGAGCACTGGCCGTTTTACCAGCAGCGAAAAGGCCAAGGGCCATTTAGAGGCAGGAGCCAAGCGCGTAATAATTTCTGCTCCAGCTAAAGATGAGGGTATTACCAAGACTTATGTGCTTGGCGTCAATGAAGACCAGTATTCGGATGAAGCGATTGTAAGCAATGCTTCTTGTACTACCAATTGCATTGCACCAGTCGCTGCTGTACTGCATGCTAAATTTGGAATAGAGAAAGCGATGATGACAACTATTCATAGCTATACGGCAGAACAGAATTTAGTCGATGGTCCGCCGCCGGGTGAACACTCTAATGATCTTCGCCGGGCCCGAGCCGCTGCGGTAAACATTGTACCCACTACAACTGGCGCAGCAATCTCGGCAACAGAAACCATACCAGATCTTAAAGGCTTATTCGACGGCATGGCTATCCGCGTACCAACGCCGGTTGGGAGCTTAACCGATTTTACAATGCTGCTTAAAAAAGACGTGACTGTAGAAGAGGTTAACCAGGCGTTTATCGATGCCAGCACCCACCCATTGTATAAGGGAAAATTAGTCGTAACTAACGAACCGCTAGTCTCTTCGGATATTGTTGGAAACCCAGCTTCGGCTATCGTTGATTTGGCTTTGACAAAAGTAACGGCAGGTAATTTTGTAAAAGTTATTGCCTGGTACGATAATGAATACGGTTATTCTAATAGGTTGGTAGAGCAGGCAATTCTCGTAGGGAAAACTATTAAGTAAAAAGTTGAAATAAAAAAGAACAGCCGAGACTGTTCTTTGTAGAGAAAGGTAAAATTTGTTTAAGGGAGTTGGAATATTAATACGTATAGGACGAGCGCTATGCCGACGAAGTAGGTAGCGGCGATAACGTGCTTGGGTCGGATCTCGACGTTGATTTTCTGCAGGAATTTTACCATGAGGGTCCTCCGAGTTTCAATTTTATAAATAATATATCATAAAATTTCTATTTTGTCAATAAAAACGCTCCAAACTGAATTAAAAAACCTTAAGGATAAGCGAGTTTTGCTCCGCTTGGATTTAAACGAGGAAATCGACGCAAGAGGGAAATTGGTTGATAATTTTCGCATTGAATCCGCTTTGCTTACCATTAGGAAGTTAGTAAAAGCAGGAGCAAAGATAATCATCGCCTCTCATCTTGGACGGCCGGAAGGCAAATGGGACAAGGCATTGTCTTTAAAGCCTATTGCCGAGTGCTTGGCGGAATGTTTAAAGTATAAGTTTGTAGAAACGGAGGATAGTTTGCCGTCTTATAAAATTCCGCATGTGATTTTATTTAAAAAGCCTCTCAACAAACGAGGGGTGGCTAAGTTGTTAGGTGATCAGTCCGCGCACGATATAGTGATGTTAGAAAACATCCGTTTTTATGAAGGCGAAGACAATAACTCGCCGGAATTTGCGGAGCTACTCTCTAAATTCGCCGATTATTATGTTAATGATGCATTCAGTGTCACTCATCATCCAGCTAGTTCCATAGTGGCTATTACAAAAAGATTACCTAGCAGCGCCGGACCTCTTTTGGAGAAAGAGATTAAATCTTTGGATCATGTGCTTAACGGTAATATCCGCAAGCCATTTGTTCTGGTAATGGGCGGTATAAAAATTGAAGATAAAGCAAAGACATTGCGCAACCTCAGCAGGCGGGCCGATAAAGTGTTATTGGGAGGGGGATTGGCTAACTTATTTCTATGCGCGCAGGGATATGACATAGGTAAAAATAATATTAGCAAAGCGAGCTTAGCTATCGCCAAAGAGTTGCTGTTGAACCTTAAATCAAAATTAATCTTGCCGGCAGATGTAGTTGTTCTCTCTTCTAAATCGGCAACCAAAGGCAAGGCTCAGGCAAAGAAAATTACTGATGTCGGAATAACAGATCAAATTTTCGATATTGGCCCCCAAACTATTTTGTCCTACAGCAAGGAGTTAAAGCAGGCCGGTACTATCTGCTGGAACGGGCCTTTAGGTTATTTTGAAGACAAAAAGTTCCGAGCTGGGACGATGTCGCTTGCTAAAGTCGTCGGTGGTCTTGGCAAGCGCAAGGCTTATGCTTTGGCTGGCGGCGGGGAAACCGTTGCCGCGATTCGCTTAGCCGGACAACTGGAGCATTTTGACCATATCTCCACCGGCGGAGGTGCGATGCTGGAGTACTTGGCTGGCGAGAAGCTGCCGGGTATAGAGGCTTTAAAAAAATAATGAGCTCTGTGAAAGTTGCCCAAAAAAGCACAATAGGAAATATAGTTTAAGAACAAATGTCTGCAAAAATTACTAAAATAAAAGCGCGTCAAATTTTGGACAGTCGGGGTAATCCAACCGTAGAGGTTACGGTTTTTTCTGGCAGCCACTTTGCGGTCGCTTCTGTGCCAAGCGGTGCTTCTACTGGCAGTCATGAAGCAGTAGAACTGCGCGACGGCGGCAAGCAGTGGCGCGGTCTTGGCGTGGCCAAAGCCTGCCGCAACATCGAAAAGATTATTTTTCCTTTGTTAAAAAATGTATCGGTATTCGACCAGGAAGAAATTGACCGGCTGATGATAAATAAGGATGGTACCGTTAACAAATCAAAACTGGGAGCGAATAGCATTTTAGGGGTTTCCTTAGCTATTGCGCGGCTTGCGAGTCAATTAAAAGGGCAGTCACTTTATTTTTATCTGGCCAAAATTTACGGCTTTAAGAAGTTATCGATGCCTACGCCCTTGCTAAATGTCATTAATGGCGGTTTGCATGCCGATTCTGGGACAGATGTTCAGGAATTTTTCTTCATACCCAAGCGCGGTTCGTTTTCTCAAAAGATCGAAATGGGGAGCAATGCTATCAATGCGCTCAAGCATATTTTGGCGTCCAAGAAATTATCCGTGGGTTTGGGAGACGAAGGCGGCTTTGCCCCAAAAATTTATTCTAACGAGAAAGCTTTGCGTTTGCTAACGGCCGCTGTTCATAAGTCTAAGCTGCAATTGGGGAAAGATATTGCGCTTGGAATTGATGCTGCAGCCAGCGAATTTTACGATATCGATAAAGAGCTTTACAGCCTTAATTCCGACAAAAAGCATTATAAACCGGCCAGCATTCATCAGTTATATGCTAGCTGGGTAAAGAGGTTTGGCTTAGAAATAATTGAGGATGGCTGTAGCGAGGATGATTTTACAGGTTGGCAGAATCTAACCCGGGTTTTGGGTTCGACCGTGACATTAGTTGGTGATGATTTGTTTGTAACCAATCCGGCAAGACTGCAGGCTGGTATTATTGCCGGAATTGCCAATAGCGTATTGATCAAAGTTAATCAGATTGGCACTTTGTCCGAAACGATGGCAGCCATTAAGATGGCGAAAAAATTTAATTATAAAATAGTTATCTCTCACCGTAGCGGCGAAACGACTGATGATTTTATTGCCGACCTGGCAGTTGCTACCGCAGCCGACTATATTAAAGCTGGCAGCTTAGCTCGCGGAGAACGTTTGGCAAAATATAACCGGCTGTTGAAAATTGCCGAGGAACTGAAAAAATAATGGTGGAGCTTGGAATTTACAAACACTATAAGGGCGGATTGTATAAGGTAATCGCCAACGGGCTGATAGAAAGCACGCAGCATCCCGCGGTGATTTACGAAGCGATGTACGATAACCCTAAATCTAAAATTTGGATCAGGGAAGAAGCCGATTTTTTAGCAACCGTAGAAGTCGACGGGCAAAGGGTTGCCCGCTTTACAAAACAAGATTAGAAATTTGTTCATATATATTAATGGCAAAGACTTATAAAAAAATTGTATTGGTAGTGCTGGATGGTTTTGGAGTAGCTACTTACAGTCACGGCAATGCCGTGGCTTTGGCTAATCCAGAAGCAATGAATGACATGATAGCCCACTATCCGTCTTTAACGCTGCTGGCTTCTGGGCCGGTAGTCGGTTTGCCCTGGGGGGAAGTAGGGAATTCGGAAGTGGGGCATTTGAATATGGGCGCCGGCCGGGTGGTTAGCCAGGACCTTCCGCGCATTAACGCGGCGATTTCGAATCATTCATTTTTGTCAAACGAAGTTTTTTTGCAGGCTATCGAGCACGCTAAAAAATACAATTCCAAGCTGCATTTGGTAGGGTTGGTAAGCGATGGCGGTGTGCACAGCAGCAGCGAGCATCTGTATGCATTACTTGGTATTGCTGCCGAACAAAACTTTAAAGAAGTATATATCCATATGATTACGGATGGTCGCGACACAGGTCCGAAAGTGGCTTTGGATAGCATTGCTAAATTAAAGGAGCGCATTGCCCGGGAGGGCGTAGGGAAAATAGCAACCATAGCCGGGCGTTTCTATGCCATGGACCGCGGACAGCACTGGGACCAGACAGAGTCTGCCTACCGCGCCATGGTAAAAGGCAGCGGCGCAGCGGCAGATTCTCCAGAAGACGCAGTGCTTAATAATTACAACCAAAACATTTTTGACGAAATGATTCCTCCGACCGTAATTGTCTCGCGCGGGGATGACGGCAGCATAAAGCCCACGGCTGTTGTTTCTGCCAATGACGCCGTGATCTTTTTTAACTTCCGATCCGACCGCGCTTTGCAGCTGACTACCGCGTTCGTTCAGCCTGATCAGATGAACATCGAGAAGAAGCACCCGCAGATAGAAAATCTGTACTTTGCAACCATGACAGAATATTTCAAAGGCTTGCCTGTGCACATTGCCTTTGCGCCAGATAATGTCAAAAACAGCTTAGCCGAAGTTTTGGCAGCTAATAAGATTCGCCAGTACCATATTGCAGAGAGTGAAAAGTACGCTCACGTTACATCATTTTTTAACGGCGGAATTAGCTCGCCTTACCCTAATGAGGAGCGCACGATTGTGCAAAGCCCGATCAACGATAAAAATTATGTAGACCGGCCGCAGATGTCGGGAATCGAATTGGTAGACAAGCTTGTGCAGAAAATCGAAAAAGAAGATTACCAGTTTTATTTGGCCAATTTTGCCAACTCCGACATGGTGGGTCATACCGGCAATTTGGATGCAGCTGTAAAGGCTGTGCAATATTTGGATCGTTTCTTGGAACAGATTCGCCGCGCGGTTTTGAATGTCGATGGCTTGCTGATCATCAGCGCTGACCATGGAAATATAGAAGAAATGATTGATCGAAAAACTGGCGGTATAAATACTGAGCACACCACCAGCCCGGTGCCTTTCATTGCTGTGGCCAAAGACCTAATGTTTGCTCAAGCCAAGAACCGCAATTATTTGTCGCTGTCCAGCATGATGCCTTCCGGCGTAGTTTCGGATATCGCTCCGACAATATTGGAGTTTTTCGGCATAACTAAACCCCCGGAAATGAACGCCGTAAGCCTAGTAGAGCAAATTAGAGGCTGAGCTTAAATGATTTATCCCGCAACTCGCAGTTGCGGTTTTTAGTTATGCTATTATTGTTGTATGGCTAAACAATGGCAACTAAAAAACACCGTACCTGAAGAAATTTTGGAGCAATTTCCGGAAATTTCGCCTTTGCAAACCCAATTACTCTATAATATTGGTCTTTCTGATCCTGACCGAGTCGATTGGTTTTTAAATCCCGATTATCACAATCTGTACGACCCTTATTTATTTGGGGAAATGCGCACTGCTGTGGACCGCACCTGGCAGGCGATTCAAAGACAGGAAAAAATCCTTATTTATGGGGATTATGATGCCGATGCGGTAACTGCTAATGCGGTGTTGCATCAGACTTTTCGCTACTTAGGGGTAGATGTGGAAAGCTATATTCCAGACCGTTTTACAGAAGGGTATGGGCTCAATTTGGAAGCTTTTCAAAAAATCAAAGACCAAGGAGTAAAAGTAGTCATTACTGTTGATTGTGGCACTAATTCTGTAGAGGAAGCCAAGTTTTGCAAAGCTAACGGCATAGATTTGATTATTACGGATCACCATGAAATCACCGGCGATATTCCGGAAGCTTTTGCACTGGTAAACCCAAAAAACCCCAACGAGCTGTACCCGGAAAAGCAGATTACCGGAGTCGGCGTAGCTTATAAGTTCGCCAAAGCTTTATTGTCGGAACACGAAAAGGTGATCGAACAAAAGCAGATTCCGCCGGAGAAATATAATTCTGAATGGGATAAGTGGCTACTCGATTTAGTTGCCATCGGCACAGTCGCGGATTGTCACTCGCTGCTTGGGGAGAATAGAATTTTAGTAAAGTTTGGCTTGAAAGTATTGTTAAACACCCGCTGGCTCGGCCTGCGCTTATTAATAGATAACGCCGGTCTGGATTTTATTAAAAACCCGCCGGATTCTGTCACGATCGGCTTTAATATTGCGCCGCGCATTAATGCTGCCGGGCGCTTGGAGCATGCCGATATCGCGCTCAAGCTATTAACCACTACTGATTATGCAGAAGGAATAGACTTAGCTAATCGCATCGAAGAAATCAATCGGCGCCGCCAAGATATTACCGCCCGAATAGTTTCTGAAGCCAAAGAAAAAGCCGCGCTAATTAGCGATCGGAAATTTTTGGTCCTAGCCGATAATGCCTGGCCAAAGGGAGTAGTGGGGATCGTAGCCGGCAAACTGTCTGATCATTATAAAAAACCAGTTATCATCATGGAGAAAGGCGAAACAGAGAGCACTGGATCCGCGCGCACCGCTCGCGGTTTTGATGTGATCTCTGCCCTGATTGCAGTAAAAGACAACATCAAAAAATTTGGCGGCCATAAAGAGGCAGCCGGCCTAACTGTAGAGAATGACAAATTTGATCAGTTCTATATGGAGCTATTAAAGTATACCGATCAGCATTGGCCGGAAGATCTTCCGCCGGCAATTATCGAAATTGACGCCGCACTGCAGGAAAAGGATCTAAATTTTGAACGTTATGCAGAAATAGAAGCGTTCGAACCTTATGGTGCCGGCAACCCAAAACCAAAGTTCATGCTTGATAACTGTACGGTAATGTCATATCGATTAGTTGGCGCAAACAGCCAGCATTTGCAGCTGACGGTGTTATGCAACGAGACTATGCTGGACTGTATAGGATTTAGCATGGGTTATCTATTTGCCCAGATAGATGCCGGAAAGGAAATAGCTATTGCGGGAGAATTGATGGTGGACACCTGGAATGGCACTAAGAAATTGAAAATGCGCTTAATTGATGTCAAAATAAAGGAAGAGCAAATTGTCCAAGCAGTAGAAGCAGAGACTCAGGCTCCTGCAGAACAACAAATTACTAAAGAACAAAATGACCCAATCCCAACAACACAAGAAATTATGGCTTAGCACAGACGGCGGCGCGCGCGGCAACCCGGGCCCGGCCGCTCTTGGTTTTGTTCTCAAAGACGAACAAGGCCATGTTGTTATGGAGCACGGTCAGTATTTAGGTGAAACCACAAATAATGTCGCAGAGTATTCTGCTCTAATAGAAGGGTTGAAAGCTGCAGCCGTGTTGGGCGCCGTTGAAATTGATATTGCTATGGACTCCGAGCTTATCGTTAAGCAAATGAGCGGAGAATATAAAATAAAACAGCCTCATCTGCAAGAATTGGCTGTCCAGGTAAAAAGGCTGTTAACGGATTTTGATAAATATGAGTTTAAGCACGTGCTGCGCGCTTACAACAAAGACGCGGATCGTATGGTTAATCATGCAATTGATAAAGCGTTGGGAATCAAATAAATTTAATTATTTACAACTATAGTGTAAAGCGTTTGATCAGCTAGAATAACTAGCTGATTTTCGTTTCCGCTTAGGGCCATGTCGGCAATTGCGGCATCCTTAAATATATTGTATTGGTTTTGCCCGTTGCGCTTGTCTATTTCTATGGCGGTAGCATTGTTTTCAATGGCAATAAATCCGTATCCTAATTCCGGAATCACGAAGGTTCTGGTGATGGTAGCAGTCGAACGGTGGAAGAGTTCTGGCAAGCCAGAAGCAAAATTGTAAAAGTATATCTCGGCCGGTGTTTTATAGGTGAGCTGTTGGCGAACAGCGTTAAACGAAACTTGTTCGACTTGGTTATTGATTAATTCAGGCCGGTTATTGATGCGGAAAAGCGAGCGGTCTACCTTTAAAAACAATTCTTTGTGAGCAGTCAGATACAGCTCAGTGTTTTTACCGTTCTCAATGGCTCCGGCAAATAGAATATTTTGCAAAGATAAAGTTTCTCCATCCCATAGATAAGTTTCTATTCCATTGGTTCCCGGGGTGGCGATGTAAACAGTGTTGCCATTGGTGGTGAAGGCCCGAATATTTTTGGTTACCAATCGAGGCGCGTTGGAAGAGGCGATGGTGTAGGCTAGCAATTCGGTATCGCGTTGGATGAGCAAGTCTTGATTGGAGATAAGCTCAATGTTCTGGCTAAGAATTAGCTCTTCAGGGAGCTCGGTAAGAATGAGAGTACGTACATCCAATACATATAATTTTTCTTGGCCGGTCCTGGCCAGAATGAAATTGTTGTTTAAAGCTTTGCCTAGATGAGTTATGCCTTGCTTGAGCTGGGCGGTTCGGGTAACCTTCTGTTCATTCAAGCTATAGACAGTGGCTGTGCCGTTGCTCTGTGTGTAAATTAAGTTGTTGTCTACAACCTGCATGGCAATCACTGCGCCATCAGTTATTTTCACAGGCTGCTGATCGGGCAAGAGTTTTACTGAGTCATTTAGATGGCCGGCATAAGTGACTTTTCCAGCTTCAATGAATAGTTCTTTGCGCCAGGTGTGGTATCCGGCTTTTTTAACTTCCAGGGCATAATTGCCTTGTTTGATGAATCGAACCGTTGACGGTGTGTTGTCGACTGGGTTTCCATTCAATGTAACCTGAGCATCGCTAGGTTCGCTTTGGATGTCCAATATTCCCGTACCGTTAGAAAAATCGTTAAAGCTAAAATTCCTCCCGCTTACGTAAAGCACGATAAGCGGGGCCAGAGCCAAAAATACTATAAAGATGAAAACTAGAATTAAATAGCGGGTTGTTTTGTCCATTTGTCTTTTAATTATAACAAATCTGCGAATTTATTGCTGGTTTATGAGTTTGGATATAAAATATAAGGACTATGTCTATATCTTCCCACGACGACAAATTTATCATCACCGGCGGCCAGCAGCTGGGCGGAGAGATTTCTGTCCGTGGCGCTAAAAACGCCGCTCTCAAGGCTTTGGCAGCCAGTTTGATTTTGGACGAACCGTCCAAGATTTTAAACGTGCCAGATATAGAAGATATTAGCCGGCTGGTAGAAATTATGGAAGATATAGGAGTGGAAATTTCTAAAGATGGCGCTGATTACACTATTAGCAATCCAAAAATTCTCAAGAGCCATATCGAACCTCATCTTCACCAAAAAACCCGTTCGTCTATGATGCTGGCGGCTCCTATCTTAATGCAGCATGGCGAAGTAACTTTTGCTTACCCTGGAGGCTGCGTAATTGGCAACCGCCCGATTGATTTTTTTCTGCAAGGATTTAGGGAGTTTGGCATCGAAGTAGAAGATCACGATAACGGTTATACTTTAAAAGCCAAGCAGTTGCGTCCGGCAAAAATAGTCTTTACCCGCATTAGCGTTACAGGTACAGAAGCTATGATGATGCTGGCTTGTAAGACGCCAGGACGAAGCGAGATTATCAATGCTGCAATGGAGCCTGAAGTTGTAGCCTTAGCTGAGTTTTTAAATTCATGCGGAGCTAAAATTTCCGGTATCGGTTCGCCTCATTTAGTTATCGACGGGGTAGAGAAGCTCAATGGGGGAGAATACATCACTATCCCTGATCGTATCGAGGCAGGAACTTTTGCGATTTTAGCAGCTGCCACCAACAGCGAAATCACTGTCACTGGAATAAATCCTAACCACTTGGAAGTACTATGGCAGTTCTTTAAGCAGATCGGCATTAATTTTTCTTTGTCCGAAAACAGCGTAACTGTTAAGCCGGCAACAAAACCTCTGCAGGCAATTCGGAAAGACATAGTCACTCATGAATACCCTGGTTTTCCTACAGACCTGCAGGCGCCAATGACTGTTCTAATGACCCAGGCGCAAGGCTCTTCGCTTATCTTTGAAACAATTTACGAAGGCCGATTATTTTATATAGATAAACTTAATTCCATGGGCGCAAATATTTTCATGGCCGACCCTCATCGCGTTATGGTTAATGGCCCGACCAGATTGAACGGCAAAAAAATCAGCTCGCCAGATATTCGCGCTGGCATGGCGATGGTAATAGCAGCTCTCATTGCAACCGGAGAAACGGAGCTGGATAATATTTACCAGATCGACAGAGGGTACGAAAGAATAGAAGAACGCCTTCAGGCGATTGGCGCAAAAATTGTCCGCGTAGCAGCGTTGCCCGAACCCCTTAAATAGGCTAAAATGTAATGTATATGTTCGAAAACAAGATTGGAATCGACCTAGGCACAGCCAATGTATTGGTGCATGTTCCTAAGCGAGGAATTATTATCAACGAGCCGACTGTAGTGGCAATTTCGGTGGACGACAACCGTGTTTTAGCTGTGGGTCAGGAAGCCAAAGAAATGCTCGGCCGCACCCCAGAAACTATCATTGCCAACCGTCCGATGCGTGACGGCGTAATCGCCGATTATCGCGTGACCGAAGCCATGCTTCGATATTTTATTAACAAGGCCTTAGGAAAGGTGCGCTTTTTCCGTCCCGAAGTAATGATTAGCGTGCCAGGCGGCATTACCTCCACAGAACGCCGCGCGGTAATCGATGCGGCTCGCAGCGCTGGCGCCAAAACTGCTTTCGTAATTAAAGAGACCGTGGCTGCGGCCATCGGGGCAGGCATTCCTATTTCTTCCGCTAGCGGCAACTTGATTATCGACATGGGGGGCGGCACTACCGACGTAGCTGTGCTTTCGCTTGGTGGTATTGTCAATTCAACTTCTGTGCGTGTAGCCGGAAATAAAATTGACGCGGCGATTATAGAATACATCCGCAAGAAGCATGGCTTAGCGATTGGGGAGCGAACTGCGGAAGAAATTAAAATCAATATCGGAAGCGCTTTGGCCTTGCCGGAAGAGGAAGTGATGGAAATCAAAGGCCGCGATAACGTAAGCGGTCTGCCTAAAACCGTCACCATTTCTACTAACGAAGTTGTCGAGGCCATTCAAGAAGAATTGAAAGGTATAGTCAAAGCGGTAAAAACAGTGTTGCAAGACACTCCGCCAGAATTAGCCAGCGACATTATCGATAAAGGCATGATCATGACAGGCGGCACCGCTCAGCTGCGCAATTTAGACCAATATATTTCTAAAGCGGTCGGCGTACCTTGCTACTTGGCCGAAGAGCCCTTGCTCTGTGTAGCTAAAGGAACAGCTATAGCGCTGGACCACTTAGATAGTTACAAGAAGAGCATTCTCAGTATTAAATAATTATTACAAAATAAAACCGCGTATTGGCGGTTTTATTTAGATCTCGAAGGTATATTTAGAAGAAACCCGTCATTTGCATCATATCCGCATATGAATTCTTTTTCTAGAATTTGCTTTGTATGGTATAATAAATTTACAGGTTCAATAGCAGAACTTAAGAAATAAATACAAAAACAATGGATAAGTCTAAGCGCAAAGCGTTATACGTTTTTTTAACCACTCTATTGGGGGTATTGATCTTTTTAATGTTCCATAGGGCAGTGTTTGTCATCTATGATATACTCGCAAGTTTCTATCCGAATAGTCCGGCATTTGATATCGCTCCTAATATCCTTTTTGGAATAGATTTTTACACAATGCTGCTAGCGGTAGTATTGGGCGGATGGTATGGCGTATGGCTAGGGCTAGACTGGTATAAGATGATCTATGAAGAGCGGGGCGTAACTCGTTGGTTTCATGGCTTTCTTCCTCACAATCTTCGCGGTCATCGCAGTCACAAGCAAAACACCCACAAGCCGGCTAGTGTTCCAAAGCAAATAACTGTTAAGACTTCTTCTCCCCGCGTAGAAAGCTTTGAGTCATTCCGCCGCACAGCGGCTAATACTGCTTGGAGCTTTGACGATGTAGAGAAAGCTCCCGCTAAGCCTAAGCGCAAAGCTCCTGCTAAAAAGCGCGTCGCTAAAAAGCGCGTAACCAAAACTAAGGCGGAATAATATGACCCCCGGACAACTCATACTAAAGACTGCGATCGTTCAGGTTTTGCTGCTAGCAACTCGAATTGTCTTTTTTCGGCTTCTCAATATAGAATTACTGCCGATTCTCATTGCTTACTACGTATTTTTAGCAGCAGTCTCGATTGCTGTTGCCCGCAGGCTCGGGGTGGTTAATTATCTGGAAATTTTCTTAACTATAATTATTTGGCTCGTCTTCAGCCTAGTTATAGACTTGGTAATCACCCGCGAGGTTATCGGCGGCGATAAATACTTAACCGTTAATTTCTGGGTGTCGTATTTGATTATGCCGATTGCCATTCTAATTTTCCACAAAAAGCAGCATGTAGCGGTTCGCAAAGGATTGATGTAAAACCGAATACCACCAAAAAATTGATTTGATTCTTTTCATTACAACCAGTGTTGTGGCGCTGGTTTTTTGTTATATTTAGGCGATTTAAAGTTATGCACTTGCAATTAGGTGAACGATTGTATACCATAAGAATATGAAGCAAGCCGGCCATAATAATTTAACATCTCAACAGAAAATAATTGCCCATATTGATATGAATTCCTACTTTGCCACTGTCGAGCAGCAGGATAACCCGGCCTGGCGCGGCCATCCGGTGGGGGTGTGCGAACATCTCGGTGGCATCATTATCGCTGCCAGCGTGGAGGCAAAAAAGTGGGGCATTAAAACTGGAACGCCGGTATGGGAAGCGCGGCGTATATACCCAAAGATCTTTTTAACCAAAACCCATCCGGAAAAATACCGTTTTTATACTGCTCGGTTTTTAAAGGTGTTCGAAGACTATACCGACCGCATAGAAAAATACAGCATCGACGAAGCCTTTTTAGATTTAACCAAAGCTTGCAACATCCGCGTGCCAATGGAGCTGGGAGGTAAGAAGCGGTTGGTGCGCGTGGATCCGTGGCAAGAAGCTCAGCGCATATGTAGAGAAATCAAAACTCGCATGAAGACTGAAGTCGGCGATTATATAACCTGCAGTGTGGGGCTATCTTACAGCAAGCTTGTGGCTAAGATTGCTTCCGATCTGCAGAAGCCGGATGGCTTAGTAGTGGTGCGGCCGGAAGACAAGCATTCTCTTTACGACCGTTTGCAGCTTACCGATATCCCCGGAATCGGCAACCGCATGGAGCGCCGGCTGAATAAGCTTGGAATAAAAACCTTAGCCGACTTGCGCGACTATCCGTCTACAAAATTAATTAGCCATTTTGGCATTCAGGGTCATCACCTGCATAGCATGGGGCAGTTGGAAGGCAGCTGGAAGGAAAGCTTTGGTAAAGAAGTTATTGCAGATCCGATGAAGTCTATCGGTCATATGTATACTATCCCCATGGAGTTTAGGAGCAAAAAAGTGATGAAGCCGGTGTTGTATAAGCTGTCGGAAATGGTGGGTATCCGCCTGAGGGTTAACGGCCTAATGGGCGATACGGTTCATGTGCATGTGCACGACCCGGAACGGTTATGCGCTAGCCGCGGCGGCCGCATCGGGGGCTATGTCCAGGACGGGCGGGATATTTATTTGGAATGCCTGGCTTTGTTGCGCCAAACGAGTATACCGTTAGAGGAGCTGGAAAAGCATAGTTACTTAATTGGCGTCACTGTGGCAGGATTGGTCCCGGAGGTCTCTCAGCCAAGTTTGTTTGGCGGCAAAAAATATAACAATCAGCTGTTACAAGCCTTAGATAAAATTAACCAAAAATACGAAGACTTTACGGTAGCGCGCGTACCGGCATTTTTGGCGCGAAATATCATTCGCGATTCAGTCGGGTTTGGCCGTATGAAAGAATTTAAAACTACGTTTATGCGCGGCGGCCAAGGCGCGTTTAAATAATCTTATAAAAATAAAAAAGCGTCTCACTTTAGGGAGTGAAACGCTGCGTTAGTAGCTGGCTGCGCCGGAGCTAGACTAGCTTTGAGTTCTTTTATTTTCTGTTTGAGCTTACTTTCCGAGGGTGGCAAGCTGTCGCATGCCAGAAAAACTAGACTGATCCATAAAAGCAACCAAAAAATTGGCATTACGGGGGGTGCTGTGGAGCTTAGTAGTAAATCGAATGCAAGACTAAAGAATAGTAAGAATATCTTGGAAAGCCTAACTATTATGGCCGATTCCTTAACCTTTAGCTCGTTGCTGACTCCCTTTTTTGCCTGGCTTAAAATCCGGTCTTCATTATAATTAATTACCTCCTTAGTAAAAAATATATAGAAGAATAGATTGAAGCATCCGAATGTAAACAGAGATGCCGCCAGGGGAGCCTGATTCGGGTTATAAAATAGTACCGCCAAGAATGGGGCGTGGGCAAGCTTTGCCATGAATTTGGCCAGAAAGAAGTTATTTTTCCCGGTCCAAATTTGAATTTTTTTACTGAACTTCTCAGCTTTCTCAATGGACCATTGGTCAAATCTGTATAATTGGCTGAGCATCTTTACCTCCTATAAGTTTTTCTTTCAACGATAAACTGTACACCATTTCTTGGCGATTGTCAATAGTTTATGGTATAATAAATCAAATTTGAAGCAAAGCTGCTGGCACGAAGACAGCGCTTTTGTCGCTTCGCGACAGCGCTTGCGGACTGTCTTCTTAGCCAACAGCTTTCCTTCACATGCTTAATACCAGAAACCAAAAACAATAACAAAAGCTAAATGGTAGCAGAACAATTTTATAAAAAGTTTATTACCCAATTTGTTAAACAGCAAATGATTTTGTTGGGCCCAACTTTGGCTGTCGATACGGTAAACAGGGTGGAAGGGTTGGAGGTTAATAGCCGCGGACAGGTGGTGCAAATTGTTGGAGATTATCCCAGCATTCTGCAGGCCACTGTCGAAGAATTTTCGCGTTTATCTCAGCTGCTTACTACTCATTTTTTGCATTTATTGTTTACGCAGTACCCCCAGATTGCAGCCGAGTACCAGGGCCCTATGCATAAACCGAGTTTGGTTTGTTCATTAATCAAGCCAAAGTCATGATTATCAAGCTCTTATTGCTATTAGATTTTGCAGTATTAGGGATAGTGCTGTTTGTGTATTTGCGCCGCATTTATCGCGAGCGCCAAGCTTTGGTTGGCCAGGCCAACAAGTCTTTGGAATTGCAGCAGCGCATGTACCAGATTCAGGTGCTGCAAGAGATTAGCGAACGCATCGGCTATTCATTGGAGGGTAGCAAGATTATAGAAATCATAACTAATAGCATCGGTAATTTGCTCGAATATGAAACCGTGTCTTTCATGCTTTATAACAAAGCAGATCCGCTGGTATTTAAATGCCACGTTCATAAAACTGTAAATCATAGATTCATTTCGGAGGTTAAAGAACATATGGTGGCGGCTACGCAGTTATTGTGCCAGCCCCAAGGTTACGACATAAAGCTAGATGAGCGAATCGGCGGCGCGATTCTGGACGACCAGCTAGAAGTTGACGTTCGGTCTTTTGTAAATATTCCCGTAATTATAGGCAACGAATTGCTTGGGTTAATTAACATCTCTTCGTCCAAAGCGGGTTTGTTTGGCTGGCAGCAGTCGGCGGTCTTGTTTACTATTACCAACCAAGCAGCCGTGGCGGTAGCACAGCTGCAGACGATGCTAGAGAGCGAAAAAGGTAAGCTGACTGGCATGATTTCTGCCATGACAGACGGAGTAATGATGGTAGATTTAAATAATCAGCTACAAATTTACAATCCAGCCGTCGTGGACTTATTGACTCTGCCAGTGGGCAGGGAGATTACTATGTTTGATATCGTAGACAGCCTTGCCGGAAAAGTGGACCTCCGCACTAAAATTGACGAAGCTCTTGCTAAAGGCATGCCGATAGAAATTAAAGAGTTGTTTGTTCATGATAAGGCTTTAGAGATAACAATTACCCCTGTGCGGGAACATTCCGGCGAACACCGCGGGGTAGCGGTGATTTTGCACGACGTAACTTCCGATAAGGCTTTAGAAAAATTACGTCAGGAGTTTACCGCTATGATGGTGCACGAACTGCGCGCCCCGCTTACTGCCGTTCGATGGTCTAGCGAGGCATTGTTAAAGAATTTGTCCGGCGCTCAGCAACAGCTGCAAGCAGCGAAGGTTAAAGACAGTGTGACTAACATCGATCTTGCGGCCACCAATATGCTCGAATTAGTCAACGATCTTTTAGATGTGGCGAAAATCGAAGCCGGTAAGTTTGATTTAAACATCCAGGAATACGATTTGTCCGAGATTATTACGCAGGAAATCCAAACCTTTACGCCGCAGGCGGAGGGAAAGCATTTAACTTTGAACTTCATTACACCTGGGGTTATCAAAGTGAAATGCGACAAAGTACGCGTAGCGCAGGTGCTAAATAATTTGCTTAGCAACGCCATTAAATATACCGACAGCGGCCAGATTGACGTTAATTTAACATCATCCCCAGAAAGAAACGAAGTCACGGTGGCGATTAAGGATACAGGCTTAGGGGTGAGCCGCGAAGATTTGGCTGTATTGTTCTCTAAATTCAAGCAGCTTAAGACTTTCGACCGTTCTCGCAAGGGTACAGGTTTGGGTCTGGTAGTTTCCAAAGGGATAGTCGAAGCGCACAAGGGCCGAATCTGGGCTGAAAGCGCAGGTGAAAACTTGGGTTCGACCTTTTCCTTTAGCCTGCCTCTTAGTTAGGCTTAGCACAGTCTGGGTTTGGAAATAGTCTTATTGTGGATAACTTTTTTAGAAAAGGGTATAATATATCCATATTATTAAGTTGAAAAAAATGCCGAAGATAGTGTGTGCAGAAGATGATAAAATGATCTCGACTTCCTTGGTAGAAGGCTTCCAGCAAGCCGGATTCGAGGTTACTCCAGCTTACGACGGCGAAGAAGCTATCGCTAAAATTAAGGAAATTAAACCCGACATTGTAGTCCTCGACATTATGATGCCTAAGCTCGACGGCATTGGGGTTGTATGGGAAATGAAGGCAGCTCCGGAAATCGCTGATACGCCTGTGGTAATGTTAACCAACTTAAGCGACCCGACAACGGTCAGTAAGATTTTAGAAGCCGGGGTGACCGATTACCTGCTAAAGAGCGAACAATCAATTGATCAGATTGTCACCAAAGTTAACGAAGTAATGAACCGGGGTAAATAACTAACCGCCGAAGTTTACATAGGATTCAAGCATGGACGTAATCGCCCACACACTGTGGACTAATGCACTGTTCCACTTAAAGTATCAGAAGTTGCGTAAAATGCGGTATCTTGCCGCATTTTTTGGTGTTGCTCCGGACCTAGTTGGTTTTACCCCATTGTTTTTTTATTTAATCTTCTCGGGCAAAACATTTGCCGGCGAAAGGTTTTCCTTCGAAAATGACCAGCATTGGACATTTCATTTCGCTTCCGAAATGTATAATTACAGCCATAGCCTGGTAATTTTCGCAGCAGTATTTATTGGAGTGCTTTTGATGGGCAATATTTATTTTAAAGTTAAGAATAGGGGAGCTTATAAATTTTGGGTTTTTTGGCCTCTGCTTGGCTGGGCTCTTCACATATTAATTGATATTCCTACTCATCCGGATTTCTATCACACTCCGTTCTTGTATCCGATCTCTTCATACGAAGTCCAGCATGGGGTGGCTTGGAGTCACCCGGTGTTTATGGTTATCAATTATACTCTGATGGCCATGGCCTACGCAGCCATTTTTGTATATCATAGTAATAAATATGGCCCCAAAGAAATTATTGATAAAAAGAAAAACACGGACGGTCCAGAAGAAGGCGGTGCCGCAGGTCGGTAAGCCTGGCTTGTTTGTTGTTGCTCATAACATTCGATCCCTTCATAATGTGGGATCGATTTTTAGGACCGCGGATAGCTTTGGGGTCGATAAAATTTTCCTCACGGGCTACACAGGCAGCCCTCCTGATCCCAAAATCGCCAAAGTAGCTTTAGGTGCAGAGCAATTTGTTCCTTGGCAAAAATCCAAATCATTGTTGCCTGTGCTAAAAAAATTGCGGATGCAGGGAGTAAGAATCGTAGCGCTGGAAAATAATGTAGAGAGAAAGACGACGCTCTTGGATAAATATCGCCCAGAATTACCTTTAGCCCTTATCTTAGGCGAAGAAACCAAGGGCCATACCATAAAAATCCTCGATTTGGTGGATGACGTTGTCGAAATTCCTATGCGTGGACAAAAGGAAAGTTTGAATGTCTCGGTGGCCTGCGGAGTAGCATTGTATGGACTGCGCGCCAATTTGAAAGCATAAAATAAATAGCCATCCTCAATTGAGGATGGCTTTAGTTTTTTCGCTAAGACTGCCGCGAATCAGAATTGGATCCTTGTCGCCGCAGGCGAAGTATGGTTCCAGCAAACGAGCTCCTTTAAGAGATTCACTGTGGATGAATACGAGACGCATCAGCGTAATTTCGTCTTTAGCATTGCACGGGTCACCCCGCATGGCTAAAGGAGAAGTGCTGATATTTTCGTAGAGTTTTCGATAATCATCGGCAGTAATCTTTTCCTGTTCGTACAGAGTCAGAATGATGGAAAACCCAGTCTGCTTAGTCATAAAACCCATTGATTTTGTGCATTCGGATAGCAAAATAATGGCATGGCGTCGGCAACTGGGGCACAAATTAAGCTGAGGGTAGGTTCTTTTTGTGTCCATAGTTTTTACCATATATTCAGCGCAAGCGCATGTGTCGGTTTAGATTCATACCGCGATCCGTTCATAGTCTCTCAGGACGATGTTCTTGCGGTAAGCAGCAATAGCTCTGGACATTTCCGAAGGCTTCATAATTTTTCCTCCTTAAAATAGCTTCCTAGAATACCATTTTTGCTGTTATGGGTCAACAAATTCCCTTAACTTAACAAAAGGTAACTACTTTGGCGGATATTTGTGGATAGCTGTGGAACATTTTTGAGAAACATCAAAAACCTTTTTAAACAAAAGGTTTTTTAAATTTGAGAGCTGCGTGCAATCTTTGCGAAATGGGGGATTGTGGGCTATAATGATTTCAAGTGGATAGAAGTGGGTTTGGGTGGGGAAAAGTGGGTGGATAAGTGGATAACTGGAAATTAAGAAAATTAAGTAATTTGGCTATTAGAAAGTGGGTTGATGGCTCATAAACTAACTTTCTACTAGCTACAAGCTAGTTATGTTTATTGGTGAATACAACGCATCCATCGATGATAAGGCGCGGGTTAACATCCCGGCCAAGTTTCGTTCGGATTTAAAAAACAAAGTTGTTGTCACTCGCGGCCTGGATAATTCGTTGGTTCTGTATACATTAGACGAATGGAAGAAGCTTGCAGAGAAATTGGCTAGTCTCCCGATTTCTACTGCCAACACGCGCGCTTTTTCTCGTCTAATGCTTGCAGGAGCAATGGACTGCGAAATCGATAAGCAGGGACGCATTGTCTTGCCTGGGTACTTAAAGGAGTATGCCAAGATCAACAAAAAAATGGTCTTTGCGGGGCTCTATACTCGCATCGAGTTGTGGAGCGAAGAACTCTGGACTAAGTACAAGACACAAACAGAAAAACAGAGTAATCAAATTGCCGAGCAGCTCGGCGACCTGGGGGTCTAATGTACTCTCATACTCCCGTTCTTTTAAAAGAAGTCCTCGAATATTTACAGCCGCAAGCAGACAGCAATTATGTTGATGCCACGCTTGGGGGTGGGGGATATACAGATGCTTTATTGCAGGTGTCGTCTCCGGCCGGAAAAGTTTTAGCTATCGACCTCGATCCAGCTGCGCTAGAAAACGCGAAAGCAAAATTCCAGCAATCAGGCGATCGGTTGGTATTGGCTCACGGCAATTTTCGCGACTTCGACAAAATAATCACTCATCATGAGTTTGCCAACATCGACGGTATTGTTGCCGATATAGGCTTATCTAGCTATCAGCTAGACGGTTCTGAGCGCGGCATTTCTTTTCAGAATAAGGAATTGCTCGATATGCGCTTTGATACTTCGAGTAATCAGCCGGATGCGCGGTTCTTGCTTCATCATAGAACTGCCGAAGAACTGGCTAAAATTTTTACCGATTATGGCGAAGAAAAGTACAGTTATAAGATCGCGCAGAATATAGTAAGGGTCGTCGAGGAAGCACCAAGCGAAGGCCGGAATAGCAATGAAGCCGTAAAATACACCACTGACCTGGTAAAGATTATCCAAGACTCCCTGCCAAAACCGGAAAAGCACCGCTGGGCCGATAGCGCTCGCAGAATCTTTCAGGCACTGCGCATAGAAGTGAACGGCGAGTTGGCCAACCTCGAAGCCTTTCTTCCTAAAGCCTTCAACCTGCTGGATCCAGGAGGCCGGCTAGCGATCGTAAGCTTTCACTCTCTCGAAGACAGAATCGTAAAAAATTATTTTAAGGAACTGGCCACCGGCTGCATTTGCCCGCCGGGATTCCCAATTTGCAAATGCGGGCGAACCCCTCAAGCGAAAATTCTTACCAAAAAAGCCGTTACCGCTGGCGATGCAGAATTAGAGAATAATAGCCGCGCTAAGCCAGCCAAGCTCCGCGTAATCCAAAAACTTTAACTAATCTAAATTTTCCAAAACCAAAACAAATGTTAAAAACTTCCGCCATTCCATTTATCGGCCCAAGCGTCGCCTCTAAAACCAAAACATCTTCGTCTAAAGCTGCTCCGGTTGCCTGGTCGGTAACCAGAGCTAAGTCTAAGCCCAATTTTAGGATTGGCGCAAAGCTCAGCGCCAACTTTGTACCGGCTTTATCGGTAACCTTAATGGCCGCCGTGGTTGGCATGTTGGCTTTGCACTTGTTCTGGGTTAATACTTATTCTTCCAAAGGGTTCGAATTGGAACGAGCACAGACGGCTATCGAAGAGCAGACAGAAATCCAAAAGAAATTATTGGTTAAGCAATCATTAATGAGTTCTACTGTTAGCCTCAGTGATTTGAGCAAGACCGGGCTGGTGCCGGTTACTGAAAGCGAGACTTTAAACGGAAATACTTTTGCCCAAGCTAAATAATCTACTACTGACTTATGGTTGCAGCGCAAGCTACATTTGAAAAAGTTTTTAAAAAGAGAATAGTCTTCCTGGCTGTTCTTTTCATATTCTGCATGCTTATAATTGTGGCTCGTTTGGCCTACATGCAATTATTTCATCAAGGCTATTACAAGGCATTGGCAGAGAGCCAGCATGTAGGGGAGCATGTGATCATTCCGACCCGCGGGGAGATTATGATCCAAGACAGTTTTTCGGGCCAACCATATACAGTTGCAACCTCTGATGAAAAAATACTAGTGTACGCTAATCCCAAAGTTATTACAGACAACGGCCCGATACTAGAAAAACTGCCAGCAGTTATCGGGATGGACCGGGCGGTGTTGGAAGAAAAGCTCAAAGATAAGAACAAGGGTTATGTAGTTTTAAAGAAAGACCTATCGGAGGCAGAGCAGGAAAAAATCAAGGAGCTGGATCTTGACGGGATTGCCTTTGATAAAGAAACCTCACGTTTATACCCGGAAGGCTCTATGTTGGCGCAGCTGTTAGGTTTTGTGGGTTATAAAGGCGATGAAAAAATGGGCGTATACGGATTAGAGCTGGCCTTTAATAAAGAATTATCCGGGACTCAGGGAACGTTGCAGCAGGAAAAAGACAACAGCGGCCGCTGGATATTTGGCGGCAGGCGGGATGGCGTGCCGGCTAAAGATGGAGACTCGCTTTTATTGACTATCGATAAGACTATTCAGCTAAAAGTCGAAGCTGTTTTGAAAGATACGGTAGAAAAGCACGGTGCCGATAGCGGCAGCGTGGTGGCGATGGACCCCAAGACAGGGGCTATTATGGCCATGGCGACCTACCCGACTTTTGATTTGAATAATTATTCCAAGGTATCGAGCGCGGAGGTTTACAATAACCAGGTTACTGTCGGCGCTTATGAGCCAGGTTCAATTTTTAAGCCTTTAACAATGGCTGCTGCGTTAAATGAGGGAGCGGTTACTCCGTCCATGACTTATGTTGATACCGGCGAGATTAAAGTCGGTAGCTATACAATTAAAAACTCGGACAAAAAAGCTAACGGCGTCCAGACTATGAGTCAGGTGCTCGAACAATCCCTTAATACTGGAACCGTATTCCTGGAGACAAAGATAGGCCATAAAAAGTTTTCCGATTACATTAACCGGTTCGGTTACGGTAAAAAAGTGGGTATGGAAGTCAATGAAAGCGCAGGGGATTTGGGAAACTTAAAAGGCAACATAGAGATCAACTACTATACCGCCAGTTTTGGCCAGGGCATTAGCGTTACCCCGGTTCAGTTGGTGCAATCTTTTTCTGCCATTGCTAACGGCGGCGAAATGGTAAAGCCGTATGTGGTCAAGAATATCATACGCAACAATGGCAAAGTAGAAGAAGTCGGCAAAACTCAGAGCACAAAAATTTTATCTCCTAAAGCTGCCAGCGAAGTAGCCGCAATGATGGTTAATGTTGTGGAGAGAGGGCATGGTACCAAAGCCGGCGTGCCAGGTTACTACGTAGCGGGTAAAACTGGCACAGCTCAGGTTCCACGCAAAGACGGCCGCGGCTACGAAGAGAATAACAATATCGGTTCGTTTATCGGCTTTGCCCCGGTTGAAGATCCAAAATTTGTCATGCTCGTGCGCATTAATCATCCGCGTAGCGTTAAGTTTGCCGAAAGCACCGCCGCACCTGCTTGGGGATCAATTGCCAGCTTTATGCTGCAGCACTATAAAGTCGCCCCTACGCGTTAAGGCCGGCTCAAGCGCGGGCGGTAAGTTTAGCATTAGCTTATTTTATGGTTGATATTATATTTATTTAAGCTACAATGAAGGCGCGGGAATACCGCTCAAGGAGGCCAATATGATAAGAAAGGGTATGAAGCCTGGTCTTGGGGTGCGACCGCAGCCCGGAGAGATGAAGGTCAAAAAGCGCATGATTGGTGGCCGCAGGATATGGGTCATCATCAAACATGGGGTTGCCAAAGGCATGGCTGTTGATCACGGTCATAAGTCCGTTGGCGAAGTCGGTCCTGGTTCTTATCCAGGCGAGTATGCTCCTCATCCGAACAATCCGGATAACGAAGTTTTAAAAGTCTTCACTGACCCAAAAGATGAAGACAAAGCCACTTTTTTAATTCCCGAGACTCTTCCGCTTCAAAACGTTGAGTTCGAGGTAGAAGAAAACGACGAAACCAATACTCAGCATGGTTGAACAACCATGCTTTTTTAGTTAAAATAGAGATAGAGATGAACTTAAGAAACGCCTTTTTTTGGACACGCAAATCGGTTTTACTGTTGGTCGCAACAGTATTTTTTGGATTTGCTTCGGTATTCATCGTAATAGGCGTAGCCAGCAGCGCATACCTGATCGCGGTGAACTCTTCTTTGCCAAGCTATGAAGAGATTCAAAACCGAGACGTGCCGGAATCTAGCAAGCTTTACTCTCGGGACGGCACACTAATTTATGAATTCTATGGCGAGTACAAACGTTCAAAAATTTCTTTGGACCAGGTTTCTCCTCATTTAAAAGAGGCCACTATTGCGATTGAAGACAAGGATTTTTATAACCATGGCGCTATTTCTTTACCGTCCATTGTGCGCGCCATGATCGCCAACTCAAAGACTGGAAATATCGAACAGGGGGGTAGCACTATCACTCAACAATTTGCCAAGAACGCTTTGCTCGACCGAAAGAAGCTTTATAGCAGAAAAGTTCGCGAGGTTTTGCTGGCATATAAAATTGAATCCCACTTCGATAAAGATGCAATTTTAGAATTGTATTTAAATGAAATTCCTTATGGCCGCAACAGCTATGGAGCAGAGGCGGCGGCAAAGACTTATTTCGGCAAATCTGCTTCGGAGCTCAATTTAACAGAAAGCGCTTACCTGGCGGCACTTCCGCAGCGCCCAAGCTATTACAGCCCGACTGGGGCGAATAGCGGGGCATTGGAGGATCGCAAAAACTTAGTGCTCCAAAAAATGCTGGAGCAAGGTTATATTACCGAACAGGAAAAGCATCAGGCCGAAACTACGGCTGTAGCTTTTTTGCCTAATTCCCAAAAACTGGTGGCCCCGTATTTTGTGTCGTGGGTGCAAAATTACCTCACTAACAAGTACGGTACCGAATTCTTAAAAGAGGGCGGCTTAAAAGTTTACAGCGCTTTGGACATGAATCTTCAGAATTTGGCGGAACAGGTTGTAAAGGAAGGGGCAGAAACCAATAAAACCAAATACCGCGCTTATAATGCGGCCTTAGTGGCTGTTGATCCTTCTACCAACAAAGTAGTGGCAATGGCCGGCGGTAAAGATTATTTTGGTGCCGCCGAGCCGTCTGGCTGTGTGATTGGTAAAAATTGCAAGTTCGAACCGAATGTAAACGTTGCTTCTTCTTTGCGCCAGCCGGGAAGCAGCTTTAAGCCTTACGCATACCTAACAGCATTTAAGCCGGAGTTCGGCTACACCCCTTTGTCGAAAGTTTTAGATGCGCCTACTGTGTTCGGAACTGCCGGAGGACGCCCATACGCGCCGCAAAATTATGACGGCGGTTTCCGCGGCTTGATTACTATCCGCAAAGCATTGGCAGGCTCTTTAAATGTACCCGCTGTGCGCACCTTGGCTGCGGTTGGAGTAGATAATGTTGTGAACACTGCAAAAAGCCTAGGGATCACCTCTCCCATGAAGAATTGCGGATTATCTTTGGTTTTGGGCGGCTGTGAGGTGAAATTGGTTGATCACGTTACCGCCTTTTCTGTAATTGCCAATGGTGGGAAGGGGGATTTAAGCAGTCCCTTCATGCGCATTGAAGACAAGCATGGCAAAACTCTAGAGGCTTCTAGTAACAACCCAGCTCAAGTGATTAATCCGGAAGCTGTGTACGAACTAATCAGTATAATGACGGATGACCAATCCCGCCAATATATTTTCGGTAAAGATAACCCGCTTAACTTACCGGATCGTCCGGTTGCGGCTAAGACTGGCACTACTCAAAACTGGAAAGATGGTTGGACGCTTGGGTTTACTCCCCAGTTGGCAGTAGGTGTTTGGACGGGGAATAATGACAGTTCTTTGATGCGCGCAGGGGCAGACGGTGTGTTTACGGCAGCACCAATTTGGCAAAAATTTATGCTGGCGGCTACGGCAAGCCAGCCTGTCCGAGATTTCGATGTTCCTGCCGGAATAATCCAGGTAGCTTATGATGCAAACACCAATCGACCGGTTACTGGCAATGCTAAAAATATCCGCATGGAGCCGGTGCCCTGGTATGCTTTGCCAAAAGATATTCAGGTTTCTGCGGCACCGCGAAATCTACAGCGCTCATTAATTGGACCTATCGATACCAAAGAAGTAAAACTAGCACCAACCGGCGGGCAAGTGGGGGGAGCTTATACTGACATTCCATCCGGTTCGTAATAGTTTTAGTTCAATTTAAATAACAAATATAAAAAGCACATCCTTTAAGCATGGATGTGCTTTATTGTTTTAGCGTCGACCGTATATTAGGTCATGGTGATATGCCTCACGGGCGCGGCCTTCTGCCGATGGGAGTTTATTCCATTCGGTGTCATTGAACCTATCTAATACCAACTTTTTGCGCACGCTGGGCTGTCCGTTGATACTAATCGGAACCATGGTCTGGTTGTAGACAGTAATCCCACAGTTGTCCGGACCCGGAGTTTCTACGAACTCTTTTTCAGTCCAGTGTTCCAGAAGATAGCGGATGCAGCGGATCGTTCCGCCATGTGTGAAGATCCAGACATTCTGATCGTCGCGGGTATGGAAAATTTCCGTAATAAATGAACGCACGCGCTCGACAACTTTAGACAAGCTTTCTCCTCCGGGAGGGGCTGCGTGGAATCCACCCATGGTTCTCCAATACTCTCGGAGATAGGGAAAGTGTCGTTCGACTTCCTCTTCTGTCATGTCATAGGTATAACCTGGATCTCGTTCCCTGAGAAAGGTTGTACTCCGTCTTTCTACAGAGTTCAGTTCCTTATCAGTGAACGCAGTTAAAGCGGTATTGGCAGTTTGTTCGGTGCGACGGTATTCTGAGTCGTATACAAAATCTGGCTTACCGAAATGGGCCTTCAAATAAAATCCTGCTTTAACGGCTTGCTCGAATCCAGGCAAGGTAATTGGTATCATGTGATCACCTATGCCTTTGACCAACTTGCGGGCGTCTTCGTCTGCAAAATATGTAGTTGGTTTCTGTCCATTTCTACCTCTTTTGGCTTCATTCCGAGCCGATTCTGCATGTCTGATTAGGATAAGTTGTTTAGGCCTTCCGGCTAATTGAGACATCTATTTTTCCTCCTATCTATGAGGGTTCATAATAACAAATTTTGCTTTGAACAGCAATTATAAGTGCAAATATCATTGACAAACAAGCCTAAAAGTGTTATCATAAAACCTAAAATCGAATTTGGAGGGCATAATAATGAATGGCAATAATATGATATGGCCTGCAGAACTGAACTTGGTTCGTCACGGGCAGTCAAATTACAACATCCTGAAGGCGCTTAAGGCAGCCGACCCGGATTATCAGGTGTTCAAACGGTTATATAACCGTTGGGATGCAAGGTGTGAAAAAGGGGACTGGATGCGCGAGCCGCCGAAGAGCGAGTTGGTAGAGTTGGCCATCCAGATGCGTAAGAAATACTCTTTGGGATGCAGTGATCCGGAAACTCCGCTCACCGAAATGGGCATATGGCAGGCACAGCAAACCGGCAAGGCCCTAGCAGAGTTTATCGAAATTCCCGACGTGATCTTTGTTTCGCCTTACAAAAGAACCTGGCAAACATTCGAGAATGTAAAGATGTTTTGTCCGCAGTTTCATGGGGTAAAGATCCGCGAAGAAGATCGCATCCGCGAACAGGAGCACGGATTGTGCGCTTTGTACAATGACTGGCGTATCTACCACGTTTTTCATCCGGAGCAGCGCGCTATGTTCCGGCTTGCCGGCAAGTACGATTACTGCTTCCCTGGGGGAGAGAATATTGCCAGGGCAAGGGACCGCGTTAGGCGCTGGTTTGATAAGCTTATTCGGGATTATCCCGGAAAGCGAGTATGGGGATTCACTCACCACCTTACCAAGCTTACGATCATGGGATTGCTCAAGCATTGGAGTCAGGAACAGTTTTTATGGTGGGATACCCATCGCGTTCCGCCTAATCTGAGCGTTACCACGTTCCGCGGCACTAACACCGGCAAGATCGAGATCGAACTTCCGGAATATGGGAAGATCTACTACGATCAGTCAAAGTATGCGCCTGCGTAAGCAGCGCAATTGCCAATAATAAAACCGACCAAGTAAGAAGGTCGGTTTTTTATGTGTCTACATTTTCAGAGCAGTTTTAATCATCGCGTTTATGATTTCTTTTTTGCCCAAATGAGCCGCGGTGTGGCGATGCTGAGTAATTGTTCGCCCAAGCACGATGTAATCGGCCCCATTTTTTATGGCGTCAATAGGGTCGACGGTAGCATACTGGTCGTGTTTTTGGTCTGAACTGAGCCTGATACCAGGACACAGGATCTGTAAATTTTGAAAGCGTGGATCCTGTTTAATTTGTCCGGCTTCGTGAGAGTTCCCTGCGCAGATTATTCCGTCGAGTCCGCTGTTTGCAGCCAATAAGCCCAGATGAAACACTTGCTTTTCTCGGCTGCGGCCGTAAATTCTGTAACACTCATCTTCGCCGATAGAAGTGGGTACGGTCACTCCGAATAGTCTGCTTCTGCCTTTGTTGGCCATCGCAGCTTTGAGGCATTTTTCTCCGCTGGAGAGGTGGACCGAGATCAGGTCTACTCCCAGTTTGGCCGCTTCGGCGACGCTTTTACTGACAGTGTTGGGCGTGTCGTGATATTTGAGATCTAAAAAAACTTTAAGGCCAGCAGAGACTATCCGTTCTACAATTAGCGGTCCGTTGGACGTAAATAGTTCCGAACCTACCTTAAACATACCTGCAAAATCTTTCAGGTCGTAGACTATGTCGATAGCCTCGTCGGGGTCGTCGGTGTCTAGAGCCACGATTATCCTGTCTTGAACGTTCATATTTCCTCCTGAATAACATCAAACTATACAGAAAAAAGCTGTTTTTGTCAACGGCTTACATATGAACTTTTCCTATTTCGGTGAGGATTTTTTTACCTTGCTAAGAAGTTACGACAGGTTGCGGCGGTTATATCCGTACGCAATTGCTAAGATAAGATGTATTAAACCCATCACTGTATTGATACCCCACACAGCCGGGCTAGACCAGCCTGCAGCCAGAAAGAAGTTGAGGTTCATTGCGGCTCCTCCAAGCAATGCCAATACGAGGAGAGCTGCAACTGGTGTAGGTAAACTTTTTTTATACAATAACCATGCCCCGCCTAGTAAGAGTGCTGCGCCAACCAACACTTCTGATGTGCGAATTATGTTACCAAAGAGTTCTGCACGCGGAATGATTACGGTGTAAAGCAGGTCGGCGTAGGCTTTGTAGGAAGTTTTCTCTGCAAAGCTTCCCAGTGTTGTGGCAATATTTGTCATAAACCCCCCGCTAGACCATTTTCCCCAGCCTGAGTGAAGCCATTGGAGGGCTAGAACCCACTGAATGAAAATTATCCAAATAACGGACACCTTCTTATTAGTCATTTTTCTTTTATTAATTAAAATTTTTTACGAATATGTTGTTCGGAGTAGCTCCAATCCGAAGTGATTTTTTTATGAGGGTTGAAAATGTTTTGAGGATCAAATATGGTTTTGATTTGAGAGAAGATTTCTATTACTTTAGAGGGGTACATCTGATCCAAAAATGGCCCACGGACGAGCCCATCGTTGTGTTCTCCCGAAAGAGATCCTTTGTATTTAACCACTAAGTCCGTGACTTCCTGCAGAACTGCCGAAATTTTATTTCTTTCTCGCAATTTAGTCAGATCCATAAGAGGGATGATGTGAAAATTGCCATCGCCCATATGGCCGGCGATTGTATATAAAAGTTTGTGGCGGTCTAGGATTTGGTAAAGCTTGGGTAAAAATTCTGGCAAATTGGGTGGTGGCACTATTAAGTCATCTATGAAAGGCGCCGCGTGCTTGCGTTTAATATTTTTGCGAAGGAGATTAAAACTTTCTCGGCGCATAACCCAAAATTTTTCTTCGTGGTGCTTGTCGCGGGCTCTTTCCATGGTAACATCGAATTTTCTCAATGCATGTTCTACTGCATCGATCTTCGCGTCTATCTCACTTTGCCGTTTGCCTTCGAATTCCACGAGTAAAATCATTTTAGGAAAATGAGGCAAAAATCTTAGCATTTTATTCAGTACTGGGATAAAGCTCAAGCCTAGCATAATGAATCGCTTCCACCCTAAAGTAGTTCTAAAGCTGTAAAAAAAGCGCAGCGCAAATTTTAAAGTATGTTCATCGAATGATTCGATACTGGTAGCTTGGAGCGGAAGGAGGGCATTTATGATGTTGCCTAGATTTTTTAACGATGGCATGAGCACTACCATCATTCCCGATAAAGGTTTGGCCGCAACCAGACGTAAGGTGGCTTGGGTGGTGATTCCTAATGTTCCTTGAGCGCCTACTAGTAGTTTAGTGAGGTCCAATGTTTTTCCGTCCCATGCATCCCAAATGTTGTATCCGGTAGAGTTTTTGCTCACGACAGGCTTGGATCGGGCAATAACATCTTGATTCTTCTCTAGAAGACGCAAGACTTTTTTGTGAATCCTTCCTTCGAAGGAATCCTCTGCCAATTTTTTTTGTAATTTTTCGTTGCTTAGAGGTTTAATGGTGTGTTCTTCGCCATCGGAAAGGATCACTTTTAGTTGCTTAACATAGCGTTCAGTTTTACCGTATACCAATGATTTTTCCCCACCAGAATTGTTGTTGATTATGCCGCCCATCATACAGATTTCGCGAGAGGCAGGGTAAGATGGAAAGAGCAAGCCTTTAGATAAGGTTTTAGGTTCGAAATCTCTGTAATACACACCTGGTTCCACAGTAGCCCCTGTTTTAGAAACTGGGCCAATCTTTTTAAAGTATCTTTCCAGCGTGACAATGATTGAGTCATTTATAGCACCACCAGACATGTCGGTGCCGCCGCTGCGTGCGGTAAGGGACAAGTCGGGGTTGTTGCGCTTATGGGCTTTTACGTATTTGACTAGCGTAGAAATATCCTCTGCATTTTTGGGGAAAGCTACTAGTTGGGGACGGATTTCGAATAGGCTGGCGTCATGGCTGTATTTGTCTAGAGTCGGGGCGTCATTTAGCAACTCTCCTTTAAAAGAGGGTATTTGTATCGATTGATGTTGAGCCATGAATTGTTTGGTTTTGGTTTGTTTCTTATGAGGTTATTGTACCAAATTTTTGGATGATGTTGGGCTGGAGAATCGGAAAAGAGGAGTGACTCCGGTGTAATTAAGCTTGAAGGGGTAACTTTTACGAAACAGTACTACCATTTGTGCTAAAAGCATTATCGATCCGGTGTAGGCGAAATCTCCTATGAGCATATTGCGGAAGAACGGCAATCCTAATTCGTACGAATACAGCAACCCTGAAAGACTTTTTTCATACCAAGTAGAGGAGTACCACACAGCTGCATTGGTTATCAAAAAGAACAGTACGGAGGATGATGCTACAGACAGGCCAGTTTTCCAGACAGTGCGTCGCTGCGCGCTTCCGTAGGCGATAATGCCGATCAGTCCAAACGAAGCATAGACGCTAACCATGACTTGCCATTGGTAAGAACCTAAGACGAGATCGGAGATTGCTATCGCGGCCAACGGCAGCAATAACCCCCACCGTCTACCCAAGTAAAAGCTTCCCACAAAGGCAATGGCAGAAATAGGGGTAAGATTTGGCTCGTGGGGGAGCAGGCGCATAGTTGCTCCAAAACCGGCCAAAAGCAGGCCGACTAATATTAGTAGTTGATTATTTTGCTTCATCTGGAGTAATAAAATACCATTCTAATTTGTCGTCGGGCAAAAGTTTGTATTGGTCCGCCCCCACCATAGGCAAGGCGCCATTGACTTTATAGTGCCAGTATTTTCCGTCGGTACCATTACTAATCCCTCCTAAGCTTTCTACCAGAGTACCTAAGCCGGAAAACTCTTTAACGGAAAGCTGTATCGACGGATCATTGTCGTTTAAATTTTGCAGAGCTTGCAGGGCAGTTTGCCCGTCTTTAAAAGCCACTTGGCGATCTTCTAATATGCCTTGTACAGTGATGGAAACGTTCTGAGTTTTTATGTCAGCATTGCTAGCGGTGCTGCCTACGTCATTCTGCTGTGGGGATTGTTGTCTGTCGCGATCGGTTAGGGTTGGAAGCCCGAAGACTAACACCGTGAATATTGCAATTGCTAGTAGCGTGGGCCAAATAAATTTTTTATTCATCATCATATGGTTAATTGTTGGGATAATAAGTTACACTGCCACTGTTTCTTTTTTTACAACCTCACCGGTGGGGGTAAATTCTAGTTCGCATGCTCCGCCGGCGCAGGCGAGTTCGAGTTTTTGTTCGGTCTCATCAGACAGCTCATAAAAGAATAGTTTTGAATAGTCGATCTCAGGAAATCCTGCACGTAGTTCTTCGTACTTTTGCTTATCGATTGTTTCGTACGGAGCCAGCTTATAAACATGGTCGAATCGGGGCAAAAAAGATAGTCCGCCGATGATCTCCCAATTTTCCTGAAGCCAGTTCACGACAGCTATCCATTCGTCTTCTCCCACGGAAATGGTTGCGGATGGATTGTGCTCAGTGTAGTTTAACTTAACTGTTTTCCAATATTCCAACTGCTCCAAGGCGGAAAAGTCATCTTTAAACCGGCTATTGTTAGGAGCTTCGACTGGGAATTCTAAAACATAGGTTGTGGCATTGTCGGGGTTCTGACCCACCTCCGGATAATGGGGGACGCCTTGATCGCGAAGCATTTTGAAGAGTGAATCTGTGGCAGAAATCCTTACCCGGCGGATATAGTACTTGGCATGGCGCGGATGGATGCCGGATGAACAATTAAAAGTTTGGGAGACTGTACCGGAAGGCTTGACCGCTGTTACGGAAGTGGCAGGGTTGATACCGAACCGCTGGGCAAATTCAGCATTAGTTTTTACGGCGATGTCCCGGATAGCTTGTAAAACTTCTGGTTTTCTTACTTCGTCACAGTCCCATTGTCCGGTGATCGATACGCCGAGCAACGACTCGTCTTTGCAATGCTTTGCCCAGTCTTGAGAGATGTATTTGAAATTTGTAAGAGAAGCTTGATAGGTACCCAGTATGGCTGCGAGTTTGGCCTTTCTGATTAAGGTTTCCTGGGTGTCGTGGGATCTGGCTATGACCTCTGAGAGATTGCAGAACTGTTTGGATTGAAGAATGATTTCCCCGCATGGGTTTGTGCCTACAGAGGCCTCTACGACGCCGTCTGGGCTAAGAAATCCTCTCTCCTGAAAGTGTTTTTGCCGCCTTGCGGGCATAGTGTTATGCAGCGCACCTCTGTTAAAGAGGCCTCTTTCCCCAGAACCGCTCTTCATAAGAGCGATCCATTCATCCATGAGCTCGGCACTAGTGGGTCGTTGCGCATACACAGCCGAGTTATTGGCGACCATGCGATGTGGCTCATGCACAAAGAATTGCCCCTTTTTTGCGTCTCTTAAGTCGGCGTCATCCAGATCCGAGAGGCTTATCATCGCTGTGCGTCGAACTCCGCCAGCTACTACGCATTCGCCAATCTTGCAGATAATATCATGAGCATCTATTGGTCGGAGCCGACGCCCTTGCCGGTTGAGTATCTTTTCTTTAGCAAACTGCAAGAGTGAACGAAGCGGTTCTGGTCCGGAAGCCTTTCCACCCATTACTTTCAATCTCTCGCCAGCCGGCCGGATTTGGGAATAGTCAAAATCTACATCACCGCCTTGATACCAGGTGGTCAGGCCAAGAGTAAGAGCATCACACCAGCCTTCCTTGGAATCTCCCACTATATGAGGCTGAGCTTTATGGGACTTATTTTGCTTCTGAATCTGTGGAAGCTTTTCTATGTTTTGGCTCTCGACGGTAAATCCAACTCCGCACCCCTGCATGGATAAGTACATGATTTCGGCAAAGTCCTCAATTTGGGCTGGGGCGATAAAGGTACAATTGTAGGCACACGTGTTGCATCGACGAGCGGGATCACCAGCAAATTGCATTAAGCGCATCGATGGCATAACCTCCTGCTTAAGAATAGCTTCGCGGAGTTCTTGGTATTCTTGCCTAGTAAGCTTATCTCCTAGATTCTCTTTCATATACGAAATATAACGGTCAACAGTTTCTATCCAAGTTTCGCGTCGATTTTCTGATTCTATCCAGCGGGCATAGGTACGCAAATAAACAAATTCACCCAGAGGGTTGTCTAGAAAGTATTTCTTGCTCTCGGCGGTAAGTCGGCGCACATGTTCCGGTACATCGCCGTGCTTATCTCGAATCTCTTTATGTTCGGCCCGATAGAGGATATAGGCCTTGGCAGTCGCTGTAAATCCTTGATTCATCAATTCATTTTCTACTTCATCCTGAATGCCTTCTACAGTAGGAACGAATGACGGTTCCAGTCTTTTGCTTGCCAAAAGCTTCTTCACTATGATGGCTGTCACTTGTTCGGGAGCTTCGTCGCGAAATTCTTTGGCGGCCTTCATAGCCTTGGTGATGGCGTTGGTAATTTTGCCTTGTTCAAAACTAACTAAGCGGCCGTCTCGCTTGGTAATATGGGTAATCCCCAGGTGTTGTGCTTGCTTCATAGATTAAAATACTATATATTGATATTGATCTATACAAATTATAATATAGATGGTCATCTATGAACAACAATACAACTGGGGATAAGTCCTCAAAATCGAAAAAAATAGGTAAGGTAAGCCAAACATATCCTCGTCCAGAATGGGTGCCGCAGACGGTGTCCCAGGAGGAGGAGCTTTGTCCGGATTGTTTTAAAGTAGTGGGAGAGCGGAGCCGCTATAAATTGGTCTGCATGCTGGGTAAATCTGCAGAAGGCATGACGGTAAGCGAGCTAACAGAGAAAATGAATCTTAAACAGCCTACGGTTACGCACCATTTGCAGGTTTTGCAATCGGTGGATGCCGTGCACAGCCGAGCGCAAGGAAGAGAGAAAATTTTTAATCTTAATCGAAGCGCTCATTGTTTTGAAGATTGCAATATACCGTATTAAATAGGAACGGTTTAATATAAAAACACCATGCTCGCGCGTGGTGTTTTAGTTTTTTATCATCAGGTTGAGATTCCAGTCTTCGTTTTTGGCACGAGTTATTTCACCCTCGTAAATAGTGATCATTACTTCTAGCGTAGCCGAAGCAGTAACAGAAAAGATGTGGCCACCGATCACACTAAAGTCCTTTTTGGAGAAAGTGCCATGAGCATGTATAACAGGATTGTTATCCATCCATCCGATGTTTCCGATGATTCCTGTTACCTCCAAGTCTTCGGTAATAGGTTCGCCTTCGGCTTCGGTGGGGATGTATTTTTTCTCTTGAGGGCAATAAAAAGTAATTTTTATAGAAGAACATGCCCCGATAGCTGTAAACTTTGCTCCAAGAATTCGATTTTCTGCGGCGTATTTTCTGAGCACTTCAAACAGTTCGTCGCCTTCGTCCAGACGCAGAACCACTTCTTTATTCAAACCCTTTTCCTTAATAATTTCTCGCATATTCACTCCTTATAACTGCATTAGATTTTACAGACTTCAAGGGATTTGTCAAAGGGTTAGTCTTTCCAATTGATTTTTATGATTTTATCGTCATTAGGTTTTTTGCTGCCGCGGCCGTCGGTGTTAGAGGTAGAAACATAGAGGAAGCCGTCTGGTCCGGTAACTACGGCTCGCAGACGGCCGTACTTTTCGCGCAGGTAATTGTTGAGCTGACCAAGCTTGCCATTAGAAATCTTGGTGGCATACAAAGACTGTCCTCGCAGGCCGCTGAATATTAACCACCCTTTGTAATGAGCTAAACCGCTTGGCGCCCAGGTTTCTTCGCTGCCAGAATGAACAATCGGGTTTACCATCCCTGCCTCTGTCTCGTCGCCTTTGATGTTCGGCCAGCCGTAATTATTGCCTTTTTGAATTTTGTTTAATTCATCATAACCGGTAGAGCCTCCGGAAGGGCCGTGTTCGGTGGCCCAGAGCTGGCCCGAAGCGTCCCAGGCCAAGCCTTGTACGTTGCGATGGCCGTAAGAATACACGGCGTTGCCGAACGGATTATCGCTGGGTATGCTTCCCTCATCGGTAATGCGGAGAATTTTTCCGGCCAGAGAATTTTTATCCTGAGCGTTGTCCGCCATCTGGGCATCTCCTGTGCCTATGTATAACAAACCATCTGGTCCAAAAGCTATGCGCCCGCCGTCGTGGTTATTAGAGCCGGGGATTCCTTCGATGATAACTTTACGGTCTGTAAGCTGATCGTTAGCATACTGGTAACGCTCCACACGGTTAGTTAAGCCGTTCCTAGAAGTAGTGGTTGAGTATAAATAAATGAATCGGTTATTTTTAAAATTCGGATGCAGGGCCATGCCTAGCAAGCCGCCCTCGCCCCGGTGAGCAACGCCGGCAATATCAATAACAGTGGTTTTAGTTTTGATATGTTTCAACTTGCCAATGCGTTCGGTTACTAACATGGTTCCATCCGGCAGAAAAGCAATTTCCCACGGGATGGCTAAGTTTTCTGCAACGACTTGTTCGTTTTCTTCATTTACATTTAGAGCTGGCAAGGTTGTTTCTGTCGGCTTAAAGATATACTCATATATGGATTGGCGGTTAAAGTAAATTAGTCCTGCTGCGATTAGGCCAACGAACGCAGTAACAATGGCAAAAGTCTTTGTATTATTCATTCCCTAATTATAGCAGGGCGGGAGCGGTCAGAGCCAAGTTATCCAATAATAAATAAAGACGAACACATGTGTTCGTCTTTTGCTTTTTACCACCACAATCCAGGAATTCCCAAAGCTTTCATTTGGCTGCGGGTCTTGCTGCCGAAATAGCCAGAGCTAGGTGAAATTTTATATTTTGCCTGGTACTCGCTTAGCGCATTTTTAGTATAGCTGCTAAATAGGCCGGTCGCTGTTATTTTCTCGAGCTCATTTGCTTTGGGGCCCGTAGCATGATTGATAAGAATCGTTTGCAGCTGCTTAACATCTTCGCCGGTCATGCCAACAGTGAGATCTCGAACTTTAGTTTGGATGGACGCTTGCGCATCCTGAGCGGGCACCTGAGGCGTGGTAATAATTTTTTCACCATTTAATACAGCTCGCGTAACAGAGTTTAGGACCCCATTAGCAGGTTTTATGCCGTTGGCAGCCTGAAACTTTGCCAGGGCCGTTGCAGTTAGCTTGCCGAAGGTAGTAGTCTCGCTGTTTGGGGATCCTGGTCCGTTGGAGCTTACGATGTAACCATTGGCGTTAAGATATTTTTGCAACTCTTTTATGTCACTATGGTTGGCTCCAGGTTTGAAATCCTTGCTGAAGAAGAATTTATTGCTCACACTGCTGACTGGACTGCTTGGCACGGCAAGCACTTCTTGGTATTGGCATCTTGAATTATCAGAAATCGAATTTGGGAGATAATTCTTTGCTTTAGGATCGGTGCACCCGTAGGGGAGAGGGGCTGGTGCGCTGCCGTCGCCTCCACCATAGCTAGATCTTACCTCTCCGAATATTCCGAAAATAGAAAACCCAGGAGCAGTGCAAGTTATGTTATTTGTAGAGGTGGTAACTACACAGTCGTTTAAGGCCGACCAAGCATTATCATGGTAGTGATATAGTCGAAGAGTTCCTTCCAAATAATTTTCTGCATCGGCGTCTGAGTAGTCATAACTGATGGTTACAGGGATATCAAAATTATCCAACAGTGTTGTAGAATTGATCAATGCCTTCACATCGAAAACAATATTACCCATCAGATTAACAGTCGAACTTGGATTACCTAAAGAGTTCAATATAGTCGTGGATGGCAAGGAGCGGATCTGGATAGCGACAGAGGCAGCGTCATCGGTAAAATTAGCCGGCGCTTGAACGGTAATGGTGTGATTGTTATCAGATAAAGAGGTGGTGCCCCCGGCATTGGCATCAAGAGTTTCATTACTGTCTTTAAGGGGTTCTGTATCGTTGGTACAGCCAGAGGTCTTAAAGGTGTAATCCGACGAAGATGCCATGCTGGTGTGGATGGATCCGTCGGCCGACCGTACTCGGTAATGGTAGGTAGCGCATGGGACCAGTCCGGAAAGGTTAACAGTATGGCTCGTTACCCGCGGCGAGGTGTCGGATTCGGCTGTAGTAGAACCGTAGCTGTTATTTGGACCGTACTGAACTTGACTGGAAGCTGTTTCGTTTGTGGTCCAGGTAATTACAGCCGTGGTAGAACTTGGGTTGGCCGAAACAGAGCTAAACGTCGGCGGAGTAAAGTCTCCGGTTGTAAAATTCCAGGTGGTCGTGTTAGAAATCCCGGCATAATAAACATTCGAACCATTTTTAAAAGCCGTATTTGGGATTTGAATGTAATAACCGGTGTTGTCTATAAAAGTGGTAGATGGATTGATAGTGATTGTACTTGTACCGCTGCCGCTAACTAAACCGCTACCCACAGCTATGGTTTCTACGGTGGTGTCGTCGGAAGCTTTCTTAATCACAATATTACCTGTATCTACAGTAACGCTTGAGCTGAAGGTTATCACTAAGTTAGGGTTTGCTGCGATATTGGTGGTATTGTCTGCCGGAGAGAAAGAGTTTACAGTGGGTTCATTAGTGGTGGTTATAGAGATGTTTTTAGCTACTACGTTAGGCATATCTCCGTCAGCTCCAAATTCAACAATATAACCAGCTAAATTGTGGGTACATGGCAGGTCGTTCCAAAAATTACTGCTCACGTAGAACTGGGCACAGTCTTCATTGCCGCCTGCATCATTTGGTTCGCCGGAAGCCCAACGATTGTATTGCCCTCCGACGACACTACCGCTGCCATTGCCAGACCAAAATTGAGTGCCATTTTCCGGGCCTGTGACCCATCTCCAAGCTCCTTCTACTGCAGAATCACTGGCTCCAAACCAGCCATCGCCAGAAATTCTGGCAGCCACGAAATCATTTTCTGCCTGCGAAGTGATGGTAGCCAAATAACCGGTCGAGCCGTAAGCGGTCTGGCCGGTCGCTGCGGTGACGGCTGAGTTCCACGAGATTGTGCCAGAGATGTATTTATATAAGTGACCGTTAGTTTCGAAGAAAACCTCACCAGGCTGTACCATAGAAACTTCTAAAGTGTCGCTTCCTGTGCCGGGGCGGGTATAAGTTAAAGTGGCGAGGGCATTATTGACGTTGGTAAGGCTCCCGCTGAACTGTACAGTAGAGCCAGAGCTGCCGCCAGTAAATGTCAGTCCGGTAGTGGTGCTCATGGCTAAGGTACCGCTGGTTACACGCAGCCTAACTGGGATTGGTTCGCTGCCTGTTCCGGTGATCTGTAAATCTGTGATTGGCATAGCAACGCTGGATGTGCCGCTAAAACTGTTGCTGCCGGAAATTGAATAAACTGCCTGAGCAGTTTTCAAAGGGTAATTAAAACAGAATCCTATCACTAGGACCAGGGCAAAGAAGGAAAGGAAAGATTTTTTCATCATTAACTTAATTATATCATCGTTATTATTAGCCTGGCGTGTAGTATGTGGATAATTAGTATCAAAATACCGCATTGATATGCGGAATTTTTGTAGGTTGGAGCACCGCTCAAGAAAGGTGATTATTATCTTACGCTCGTAAAATCTTTTCCATCGCCTTGCCTCGGGCCAGCTCGTCTATAAGCTTGTCTAGATAGCGGATCTCTTGCATTAAAGGTTCTTTGATCTCTTCTACGCGCATGCCGCAAATCACTCCGGTAATGAGCGAGCGGTTAGGGTTGAGCTTAGGGGATTGGGCAAAAAAAGTTTCAAAGTCAACTTGTTTTTTAATCTGAGCTTCGAGCTTCTTTGCCGTATAGCCAGTGAGCCATTTAATGATCTGATCTACTTCGGCTTTAGTGCGGCCTTTTCTTTCGGCTTTAGCAACGTATAGCGGATAAACGCTGGCAAAGCTCATAGTATAGATGCGGTGGGGTTTCATTTTTTTATATGTATATGAATTTTATTTTTAAGAACCGTCTCAACTTCGGCTAAGGCATCTGCAATTAGAGCTACATGTTTTTCTATCGTCTCGTTTTGTATGTGAATAGTATGGTAACCATTCTTTTGGGAATAGTAACCCCGAGAAATATCTGTAATGATTTGCTTGGCTTGAGTTATATGGTGCAGGCCATCAACTTCTATATTTAATTTAGCTTTAGGGATGGTTAAATCGATGGTTTTTGAACCATCGTAGAATTCTGTAAATACAGTAACACCCCGTGATTCCAACGCATTAATCAGGGCTTGAGCTTGTGGGGTAGGATTTTTATGGTGTGAAATTTTCATGGTTTTTTCTCTTCCATATCATGTTGCTTAATAACTTTCTCGTGTAGGTTTCTAGAACCCTTTCAATTTCTAAAATCTGTTATATGGCTCTTAAATCACTAGCATGAATTTGTTTGGGTGTTTTTTCATTTTAACTTTCGCTATAACTAGACTTTTTTATCAATCTACCATAATTTCTTCCGCTTCGGGAAAAGAGTTATAGCCTTTTGCCCGCATACTGGCGCAGTAAGCACCGGTGTCGTAAATTCGGACCTCGTCGCCAATATCTGCTTTTTTCAAAGTTCGGGTTTCAATAACTTCCGGGTTGCCGGCAGCAGGGGAGAGTATGTCGCCGCTTTCACAGTTGTGACCCACCACTATATAATCAAGCGTTTCTGCGGAGTCATTAATAACTTCGATTTTATGTCGGGCTCCGTAGAGACTACTGCGTAAAAAATCATTCATTCCGGTGTTGAGCTTTATAAAAGTGAAGCCATCTGTGCCTGTATCGACAATGTCGTCGATGTAAGCTACCAATGTGCCGGCGTGAGCGATAAAGTAGGTGCCAGGTTCGATTTCTAAATGTACTTGTCGTTTGGTTCTTTGCTCAAATTCCGAAAGCTTATCCGAAAACACTGTCATGATTTGTACTAAATTGGCTTCTTGCTCGTCGCCATATCGATGAATTTTAAAACCGCCTCCAATGTCTAGAATGGTTGCGTTTGGGAATTTTTCTACTATATCTAGCGATTTATCCATGACTTCGCCCCACACGCTGGGGTCGGCACCTGAGCCAACATGAATATGCACGCGGTCGATGGTGATGTTATGAGTGTTGGTAAGTTGTAATACTTCATTGATGTATTCATGCCAGATTCCAAAGCTGGCATTGCGTCCACCGGTGCTGGTGCGGTTGTTGTGGCCATAACCTATATCAGGATTAATGCGCACGGCAACGGCGGTCGGGCGGGTGGGAGTGTTGACGAAAGCATTGAGCTGATTAACAGAAGTTGCGACAAACTTCACACTTTGGTTTAAGAGCTCCGGCAGGTTATGAGCTAGCTGTTGGGAAGATAGCGAAATGCGGTCGCCGGCAACCCCTTGCTTAAGAAGCTCCGCTGCTTCGTAGCTCGAGCTGGAATCGAAGCTGATCCCGGCTTCGTTTATCATTTTGACAATTTCCGGGTGAGGATTAGCTTTCACAGCATAGCGAACTGTAAGGCCGTATGGAGCGGATAAGTTTTTAAATTGCGCGATACTTTCGCTAACGGCCGAGCGGCTGTATTCGTAGCGAGGTGTGTTAGGAGAAGTCATAATTTTTGCTCTACTTATTTTAAACTGAGCGGTTTTATGTTAGCCGCCATAAATTCTAGTTTCAACATCATCTTGCAATGCATTGCCATCTTCGTCGAGAACTTTATTAACATGGTTCACCTCCACTTTGCCTTTCCTTAAAATCGAGTCGAATTGTTCTTCTGTAATTTTATAAAAGGCGGGTTGGTAACTGCTCCAGGTATCTTTGGTTTCATTCAAGACTAAATTTGGATTAGTAGGGTCGTAAATAAAATAACCGTTTTCACTTTGTATTATATTATATGCGTGGGCATCTTCTGGTGCTTCTGCTGGAATTCGGCACTTGGAAGAGAATACTATAGAGGAGTTTAGTCCGCTGAATCGCAGCAAGTTTTGAGCAACGGAAGCTTTTTCGGCGCATACTGCCATCTTCTCTTCTTTAAAGTCTTTGATAGAGATGAATTCTGGGCCGTCTAAACCAGATTCATCCATGTAAAATTTAAAGTTTTTCTGCAGGCCCTCGTTGCTGGTTAGAAGACTTCCAAAGTATTGATAGATTGCAGTTTGAACAGCCGTAGGAATAATTTGCCGCAGTGAGTGGTCTTTATACCGCTCGTCAGCTCTGGCTTGCTGCACTTTTTCCATCAAAATATTGTAAATTTCGTTATCGTCCAGATGTATAGGGCTTACTATCATGCTGCGTCGCACGTTTGAGTCTGGGTGAATAAATTTATTATAAATATTATTGTGGACTAAAGAGATGCCTTCCGGGGAGGTGGAGTTAGTGAGCTGTTCGACTCTGTTATCTATAAATTCTCGAATCTTTTCTTCGTCTTCGGATGTTAAACATGCTCCCATTTCTGAAAGAACTTTTTCGTACTCCGATAAGTGAGCTTCGGTTTCTGGTCTGGATTCGGAAAATGACATGCTATTTCAACTCCACCTGAATGACCTTAACTTCGCTGTCGCTGTTATTCTTCACGGAGTGCTCACTGGCAGGGGAGAAGAAGGATGTTCCTGTAATCAGCTCGATAGTTTTTACGGTCCCGTCCGAGCTGGCCATTTCTAAGCTACCACCTTGCAAGACAGTAATAACATTGTCCGGGTGAGTGTGCATTTCTGCGCTGTCGCCAGGCTTAACTGTCACTTCTAAAATTCTGACTTTGTCGTTTTCGTGAATGACTTTATGCAAATGCGGGGCGATTGATACTGCGTCGTTGTTCATGTTAGCGGAAGCTTATTTATTTTCTAAATATTTGGAAATAAATATTTCCTATTATTGAATATGTATTTGCTTTCTTTGTCGTAGAATTTGGCCATGTGATTACTCTTGTGTACCGTCGTCTTCTTCGATGATATACGCAGGAAGCTTACCCGAAGATAGCAGCCACATCATCACGGCCAGTCCAAGAAGTATAATCGAAATCATGACATACCCAATGGTACCCATTTCTTCGCGAGCTTCTTGCGGGCCGAAGAAGTTAAGATAGGTTATAAAGCTCCAGATCACAACAAATAGAGGTATTAAAAACCACCTTTGCCATTTTGGTAGATATAATTTTTTAGTTCTCTTCATGGGTTGATAATCATATTATTAATTCTGTTGTTATCACAACTTCATAATAACAAAAAACCACCCAAATCAATAGGTGGCGCTTGGCTGGGGTACCAGGATTCGAACCTGGGAATGAGCGGACCAAAACCGCTTGCCTTACCACTTGGCTATACCCCAATATAGAACAGAATCAATTTAAAATACCTAACTATTATAGTTAAAAACAAGGTGTTTGGCAACCCTGTCACCTTGTCATCCGGTCACCAGTCGCGCCGCCAGACACCTTGCGAGCATGTTATAATTAAAGCCTATGTCTCAATACTATCAGGCTAAGCGAGTTAAAAATTTATATAATCCGAGCGATAAACAGCCTTTTAAATTGTCGCGCAGCAAGTTGGAATTATTCCTCAACTGCCCGCGTTGTTTTTACATGGACCGCCGCTTGGGAGTAGGGCAGCCTCCTGGTTTTCCGTTTAATCTTAACTCCGCGGTCGACCATCTTCTTAAAAAGGAATTCGATGTTCACCGCGCTAAAAACACCAAGCATCCGTTAATGGAACATTACGGCGTAGACGCGGTGCCGTTTGCTCACGCCAACATGGACCAGTGGCGCGAGAACTTCGTGGGTGTTCAGGCTCTTCACAAAGACACTAACCTTCTTATTTTCGGTGCCGTCGACGACCTCTGGACCAATCCGGCAGGGGAGTTAATAGTGGTAGACTACAAAGCCACTTCCAAAGACAGTGAAGTGAACTTGGATGCCGAATGGCAGCGCGGTTATAAAAATCAGATGGAAATTTATCAGTGGCTGTTACGCCAAAATGGTTTTGATGTAAACCCGACCGGTTACTTTGTATACTGCAACGGCAAGCGTGATGCCGAAGCTTTCGATGGCAAACTCGAATTCGACATCAAACTTATCCCTTACACCGGCGACGACAGCTGGGTAGACGGCGTTATTCAAAAAGCTAAACAATGCTTGGACGGCGAGCTTCCGACTTACGCTCCAACTTGCGACTACTGCGCATACAGGCAAGCTGCGGGCGGGGTTGAGGGCGCAGCAAAAGGCACCGCGCCTAACAATGTCTTATCACACACCCCAAGCGCGGAAACAACTGTCACAAAAGTTAAAGCCAAGCGCACCAGCTGGGAAGCGGCTAAAGCCAAAGTGGCTAAATCGGCAAAAAGACCTGCTCCCCCTGCTGGTTCGGCACCTCTTTTTTAACGATTCTAAAATTCGAACAAATTAGCTATAATATAGATAATTAAGGATAAATATATGAAAAAATTAATTGGTTTTGCCTTGGCTGGTTTTGCAGTCTTCGCGCTCGTTGCGCCTTTGGCTCTTACAGCTAACGCAGCAGAATTTATTTCCGCAAGCGATGATTCTGGTAACGTGACCTTGTCTCAAGGTGATACTCATCACAATGCTTACGTGGCTGGAGCTAGTGTGTTCGTCAACAGCGCCGTTACAGGCGACTTATACGCTGCAGGGGGCACCATCACTGTAGAGAATACTATCGAACAGGATGCAGTGGTTGCTGGTGGTACGGTAATTCTTAACAGCAGCGTGGGCGGCGATGTTCGCGTAGCTGGTGGTACTCTTACCATTAATGGTCCGGTTGCCGGCGACCTTATTGTAGCCGGTGGTGTTGTGACAGTGACAGAAAAAGCCACAGTCGGCGGCGATCTTATTGTAGCCGGCGGGCAGATTACACTAGATGGTAGCGTTGCCGGGAAAGCAATGATCAACGGCGGAGCAGTTATTGTAAACAGTGCTATAACTGGTCCGTTACGAGTAACCGCTAGCGAATCTCTGATGTTTGGCGCTAAAGCAAATGTTGCTCAAAAAATTAGCCACAAAGGGATAAAGGAAGCGACAGTAAATGAAGCAGCTACCGTAGGCGAAATTGAGTTCACTCAAATGAAGAGTCACAACAATAAGGCTGGTGCAGCGATTGCCGCTATCTTTACGATCGGATTTGTAGTTAAGTTGCTCGCAGCTATTTTAGCCGGCTTGTTGTTGATGAAACTCCTGCCTCTTTCTTCTCGCAGAGCAGTAGCAAAGATTTCTGATAATCCCTGGGCCAATCTCGGAATTGGCGTATTGGTATTGTTCGTAGGTCCAGTTGCAGTCATCTTTACTCTAATCACGTTTGTCGGCATGTACTTAGCGATTATCGCTTTCCTCGTTTGGCTCTTAGCTCTGGTATTGGCTAGCTTAAGTAGCGGGGTGTTTGTGGGCAGTTGGATCGTTCAAAAGCTTACTAAGAAGACCGAGATGGCTTTTGACTGGCAGGCTCTCGCGATTGGTGTAGTGGCATTAGCTGTTATCAAGTTCATCCCTATAATCGGCTGGCTGTTTGTATTTGTGGTACTGCTCATGGCCTTCGGTGCAATGATGCGCATGCTGGTTGGTCATATCAAACACGAACAGAGCCATGCTAATCACGCCGCTCAGACAGAAGTTGTTTAGTAATTAATATTTAGTGTAAATGGGAATATTCGATAAACTCAAAGATGTAAACGAAATGCGCAAGCAGGCCAAGCAGATCGAAATGATGCTGGCTAGCGAAGAAGTGATAGGTAAATCTTCTGGCAGCAAGATAGAAATTATTATCGATGGCAATCAGAATGTAAAAAGCGTGAAAGTTGATGATTCTATTGTTGGAGATAGGGGAGACATCGCCCGCAACATTCGCGAAGCGCTGGAAGACTTAAACAAGAAGCATAAAAAAATGCTGCAGGGAAAATTCGGCAGCATGATGCAGTAATGTTTTAAAAATATATATTCGTCACTAGTCCTCGGAACTTCGTTCCTGCGGAATCGTTCCTCATATATATTTTTAAAACAAAACAAAAACCGCCAAAGAATCGTCTTGGGCGGTTTTTATATATTCGTGAAAGGGGAGCGGTTAATCGCTCGTGCCTTCGTCTCTGGTGATCGGCATGTTCACTACTGAACTGATCAAGTAGTACGACGCGAACGCTGTTGGTATCGCCATGATCTTCACGGCTAGTCCCAACTCCTTGTTAGGCAGGTAGACGAGGCCGACTATAGCAATTCCCAGCAGTGCCCCGAACAATGCGTAAAAGAGGGAAGTAGCGTTATCGGGATGGCAGTTGAGCTTTTTGGCCCAGCCCTTAATGTGATTATGCCGCGATCCTAGTAGCGTAAACGCTGCGAAGATTACGAGTAGCGTAACCATAACGAGCGGCTGGCCTTCGTCGGCCGAACGTTCGGCGAGAAGTCGTTCGTTAAAGATAACGAACGTCGTGCCAGCTGCCGTGCCGAGCACGGTAAAGAAAACGTTAAAACCAAAGCGTTTGATCCTTTCAGACATTAACTTCCTCCTGGCGCCATGGGCGCAAAATCAAATTTTTAATAACTTGCTAATTATAGCACAAATATGTTAAAATGTCAATATTATGCTGAAAACAGCTAAAAAAGCCAAATCCATGGCTAAGTCTAATAAATCCAAGGCCAAAACCACCAAAAAAGCCTCTAAGGGACGCGTTTTAATGGCGCTGTCAGGCGGAATTGATTCAGCGGTATCTGCGTATAAATTAATTCAAGCAGGTTACGAAGTTGAGGCCGCATTTATGAAAAACTGGTCTTCGACTAACGGTTTAAAATATGACGGATGCCCGTGGCTTACAGATCGCCAAGATGCGCTGCGCGTGGCGGCGTTTTTGGGCATACCCATGCATACCTTAAACTTCGAAAAAGAATACGAAAAGACTGTCATGGATTATTTCTTTACCGAATACAAAGCCGGACGAACGCCGAATCCGGATGTAATGTGCAACAAAGAAATCAAATTTAAATTGCTGTACAAGTGGGCTATGAAAAACGGTTTTGATTATATGGCGACCGGTCATTATGCTCAGGTTAAGCCTATAAAGGACGTGTTGGCAGGCGCGCGTCGCACAAGCTATACACTAACTAACTCAGGGGCTGTGGATAACTCAAAAATGACCAAGGGGAGTGGTAATCGCTCAAAAACCAACCGTCTGAGCACTTCCGCTAGTTCTTTGAATCTGAACCCGTCTAACAGCAGCGATCAATTGTATGCCCTCGTTCGGAGCGCCGATGATTTTAAAGATCAAACTTATTTCATCTATAATATTCTGCAATCGCAACTCCCCCATCTGCTCTTCCCTATCGGCGGATTAAAAAAATCGGCCGTCAAGAATTTAGCGCGCAGGCTCAAGCTGCCGAACGCCGATAAAAAAGAAAGTATGGGGCTATGTTTTGTTGGCCAGATTCGCCTTAAGGATTTTCTCGAACAGAAATTAAAAATTAAACCCGGACCGATTGTCGATATCAACGCGCCCAAGTCTGCGGGTGTGGCAGGCAAGGGTCGCCAGCAAAAAATTGGTGAGCATCAGGGTCTGGCATTTTATACCGTTGGCCAGCGTCAAGGCATTCGCGTCGGCCAAAACGGCCCGTGGTTTGTGGTGCGCAAAGAGCTTAAGACCAACACCTTGTTCGTGACCAATAATCCTAATGATAAAGCTTTAGAGACTAAGCAGGTAGAAATTCATAGTGTTAACTGGATCAGTAAGCCTCTTGCCCTCTCCCCGGAGTTTAAGGCGGGTTCGAAGAACAGTCTGAAATCTAAAGGCTTCGCTGCGCTGGGCCGCTACCGCCATCAAGGCACTTTAGAAAAGATCACTATTTTCGAATTGAGCAAAGGCCATTATAAGGTTGAATTTGCCAGGCCTCAGAAGGCTGTGGCTAGCGGACAGAGTTTAGTTTTATACGACGGGAAAGTTTGTTTGGGAGGCGGGGTAATAGTATAATTAATTTAATGAAAAACCAGGCACTTTCGTTTTTATCTAAATCTAGTAATTACGCCCTAACTACAGGCGTGATCTTCTTTGCTATTGGTTTGCTGGGGTTCATTTTTAAATCCAATAACTCGTTGCCAGACTATTATTTACTATTGTTTATTGTACTGGGGTTCTGGGGGATTTTGGTGGGCTTAAGGAACCGCTAGCAATACTGGCAGGCAAAGCGTGCAAGTAGGTATTAAAAAAACGCGTGGTAACACGCGTTTTAAATTTAGGTTCTGGTTTATAGATCGAATCGAGCTGTGCGGACAATCTCGGCAAGTTCGGCTTTGTATTGCTCGTTCATGGTACCATCGAAAGTATAGTAGTTGTCCCCTACTTTAATCGCATAAACTAAATCATCATAATTAGTTGCGATTTGACCCATGGCGATGCGCACTGGGGATCCTTTTAAATTATCAACCGCAACGAAGTTCTCCTTGCTGATGTATATGCGAATCGGGGGCGCATCTTTTTCTGGAGCCAAGTTAATGGTGTAAACCTCCGGAATGGTTGTGCGGTCGGCGGAATAGAACCAGGTCTCGGGGTAAGAAATGCGCAAAGGGTAAGCGTTGTCGGTATAGACCTGCCAGTTTGTGGAGTCGATCTTTTCGCCTTTGTCGGATTGGCTGGCGATGTCACGCTGATCGGCGGCCGAATTGCGGTTCTGGATACGCGCCAAAACGAATGCCGTATAGACCGCGAACATAGTGAGCAGTACGATGATAATAAAGCTCCGGGTAGCTAATGTGTGGTGAGTTATTCTCATTTTTGTTCGGAATTAAAAACTTCTTTTAGATTGCTTTCGTTTCCGCAATAGTACAAATGCTCAGTGAGGTTTACGCAATATCCTGGATTTTTTTGAACATAGGAGTACTTTGGTAAAAACCAAATCAAAAAAACTATTATCGCGGCGATTATTAAATAGAACAGGTATTTAATTATATGGTGCATGTTTTGTCTGTGTTTCTGTGGCTAGGCCAATGTCGTAGGTTGACTTTTTGCTGGTAATATTATATCATAAACAGTTCCATGTTAGGAATTCAGATTTATAGGAGGCCTTATGAAGCTTATATTGGGATCGGAATCAATATTCCGAAAACGGCTTTTAGAAAGAGCTGGGTTTGAGGATTTTGAGGTTATTGCACCGCGGATTGATGAAAAAGCGATTCGTGATGAGGATCCAAAACAGCTAGTGCTTAAGCTGGGTATCGCAAAATCAATGGCAGTGGAGAACAATATTAATTCTCTCAAGGATCATTTAGGATTGGATGCTAGAGAATTTATTATTATCACCAGCGATCAGGTTGCGGTCCGCGAAAGGGATGGCGCAATTTTGGAAAAGCCGCTGACGAAGAACAATCTTCCCGACAAGGATATGGCGGTCGCTTACCTGCGTAGCTATATCGACAGCCCAGTTATTTTTTACACATCACTGGTCTGCTATCACGTGGCAAAAAAGTTGCGCACCAGCCAGGTGGTTGAAAATTGGGTTGAATTCTTGCCATTTAGCGAGAGTGAAATTAAGAAGCTTGTTAGCTGGGGCAGCACTTATAAGGCGTGTGGCGCCTTAGCTGGAGGCATTCCTGGCGACCCGGCTAGCGAGATCGTCGATTCGCATATTGTGGGCTTATCTGGCGACCCGACTGCTGTAGTTGGCTTGCCGATTGCTGCCTTAAAAAGCTATTTGCGGGCCATCGACTTTCCGGTTCCTCGAGCAACTTTTAGTCCGTTCACGTTCGGGCCTATGTCTCATGTAAAAAGCAGGTGTTAACCTAAATCGGCTCCGGCCGGCCCTTGCTTTTACAGGCATTTTGACTTATAATCAAACAGTTACGTTACGAGTTTTTTGTTAGACATTCTGGCAGATGCTCTGGCGCGACTCGAAGATTATAAGTCTTTTTTATTTTCCTCTATTGGGGTATAGCCAAGTGGTAAGGCAAGCGCCAAAGGTTTGCGCAAGCAAACCGTTAATTATAGAGGTCCGCTCGAGAGCGGACATAGAAAAACTGAATTAGAATATTTGCATTGGGGTATAGCCAAGTGGTAAGGCAAGCGGTTCTGGTCCGCTCATTCCTAGGTTCGAATCCTAGTACCCCAGCCACCAAACTAAAGTATCCGGATGACCTAAGTGGGTCAAAAAATGAAGATCGCCCTAGGGGCGGTTTTTTGTTATAATTTAGCCATAATATATATGGCCGCAGGTTATATAAAATTGCAGTTCAAGGATCCTGATACGACCAAAGATTTTATTTTGCCCTTTGTAGTCTACGACCAGATGCCGGATCGGGAGGATCGATATAGTACTTCAGAGTTAGAAAAACTACTTAGGCAAGCCTTAAAGGAAACCAACTGGCGCTTAATGACTAGTGAGTGACGTACCGTTTAGGCATGCTAGAAGGGCGCTTACATGGTTATGACCGTGAAGAAGATCTGCTAAAGTTAATCAAAGAATAGTATTTTAAAAAGCCCGCTCGGGCTTTTTAAATAGAGAATTTATTTAATTGTAACTACTACTTTGCCACGAGGATTGTTCTTTTCAAAAAAGTCGAAAGCCTCTTTTATCTGATCCAGAGTAAACACCTTGTCTACCTGCGGTTTAACTTTTCCGCTATCAACCAACTCTGCTAATCTAGTAAGTTGTTCCGTCGATGTTTGGGTCATTTGAGGTATGACAGTGACCTCATGCTCTTTAGCCATTGCTTCATCAGCTGGGCCTACCATAGATACTACAATACCACCTTTTTTAACTGCCTTAACTGATCCTTCGAGTGTTGGCTGGGCAGTAACGAATGCGGCATCGTAATCTTTAATAATGGTAGTGAAGTCTTGCGTTTTATAGTCAATGACTTCATCTGCTCCTAGTGATTTTGCAAACTCAATGTCGTCCGTGGCAACGGTGGTCGCTACATACGCCCCACGAAGTTTAGCTAACTGAATTGCGAGTGATCCAATGCCACCAGCTCCACCCTGAATGAGGATTTTCTGTCCACTTTGAATGTTAATATGTTCTTCAATTCCTTGGATAGCACTTGCACCTACAAGGGGGAGGGAGGCTGCTTGGTTCATATCAACTGAAGTAGGCTTTTTAGCTACCTTACCGCTTGGAGCGGCTGTAAATTCAGCCAGAGATCCTGATCCGCCAAGTAGCGCACCTGCTTGGCCATATACTTCATCGCCAATGCTCAAACCCGTCACACCTTCGCCGACTTCAGTTACAACGCCTGCAAAATCACCACCTAAGGTTGAGGGGAAATTTATTGGCATCATTTGCTGTAAGTACCCTGAACGAATGGCGCTATCAATACGATTAAGACTGGCTGCGTGAACTTCTACCACAACTTGGCCGGATTGAACGGTTGGGGTAGAGGTGTCGCTTGTTATTTCAATTGCTTCAGTGCCCCCGTATTGTTTTATTTGAACTGCTTTCATATTATTTACCTTTTTTAGCTTGTTGTTTAATTCCATCAGACAAGCTTTTTAATAGTTTTAGTGTATATTCGGCATTGAGGCGATAGTAGACCTCTTGGCCTTTTCTTTCATCAATAACAATGTTGTATAATTTCAGCGTTTTTAGGTGCTGTGACATTGCCGATTGGCTGATTTTCACGGCTTTAACCAATTGGCCTACCGTTTTAGCCTCATTAAACAATGCCTCGACTATTTTGTAGCGTGAGGCGTTGCCAATACCTTTACCTAATTTTTCAATTTCATCGCATAATTCTGACATATAAACTTGATCAATTTATTTATCGTATTAAGATATTAGCATATCCTAATATCTTGTCAAGTTTATGAGACATTGTGTATTTGTTATAATAAAAACATGTTAGAAGACAATTAAAACCTAGTTATCCACTAGATTATTTGACAATATTTTTTTATCTGATATAAATAGGGTATGGGGGTATTACCTATATAATTAACCAAACCAACATGGATCATTCACTAGACCCGAAACTAAAAAAACGAGCTGTACACAGGGCAAAGATAATTAAAGGACAGTTAGACGGCCTAATTAAGGCTATAGAAAACGAAGAGTATTGCCCTACTCTTATGGAGCAATCTTTATCCATTCAAAGGTCGCTAAAAAGCCTAGATACGTTCTTACTGGAAAATCACTTACGCACCCATGTTAAGCACCAGATGCAAAACAACGGCGAGAGTGAAAAAGCAGTAAAGGAACTAATCAAGGTCTACACCTTATCAAACAAGTAATTTTATGTCTAAGCAAATAAAAATAATTATAGCTGTAGCGGTTGGAGTTCTAGGATTAGGACTTACCTTGTTTTTAAATCAGCCAACTGAGCATGAGCAAATGCAAGGTACTGGTGCTGAGCATAACATCCTTCAAACTGATACCCAATCTTACGACTTTGGTACGATATCGATGAAAAATGGAAAGGTTAAAACCACTTTCAAGATTAAAAATCCGACAGCCGAAGCCTTAACAATGTCTAAGCTATACACCACCTGTATGTGTACTGAAGCGAAGCTTATGGTAAACGGAGCAACGGAAGGTCCATTTGGAATGCCCGGACACGGTTCTATTCCAACCTTTGAACAAAAGCTTGATCCTAATCAGGAAGCAGAAATTGAAGTCGAATATGACCCAAATGCTCACGGCCCATCAGGGGTAGGTCGAATTGAGCGATCTGTCATTGTCGAGGGGCAAGGCGGAAAACTTGCCACGTTAAATATTATCGCTAACGTGACACCATAATGAAATACAAAAATCTCATTTTATTAGTACTGTTTGGACTGTTGGTGTTTGGTGGTGCTTTGTTTTTCCAAAAGTTTCAGGCAGGCAGCCAGTGGCTTTGGAGCGTGAGCAACGAAGGACAAACCCTGCTTCCCTTAGTTGTAGTTTCATCGCTTGTCGATAGCATTAACCCCTGTGCTTTCTCGATCTTAATTGTCAGCATAATTTTCTTATTTGGCATCGGAAAAACCAGAGAGAATATATTCAAATACGGAATCGCATATATTTTCGGTATTTTCCTAGTCTATTTGCTCATAGGACTAGGGATCATGCAAGTGCTCCATGTGTTTAATGTTCCGCACTTTATGTCTAAGCTCGGTGCAGGATTATTGATCCTTTTTGGAGCAATAAACATACTTGAGACTATTTTCCCGAACTTTCCTATAAAGTTCGCTATCCCTCATAGCGCACACGGAAAGATGAATGAGTTGGTTAAGAAAGTAAGCATTCCCGCTATGGTCGCTCTGGGCGCATTAGTAGGACTATGTGAATTCCCATGCACTGGTGGCCCATACCTGACCGTTATAGGGTTGCTCCATGATTCTAAAACCTATTGGAGCGGCACAGGGTACCTGCTGTTATACAACCTGATTTTTATTCTTCCTTTGGTAGTAATCTTACTTATCGCAAGCAATAGAAGCTTGGTAGATAAAGTTCAAGATTTCCAGAAATCAAACAAGAAGTACATGAAAATAGTCGCTGGGTTCATAATGATTATCTTGGCATTCGTAATTCTATCCTTATGATCTATTTCTTAGCATCAATTCTAGTTTTAACTATCATCTTTGCGTATTTATACAAAACGAAGTTAATAACTGTTTGCCCTATTTGCGCCGGAGTTGTCATTACCTGGTTAATAGGAGTTGTGGGTATTTATACAGGGCAGGAATGGGCTAATCCGTTGATCGTTGCTATTTTGCTTGGAGCAAGCCTTGGTGCTCTGGCCGACAAATACGGAAGCAGATTTGGTCTGGTTTGGAAAACTTTAATGGTGCTGATCGGTCTTCCTGCTGTGTACTTCATTGTTCAAGAAAACCTTTGGTTTGGACTGGGATTAGTTGCTGGGCTAGTTATTCTTACTTTGGTGTTTGGTAAGAATACCGCAAACCACAAACCCCACAACAAAGATTTATTTAAGGAATGTTGCTAACAATAATTAATACATAAATATATGCAAGAAAAAATATTATACGGAGTAGTGGGTCTACTCATTGGCGTTATTGCCACCTGGGCCTTTGCAAATAGAGCTGTTAACTCTCATCATCCCGGCATGATGAACATGATGGGCATGAGTCAAACCTCAGAAATTATGGATAATATCGACAAACACTTTATCGAACAAATGATTCCTCATCATGCAGATGCCATAGCCATGGGTCATTTGGCTCTTGAAAAGGCCGAGCACCAAGAAATCAAAAACTTAGGGCAAAATATCATTGATGCCCAGAGTTCGGAAATTGACCAAATGAAAAATTGGTACCAAGGCTGGTTCAATGCTTCTGTTCCGGATGTGTTCGCAGGAACAGATCACGGTATGGGTTCAGGAATGATGCATGGAGGCATGATGAATAATGAATCAGACATTGAGAGTCTGAGGTCAGCCACGCCGTTTGATAAGGCTTTCATAGAGGAAATGATACCGCACCACCAAATGGCTGTGATGATGGCGCAGATGCTAAAATCCTCCACTACGCGCCCAGAAATGAAGCAGTTAGCTGATAACATTATTGAAGCTCAAAACAAAGAGATTGAGCAAATGAGAAGCTGGTATAGCCAGTGGTATAAATAATATGCACGAACACCATAATCATCACAGCATGAATCATGCACACGAAGCGCATGGTACCCATGATAATGGTCATGACAAGCACGCTGGTCACTCGCCAGAGATGTTTCGTGACAGATTTTGGCTAAGTTTTGTTCTAACCATTCCAGTAGTTTTATATTCGCATATGATTCAGGAATGGGTAGGCTTCACTATGCCGGAATTTCCGGGTTCCGACTGGATCCCATTTGTCTTAGGAAGCATAATATTTTTTTACGGCGGTACAGTATTCTTGAAAAGTGCTTTAGGGGAACTGAAAGCAAAATTGCCAGGTATGATGACACTCATTTCCTTGGCGATTTTGTCTGCTTATATCTACAGTGTGGCAACAACGTTCTTTATTTCTGGTACCGAGTTCTTTTGGGAACTAGCTACCTTAATCGTCGTAATGTTGCTTGGCCACTGGATGGAAATGCGGTCAGTAAGCAACGCTCAAGGTGCGCTGAAAGAACTGGCTAAGTTGTTGCCTGATACAGCAGAACTTGTGAGTGGAAAAACAATACCAGTATCAGAACTCAAAATTGGCGATGTAGTTCAAGTTCGTCCCGGGGCGAAAGTTCCTGCAGACGGAATGGTGACCGACGGCAAATCAGACGTGAATGAATCTATGATCACTGGTGAGTCTAAGCCAGTTAAAAAAGCACTTGATTCAGAAGTGATCGCGGGTACTGTGAATGGCTCTGGTAGTTTAAATGTCAAAGTGACTAAAATCGGTGAATCAACAGCGTTGGCAGGAATCATGAGGCTTGTTGCAGAAGCTCAGAATTCAAGATCAAGGGCGCAGATCCTTGCTGATAAAGCCGCTTTCTATTTAACAATCATTGCGATTATTTCAGGCGTAGCAACACTCATCGGCTGGCTTGTTGCAGGGCGAGGCTTGGAATTTGCTATGGAAAGAACAGTTACTGTGCTAGTTATTGCATGTCCTCACGCATTAGGATTAGCCATACCACTAGTGACTTCAATATCCACCACGCTGGGAGCAAGAAACGGCTTATTGATTAAGCAACGGATGGCTTTAGAATCTGCAAGAAATATTGATGTAGTGTTGTTTGATAAAACCGGAACACTAACCAGGGGTGAACAAGCAGTAGTTGATGTATGGACTTCTACGAGTATTACTGAAGAATCGCTTGTGCGTTTAGCTGGTTCAGTTGAAAATTTTAGTGAACATAGCTTAGGACAAGCCATCGTCGATTATGCAAAATCAAAAAATATTTCTTTGTCACCAGTAACAGAGTTTAGCGCAATAGCTGGACATGGCGTTGAAGCTAAGCTACAAGGCAAAAATATTGCCGTAGGCGGGCCACGACTACTTCAGTTAAAGCAAACATCAGTTCCCGAAGATTTAAAGACTAAGGCTTCCGGGGCTGATCAAGACGGCAAGACTGTTATGTATGTACTGGAGGACAATAAAGTAGTTGGAGTAATTACGGTTGCCGATGTTATTCGAGACGAATCCAAAGAAGCAATTAGTAGGCTTAAGGCTGAAGGAATGAAAGTTGCGATGATCACTGGCGATTCCGAAGGAGTAGCTTCATATGTAGCTAAAGAATTAGGACTGGATCAGTATTTTGCTGAAGTTCTTCCAGAACATAAGGCCGACAAGGTTAAGCAACTACAAAAGGACGGCAGTAAGGTTGCCATGGTTGGTGACGGTGTAAACGACGCGCCTGCACTTACCCAAGCTGATTTAGGAATCGCAGTTGGAGCTGGTACGGACGTAGCTATTGAATCAGCAGGCATTGTTCTGGTCAAAAGCAATCCATTAGATATTCCAAAGATTATAAAGCTATCTAAAGCAACATACACCAAAATGGGGCAAAATCTATTTTGGGCTACAGGTTATAATGTAGTTGCTATCCCTCTGGCCGCAGGTGTGTTGGCAGGACTCGGCATATTGCTAGCTCCTGCGATAGGCGCAGTGTTTATGTCTATCAGTACGATAGTCGTTGCTTTTAACGCCCAATTATTAAGAAAGCTTACATTATAAGGTTTATAAAGTGACACTAACCTGTAACTTTCACAAGTGGGGTATGTGTCACTTTTGTCATTTTTTGAGGGTGCTCGAGACCGGTCGAATTTGCTATAATGGAAACGCTTAGAAAAGCCAAGCAGGGCTTGACCAAACCACGGTTCTAGCTCGAAGAGGCCAGCCAAAAACCAAATACCCGAGAGGGTGTTTTTTGATGATATAATAAAGAAAAGAAATTAATAGGAAACAAAAATGGAAAACACAACTTTTTTGGCTCAGTTATGGGGCCCGGCCATGCTTGCCGTTGGTTTAGGTATGCTAGTGAGCCGCAAGTATTACGCAAATTTGTATCGTGATTTAGAAAAGAATTCTCTCGCTGTATTGATCTTTGCTATGTCGGCAATCGCAGTTGGTGTCGCTCAAATCATGTACCACAACGTTTGGGGAACTTTCCCAGAAATTGTGATTAGCTTGCTCGGCTGGGGCACTATGATTAAAGGCCTCATCTTTGCGATTGTGCCTGGAATTTTGGATCCCTTAGGTGACTGGGAAGCGGACTCTAATTTGATTCCTGTAGCTGGCGGGTTTGCCATGTTGGTAGGCGCATATTTAACCGCTATTGGATTTTTGATGTAAATGGGCTTACTAGTACACATTTTATTATTTCTACTTTCTGCGTCTATCATCTGGTTTTTTGCAGGCTTGTTGATCGAGTCTGTAAATAATGTGGCGAGACGCTTTAATCAAAGCGGCTTCACGGTCGCTTTTTTTGTTTTGGGTTTCTTAACTTCCATCAGCGAAATTTCTGTGATGGTTAACTCGACCATCAACGGCACGCCGCAGGTATCGGCGGGAAACTTGGTTGGGGCGTCGTTTGTGATCATCTTGCTTGTCATTCCCGTGGTGGCTATTGTGGGCAAAGATATCCAGCTGCGGCGGACTATCAAACGCAGGAATTTAGCCTTGGCGCTAATCACCATTCTTTTGCCTCCGCTGCTCATGCTGGACGGTTCGGTTAGCCTCAGAGAAGGATTAATATGTATTATGTTTTTTGCGACTTTGCTTTACCTGATTCGCTCGGACAGCAGAGATAAGGTTCCTAAGATCATCAAGGAAGTCGAGCAGGAGCTCATCGACAGCCGAAAGTCTACCGCGGTTGATATTGTGAAAATTATTGTGGGCGCTGTGTTTATTTTTGTTGCTGGGCATCTGCTGGTGGAAGAAGCTGTATTCCTGGCAAACTTTTTGAGTGTTCCAGTTTCCATCATTGGCTTGCTAGTTTTGTCTGTAGGTACGAATATACCTGAGTTGGTTATCGCCGTCCGCTCCATTTTAAAAAAGCGCAAGGACATTGCTTTTGGTGATTACTTAGGTTCTAGCGTGGCGAATGTTTTTGTGTTCGGTCTGCTGCCAGTACTTAATGGGCGGTTTAGCGTCGAGCCTACTGAGTTCATAGCTACGGCAGCTTTGATGCTGGTTGGTTTTACTATGTTCTACTTTTTTGCGAAATCTCAAAATAAGATCTCACGTAAGGAAGGATTGGTTTTAGTATCAATCTATGTTATGTTTGTAGTGATTCAGACTATTAATTTAATCCGCTTCGCTACGGACTAACTTCTCTCGCAAATTAATCATAAATTTATGCGAAAAATAATTGTATTGATAATCGTTATTGCAGCGGCAGCGGGTGTGTACTGGTACACAAGCAAGGATGATAAAAATTCCCTTACCGAAACAATCCCTTCCACCGATGACCGTTCTGTCCCCGCTGACAGTACTTTCGAAGCCGGACTTCCTACAAAGCGCTGGCAATTATCCGTGTTGAATTCCAAGAGCGGCCAGACCGTAATCGGTGGCCAGTACCCTCAGGCCATTTATATAGAATTTAACCCAGCCGACAACAGTTATAAAGGTTATGCCGGATGCAATACTTTCAGCGGTAAGTATGAGGCTTCGGGTGATTATGGTTTCTCTTTTGGGCCGATCGCTTCCACCAAGATGGCCTGCGATTATATCGACTTAGAAGGAGCAGTATTTGAAGCCATGAGAAAAGCTGCAACATGGGGAATAAAGGGCGAACAGCTGGTCTTTACCAGCGAAGATGGTTACACAGATTTGGTTTACAGTCGGCAGTAGAGAATGGCAGTATGCGCGCAATAGAAAATATAAGCAAATAAAAAAACGGGAAGCTAACATGCTTCCCGTTAAACGTTTCGGTTGTCCGAAACTATTTATTACCTGACCTAAACAGAGCATCGAACTGCGGCTCATCGCCCTTGAGGTAGAATTTGACATTCCCGCCCCCGAGCGTGTTTTCTGCCGCCAATAGGCCTCGATAAAGCCGGAAGAACGCTGGGTTTTTCCCGTACGCTTCGTTGTAGATGCGTGCGGCTTCGTTATCACCCTCGCCGCGCAGTTTTTGCGCGTTCATCTCTGCCTCAGACTTGATGATTGTCACCTGTTTGTCGGTGTCCGCCCTCATTTCCATGGCTTTCTGTTCTCCTTCCGAACGATACGTTTTAGCCTGTTGGGCTCGTTCCGACATCATTCTCTGATAAACAGACGCTTTATTTTGATCCGGAAGCTCGGTGGTGCTGACCCGCACCATCAAGGAATCGAGACCTAAATTAGCCATGGGTCCTTCCACCGCGTCGCTTACGTTTTGCATTACAGTGTTTCTTTCGGCGACAAGAATGTTTTCGAAAGATTTCTGTCCCAGCTCTCGCCTCATTTCCGAATAGACGATTTCGCCTGTTCTGGAATTTGCTCCAGCCTGGGTCTGCAAACGGCCGATGTAGAGGATACCGTCACTGATTCGGTAGTACGAATATGTGTCGACGATCATCGTCTTCTTATCCGCGGTGATGATTTCCCGTGGGTTGTCATCATACTGCAGCCATCTCTTGTCCAGCTTCATAACCGAGTTGATCGGCCATGGTAGCTTAAAGTGGAGCCCTGGTTCGGTCACTTCGTAGATGGGGTTCTGCAGCCGCAGCACCACGGCCCGTTCGGTCTGGTGAACCGTGTACGGGACTGTGAAAATGATGTCGAGCACGACGATCGCTATAAGAATATACAGGATTTTTCTAATCATTGAATCTCCTCCCTCACTTATTGAGGTTCATCAGCCGAAGCGTGCCCTGGTCGCGAACCACGTATTGTTCTTTGCCTGGCATCACTTTTTCCATTGTCTCGTATCTCAGCCTAGCGGTGGTGAGTTCGGGATTCTGTTGGTATTCTTTAAGTACTTCCAGAAACCTGGCTACGTCGCCGGTCGCATAGTTGATGCGCTGTTGTTTGTAGGCTGCCGCCTCTTCGAGAATTGACTGAGCTTCTCCCTTTGCTTTGGGTAGCTGCTCATTCATATATCCTTGAGCGTTGTTGATGGCCTGGCCTTTATTTTCCAAGGCGTTGTTAACATCCTGGAAGGCAGCCATAACTTCGTTCGGCGGGTGAACATCCTGCAACTGAATGCCGACAATTTCGACTCCGAAGTCCATCATATCGCACAGTTCCCGGAGAACCCTTTCGGCTTCTTCCTGAACCTGGCTTCGTCCGGTAGTGGCAAGCTCGTCGAATGTAGAGCCGCCCGCCACCGTTCTCATGGCAGACTGGGCATTCCTCTTGGTTGCTTCTTCTGGATCGGCGACTTCGAACAGCCATTTGGCAGCGTCCGCGATTCGGTACTGCACTACGTAGTCCAGCTTTACGATATTTAGATCCTTGCTCAGAGCGTTGTTTTCGTGTGCCACTTCTTCCTCTTTGCCTTTATCGTTGGTTTTGAAGCCGATCTCGATGCGCATGATTTTCTGCACCGAGACCTCTTCCGCAACCTCGATAGGCCAAGGGGCTTTAAAGTTAAGGCCGGGTCCGCTAGTGCGGACATGCTTGCCGAAGCGTGTCACGACTGCGTTTTCGTCCTTCGCCGTGATGATCCAACAAGTCAACAGGGACCAGGCCAGGATGATTCCAAAGCCGATCTTCCATAGTGACAGGTTGAGAAGAAAGAAGAGTTGCTTGTTGGGAGGCCTTTGTGTGGCCCGCCCGGCTCGTGTGAAGATATCCTGCTCAGTTTCCGGAATTACCGGAGCATGAGCATTATACTTCCCAATATTGATCCCTAGTTTGGCTAGAAGCCCTGCTATGGTCATTTTTTCCTCCAAGTTTTTGTGCTTTAGCACGTTTTTAAAATACATTCTTACCGAATGATAAGAACCTGAAATTATACCTTATTTTAGCCATTTTGTCAATGTATAGTGGATTGGTAATTAAGTATGCTAAAAAACGCCGATTAACCTTACAATTTGCTATAATAATAGATATTAAAACTTATCTATGAAAAACCTCCAGGATTCCCTCAATAATTACCGCGTATTGGCAATTTTCATCAACCTTGCCATTTTGGTAACCGTAATTTTTGCCACTGTATATTTCTCTGTTCAGCAGAGTTATCGTACGAATGCCAATGACCCTCAGGTGGAAGTTGTCGGCCAGGTAGAAGAAGTTATTAAGCAGGATGTGCCTTTGGATGCAATCGTCAGCGAAGCAGAGCAAATTGATATAGCCGAAAGTTTGTCCTTGTTCGTCATGATCTTCGATAGTAATCGCCAGCTAATTGGTTCGTCTGCAACTTTAGACGGACAAGCACCAACACCGCCGGAGAATGTTTTTGCATTAGCAAAAGAACAGGGTGAAAACCGCTTTACATGGGAACCTAAGCCAGGGGTCCAAGTAGCTGCTGTATTAAAGCCGGTAGATGATAAAGCTTTTGTTTTGGCCGGACGTTCCTTAAAAGAAATAAATGATAGGGAAGCAGCGCTACTTAAAACTTGTATAATCGGCTGGGCGATTTCCGTGTTGTTGCTGGCAGGGTTAAGCTTGCTGTTAAAACCCCGCCAATCTGTGGCCGTGATAGAGGAAACCAATGTGACCGTAGTAGAACCATCTGGCGACGCTACAACACAAACCATAACAGAAGAAACGGTTATAGAGGATGTTAAATCGTAAAGATCTAGTTACCGGAGACAGCAGGATGGCCGTTGATTCTGAAGATATAATTAGATTTTTAAATTGAAACGAAATAGGGAACAGGTAATGGCCTGTTCCCTATTTGTATAAAAAAATGCCCGCTCGGCGGACATTTTAGTTAGTGCTATTCTTTGGAATAAACGTCTCGGGTTTTGGCAATGTATTCGAGGGCTTTGTCTGCGCCTTCGAATTCGCCAACTGATACAGATTTATTTTCTAGAATCTTGTAAGTCTCGAAGAAGTTTTTGATCTCTTTCGGGGAGTGTTCGGACAGATCGGCTAAAGACTTTACGCTCTTATAGCGAGGGTCTTCGGTTGGAACTGCCAACACTTTGTTATCGATTTCGCCATTGTCTTCCATGTTCATAAAACCAATCGCACGGGCTTCCACTACCACCCCTGGCGGGATTGGATTAGTAGAGAATAGCAATACATCGGTGTTGTCGCCGTCGTCTGCGCGGGTCTGCGGAATGAATCCATAATTATATGGATAGCGTTGCGCAGAAAATAGCACGCGGTCTAATTTAATCACGTCTAGCTCTTCATCGTACTCATATTTATCGTGGCTGCCCTGAGAGATTTCGATAATTACATTGAATTTTTCAACGCTGCCAAAAGGTACATCTTTAAGTCCCATAAAAAATCTTTAATTATATGCAGTCATTATAAAGATAAATGTCGGGGCAGGCAAGTGGTAAAGTCTTGACTTAGGCACAATTTTGTTATAATAAATACATGAACTTTAAAGAAAAGGTGATAGAGGCTGTTAAGAGGATTCCAAGAGGAAAAGTTGTCAGTTATGGCCAGGTGGCAAGCGAGTGCGGCAGTCCGCGCGCTGCTCGCCAGGTCGGCTGGATGCTTCACGGCTTAGACGGCAATAATTCTGTACCATGGTGGCGGGTGATCAATAACGCCGGCTACATTAGCATCAAAGGAAACATAATGTCCACTCCCCTAGCTCAAAAAAATTTTTTGGAAAGCGAAGGCATCACAGTAAGCAAAGATCTAGAAATAGACATAGAAAAGTATCGTTACCACTTCCCTACTTGATAATGAAATTTACCAAGCTTCTAAAAATTACCATAGTCGCACTGATTATAATTTTTACAGTTGATGCTGGATTAATTTTTACTATGGCCAACTGGCAGCCGGAAGCGGAGAGAGCAGACGCTGTTGTCGTTCTAGGTGCAGCCATTAACACCCCGGCATTGACGCGAAGAACATTGGACGGTTTGCAACTGTACGAGCAGGGGAAAGCGGACCGACTAATTTTGTCGGGTGGAAAGATTGCAGACAGCGACATATCCGAAGCCGAGTTCATGTACAAGGTTATTACTAGTAACACCGCTAACCCGATCGATTATATAATAGAGGACCAGTCTCGCAATACTTATGAAAATATAAAAAACTCTAAAGCCAAACTTATAGAGAGCGAGAGAGCGGAGCGCATGCTTAATTCTCAGGACGAGCTGAGCGAGGCGGAAATCATGGAGAACAGCTCTGTTATTATTGTCAGTGACAAATATCATTTAGCCCGAGCTGTGTTGCTAGCTAAGCGCGCAGGCTTTGAGACTGTGCATTGGCATTCTCCGGACCCGTACTATTACCCCAAGCAAGAACTGCATTATTATTATTTCCGCGAATTCGTAGCTATTCTAAGTTATATCCCTAAATTTATTTTTGGGTGATTATGGTAAAACAATACCGATACCAATACCGATTTCGAACCGCTTTAAACAGCGGTTTTTGGTTGACAAAATTGCAAAAAAACGTTATATTGTAAAGTAAAAATTTAAAAGGAGGTGTAATAAATGGCTAAAGATCGCAGCAGTAATTTGGCAAATATCTACTTGCGTTTGCCTTTGCTTAACACGTTTTTAAAGCCGATCGTAGATGGTCGTTATGTGTATGTTCCCGGCATTGATCCGGAAAAATTTGAACGCGTCACCGGCTTTTTCGAGAAAGCGCAAGTCAAAGACGAATCCACCTTGTGGCGTTCATTCAAGGGTTATGACGGTCTCAAGGCCGTTAAGGCTTTTTCGGAAGAGGAAGTGGATACAATGCTGGATGAATATCTCCAGCAAGTGCATACCAGCTACCCCGAGCTGCGGGATGATCCGATACTGTCGGAACTGACTAAAACTATTTACGACCTAAAGCCGGTTATTGTGGCTGCGGAGAATCGCGATGTGAATGGAGTTAATCGCTCCCTTCAGGCTCTAACCTACGCTTTGTTATCTGCGTTCAGCGAAGTGATAACTCTTATCAGGGAAGTTAAAAAGCAGGGGAATATCACAGATAGTCTTCTGTCTTCCTACGAGCACTTGGATGACCAGGATGCAAAGCTCTGGGCAATATGCGGCGAAAAGGTTCATGAGTATCATCAGCAGATTAAGGCTCTGTTCGAATTCGAACATGAAATGAGTACTCAATACTTGACTCTATCAAAGGAAATCAAAGGCATGGTCTCGCGGCGGGTGAAGATTTATTCTTTAGAAGAAGAATTGCAGCCTGTCATGTCGAAGCACATTCTGAATGAGTTTTCCGATGCAGACACCGAAAACCTTCGGATTCAGGTAGAGGAATTTTATTCCTTGCTCACCAACTACAATGAAGATTGTGGTGTGTACGGACATTTAGTCAGTGAACTAAAAAGTCGCTTGGCATTGTACCCGGCGATGGTGAAGGCAGCCAAGAAAGCATTTGAAAGCTTCTCCACATTTCGCAAGGAAGAGGATATCAGCGCTTTGGTGCTTCAGAAATGGGTGCCGGAGGAAGTTTATAATCAGGCAATGCTCTGGATGGATCAGCGTATGCATTCTGCTACAACGTGGGATGCTAAGTTTCTGAAACTTCAGGGAGAGCTGTCTAATTGCGAGCACATGCTTACGGCTCAGGAAACTGCTAAAGTGTCCGGGTGGCTTAAGGCTATTCCGGAGGCTGTACAGGTTAAAAGCGCGGTGCCGCTGCCTTCCTTTCTTGGAGGGGGCAAGCCGCTTGGTTCCTTTGCTGGGCTTCCAACTGCCCCCACCGTGGAAACTTCGTTGCAATCCATAGAAGCAGTGGAGAGTTTTTCTGCTGCATCGCCGGATCCTCCGGTCGTCAATAAAGTCTCTGGGAACGGTAGCGCCAAAAGGGCGCCTATCATCATCAAAGCGGATGGCACAAAGAAGAAGGCAGAGAAGCGGGGCAACGAGAAGCACGCTTCTAAGCTTCCCGATTTGTATATCAACCCAGAACTTCCGATTCCAGAAACGTTGGACGACCTAATGGAATTATTCGAACTAGTTGCCGCCGCTCGAGAACCGAACCGTAACCCGCTTAGGGGCGCAACGTTCAAGAGCTCGTGGGAAATACTACAGATGGCTGGGTTTGATCTACGCGAACACGATATAGAACAGTTCCGTAAACATTTTCTCACCTGTGAATGCGTGCGAATAGTGGGGGAGGACGAAGATCCTCGGGTTTGTTACGATGAAACTGGCAAGCACATGCTTGTTTATTCCATTGGGACAGGTGGGGCTCGCGGCAAGGAGAGGTATAAATTGGCCGAGCGGAGATATACCCATAATTCATCCCTAACTGCGTTAGAGGAGAAGTGGGATATCACCCGCAAGTCTTTGCAGTTTCTTGCCAAGCAGCGCAAGGATGCAACCGATTTCTAGGCAAATAAAATAAGCCAGTCGAATTTCGACTGGCTTTTATTATTGTGTTTTTACGATTCATTTTACGGATTAAGTCTTTCCATCACTTCTTCCGCGAGATGTTCGTATTTGACCATAGTCTCTGTCGTCACTTCTTTACCCTCGTCTTCGACGTCCTGGTAGAAGAAGCGGGCAAACTCTTCCGCGATAAGCCAGACTGGGATCAGCAAGGATGTTTGGGCATCTTTCTGTTTCCAGATTTTAGCTTTTTCGTTCACAAACATCTGGTGAACGGTTTTCTCGGAATCAGTGCCAAGGCTATGAACCATAGTGATCGCTTTCTTATCCGGGTAAAGTTGATGGAAAACTTTAAATTTGTAACCCATGATATTCAGCAATTGCGTTTCCGGATCAACGATCGGAATCACACAGGCGTCACGGAACGGTCGGCCGTCCTCGTAAGCGCCTTCTATGGAAACATAAAGTTCGCCCGGGCTAGTACCCACGGCAGTGGCAACTCCTTGCTTGCCGCCGCTTCCCACTGGTTCGACAACTCCTTCGCCTTTGACAATCTTCCACCTTAGCGGGCCTTTTGCCAGGCCGACGTTGTAGCATGTGAGCTTGTATGGCTGCCCAACGAAGACGTTGGGACCGCGCTGAGCCGACAGGTACATCCGTTTTTCCGCTACGATTTCGTAGCTGGTCTGGGTGCCATGAGATTTTGCCCTCACAGTCACTGTCTTCCAGCCAGTCTTGTTGGTGGCGATTCCGGTCAGAGTCTTTTTATCCTTCGAGATGACGATCTTCTCCAGACCCGAATTAACAGTCAGCCAGTCTACATCACTGTATTTAGCATCTGTTAAGCTCGAATCGATATCCAGACTTAATTCTACGCGATCACCGCTCTGATACTCACGCTGCGTGCCGTGAATTATGAGAGCCTGTTCGGGTTCCGGATCCGGATCAAGGACGGGACGATATTCGCTCCCGCCAAACTCCTCACCGTAAGCCGTGGCCGACAAGTTGATGACTCGGCTCATCATGTCTTTGAGGCTAACACTTTCCTTTTTTACCTCCAGGTTGAGGCGGTCTTTAACTTCCTGCTCCAATTGGATAAGAAGCTCCACAAAGGGATTGACCATTTCCGAGTTGGTAATCTCGGGCGAAAAGGTATGCCTGTCATCATTGATGAACTGCCCAAAAAATTGTCTGCAGGTGATCACTCCGCTTAGTTCGGTCGTGTTGAGATAGATCTCGGGAACAAGTCCGCGGATATGATCCGGGAGCATGTTGACGAAATCGATCATGCGCACTTCTTCCCAACCGGTCGATGATAAATATACGCCATTATTGGCGGTGCTTCCGCCTTTGAGGGTGTAAATCTCAAAGTCAACTTGGCCTAGCTTTTCCTTAATCGGAGATTGAAGAAATGGCTTTCCTTTGATCTCCTTTGGGGGGAGTGGCTGGTCATTAAGCTGAATGGCATCCATGAACAACAAGGGTACCTTTTGCGCCAGCCTCTTAGCCAGATTGTCGGTTTTCTTTAGTTGCTTAGCCGAGGGAGTGCCGGAAAAATCGTAATGAAGGATAGTTCCGGTTTCTAAAACTTCAGGCCAACTATTGTCCGTAATGATTACAGGCTGAATCGTCCCGTGCGAAAATACTTGCCGCTGATACTCAGCGGTGGGGATGTTGAACTGAATCACATCTCGCCCTTCAATAGTTTTCGTGGTAACGGTTACGCCTTTGCACAAATAGAGCATGCCCTTGCTGCCGGTTCCAAATTTCGAAGATTGAACTTTGGAGTCACCGCTAGTTTTGGCTAAGCTGCAAAATGCATTGCGGTTAGCCTCGACCATGCCCATGCCATTATCGATGACTTGCACAAACTCCGGCGTGATTCTAATCCACACCTGATTGCTGCGCCAGTCGAAACAGTTCTTGATCAGTTCGATGAGGCATTCAATTAATTGCTTGTTTCCGAACTTCTGCAAGAACAACCCGTCGCCGGCCTCCATAAAGATCGGCGGCACCGAAGGTTTCATTGCGTGTAGTGTCATAGTTATCTATTACCTCTGCTACCTCTGTTCCGCCTCCCAGGCGGTCTGGTAAATGCTGGTTCAGTATGATGCGACAGCATGCTCAGGATATCTTTAGGATTCCTGGCACTGAGTGCCTGTAAGCCGCTGATCGCCTCAGAAATCTCAGGCTGCAGTTTAGCGATGATCTTTTCACGCTGCTGCGGGCTCGCTGCGATAGCTTCGTTTAAGAAAGCGATCGTAGCGCGCAGCTGAGATCGAAAAGCCATATTGAATACTTCGCTGTCCGCAATCTTGCGATCGTGGGGAACGAAGTCTTCGGCGCTAACCAGAGCTGCCTCGGGTTCGAGTGAGAAAGAAATGGAAGTCCGCGCAACAGGCATAGCTGGCGCAGCTCGTTCGGTAAGCGGCTGTTCTGTTTCTGTCGAAGCAGTTACTTCACCTAAGAGCAGTTTAGGCGCCAATTTGATGAAGCTTTCCGCTGCGCCTGCGATCATGCCACGATTGTAGGCTTTCTTAAAGGTGGTTTCACTAATAGCTATTCCAACTTGTAAGCAAGTTTTTACGACTGTGATTTTATTGCCATACTTAGCAATGCATCGGTTCGCTATCTCTACAAATTGATCGTGCGGGTTGAGGGAATCGAACGCGTGCGGAGCAGACTGCGCCACCGGAGAAATTTCTTCGACGGGTGCAGGTGGTTCCGGCGCTCTTTTTGGTTGCGGTTGGGGATTAAAACGGGTAGAAGTTTTCACTGCTTCCCAGTTTAATTCCTTAAAGACAGGATAGATTTCGTGAAAGTTTCTTTCGAATTTTTTCAGACAGTGGAGTGCTGGTTTTGAAACCAAGATGTTGTGGACAATCTTTTCGAAGCCGGCAAATTGGCCGGCGACGACATCTTTGCTGATGTTCATCTTTTGCATCTTATCCATCGAGGTCGACCAAAAGGTTATTACCCCCGGCCGACTGATAGAGAGAGGCCCTCGTTTATCACCGCACTTTTCCTTGTACTCGAATATCAGAAGCAGGATGTTATCCAGCTCCGGATATTTGGACCCACATGCCTTGGACAGTTCTTCCAAAGTTTGTTCTCCTCCAAGAGTAGCTTCTTTGCTTAGAAACTTGCTGATCGAGGCACTGTTAACATTGGAAAACTGACTGAACTTAGCGATGTTGCCATGGAACTTTATTTCTGCCCGAAGGATGTCTTCTAAGCCTTCCCATTGCTGGGCTAGGACCAAAAGATTTTCTCCAAGCAAAATATAATCCGTTTCCTGCTGATGAGGCATTGCACTTTTGGCAGATACGGTCATATTTTCCTCCCATTTAAAGTGTCAAAGTAGCCTTTTTACGCATCAAAATAATATGTATAAAGGACTTGTCAAAATAACATAAAACAGGCCAATGTCAATAAAAAACACCGTGAAAACGGTGTTAAATTTCTAATCAGCCAGCACCCTGTTTCTGGGCCTGTTGCTGATGGCGATCATGGCACTGATGCTTTTGACCGGAGCCTTTTTTGGAAAATATGCAGCGATCTGTTCCGTCTTCTGTCCCTTATGTGCAAGAGTCCGGATTAGCTGTCGACCCTGCGGAGTGAACTTTTCTTTCTCGTTCCAAAGCCGCGAAGGAGGTATGGCGCCCAGCAGCCCGTTGGGTTTTGGGGGAGCGGACTTAACCCTTTTAGCTACATGCTTCTCTGACTTATCGGCTACGCGCGCCTTAATTTGCACGCCCAGCAGCAGGGCTAATTCTTCTCGTACTTTTTTTGGCAATACTTCCTGTTTGGCAAGATCGCCGAACGAAGTTTTAGTCGACACGACTTGCATTTTATATTCGCTGTTTGGATGGCAAATATTTTCCAAACCTTCAATCATTGCTTCGACAACATCCTGCAGGGTTTTTGCCTTTTTATCTTCCAGCTTCATGAACTGGCAAAGCTGTGTCCAATTACTATTACGATAAGCTGCGAATCGAACCATAGTTGGGGCGTTTTTCAACTGAGCAGAGTTGATTCTCGACCTCAACCGATATTGCATTGCCGCATTGCAAACCTTTTCCCAGGTCAAAGCGCCTTTGGCGAGCAATGTTTCTTTCCAAAATTTATCCGGGATCCGATCCAGGCCCATGACCTTGGCTCGCAATGGGTAATTCACCTTGACGATAATTTGCAGTACCGCATGAACCCAGTGCATAAGACGGAAAGCATGATTGAAAGCTACTTGCCTGTCGTAGCCCATGCTGATAAATTTTAACACCAGATTTTCTATGACCGTTTTGAACTGAGGATCGTACATCATCAGCCAGACTGCAGGCTGCAGAATGCGCAGCAGTACATGATGATCTCGTCCTGCTGTGAGGTAAGTGCCAATGACTGTTTTGCGCTGTAGTTTAGACATGCGGATAACCTTTTCGAATTGGGGCAGAATATTATTCTGCAGCGATCCGTCTATATCTAAGTTGAAAATCTGAATTTGCTGTCCGCGGTCGAGTAGAAACAGCAAGTAGTCATTGAGGTCGTAGCGGAAGAGCTGAATTTTATGATTCAGCGGCTCACTCAAATTCCATAAATGGAGATCTAAATAGACCTTTTTGTCATGCTCAACGCAAGTGACTCTCTGTCGAGAGATGCCCAAACCATCAAGATGGGGAATCTCCAAACGATCTTTGCCGAGCAATACTACGGCCCGCGCGGATCGCAGATCTCTTGCCGAAAATGACTTGCGGACAAAGTCGTAAAACATATCCCGTGATGCATCTTTGGCAGGGGAATTTTCCATGGCTATAAGCCCTCCTAAGTGTTGTGTTCTAACCGTACATTTTTATGTACGGCAGTTTCATTTCATGGTAACCCTGGGGCAATCATTTGTAAAGAATTTTTTAATTTTATTAATAAATAGAGGGGTCTGCATTGACAAAACTCATTTTTTATGCCACAATTTAATCAATTAAATTACTACTCTGATATAATTTACTTATGTACGAAAAAGAACTCCAAAATTTAGGCCTTTCCGAAAAGGAAGCTAAAGTTTATGCAACCTCTTTAGAGTTAGGTGCGGACACAGCCCAGAATATTGCTAAGCAGTCCGGCATTAATCGTGCCACAACTTATGTGCAGATTAATGAACTTATAGAAAAAGGCTTAATGAGCGAGTTTGAAAAAGGCAAGAAGACTTATTATATAGCAGAATCCCCAAACCGCCTTAAGAACCTATTGGGGGTAATAGAAAAAGAATTGGAGTTGAAGAAGTCCCAGGCCAATGCGGTTATTCCAAACTTGCTTTCCATGTTTGACGGAATGGGCGAGCGGCCAAAAGTTCGTTTCTTTGAAGGCTTGGAAGGCGCCCGTGCCATGCGCGACGACTTTCTAAAGAGCAAAGATAAAATGATTTACTCTATTATCGATTACGATAAGCTCTTTAAATACTTTCCCGATCAGCAGGAAAATTATACAGATCATAGGGCCAAAAAGAAGGTCAGAACTCGAGTATTTTACGTAAGCCAAAAACCGGTTAAAGATGCTAACAGCAAGCAGTACTTGCGTGAGGCAAAGCATATTCCAGCCGATAAAATTAATATCGGCGCCTCTTTTACCATTACTGACAATAAGATTTCTGTGTCGACATATTCGCATAAGCCGATTGGGATTATTATCGAGAGCGAGCAAATCGCCAATACCTGCCGTTCTATGTTCGAATTTTTCTGGGCTCAATATTAGGACATTTTGCAGAATCCTCAAGAGGATTGCTACGTAGAACCATAGCACTGCATTTTGTCCAATAATAAGCCTTTTTATTCAAATTTTAAAAACTGTCAAAGACTCTTGACAGTTTTTTAATTTTATGATATTATTCTACACGGTTTAAAGATGTCTAGCACCGGCTAGGCATAAACATCCGTTACTAGGACTTTTCACTCAGGAGGTGAATCATGAAAGGTGGTAGCTGGTAACGGGGCCTTCCGGGGCCCCTAACCCCAATTATCAATGCTTTTCGTGAGGAACCGAGTCTGTGAAGATGTAACTGCAACTGCAGAAGGAGGCAAAAATATGAGTAAGCTTTATTCTTGTTCAGGCAACGTCGGCTGGTAAACCAAAAGTTTGGAACACCGGCGCAACCTGTTGGCAAAAGAACGTTCATATTTTGTCGAAAATTCAGAACAGACCGCTTTTACGGACCAATGATACCGTTTTTGCGGAAGGCCGTTCTGTGTTCGAACAGGATCGCTGGGAAACCAGCCAAAATTTTCGCGCTATTGGCGCGAACGAGCTTATTGGAAACCAGAACATACAAGGCGTTTGATCACACGATGTGACTCAAACGCCTTTTTCTTTTGCTTAAAATTTATTAAGTTAAGCTAAAATATCATAATATATACTAAATTTATACCTTAAATAAGCGTAAAAATGAATTTTAGGATTTTTTTGTCAATTACTCTTGACAGAATTAAAAAAGTTTGCTAATCTGGAATGTAAGCTGAAATTTGTCAAAAGAATATAACACTTTTTTAAAGCTCGTATTCATCCGAAATTAGTAGGATAGGATGATGCTGGCAGGCGACTGAGCTCCACGGGGCTAATAATAATATCAATGTTCGCCGCACAGCATATTGAGTCATATAAAGGGTGTTATAAACTGGCTGGCAAAGATCAGCTTTTTAAAATGCTCAAGTCTGTCTGCGGTGGGGACCGCGCATACAATCAATTTGGATGTGCCGGTTATCAGCTTACCTCATTTGCAGGCAGTCTGGCGGGAGTTTAGTAATCTAAAGTTCTTGCCGGACTGCTTGTAACATAGCGGGCAGTAAAAATTTCAAATCAAAAATAAAAGGAGGGGTATTTACTGACACAATACTCCTGCACAACATCCTAATGTGATGTCCTTTCTTGGTTAGCTGCCGAGAAAAAGTGCCGCCCTAAGAGCCGGGCAATAGGAGAGTCTGTGGTGGACCTCCGAAAAACATATGGCTGATGAGGTGGAGCACCACTCTGCTATGTGTCACTTCCGCCCAAACTTTGTTTGGGCACCTTTTCCAGAACAGAAATTATTTTGTGTTTTGAAAAAGGCGAAAGCCAACTTTCCGGACACTTGACCTTACGCATAAGCCACAGGCGCGTCGGCAAGAGACAGAAGAAAGTTACAGGAGGATCTATGAGCAACAATAACCCTATCCCAAACTTTGAAACAGTTGGTTTTGCGGCGGTTGAGCGGTGGTCGAATCCTCGCAGGGTTCGCGTGGCCGGCAACATGGTAGCCCTGACAGTCAATAACTGCGACTCTGACTGCAGTACTTGCCGCAGGCGAGTGAGTCAGGTTAGCGGTCTGCTGGAAGGAAAGCCGCATCGATGGCATCGTCATAACGAAGTAGTTTTATTCGGTTATGACGGGTCGATAACAGCCGACAAGTTTCTGACCCGGGAACTTGGCATCCCTGTAGTGATATAGGGCTCTGTCAGAAAGATGGGTGTTAGTTTTCTTGCCCGAACGCAATTTGTTCGGGCCTATTCTTGAGGACATTAAAGATAGTGTTCTCAAAGATAGTTCCTTAAAAAGCTTTCCAGGACAAAAATTTAATTCTTAATTTTAAGCATTAGGTTTTTGCCCTGGAGAGCAAGACAGTAGAGCAATCTACGATAGGTTTAGCATATTACACAGTGCTAGGCCCGGGATGTCCCGAAATCTCCACGAACTTGGATACGCTGAAGGAGCCTAAGCAACTCCTACGCTCAGCCTTACAGGTTTGTCCAGAGAGTTTGGCGACTCTCGAAGGAAGTTAGAAGATGATTTGGCTCTAGGGAATAAGCACCCCGACGAGTAATTACGAAGTAGTGCCTCGGCATGAAAAGTAGTTGGCCGCCAAGCCCAAGGAATCGGAAAGTTGGTACAGTCTCGGTCGCCTTCCGCAAGAAGGTCCGCGCCTGTAAGTCTCCTTACCAACATTGTGTCGCTACAACCATATGAAAACATTGGTTGAAGGGCAAATAGGAGAATAGGTCTTGAAGCGTTGAGCCATACCGTAAACTTCTCTTCGGAGGGGGGAAAAACGGGACTCTGGAATGCCTCCAGAGATACAGCCAAAGCCTTGATCAGGTTAGTAACTGTAATAAGCTTCAAAAAGCCCATTAGGGTGACCGAAACGGTTGTTAGTGACTGCTTCGAAAGAAGTGTGGTAACTGACGGGTTAAAAGGAATGGGCGGTATCCAATGCCGAGGTGAAAATGTCTCGGTTAGCGCCGAGAAAGATCCATTCCAAGAAAAAGATATTTGCCTTAGTCTTTTTCAAAAATTTTAAAACATAATTCAGGTTTACAAAAAATTCAGGAGGACACAATTCATGAACAAGGTTACGGAAAAGTCTACTGTCAAGCTCGAGCTTGCGGTCGAGTTCGAACTTGCCTACATGGTGAGGAAGAACCCGGCGCTTCGAGCCAAGAGCGTGGAGGACCATCTCGCTTTTGCTGTAAAGCACAAACGAGTCGGCGCCAAAACGGCAAAACAGTATCGCGCAACCAAGCGGTACGGTTCTCTGCTTATCGGCTTTAATAACCGGCAGGCAAGAATGGCAAAACCCAGTAAGTGACTGGTCCGTGGACTGATAATGATCGCACGGGATACTTGTTCGGAGGTAAACCAATGAACCATCGAGTGCGAGGCCCGCGCTTCAACTTTCGGATCGTCAATGCATGCTTTAAGGCATTCATGCGGCATAATCCGGGATTGAAGCAGGAAACCTTCAATGCTCAGCTTGGTAGAGCCGTTGAGGCAAAGGTTATGTCCTATCGGGACATGCTCCTTTACCGAGACCTCTACGTTAAGCGGTAGGAGGATTTCTCACCCCAGAGCTTAGTCGGGACTGGGGGATACCCAATACATGATGCGCTATAAGAGACTAAAAAGCGCGAAGCAGAACGTTACTGCGGAAAAATTGCATGGGCCGGCTGTCACTGTCGTGAGATAGGGTGCCGTGAAATTAATAAGCAACTGCTACTGGCAGCAACCAGTAAACCTCTTCGCTCAAGTAGGTATAAACCTTGAGCATTTTCTTGAAAACAGAACTCCGGTTGTGCTTTCGAGATTTTAAATCCAGTATGTTACTGGTCTGCGGACTGATAAGGATCGCGCAGGATATCAATACAGGAGGGAATAATATGGGAATGAGAATGGTCAGCAGGGCCATTAACTTCGAGAGCGAATACAGGGTAAGTATTCCGCAAACATTTCACTCGCCCGATTGCGTCAACTGCGGTTGGCGTCATGACGAAACGAATGAAGGTTGTTCTGCGGAGTGCGAGACCGAGTATATCGACCTCTCCGAGAGTTTGCGCGATCAGTAGCGTATAATTTCTCACCCCAGAGCTTAGTCAGACTGGGGCACTCAATCTAAAGCGTAATAAAAGACTAAAAAACGCGAAGTAGTATGTGACTACGGAAAAAGATTGAGCGTGAATGCGATTAGCACCGCATGAGCGAATTAATAAGCAGCCGCCATTACCCGGCCGTTGGTAATAGCCTTATCGCTCAAGTAGGCAAAAAATCTTGAGCATCTTTTTGAGAACAGAACCATTGGGGTTGTGTTCTGAAATTTTTTGGAAATCTATAGGAGAGATATGTATATAATTCTTGGCCAGGAGTGGGACTGGGATGACCTTGTTAATGAATGGTTTGAGGCTGCAGTAGAGACTCGAGAGTTTGCCGAAAAGGTTGTCACTCACTTGAAGAAAACTTCACCGTTTTGTTCGTTCAAGATTCTTGCAGCAGATGTAAATGGTTCGGATGTGTTTGATTTCGAGCCGCTGGAAGATCTGAACGATGAAGCGCTGAGCTTTTTCATCAACGGCAGCCCGAAAGCGAGGCGACTCGTTTTTCGCTCGAACGATTATGGCCGAATGAGCTTCTGGCTCGAACTCGACAAATGCATGAACGGAACATGCGGTGAATGTTCTGGCATGGTCGAGCTCGTCTGGAATAAGTTCGTGACGGTTGAGAATCGCAGCGGGGGAACGTACAGCGCAGATAGCGGCGGTATGCGCTTTGATATTCCGGCATGCGATGTGGAAGAGATCGGTTCCAAACTATCGGAAATGTTCGGGGTGAGCTTCGAAGAATATGTTTCCCCTTCCCGGCAGCGTCGCAGGGAAGCAAAACAGAAAGCTTTGGAAGCGAGTTTTGCCAAGAACAAGCCGATAGCTACTTTGGGAGAGGTCTGGGGTCACAAGTTCCTGGGCTTAAAAGGTTAGTGACCATATAACTGAGGTTTCCGAGAGATCCTTTGAAAATCTCTCATTCTTTTCCAGAACATAACATGATTGTGTTTTGAAAAAGGAGTTGCTCCTTCAAAAATAAAAATATGAAAAAAATAACAATCGCTTTCGTCGTTGTCGCTTTGTTTGTGTGTGTTGCTTCGGTTCGAAGCCAAGAAGCTCCTAAAAACAGCTTCCATGGTTACGTTGAACCCGAAGTGGATAGCACTGGGACTGCGCGAGTCAAAGCTTTTGTTACTTACGGAGGTAAGACAAAGCTTGGCGCTTACTGCTGGGGGCAGACCAGCGAAGGGTATTCGCAGGTCTATTGCGGGCCGACCTACTCTTTTTCGAAAGGAGTACAGGTCGGGGTGGCGGTAGGAGCGGAAACTGTGAAGAATTCGCTGCGCAAGGCTGGCTTTATATGGACAGGTAAAGGCAGATTTGCAAATCTGCTTGTTGTGGAGTCGGGCGGTTCCGGTCACTGGTACAGAAACCAGGCTAGCTACCAAGCTAGTAAAGCCGTGAGTCTTTCGATCACATCCCAGAGATTCTCTGGTACCGGTCCTCGGGTCGATGTCACTCTTCCGAAAACCAGTCTCTCGGTTGGTGGAGAGTATCATTTTGCCACCCAAACCTCCCGGTTTGGCGTGAGGTATAGTTTTTAAACTGTACAAAGTTGAGTAACCAACTTATTTCCCGTGCAACTTAGTTACTTAAGTTGCCTTCTTTTTTCAGAACATAATGCGTTGTGTTTTGAAAATTTAATTACAAAACAGGAGGAAAAGAGTTATGACAAGACAGAGGTTCTAACGAACAGGAGGTAAGTTTTGCGTAACGACATGTGTAAAGTGCTCACTGAGCGTGAGCGAGTAGGGTCTTCTAACAAGAGCTTAAAAACTGGTTTAAAGATTCATCCTAACATTTTTGACCCTGACCAGGATTACGGTTATCCTTCGCGTGTTTCCTTTAGTCGGTATCGTCATCATTATTTCTATAAAGAATTTAGCGACAACGATAATCCCTTACGGCGCTATCTGCAAAAGCAGGTTGGTCGTCCTTGGGATGCGGTATATAGCGAAATCTGTGCAGTTGCTGATCGTCGTTCCTTGAGCGGCTATCATCTGCTGCAACATGTTGGATTTGAAGTTGAGTTAAACTGCTGGGTTTGTGACGGTGAGGTTTATGATCATCCTTCATTGCCTCATAAGCCACGCGGCTTGTATGTTCATCCGGATACGGGGTTACTGTGTTCGCCTAAATAGTTGCAAATAGAGAGGGTTGATAACACGTAAACCCTGAACCAGCCAAGGTGGGGGTAGGCGGCTCGACCGACCTGCTCGTCAGCTGAACTGCTGACCCACCAGAGGTGTCTGTAACGACAACAGTTCATCAATTCTTGTGTTAGCGCACCTAGCGGCTGCGTCCCAATGGGGCGAGTCGGAGAAATGTTGTTTGTCCAAGCAAAGGTTCTGCCATGTGGTAATCACAAATGCACAATGCCTTTTGTAAAAAAGACATAGCAGGAGTGTAAAGCGAATCGCGCACGTTCGCATGGGTCGAAGACCTACGTGCCTAGACTGATTTTGATGCAAATCAGAGTCAGTCTAGGATATCTTTTTTAGAACGCAATCTATAAAAAATAATTGTGTTTTGAAAAAGGAGTTACTCCTTCAAAAATAAAAATATGAAAAATATGACAGCAAAGGAAGCCGCATTGGAGTGGAGTTTGATGATTCTTTACTCGGTTATCCCGAGCAAGGAAACGTCCGCGCTGATGGAAAGGTTGGAAAAGTTAACGAAATGCGCCGAGGCCAAGCCTGAAGCTCGTGAAAGTTTTGCGAAAGCAAAAGCTATTTACGACAGTCTGGACGAAAGCAAAGCGCAGCAGATTGTGATCGTTAACGATCCGGAAAATCTGGCCAAGTTCCAGCAGTTCCGGGATTACCTGATCGCTATCAGTGAGCACATCTCAGAATATAAGTACCAAGCGACAATCGAAGGTTGGGATAAACCGCGGGAATTCAAACTCCTGAGCGACGGCAGCATATTGTTCCAGTTGACGGTTTGCGGTTCTGATTGCAGGGGTTGTGCGAGGAGAGTCCGTGACGCAAGGTTTGCTGGTAGCAAGTCGGGCGTGGAAATGGAGATCATCACCGCCAGTGAGGGACAGAAATGGGTCGCTTTCGAGGGGCCAAAGGTTGGTAATTTGAATGAATATATCGAAAGTACACTTGGTATAAAAATTACTCAGCTTTCCAAAGGGTAGTCCTAAACTGGCGCAACCGAGCCAAAACGCGGTTGAAAAAAGGAGGAATATGGAAGGTTTGTTACAATACGTGGCGAGGTTGGGAGGAACAGTTCAGTTGATGGGTTTGGATTTTTTAATTAATATTCCAAATACCCTGTCAACAGAGCAAGTTTTCCACTTTGCGATGTTTGTCGAATCTCTTAATGCCGATTCTGGCCATGATTTGTACATCCCGCCTGATCAAGTGGCGTTCTTTCCGGACAATTCTATTGTCTTGAAAGGATCGGTTCACGAACCCAGGTGGTAACAATCATGTTAATGCGAACTGCAATTTAGTTCGCATCTCCTTCTTAGTAAAATTATTGTGCGGAACGTGCAAGTTAATTTTATTAAGACGGGGATGACAGGCATTCGACAGGAAAGCCAGCCGGGCAGAAAGCAGGGATAAACAACCGTGAATCCGACTTGTGCTGCGACCTATGGCCGCTGAATCTGTAAAAACAGGCGTACGTTTTCTTGGATGCGGGTTCGATTCCCGCCATCTCCACCATTTAAAACAAAAAACAAAACAGGAGGAACACGCTATGAACCATAAAGAGTTCGAAGCAACCGTTGTGACAGTTTCTATGCTCGGCGCACTGGTGATCGTTATTATCAGCTTGCTGCCCGGTGTGGTGCTGTTTGGCCTTGCTCTCGCGGCAGTCGTCTTTGCTTTTTATAAGGCGGCGCGTCGAGACAAGGGAAACCAGGGGCAAGACCCTGCGGTGAAAGACCGAAAAGACTTGAGTGTTCCGTGATGTCACTCGATACCAATCGCATGGGAGAGACAACCTTTGCGAAAGAAGTATCATCAACATCACATCCTTTTTGCTGCAAGCAAGCATTTGTTTATAGCGAAAAGGATTATTCATTTATTATCTAACAGTAATATGAAGAACTATAAACTACTTGGTCTATTAACCGCACTTAACATAACCTTTCAGCTAGTGTCAGACGTGACCGCCGGGAAAATTATAGAGTTGTTTACATTTCCGGTTTCCGTAACAGTGTTGTATTTTCCATTTGTATATATTTTGTCCGATGTTTTGACCGAGGTCTACGGCTATGCACGAGCCCGTCTGGTAACTTGGCTAACTTTAGCCTGCTCTGTCATTGCTGGCTTGGTATTTTACGTAGTAGCATATTTTCCATCACCGGAATTTTTTACTGCCAGCGAAGCTTATGCCACTGTGTTCGGTATTGTTCCAAGAATTTTAATCGGTGGCTGGATCGCTGTGTTCGCAGGAGAAATTTTAAACAACTATGTCTTGGCTAAAATGAAGGTGTGGACCAAGGGTAAACATCTTTGGATGCGCACCATTGGCTCTACAGTGTTTGGACAAGGCTTAAACACACTTTTGTTTTATATGATTGCGCTATCGGGAATATTGCCTATAAAAGTCTTGATTGTTTCGATTCTGTCGGCCTGGGCGATAAAGATCACTGTAGAAGTTGTATTTACCCCAATTACTTATTTTATAATTCGTAAAATTAAACAAGTAGAAGGCGAGGACTACTATGACGATAATACAAACTTTAGTCCGTTCAGTTTGAAGATTAAGGAGTAGTTCATGTGTATAATCCCCTTGACGCTTGGTCATAAAATTGTTATATTAACACCTTCGGTCAATCCGAAGGATTATATCCGCGCAACCGGTCACCCTTAATTATCAACAGGAGGTGACATATGATAGCGATTTCAATTACGGCGCTCAACTATTTCCACAAAGCTCATTTTATGGGCAGTGGACGGATAAAACCGGTTGCGGAGTTTGGTTGCTACTATTGCGCTAAAATCTATCGGCTCGACGAACATCCGATTCGAGAGTGGGTAGATGGAGGTTATACTGCATTGTGTCCAGTTTGCGGCATAGACAGCGTGATTCCTCGGCTGAGGAAAATCGACTTCGATGTCCGCGACATGGAGGAGCTGTATACAGAAATGTTTTCATAAACCTGGTTCGCCAGGTTTTTTATTTTGGGCAAAATAAAAAGCCCTAGGATGAGGGCTAAGTTATGAGTGCCGATAATCTATAAGAACATCGTTTATGGTGACTTTCATTTCTCCGTCATTGATCACTTCGGGTAGAGGTGATTTAAACAGCATTTGATGATAAGCAAACAACAGTTTGCGGTTCATCATTCCTTGGTCGTACAGCTCCACGAGAGCTGTGTGGCCGTTGTGCTTGTCGTTAAATTCGCACTGAAAATTATGTTCAGGGATTAAGATTCTGCCTAGTTTGTGACTGAGAACCATTTTAATTTCGTGCGCATGGTCGTTATTCATTAGGAGTTCATATGGTTGCAGACCGAACCCTAAACCCAATTCGACCGGATCATTAATTGCCTTTGCCATAAGACCTCCTTATGCACTGATCATTTGCCTTAATTGAATCATTTTTATAGGACTAGGTCAACGGATGGTAAAGGATTGGGATTTTAGCTCAGAATAATATAAAATGAATATATGAGATTTAACCAGGAACAAGCTAGAAATTTCCAGGCCGCTTTCCAAAACCGGCAGGATAACGAAGACCACGAGATCTTTCCAGGGGCTTCTGTCGAATTTGAAGCCATTAAGAAAACTATTCAGGAATACCTTCGCCGCGAACATAAGATTAATGAAGGCAATAACGGTGTTATTTTTAAAATTGAATTGGATAATCCTGATGAGGGTGGAGAAACAAAAGAATTTGCGGGTAAATTACTAAAGGTGGGGGATTATAATTCACTTCATAACGAATACTTAAACCAGAAGCAGGCTTACGATATTTTAGAGCAAGCCATCGCCGAAGGAGCCGACCCCGCAGAGTATGCGAAGATCCCTGTACCATATTTTTGCGATTCCTTCGAAGCGGATGAAGGAATCAAAAAGCACCTAGAAGAAGAAGGGGTTAATATAGGGGATAATAATTTTGGCCTACTGCTTATGGATTGGGTCGATGGCAGGGATGTTGCCACTCACTTGTTTAAGCGTGCCCTCGAGCTAAAAGAGAGCCGTTATTTAGAAACTATTCAGGCCAGCAATTTTAATCAGCTGCATCAGGCGGTAAGCCTGGAATTCGATTTTGCGCGGCCAGGCGGAAAGGCCACCCGCGAGGGTGATCGCATTTTTGAGCAGAGAAAAATTGAGGCCGAAAACGAAAAAAGAATTTACACATTCCTGAAAAAGAAAAATTACACTTTTCCCAAGGAAACGGTGCAGAGAATAAAAAACACCATCGACTTGTTAAAAGCAAATGGGTTGAATATGTGGGACAGTCATGCTCGCAATATCATGATTGATGATAACGAAGAGAACCCGTACCTGATCGATTTTGCTCCTCAGACCGGAAAGGGAAATGGCGAGACTCTCGGACTGGATCCATATATTTTAGTTCGGCAACTAGAGGCGCTCACTACCACTATTGAGGAAGAACACCAGATGGAAGCCGAAAGTAAATTTAAGGACTGGAGCGAAGATTATGACCGTCATGTAAAGAACTCTCGCTGGCGAACTAGATTTATAGAAGAAACGGCAAATGGAGAAGTTTTCCTCCGGGCGGCTAAGCTAGAGATAGGCAGCGGGGTAAATTACGTAGACGATTATATTTTTGCTCTCTGCAATAAAGTAGAAACGGGAAAGATCGAACAGTCTGATGCGTTGCAAATGTTGCAAGAACTTATGGGCGAATATCTACAAAGCTGGCGCAAAGCTAAAATCGAAATGGCAATTAAAAAAGCGAGTGAATAATCACTCGCTTTTATCTAATTGTTCGCTTTGTTCCAGTATTTCGACTTTCATCCGGCGGCCGGTTTTTTTATTCACGGTAGTAACCGAAGTCTCGGTTAGGATTACATCGTGAGTTTTCTTTCCGCTTTTGTGGATGTCTTTTTCGAACTCCTGAGTTTTGTCGGCCAAATCCTCATTACGGAACAGCTTGGCTTTCTTCAGGTTCGTAGTCATGATTCCCCCTCAGCTACTTATATAAATTGCATTTGTTGAGTATTTAATGCTGCATAACTATACCCTCTTTGACAAAAAAAGTCAACCGTAGTATAATTTCTTTAACTAAATATCCCAAGACAGTTGGTGGCTAATTCCCAAGAAAAAGCCTTAAATGCCAGTAAAATGGCGACCCACCGAGGAACGACCCAGCGCTACTATAATATAGTGCGCGCGGATTTTGTAACTCGGCCAATTATAAAGAAGCCGAGTTTTATTGTTTCTATAGCTGCTCGCATCACCGGCTTGGCCCGTAGTGAGCACATATGTTCCGGATTATTTAGAAGAAAGGTCGACAGGCCGGCGCTTGCATAACAGCAGCGCGCGGTCCCTTCATAAAAGGAAAAAATTATGGCAAAAACACGACAACAGAAAGAGCAAGATTTGCAGGAGCTTAACGATCGCGTAAAAGGCGCTAAGAGCATTGTTCTGGCAGACTATCGCGGCACTACTGTAAAAGAAATCGACACTTTCCGCCGCGCCCTTGGCAACGAAGGCGTGCAAAGCAAAGTCTATAAGGTTTCTTTAGTTAAGAAAGCTTTCGAAGCTAATAACATCGACGCTTCCAGCCTCGATTACAAGACTCCAGTAATCTTGGCCGTTTCTGCCGATGATGAAGTCGCTCCGGCGCGCATCATCAAAAACGTTTCCAAAGATGTTAAGACAATTAATATCTTAAGCGGTGTGTTAGACGGTACCTTTGCCGGCCGCGAACAGGTTCTTGCTTTGGCTGAATTGCCAAGCAAAGACGAACTTCGCGCCAAGCTGGTTGGTACTATCAATGCCCCTGTCTCTGGCTTTGTAAATGTCTTAGCTGGAAATATCCGCGGTTTGATTAACGTATTGAACGCGGTTGCTCAAAAATCGTAAGCCTTAGGCTTAACAGTAATTAATCGAAAGGAATATAATGTCTGAAGAAAACAAGACTGTTGAAGTTCCAGCTAAGTTTACCGACTTGGTGGCTTCTATCGAAAAGCTCTCCGTATTGGAACTTTCCGAATTAGTAAAAGTATTAGAAGAAAAGTTTGGCGTTAGCGCTGCTGCTCCTATGATGATGGCCGGCGCTCCAGCTGCTGGCGGCGCTGCCGCTGCAGAAGAAAAAGATGAATTCAATGTAGAATTGACATCTGCTGGCGAAAGCAAGATCAACGTAATTAAAGTAGTTCGCGAAGTTACCGGCCTTGGCTTAAAAGAAGCTAAGGATATGGTAGATGGCGCTCCTCAGGTTGTAAAAGAAGGCGCTCCTAAAGCAGAAGCTGAAGAATTGAAGAAGAAATTGGAAGAAGCTGGCGCTACTGTTACCTTGAAGTAATAACTTCTATAAAAAAGACTCTCGAAAGAGGGTCTTTTTGTTTCCCTGGCTAGGTACCCTTGAATGTCATCGGTCTGGTATAATTAAATAAAGCTGAAATAAGCATTAATTTTGATAATATGAACAATCCAGAAATGAATAATCCGGAATTGACCGGAGAATTGGATACACAGTTTGAGGACACCGAGGTCATTATTACCTTGGTTGACCCGGAAGAAAAGGAGTACGAAATCGCCGATCAAGAAAATCGCGAAAAGTTCCTTAAGCGCTTAGAGGGCATGCGTGAGGACGAAGTGTTGATGATCGAAGACGCATATGATTCGGGCAAAGAAGCTCATCGCCCCCAGCGTCGCGATAGCGGAGAGCGATACTTCGAACATGTTCGTTCCGTGGCCATTATTCTTATGGACGAAGCAGGTGTGCGCGATCCAGACTTGATCATTTCTGCTTTGCTTCACGATTCTGTAGAGGATTCGGCTTTGTTTGCTAATCGTACCAAAGCTCATTCCGATTGGGTAAAGACAGCCAGCTACCGCTTGAGCAAGAAGTTTAACCCGCGCGTAGCTAAGATGGTAATTACTTTGACAAAGCCGAGCGTAGACGGCGTGGAATTAAAAACTAAGGAAGAAGCTCATCATTTTTATATCGATAACCTTAGTGAAGCCGATCCGGAAACAATTATGGTCAAGATGGGCGACCGCTTGCACAATCTCCGCAGCTTAACTAACAACACTAAAGAGAAACAGTTAAAAACTATCAAGGAAACTCGAGAAGTATATTGGCCGATTTTCAAAAAAGTTTTAGAAAAATATCCAGAAGCTGGTCAGCACTTGTTAGGCGAAATGGAAAAGCAGATGGCGGAGTTGGAAGAGAATATGGAGAAGGCCGAATAATAACATTTGCGATAACAAAAAGACTCTCTCGAGAGTCTTTTTTATGGTGTCCAAAAGTGTTTTTATTCTGTTTAGAATTTTACTTCGAGCAGCTCGCTGCCATTGAGTACGTAAATGCTGCGGGCTTTTTCATCCACGGCTAGGTCTTTGAGTTCCGTGAATTTGTCGCTATTCAAAGTTTTAACTAGTGCGCCGGTTTTGCCTAATATGATCACGCGCTTATTGCCGCTGTCCAGAACATACAAGTTGGCAAAATCGTTTTGGGTAAACAGCTTGGTGGTTCCCGATAATCCAGAAATGCCAATATTGAATTCCTGCTTAGCGCCAGAATTATACTTAAGAATAGTGCCGCCAGTAGCTACGTAAATATTGCCGTCGATTGCTAAGTCGGAACCGTTTTTAAAGGCATCATCTTTGGCGGAAACTGTGCCAGCCGTAAAGGTGCGATTGCCGGTGTTGAAGTTTTTTACTTCCCCGGTGGATTTGTCTAAAATGTATACTCGATTATTGGTTGCGTATGTCTTCATCCCGCCGAAGCTGCTGCCAGAAGGAACACCTGTTGTAAAGCGACCAGTCACAATATCGTCTTCATAATCCCAGACAAATAGTTCGCTGCCGTTGTAGATGGCGGCTAAGTTGCTGTTTAAAGCTGTGCTGTCCACAATCGGCTCGCTGGATTTTAGCACGTCATCTTGAATCTGCTTGGCGGGTTTTTGGTAGGCGATAATGGTTCTGTTAACTTCCACCGCAAAATAGTTTGGCAGGTTGATTAAATTGCTGCCGTTGCCCAAAGTTGCCAGGCTGCTCACATTGGCCTTTTCTACTTTATTAAGTTTTTGATTCAATTCCTCCGCCTGAGCCTTCAGCTCGTTATATCTGTCAGCTTGGTCGCTTTCGCCAATATCAGCAGGCAAGCCATTAAGCATATTGGTCGCGTCTGCGTATAAGCGGGAAGCCTGCGCTTCGTCGCCATACAATAGAGCAGCATTGGCGTCGTTAAGGTTCTTTTCGATATTAGTTAAAGCTTCGGTAGAGACCGTTACAGTTTTTCTTTATTGCTTTGCATCCTGGCAATGGCGAGATTTGTTCCGAACGCAATCAACAAAATTGCCGCAGAAATTAGGAAGAACTTCTTTTGGCGGCTGTAGCCGGAGATTTGGCTTGGTTGGAGTTTAGAAGCAGTCTTTTTTAGAGTACTCTGCACGACTCCTACAGACTGATTGGATTTAGAAACCATGCCTTGCCAATAACTCTTTTTTACGTATTTATTTTTAAAGTCCGCTGCAAAGTTTTTTCCGATCATTAAGCTGGTAGCAGCTGCCTTTTTAACCTTGTGGGGTACCCAGCTCTTGTCTCGGACAATTTCAGAAGTCGCAATCGGGCCCGCTAAATACTGGCCGAGATCAACTTCTTCATCAGAGGTCGTGCCGGCTTCAACTTGCAGTGCAAAAATTGTGCCGCAGGCTACGTCTGGACCCATGTCGTCGTTTAAATATTCGATAATGCTTTGTGCGGCAATCGGCAGGTCGTTTTTATTCAATAAGGTCTTGATGCGATCGATAGAGATGTGGTTAAGCAATTCTGGGGTAGAAAGCATAAACAAGTCGCCCAGGCGAAGCTTGCCTTCGGAGAATTGGTCAAAAGTTTTTAACGGCTGCGAATTGCTATTGGAAGTATCGGTTATAGAAGAGAACTTGCCTTCACGGTAAATAAGCGCGGAAATTTTCCCGACACTAGAAACGCTCAGTACCCCGGCATGTTTTACAGCCACAGCTGCGTTGAGTTTACCGAGCCAGTGGGTTTTGCCTAAAGTGACAAGCTTGCCCAATTCTTCGTTAATGTTTGCTAAAGCAGCTTCAAAAATTCCTGTATGATTGCTGCCGTCGGCGCGCTTATACGAGCGTTTTAAAGATCCGCTAATTGCTTCTGCGATTCTCTGGCATTCATCTTTGGCTGCCGGGTTGAACATCGGCAGTTCGCAGATAACATAAATCTCAGTGCCGATGGAATCGATGGTTTCGGCGAGCGTATATACAAAAGTAGAGGACTGGCGGTTGTCCCCAAGCTGGATTTTTACAACTTGTGTTTCTAATTCAGTCATTTCCTATATTATACCACTTTTGAGTGGTGCCCGCACCCGCAGCCAAAATAGGGGGTATGGTATAATATTGAAATATGATTACTAGATTATCCGATATTATCGACTCAGATCATCAGGCTGAGTTGCTCGCATTTTTCTTACAGCTACTCCGCGTAGTTTTCCGGTTTCAGAATTGTCTCGCCGGCTGTCTATTAGCCATAAGGATGTTTCCGAAGCCGCGTCCATTATGGAAAAGCATAACTTAGTGAGAAGTTTTTCCAAACAGCAGACTAAATTTTATATTCTCAATCATCGTCATGCGATGATCCCCCAGTTAAAGAGTTCTTTGGGCAGGGAACATAAGTCTTGGCCGGACGAACTCAGTGCCAGCCTCCGAAAGCTCGGCAATTTTAGCGGCATATTTTTATCCGGGGTATTTGTGGGCCGTCCCGAATTGGTTGTCGACCTGTTACTAGTTGGTTCGGTTAATGCAGATAAGCTGAATGTGTTTTTAAGAACTACTAGCAAGCAATTCGGGGGAGAGCTTAATTACAGCATCATGACCGCCCAGGAATTTAAGCTGCGCCGCGACACGTTTGACCGTTTTATTAAAGACGTTTTCGATTATCCGCACATCACTCTCTTAGACAAGTCAGATGAAAAGCAAGAAATCAAAGAGACGGCAGCAACAGAGCCAGCCAAAGCTACTAAGTCGGTTGCAAAACCAGCTGTAGCTAAAGCCGTAAAGAAAAAGCAGTAAAGAAACAGTCTATAATTAAGAAACCAGAAGGTAAAAAGAAAGCCAATCGTTAAGCCTTTAGCAAAGGCGGTTCGGAAATCAAGACCTGTAGAAAAAAATACTACGCCGAAAAAGGTTAGAAAAACTGCTCGCAAAGCAGTGTCAAAGCCGGTAGCTAAGCCTACTAAGCCAGCAAAAAAGGCTAAACCAAAAAAGGCAATGCTAAAGCCAGTAAAAAAAGTTGCCAAAAAAACGGCTAAGAAGACTCTAGCTAAAAAGACCGTAACTAAAAAGCTGGCTTCAAAGCCATTTAAAAAAGCTATTAAGAAAAGAAGATAATGCAATTCTTCACAGACACATATAATCAGGTTTTAGGATACTTTCCGGATTTTCTCCACCCCTTTATCTCTATTGGTTTAGCTATCTTTTTGATCTACTCTATATTTCAGGTTCTGCGCAAGGATTTTATCTGGCTCATAGCGCTAGTGCTTTTATTGCCAGCTTCGGTGCCGATTCTGCAAGAGGTATGGGAAGTGCTGCTCGCGGTCATCAAATATCTTCTAGGCAAAGGGTAGCCAGTGCATTTGCACTGGTTTTTTATTTTGTGCTAAATTACGTTCATAACTTAGGAGGATATTTATGGCGCGAACTAGCGGAGACCCTTTGTTGGACAAGTTGAGAAAAAGCCCGAGATTCAAGGAAGCTAACGAGAAAAGCGATAAAAGGGAGCGAAAGCGGCTCTGTAAAATTCTGTATTTCGATAAGTTTCACCAACCCAAAAGGTGTGGCGGTCAGATAACCAGTCATACGATTCATAAACCATTCGATATGCGTACCCCGATAGGGGGACGTCATCGGCCTCCGAAAATCGATAGTTACGAGTCCTGTCAAAAGTGCGGGGTTCGTTATGACTCCCGAGTATAACGACTCTAATACATAATATTGTGGATAACTTTTTAAACAGTTGAAATTTCAGCTGTTTTTATATATTTGACACAGGGTGAACGATTGTATACTATTCAATTAGAAAGGAACTCAACATGAGCATCACCGACAGACAGAAACAATTATTAGAATACATCGTTCATCAAATAAGAGAATACAGTCTTCCTCCCTCGCTATCCGAAATGGCTGAACATCTTGGCGTGAAGTCTAAGAATGCTGTTGCAAAATTGCTTACCGGCCTAGAAGAAGGCGGTTATATAGAGACCAACGGCAAGGCCAGGGGAATCTCCGTACTTAACAGCCTTACCGACAGCTTGCAAAAAGGCTTAGTCCGCGTCCCGCTGCTTGGGTCTATTCAAGCCGGAAGCCCGCATCTTGCCGAAGAATTTATAGAGGAGTGGGTAAACTTACCGCAATCGTTTATCAAAGGCCGTAAAGATGTGTTTCTGCTTAAAGTTCGAGGTGATAGTATGATCAACGCCGGAATTCACGAAGGCGATCTGGTAATTGTCCGTCCGACTCGTGAGGCTAAGAATAACGACATCGTGGTTGCGCTCTTGCATGACGAAGCTACTGTTAAAAGATTTGTTCAAATCAAGAACCGGGCATACTTAAAAGCCGAAAATCCAGATTATCAAAACATCTACCCAAAAGAAGAGTGGATGGTGCAGGGAAAAGTAGTTGGAGTTATCCGGAATCTGGAATAATTCTCTAAAAAAGGTCAATTAAACAAAATATTAATCATTAACCCATAGGAGCCACTATGTCTGATTTAGAATTAACCAAAAACGAAATCATCACTAAATTGCAGAAGTTATGCGCACACTGCGCTTCCGGCCGCCGACACAACTGTTCGGTGCAAAGAATCTCTATGCAGGTCAAAGCTTTTCGAGGAATTCCGCTTATTGTGAATAATGAGTTCCGAGGGGTAATTTACAGCCACTAACTGTAAAAAAGGGGATGGATACCAGGTATCCGATCCCCTTGAGAAACCCTTTAAATAGAGCTAGAATAGCAGTAGATAAATGCCTTTTTTATAAGGTATTTTTTATTTCCCCCTTATTTATAAGGGTTTATCTGGCCTATAGGCTTGACAAAACCCTGAAAATAAAGTATACTTATGGGATTTATTTACGAGCTCATAGCTTGGGGTAAATCGTCAAGAATTATTAATTTGATGACACCTTTCGCATACAATATGCGATTTAATCATCAAGGAGAGTTAAGCAAATGCGCAACATTTTCTTTAACCGTCAGTCAAGCAAACTTGGCCTGTTAGGTAGTTTGGTTGCGGTTGTTGCCGTGGCTATTGCTCTTGTGTTGATCCCTCAAAAGACCAACATTAAGACGTTGGCAGAAAACTGTCAGAATCCACCAACCACCCCAACTCTCAACCCTTACCCGGTTACTTTTGACGACGAAAACCCGCCGTTGTGCCACGACCGCGCAGCTATTGATGCTGCAAAGTATAACAATGGTGGTCCAGTTGTATATTCACAGAGTGAATCCGACTGGCAGAATGGTTTGAATTTAAACATTGGCGAACAGGGCGTAGCTTTGATGTACATCCACAACGGAGCTGCCAACAATTTGCCAGGCAACCAAACCATGGCACGTAACGTGAAGATTACTACCAATACCCATACTGGCGTAGGTAGTTCTCATCCGATTAACGTGAACTTTGCTGGCGACAACACCAATGTCGTGAACAAAACTTTTACTGTTCACACTCCAGCTAACGCTAAATTGGAAGTAGTTCCAAATAGCGGTTTTATGTACGACTACTTCGGTAATTTGGTCTTAGACCAGCAGAACCTAAACTTAGGCAACTCTGTTTATACCTTAGGTGACTTAGATGCTTGTTTCGAATACAGCATCTTCTTGACCTTCCGATTCAAAGTAGTTGCTGATACTCCTGCTAACACATCTTTGGGAATCACTAAGGAAGTCCGCAGTTTGGACCGCAATACTAACTTTGCTTCTTCTGTAAACGTTGATCCAAATGAACGCGTGCAGTACAAGTCCGTAGTTCGCAATACTGGCAATACCACTGCTACCAATGTTCAGTTTACTGACAACGGAGTAAATGGCGTTCAGATCGAAAGCGGTTCTGTAACCGTAGACGGCCTCCACGCCGGAACTTTGCCAGGAACTTTGTCTCTGGGTGATATTCCAGCTGGGGGCGAAAAGACTATCGTTTATAACGCCCGCGCAGGCGGTAACGCTGGTACCTTTGTAAACACTGCCACCGCAGTGGCTAGCAATGCACCGAGCGTTTCTGCAAGCGCAACTGTGATTGTTCAGGTTATTCAAAATAACCCGAACATTGCCGTTAACAAGCTGGTTAAGAATTTAACTACTGGCGGCTCTTACGCACAGTCTACAAATGCAAAGACTAACGAACGCGTTAACTTTAAAGTAACTGTGTCTAACACTGGCGACATTACTTTGCGCAACGTAGTTGTTACTGACCCAATCCCTGCAGGCTTGCAGTTTGATAACTCAGTCGTAACTAACGGAAATGCCAGCTTTAATAACAACACTTTAACTGTTAATTTTGGCAACTTAGGTGTTGGCCAGAGCAATACTGTAGAATTCGCTGCAAAAGTAACCCGCTCTAACGACGGTCAGGTTTGTAACGTAGCTACAGCAAATTCCGAAAATGCTGGTCCAGTAAACGATAACGCTTGCGTTAACGTTTCTAATCCTCCAGTAGAAACTCGCACTATTACTGTTAATAAGTTAGTTAAGAACAACAACCAGAACACTGCTTACGCTGACTCTGTCGGTGCTAAGACTGGTGAATGGGTGAACTTCAAGGTAACTGCTACTAACACTGGCAATGCTGCCATTAACAACTTCCGCATTACGGATACTGTTCCAGGCGGCTTAACCTTGGATCAAAATTCTATTACCTCTACCGGCGGCAACGTCTCTATTAATGGCGCGACTATTACTGCTAACTTCGGCACTGTCGGAGCTGGCCAGAGCCGCACCTTAGAGTTTGCTGCACAGGTTGTCCGCAATACTGCCGGCCAAATCTGTAACGTGGGTACTGCATCCGGCGACGGAGCTAACTCTGTTAATGCTGACGCTTGCGTTAACGTATCTATCCCAGAAGTCCGCACTATTGCAATTACCAAATTGGTAAAGAACAATAACCAGAATACTAATTACGCAGACTCTGTTGGCGCTAAAACAGGCGAGTGGGTTAACTTCAAAGTAACCGCTACCAACACTGGCAATGCTACTATCAACAACTTCCGTATTACTGACGCCATCCCTGCTGGGTTGGAATTAGACCATAACTCGATTGTTACTTCTGGTAACGTTTCGATCTCTGGATCTACTATTACAGTAAACTTTGGTTCTGTAGCTGCCGGCCAAAGCCGCACCTTAGAATTCGCTACAAAAGTAGTTCGCAACACCGCGGGCACTATTTGTAACGTAGGTACTGCTTCCGGCGACGGCGCTAACTCTGTTAATGCTGACGCTTGCGTAAATGTAACTCCTCCTCCGGTAGAAACTCGCACTATTGCCATCACTAAATTAGTGAAGAACAATAACCGCGACACTGTTTATGCAGACTCTGTAATTGCTCGCACCGGTGAGTGGGTTAACTTCAAAGTAACCGCTACCAACACTGGCAATGCCACTATCAACAACTTCAAGATTACCGATCCTGTACCAGCCGGTCTGGAACTAGATATAAACTCTATTGTAACCAACGGCAGCGTAGAACGTAACGGTGGAAACATTACCGTAAACTTCGGTTCTGTTGCCAGCGGCCAAAGCCGTACTCTAGAATTTGCTGCTAAAGTAGTTCGCACTACCGACGGTACTATTTGTAACGTAGGTACTGCATCTGGCGACGGCGCTAACTCTGTTAATGCTGACGCTTGCGTAAACATTCAGAACCCGCCACCAGAAGTTCGCACTTTGCTGATCTCCAAATTAGTTAAGATCGGTTCTGGCAGCTATGCTCAGACCGTAAACGCTAAGACTGGCGAAACTGTAACCTTCAAAGTTACTATCACTAACTCCGGCAGCGCGACCATCGATAATGTAAAAATTACTGATGTGATTCCGTCTGGATTCGAGTTCGCTAATGCTGTTGTAACTACTGGTTCTCCTTCCTTCAATGGCTCTACTTTGACTGTAAACTTTGGCAGCTTAGCTGCTGGCCAGAGCCGTGCTGTTGAGTTTAACGCTAAAGTTACTCGCGCAACTAGCGGTCAGGTATGTAACATTGCTGTAGGTTCTGGCGATAAGGCCGACACCGTACAAGATAATGCTTGTGTAAATGTTACCCCGCCTCCAGTAGAAACTCGCTCTTTGCAGCTTTCTAAGCTTGTTAAGACCGATACCTCCGGTGCTACTTATACCAAGTCTGCAACCGTGAAGACTGGTGACCGCGTATTCTTCAAGGTGACTGTTACCAACACTGGCAATGCATCTATCAACAACGTCAAGATTACCGACCAGATTCCATCTGGTATGACCTTCGACGATTCTGTTCAGACTACCGGCAGCCCAAGCTTCAACAGCAACACATTGACTGTTACCTTCGGTACAGTTCCTGCGGGTCAAAGCCGTTCTGTAGAATTCGCTATGAAAGTAGCGCAAACTACAGCAGGCGAAATCTGCAACACTGCTTTCGGTTCTGGCGATGACGTAAAGTCTGCCGACGACAAGGCTTGTGTAACTGTAACCGTTACCCCTGGCACTCCGAACATTGTTCAGGCTAAGACTGCCTTCAACAACACTAAGAATGCCGACGCTGTATCTGTAAAGGCTGAACGTGGCAACACTATCACCTTTACCCTTAAGACCACTAACAGTGGTACTGCAGACAGCGTGAATTACATAATCACTGACGATTTATCTGGCGTATTGCCATTAGCTGACCTTGTAGACTTAGGCGGTGCTACCTTAGAAGGTAACATCCTAACCTTCCCTGCAGTCACTATCAAGCCAGGCGAAACTATTACCAAGACCTTCCAGGTTAAGGTAAAGTCTAGCCTTGCTGCTAACTTGTCTTTCCAGATCAAGAATACTTACGGCAACACCGTAGTAATCGACATCCCAGGCCAGCAGGTGTTCCAAGCACCTACTACTGGTGTGGTTGGCTTGTCTGCATTTGCCTTCGCTGGTCTTATGACCGCTGGGTTTGCAGCTGTACGTCGCCGCAAAGACATCATGAACTTTATCACTGCATAAAGCTCACCCCCTTGTGTGCCGGATAATTTTCGAGCACCAAGGTAAATGAACAGGCCTGTAGAGAAATCTATAGAGAAAGAAGCACCCGCCCTATTTAATAGCGGCGGGTGTTTTGTTTGGTATTTTTAATAGTCATCGTTGCTGCGCCGGCTGAAGACTAAGGCTACGAAGGAGCGGATCAGTATGCTTAAATCCAGCCACCAGCTCCAGTTCTCCAAGTAGTAGGTATCGAGCTTAATCTCTTCCTTAAAGGGCAAATTCGGCCACGAGAGCTGCGCTAATTGCGTAAGGCCAAAGATGCCAGGTTTGATGCTAAAGATGCGCTCATTGCCCCGTTTATACTCGGAAACCTGGTCCGGAAAGTGGGGTCGAGGGCCAACCATGCTCATGTCGCCTAAAAGCACATTCCAGAACTGAGGAAGTTCGTCGAGCTTGGTCTTGCGAAGGAAACGGCCGACTGGTGTGACGCGGGGGTCGTTTTTGATCTTATACAAAGGTCCGGTGCGATTATCTTCGTTTATTTCGTTGAGGAGTTTTTCTAAAGTTTGCTGAGCTTCGCTATTGCCGTACTTTTCTCCAACGCTTAAGTGAGTATACATGCTGCGGAACTTGAAGAACGTAAAGTTTCTGCCCCGCCCTACCCGCGTTACGTTATAGAATACCGGCCCAGGGCTATTAAGCTTAATGGCCAGGGCGATTCCCAAAAATACCGGGAGGGTAATGATGATGCAAATTGAACTAAAGATAACATCAGAAACTCTTTTAACAACCCGCCCCCAGCCATCCAGAGGAGTGTGCTTTAGGCTAATTAGAGGAACGCCGCGATAAGTTTGCAGTTCGATAACATTGCGTTGAACTTCGAACAGGCTAGGTATAAAGCTGAAGCTGAGGCCCTTGCTTCGCGCAAGCGTGGCAATGTGCATATTCTGTTCGCGGGTTATGGAAGTATTGGTTTGAATAATTTCGTCTACCGGATTGGCGTCGATAAACGTTTCTAGTTCGAACAGAATTTCATCATGGTGGTCAAACTTGGCGACCACCTGATAGCCGTACCGCTTGCTCTTAAACAAGCTTTCGACAGTTTCTGTTTCCGAGCCTTGGCCGTTGATGATGATCAAGCGCTGCAGGCCGTAATTGTGATGGAACATGATGCGCTTGAAAATTCGCAGCACCAAACGGCCGCCGATGGCAAAGATGATGCCCATCATCCAGGCCGCCAGAATAATAAAACGGGATGGGAAAATGGATTGGTCAAAGAAGAATAAGACAATGGTGAACAACGCGCCCAACGACACGCCTACAAAGATTTTGGTAGCCTGCTGGCGAAACGGCTGCGTGGCGCGAACGTTATACAAGCCAAGGAAGGCAAAGATGATGAGCAGGAAGGGGATGACGCGAATTAGAATCGCGATAAAGCCGCTGAGGCTCAGATCAAAAATAACCGGCCCGACGAGATCGAATCGTTCTAGGTTATAACGGATGTAATAAGCAATTAAGCCAGCTCCGGCCAAGGTGATGGCGTCGACTGGCAAAGAAATAAGGTTGAGTATGAATTCGGCTCTTTTCATAAGTTTGCCTCCATATTTTAACACTATTTGGCTGGTAGAACTAGCTGGGCAGTTAAGCACAAACGTGGTATAATTTAAGCATATTTCCTAGATTTTTTAGGGATTTTATTGAGATTTATTTTAAATGAACCGATTTTCTAACATTGTAATATTTGGCGGCAGTGGCTTTATCGGCGCCCATTTTTCTATTCATTTGTTGGATAATAATTTAGCGGAAAACATCTTCTTGGCCGACATTCTACCTCCTAATTTAGACGCCTTGCCTGCGAAACTAAAACAGTATACGGATAGCGGCAAAGTAAAGTTTGTAAAAGTTGATGTGCGTCAGCCGATTAGCGAACAGATGCCTGCAGAGCTAGGTGGGCAGTCAGAGGGCCAGTTAAATGGTCAGGGCAAAGTTGATTTAGTCGTTAACCTGGCTGCAGTGCACCGCGAACCAGGCCACGAGCGCAACGAATATTTTGATACTAACTTGCCGGGGGCGAATAATGTTTGTGATTGGGCTAGCCAAGTAGACTGCAAGTACATTGTGTTTACCAGTTCCATCGCTGTGTATGGCACAGAAAAAATCGGTCCTAAAACCGAAGATACTACGCCCCAGCCGAATAGTCCGTATGGCGAATCTAAACTAGCTGCAGAAAAAATTCATCGCGACTGGGTTAATGCTCAAGCAGAGCGCAAGTTATTGATTGTGCGTCCTGGCGTAATTTTTGGCACGGGTGAAGGTGGCAACATTACTCGCATGATCAAAGGCATCCGCGGCGGTTACTTTGTATTTTTGGGCAACCAGAACGTGGTAAAGTCCGGCGGTTATGTAAAAGAGCTGGCTAGATCTATGGCCTGGATGATGGATAAGCAGCTTTCCGGCAACATAAAAGAAATGCTTTACAACTTTACTATGAATCCGGCTGCCACAGTTGGCGAATATGCCAATGGCATATTGAAGGCAATGAACTTGCGCAAGCGCATTTGGAATATTCCTTATGGCTTGCTGCTGCCAGTGGCTACTGTTGTCGGCGGCATTAGTAAAGTTTTAAGAATCGATCAGCCGGTTAATAGCGCACGCGTTAAAAAGTTGCTCCGAGAAAACAATATCGTGGCAAAAAAGCTCGAGGATTTAGGATATGAATATCAATATACTTTAGACTCTGCTCTGGCGGACTGGCACCAGGAACATCCTCAGGATTGGGGCGACTAGTTTGAATTTATAATGACAGAACAGGAAAACAACACGATCGTTGTCACGGGCGGCGCCGGCTATATTGGTTCGCATGTCGTGCGTTTGCTGTTGGACAACGGCTTCGATGTAGTTGTTATAGACGACCTCTCCAGCGGCAAGCAAGCAAATTTACCTCCCGGTTTTACACCAGGGGTAAATTTTTTTAATGGCGATTTTGCAGACGGCAAAATTTGGCAACAGATTTACGCTCAAGGCGGGGCAGAGGCGGTGGTGCATTTGGCAGCGAGCATCGATGCAAACGAATCTTTGTCTGAGCGCGAGAAGTACATCGAAAATAACTTTACCAAGACGCAGCAGCTGTTGGATATTTTACAGGACCTGGGCAGGCTTGGCAGCGGGTCGGCTGCTCTGCCTGTTAATCAACCTCAGCCTGTAAAACAGCTTATTTTCGCGTCTACAGCCGCTGTATACGGCGCAACCGGCAGCGAGCCTGTGATGGAAACCGCTTTTTTAAAACCTATGAATCCCTACGGAGAAAGCAAAGTTATGGCCGAACAGGCTATTAACCAAGCTACTCAATTCAAAACTGTTTGTTTGCGCTTCTTCAATGTTGCCGGAACAATAGATACCATTGGGGTGTTGCCGCAGAACCCGCATGGCTTAATAAGCCAGATCTCTGCAGCGGCAAAAGACGGACAAAAAGAATTTTTAATTTACGGAGACGATTACCCAACCCCAGACGGCACTTGCATCCGGGACTTTGTGAATCCGCAAGACATTGCCCGCGCGATTCTGGCCTGTGTGCAGCAGAGCGGTACTTTGCCTCAAAATGCGATTTTCAATGTTGGTACCGGCCATGGCTATTCTGTCTTGCAGATTTTGAATAAGGCCCGCGAGGTTGCAGGTAAGCCAATTCTGAGCCGGGTGGCGGCCAGGCGGGATCAAGAGGTCCCCATCTCGATCTGCGATAATTCGCTTATCAAAAGGACCCTAAATTTCGAATTGCAAAATTCCGATTTAGACACTATACTACGAACTAGTCTATAAACCATAAAGGAGGGGATATGGCCAAGAAGAAGTTTGATAAAGCCAAAACAAAGGCCGAAACAGAAGGCTTGGAGCTGGCGGTATTCTTAGCTTCGAATTTCCGGGCTTTGGAATACGTAGATGTAAACCTGGAGCCGAAAACCACCGTGGGAAAGAAAATTCAGAATTATCTAGATCGCCATTCCGCGCGGAAGCACGAGAATATTCTGCACGGCATTGTCTGTGTAAGGGATGTGTTCAAGAATTCCACCGGCGGCCGGATTCATCTGGTGGCGGGTTTGGAAGGACCGATTGTGGAAGCTGTGTCCAGCGAAGTGATAGGCGAGCCTATCGATTACGAAGCCAAGCATAAGTATCTAAAAAAGCTTGCCGAGCTGGTTGCAGAAAGCAAAGCTCCTAAAGCCGGGAATATTCACTTCCATCTGCTGGAATGCAGCAAAAAGCGGGTGACGCCTGCCAATATACTTCAGCTCATTCGCCGCGATCACGGCATGCAGAACGATTTGCAGCAGATCGCCGATTCCAAAATTTCTGTTTTAATCAATCTTCCCAAAAAACCGTACTGGCGTCCAAATGTGGATAGCGCAATGATCAATCATCTGTTTAGCCACCAGCCGGAACCTTAATTTACACCACCTCTCGAGGTGGTTTTATATTGACTAAAGGCCTAAAATACCCTATAATTTATTGCGATACCGCTGTTTTGAAGCGGCAACAATAATACCATGACTCCAACTTACGAAATCATTTTATTTTACAAATACGTACATATCGATAACCCTGTTCGGCTGATGCGCGAGCAGAAAGAACTGCAGATGCGCCTTGGCTTAAAAGGCCGCAGCATTATCGCCTCCGAAGGCGTCAACATGACTATGGAGGGAACCAGCGAAAACATCGATAAATATTTAGAGGAACTGTTTAAGGACCCTCGTTTTGCAGGTACGCATATTAAGCGCTCTATCGGCACAGGCAATTCTTTTCCTCGTACTTCTGTAAAAGTGCGAAACGAGCTTGTGGCATTAGGTTTGGGCGAGGGGTGCGATATCGACCCAAATAAGCTGACGGGCATTCATTTAAAGCCGGAAGAATTGCACCAGTGGATCGCGGATGGCAAAGAGTTTTATATCATCGACATGCGCAATGCTTACGAGCATCAGGTTGGCTATTTTGAAGGTTCAATTTTGCCGCCGATGAATAACTTCCGCGATTTGCCGAAGTTTATGGATTCTATTAATCATTTAAAAGATAAGACTGTCTTAACGGTGTGTACCGGCGGAGTGCGCTGCGAAAAAGCGTCCGGTTATTTGTTGAGCCAGGGCTTTACGGATGTGTATCAGCTGGACGGCGGCATCGTGTCTTATATGGAGAAATATCCGAACGAAGATTTTATCGGCAAGCTGTATGTGTTTGATAACCGCATCGCCATGGGTTTTTATACCGACGATCCAAAGCATCAGATAGTGGGGAAGTGCACCTTCTGCGGCGTAGCCAGCGAGCGTTACACTAACTGTATTGTGAACGACTGCAATCGCAAGTTTATTGCGTGTTCTGATTGCGAGATTAAGATGGGACAGGAGTTTTTTTGCCCGCCAGAGATTGGGCATAAAGAGAAGACAAGGGTTAGTTAGTAATGTTGCATGCAAAACATTGTCAAGAGAGATTAATAACAATCACTGTTTGGGTTTTTTGTCCACTTAAATGAATACTGTGCAAAAATTAAATCAAGCCACAATTGAAAAACTTAAATATTATGTATATTTGCTCAGGGATCCTCGCACTAAAAAAATATTTTATGTAGGGAAAGGTAGGGGTAATCGAATAAATAACCATAAGCCAGAAACTTTAGTTGCGAACAAAAACACTACCGAAAAGCTGAAAATCATTCGATCGATTCTTAAATCTAAAAGAAGTCCAGAATTGTTAGTACTACGGCATGGGCTTACAGAAATCGAGGCTCTTGAAATTGAATCAGCAGTGATTGATTTGTTGAGTTATGATAAAAAATTGAATTTGACCAATTTAGTAAAGGGACATGGTTCCAATGATCGAGGAATAATGACTTTACAAGACATTAACTTAAAATATCAAGCCGAACCGATTAAAAAGTTTGAACACAATGCAGTGTTGATTACGATTAACCAACTATTTAGGAATTGTAAAACTCCTGAGGATCTATACAATGCTACAAGAAGCTCGTGGAGAATCAGTTTGAGGCGAGCCGGGGAAGTAGAAATTATTTGTGCTACCTATCGAGGAATTATTCGAGAAGTTTATACACCTCGAATTTGGAAACATGATCCTGAAAGGGTTCCTCGATTACTTTTTGAGGGTAAGATTTCCAATAATAAAATTCGTAACATGTACATAAATAAGTCAGTAAAGCATTTGATTAAACAAGGATCTTCCAATCCGATTAAATTTATTAAAATTAAGTAGAGATTTCACAATTAGACTACTTTTACATCGACACTTAACTAAGTTTTTAGATATTGAACCCAGTTTTGCTTTTACCAATTTCACCTCGTCCTTAAATCCATTTAATCAAACCGTTTCTTTGTGAGTTAAATCTATGCCAGGGCCAGAGTAAAATCATAAAATACAGACCTGAAAGCTTCTTATTTAAAACGCTTTTTTACTAGAAATTCAATCTCAAATAGATTAAAATGGTTATATTATGACTCTTGATAAAGCCATTATTTCTTCAATAAAAAATAATAACCTACGGGTATTGCTTGAGGTTATATTAGATGATTACAGCACACTCTTTGAACAGTATATTCTTGGGGTTGAAACTAATGATAATCCGTCCTTGATGCTGAAAACCGATTATGCTAGTTATAGTATATATTTTGATAGCAATGAAAAATCAAATACAAAAATATATGAATCGAATAATAAAATATTTAAAACAATTTGTATTGGTGACGACCTTATTAATAAGGAGTTATTAAAGTACTTTTTACGTAGACAATTTATTGCTGATCAGCAACTTTTCAATTTATACCTTAAACGTGGCAGTGAAATTAAGCCTCATGAAGCCCAGTTAAGAGCACTAGAGAATTTGAAACGTACCAGAGAAGAAGGTTCGGATAAAGCAATAGCAATATTGGCAACTGGGATCGGTAAAACAATTCTGGCAGCTTTAGATGCAAAACAATGCGGAGCAAAAAAAATTCTTTTTATTGTACATATCAATGAAATATTAAAACAAACAAAAGAAACATTTGAAAATGTAATCCCAGAAAAGCAAGATAATTTAGGTTTTTACAATGGAAAAAGCAAAGATACCAATAAAGATATTTTATTTGCCTCAATACAAACTTTAGGAAAACAAAAACACTTAGAAAATTTTACTCCTGATTATTTTGATTACATCATTATAGACGAAACTCACCACACAGCAGCACCTACTTATGCAAAAATATTTTCATATTTCAAACCTAAATTCTTTCTGGGTTTAACTGCAACCCCCGATCGAATGGATCGAAAAGATATTTTGGGATTCTATAATAATAATGTTGTCTTTGAAATGGATCAAGAGCAAGCAATAGAACAAGGATACCTTGCCCCTTTTAAATATTTGGGTTTTAAAGATAGCATCGACTATTCAAACATTTTTTTTAATGGATTTAAATATGACACAAAAGATTTAAATAAACATCTATTGATTGATGAACGAGATCAAGCGATTATTAAAAAGTTTAAGGAAATCGCCAAAGGTAGGAAGACCATCGGTTTTTGTGCTTCAATTGAGCATGCAGAAAGATCGGCTGAAAAGTTTAAAGCAGCAGGTATTAGTGCAATTGCTGTGCACTCTCGTAGTTTAGGCTTCGGAGGTGCTGAAGAGAAAGATAAGTCATTGCTGATTAAATATTTTCGAGATAACAAATGCCAAGTAGCCTTTGTAGTTGATATGTTCAATGAAGGTGTTGATATACCTGATGTTTCTTGTCTATTGTTTTTGCGTCCAACTGAATCCAGAACTATATTTATTCAGCACATGGGTAGAGGTCTGCGTATTGCACCACAAAAAGAAGATGTTTTAATTTTGGATTTTATAGGAAATTACCGTACTGCCAATTTGATTTTGGAAGGCTTAAACATTAAGGGAGGCATTAGGGGGTTAAAGAAAGTAACCCGTGATGGAAAGGATCTATTTGTCTACGACTTGAATGGTTGTGAAATTGTTTTTGACACAGAAGTAGTCGATATTTTTAGAAACAATGAGGTGACTCACACGAAAGATATTAGAAATGATGTTATTAAAGAAGAGTGGCAAGAATATGCTAGCTATTTAGAAAAATGGACAGAAAATAACTTATACTGGAAACGTGGTCAACAAAATCAATACTTCGAAGTTAATTTTGAAGCTTTAAAAATACTTAAAGAAAACCTTGGGATTTCAGAAAAAGAATTTATTAAGAAAATTCAAAAAATTGTTATGGATAAATATCCTCGCAAAAACATGACCGCTGGTTTCCGTGCTCTGTTTTTGAGTAAAATTAGTGGATTTGTAACATTTGAGTCTCCCTTAAAACCCACATCTCCATTCGATGAAATTTATAAAATAACAAGCGACTTCTCTAAAATTGATACCTATAGAGATATACTTACGACTCAATTGGAAAAAATTAATTATTGGAATCCAATATACGGTTCGTACAACAAATATGTAGATACTTCAAATCGCGTGTCGTTTAAAGATTTTAGAATATATCCGTTCTTTTTTATTTACGATGCGTTATTAAAATTAATGGATGAATATGGTTCAAGTCCAAGTGTAACTAAATTTGAATTTAATACCTTTTTAGCTATAACAAAAGAACATTCAGAAACCAAGGAAGTTGTTGAACGAATTCTGCGATTTCGAGATGATGAGGAGAAACAACAGACCCAAAAACTCCTTACCACTAAGAACAAGATTGACCCAAGATTTTATGGAATCATCCATTATAATAAGTACCTAGAGGTCGATAAAAATGGACTAAGTATTAACCCTAAATTTACAGATGAACTAAGGACGCGATTAAAGGCTTTTAACTCTTTATATTCTTCAAAAAAGCTTATTTTATATGAAGAAAACGCTCCTAATCTATACTCTGATATGTTATACTCAATTAGTGACATCTTGGACTATCATAATCAAATGCGGTAGTGGGGTTATAGACTAGTCCCAGAAATAAAAGAGGTTTTAAGTAGTTCTACGAAGCGAGATTTTATGAAAAAAATAAACAAAAATATTACCGCAAAAACTCATCCTGCCCACTACATGATGCACAAGTACTGGGGGAGGAAACCACATAATGTGGTGAGTGATTATATATTAAATTTTACAAAACCTGGCGATATCGTATTAGACCCTTTTATGGGTAGCGGAGTTGTTGTAATTGAATCACTCAAACATAAGCGTAAAGCAATTGGGATAGACCTCAACCCAATGGCTTGTTTTATTGCGCAAAATACTATAAGCAAAGTTGACTTAGAAGACTTCGAAAGGACTTTTTATAATATATTCAAGAAGAATTATGAGAAATTTATCGAATTATATAATACCAAATGTCCAAAGTGTGGTTCAATTGTACCTTTTGAAAATTCAATTTGGGACCATGAATCTTTTTCAAAAGTCAGTGCTACTTGCAGTTCCTGTGGAAAGTTTATTAAGTCGACTGATTCAAGCGATCAAAAAACTTTAAAAGACTCTATAAAACTTTTTAGTAAACTCGATAAAACAAACAAAATATTTTACCCAAAGGATGAAATATTAAAATTTGTCAAAAGAAATGGCAAGAGCAAATTAAGTGAATTTTTTACTGAACGGGCTCTTGTGGTTTTGGGTTCAATTATTAAGGATATTGAGCAGGTTAAAAATGAAAGTACAAAAAATTTAATTTTATTGTGTTTTACATCCATGCTACCCAATGTTTCCAAGATGATCCCAGGTGATGTGCATTCAGTCAATGGTAAATCCGGATGGGTTATTAGTAAACTATGGGCTCCTAAAGTACATACTGAAAAAAATGTTTTCAATAGTTTTAAGCACCGGTTTCTAAAGATAAAAAAAGGTAAAGAAGAAATTGCAGGAATTTTTGATCCCAAGAATGCGCAAATTTTAAATGTAGATGCAACTAACTTAAAGGTAGTCAAATCTTCTTCTGTAGATTACATATTTACTGACCCCCCGTACGGTGACAGTATTGCATACTTTGGACTTAGTATGTTTTGGAATGGGTGGCTTAAAAATAAAGTAAATTATGAAGGTGAAATTATTTACGATCCATATCGTAATAAAAAATACGAAGATTATTCGTCTAGAATGGCAAAAGTGTATTCCGAATTGCATAGAGTTTTAAAAGATGGTAAATATCTTTCTTTTACTTTCCATAACAGAAATTTAAACATATGGAAAGCTGTGATGGATGCTGTAACCAGTGGCGGTTTTCATCTTGTGAATGTTGTTTATCAGGAACAAGCAGTTACCTCTGGAACTCAAGGCATAAATCGAAACAATACACTGAGAGGAGATTTTGTCTATAATTTTCAGAAAAACTCTAAAATAAAACCCGTAGAAAAGAAAATAGATCACAGAGACAATGAGACTGAAATTATTAAAAAAGTAAAGTTTTGGATATCGAATAATGAAGGTTTCATGTCATCAGATTCTCTGTACGAGAAACTGATTCCTTTCATCGTGGAAAAGAATTTATATTCAGATAATCAAGGGCGGGTTACTAATATCGAAGGTTTGTTAAAGCAGAACTTTAAATATAAGCAAAATCGATCTAAAGAATATGGCTGGCAAGAAAGATAATTTAAAAATAATTGACTTATTTGCTGGAGTAGGAGGAATTTCTACTGGCTTTAAAAGGGCTGGTTTTGATGTTGTATCTGCTAATGAATACAATTCTGAGATTGCTGATACTTATATAAAAAATCATCCAGGTACAAAAGTGATAGTCGAAGATATAACCAAGGTTAAAACCTCTGACTTACTCAATGGAGAAAAAAAGATTGATGTCATTGTTGGTGGACCACCATGCCAAGGGTTTAGTATGGCAGGACGTAGAATTCGCAATAGCGGAGCCTTTTTAAATGATCCCAGAAATGAACTATTCAAAGAATTTATTAGAGTTGTAAAAGATATTCAACCTAAGATATTTGTAATGGAGAATGTCGCTGCCATGCTTAATATACACAATGGTGCTATACGGGATGAAATAATAAACAGATTTGAAGAGCTGGGCTATAAGACTAAGGTACATGTACTTTTAGCAGCAGAATATGGGGTACCCCAACTTAGAAAAAGGGCAGTATTTATTGGTAATAAAATAGGGATAGATCCTGACGAACTTTTTCCAGAAAAAACACATGGAAACGATAGAAAAAATCCATATGTGACTATAGCTGAATCAATTTTAGATTTGCCAAAAGTTAATGCAGGCTCTGGTAGTTTTGAATCATCTTATCTGCCCTCTAAAAAACTTACCCCTTATCAAAAAGCAAGAAGGGGCAAAAGTAGAAAGCTATACAACCATCAAGCTACTCAGCATGACCTTCGTATTATTGATATACTAAAAAATATCAAAGAAGGCGAAGGAAGATCTAGTATTCCCTCAAAACTTCAAACTAAATCCGTGCACAGCGGTGCTTTTGGCAGGCTAGATAGAAATAAACCAGCTTATACAATTACTACTAGATTTGATACGCCATCTGTTGGTCGTGTTACTCATCCAACCCAACATAGGGCTCTGACACCTAGAGAGGCTGCTAGAATACAATCGTTTGACGATAGCTTTATCTTTTATGGGAGTAAAAGTTCAATTGGCACACAAATTGGGAATGCTGTGCCACCATTATTAGCTGAGGCGATAGCCAGCAGAATCTCTAAAGTTTTAAATAAATATGATAAATAATTATCAAAGATTTCTTGATGAAAAAAATGGTAGTAATTTCTGGCGAAAAGCCAAACAGAAAGAATATACTACCGACACTGTTAACAAAATTCATCAAGAATTAACAGTTAACTTCAAAAAACTCACTACTCGCAATAGTATTACATTGCGTTATTTAGGTTTCGTAATAAATCTGGGTGGTGATAAATTAAAACTATCAAATGCCGGAGAGACTTTTATTAATTCTCCATACAAACAGAAAATACTCGATGAACAATTAATGAAAGTGTATCTGGATGCACCTTTTATTAATAATAAAGTTTCCATCAAGATCGCCCCAATGGAGGTATTATTACAATTACTTTATATTGTTGGTAATATTACTTTTGAGGAATACGCACTTTTTGTATGCTGGATAAATAAAAAGATCGAGATTCCCACTGTTGTTAAGCTATTGCGTGGTTATAGGCACGCCAAAGACAAAACGCCTTACCAAGATATATTTGCACAAAAAGCATACGAATTAGGGATTACGGACTTCCATGATAACGTCAAACGCTTTTTTGATATGCTCTCAACCTCTTCATATATAGAAAAAGATAAGAAAAATAATATAGCCTCAAATCTTTCAAAGAAAGATATTAAAGTTATTCTAAGTAGTTTTTCTCATAGGGACTTTAGTGGTAAAGGATATTATGAATACCTTACCACAAATGATGGGTGGCAATTTTATTCATCGAATCCGAATTATCAAAGGATTTTTGATACATTACAAAAGAAATCAACACAAGAACAGAGTGACATTTTTGAGCAAATAGTTGGTGTTGACCAATTACCAAAACTTGAAGAAGTGAATCCTCAGCTTGTCGATATAACGATTAGTCCGTCGTTAAGAACTAAGTCTACGGAAAGAATTAAGAGTGCAGTTGGAAATAAAATTGACTATACAGAAAGAGACGCAAACAATAAAATTGTGGGTGATTTTGCTGAGCAAGTCGTAATTAAATACGAAAAAGAAAATTTACTAATTCTGGGTAAGAAGAAATTCGCAGGTCAAGTAACCCAAGTGTCACTGGAATCAGATAGCTACGGCTATGATGTACTATCATACAATAAATCAGGTAAAGAAAAACACATAGAGGTTAAAGCGGTTAAGGGTAAACCAAATTCTTCTTTCCGTTTCTTCATATCAGAAAATGAAATCGCCGTAGCTAAATCAGACAAGAATTATCATTTGTATGTAGTGTTCGATTATATGTCCCAATCCCCATGTATCTACAAAATGATAAATCCATTTTTAAATAAAATTCCAGGGGTAACTATTACACCTGTTAAGTACCAAGTGTTAGTAGAAGTGAAGAAGTAGTCAGCTTGAAATTCCCTAGGGACTAAGCTTGTTTTATCATCCCTTTTTTCTATCCGAGTCATTCGTTTCACTTGGTTGATTAGTACTTTTCCTGGATCTTTTGCTATAATACAACTACAAATTAACAAATATCAAGAGTGCGGATAGGGAACCAGCCCTGTGACCCGCCGGCAACCTAGCCTTAATCAATTTAGGCCAAGGTGCTACGTCTGGCCCTGCTATCAGGGAAAGATATCCGTTTTAAAAAGTATCCTTCTCTCGGTCTTTCCCTGATAGACAAGAAAGGATATTTTTTATGTCTCAGCAATTGAGAACAGCCGAATTTGTTTCTCCTAAGCATCCCGATAAAATCTGCGACTATATTGCAGACCGAATCCTAGATGAGCACCTTAAACTAGACCCCCATGCGCGCGTGGCAGTAGAAGTAATGGGTGGTCATGGCCTCATTACTCATAATGGCGAAATAACTAGTAACGCCCAAATAGATTATGAACAAGTCGTTAAAGACATTGTTGGTAGCGAATACAAAGTTATATTTAACATCGCCCAGCAAAGTCCAGAGATTGCCCGCGGGGTGGATATTGGAGGCGCGGGGGATCAGGGGATCATGGTGGGTTATGCCTGCAGTAATACCCCAGACAATATGCCGCTAGAGTACAGTTTAGCTCGCCAGCTGTGCCAAGATATTTATAAGCAATATCCTTATGACGGGAAAGTTCAGGTGACTGTAGATTATGGCGGCGCAGGGGCGGCGAATTCCGCAGCGGATAATTCTGACAGCAGTAATTTTAAAATAACCTGCGTCGTAGCAAGCTTTCAAAATTCAAAATCAAGCGAACTGGAAGAGCTGGTGCGCAGCTTAATTGCTGCCGACAGGTATTTGATCAATCCAGCGGGGCAGTGGAGCCAAGGCGGGTTTGATGCCGACTCCGGCTTATCCGGCCGCAAGCTGGTGGTGGATGCCTATGGTCCTCATGTTCCAATCGGCGGCGGGTCATTTAGCGGTAAAGATTACACTAAAGTCGACCGCAGCGGTGCTTACTATGCGCGCAAGGTGGCAGTTGATTTATTAAGCAAGCAAATTGCCGCACAGGCAAATTCAAACCCGCAAAGTCTTCCTCAAGAAGTTCTTGTAAAAATCGCCTATGCCATCGGCGTTGCCAAGCCTGTGATGGCAACTGCCTATTTTACCTACCCTGACGGCATTAATCTCGCTGACGGCTCAAAAAACGGCCTGTGGCAAGACATTTCCCATCTGTACGACTTCTCGCCCAAGGCCATTTGCGAAATCTTAGATTTAGCCAGGCCTCAATACGCCGAGCTGAGCCAGTGGGGTCATTTCGGGCGGGGGAATGTGTGGGACAGACCGTTTACCGAAACTTTATAAAATCTTGATCGGGGCTTGAAGTGGTTTTCGCTATACTTGTGTTGGTCGACTAATCAACCATTGTCTTTTTGACGCTGTGGCACAATGTGCTACACTAATGATAACTAAATTTATTCTTTAGGCTATGAGACAGACTATGAATATTTCGGTTTCGCCGAAGTTAAAAAAAGCCATCGAGGCTGCAGTGCAAAAGGGTGGATACACTAGCAAAAGCGAGTTTTTGCGTGACATTTTTCGTGCATGGGAAGAGCAGCAGATATTAAAAGATGTTAGGCAGAGCGAAAGAGAGTTTGCAGCGGGTAAAGGGAAGATATTAAAATCACTCAGAGACTTGCGGTAACACCGCTTCATCCAAGTTTGGATACACATAAACTCAGTGGAGAGCTTGATGGCTTTTGGTCGTTTTCTATCAATTATCGTTATAGAATAATTTTTGAATTTATACCAGACGGATCAGTGCGCTTTCATGCTGTGGGCGGACATGAAGTTTATAAATGAACCGCTGATTTTGTGCTAAAATTCAACCATGAAACCCTTTGCCAAACTCTCTAAATTGAAGGCGGGCGACACTGTAGGTATCGTTTCGCCGTCATTTGCCGCGCCCGGCATGTGGCCGCATATGTACGAGCTCGGACTCAAGCGAGTGCGAGAAGTTTTTGGTTTAAATCCCATTGACTATCCGGCAACTGCTAAACTGGGCGCATCTAGCCAAGAGCGCACCGCCGACTTAGTGGCAGCTTTTACCGATCCACAGGTTAAGGCAGTTATTGCCTCTTTAGGCGGGGACGACCAAGTGACTTATGTTAAAAACATTTCTCCAGAGCCCTTCGTGCAAAACCCTAAGCCTTACTTTGGTTATAGCGACAACACGCATTTTATGAACTTCCTTTGGCTCAACGGCATTCCTTCGTATTACGGCGGCTCCATTTTTACGCAGTACGCCATGCAGAACAAGATGGATGAGTTTACAGTTAAATATTTAAAGCTTGCTTTGTTTGAAGAATCTCAAGAAGTGGAACTCACTTTTAGCCCCGTCTTTAACGACGTGGGCTTGCAGTGGAATGATCCGGAAACCATTAATATGACCCGCGAGTACGAACCTAACGAAGGCTGGTATTGGGACGGTGCAGCAGGCGAGGCGAAAGGAATCACCTGGGGCGGGTGCTTGGAATCGATCGACGAAATCTTGCGCCACGGCGTAGCGACTCCAGCTTTAGAAGATTTCGATAATATTATTTTATTCCTAGAAACTTCCGAAGAAATGCCTGATGCGAGGTACGTCCGCCGAGTTTTACGCGCACTAGGTGAGCGGGGAGTGTTGGCTCGCGTGCAAGGCGTGCTCGTAGGCCGGCCCAAGGCATGGCATTTTGGCAGAGAGAAAACTCCGGAAGAAAAACAAGTCCACCGAGCAGAACAGCGAGAGACTTTTGTTAAAGTCATTAGGGATTATAACAAGACGGTGCCGATTGTTCAGAATATGGACTTCGGTCACACCGATCCGCAGATCTGCTTGCCTTACGGCGGGGAAGCGCGTATTGACTGCACTAATAAAAAGGTGTTCGTAAAGTTTTAGCTTATGCCGGCAAAAGTGTACGGTACAGACAGCAGATATTTAGGAAAGCAAAGAGGTTTGTTTAATGTTCAGAATTACTTGTACTTAAGTACTGGCCTAACTTTTTGGCTCATAGTTGCTTTCATCTTTTTGTATGGGATGACCACCGAAAGGTCTCTGTTGTTGAAAATACTCTTGCCTTTGTTTATGGGTGCCGGAAGCCTGTGTTTGTGGTTGGCTTTCAAAAAATTAGGCAAGGTTATAAATTATGAAAAAGGGCAGAGCGGAGAACGAGAAGTATTGAAAGTTTTGCAAAGCCTTCCAAGCAATTATGCTGTATTCTGCGATCTGCTCATCGGCGGCAAAAGAGGCAATATTGATTATGTTGTTTCTGGTCCCAAAGGATTCTTCGCTGTTGAGGTAAAGAATTGGCAACATGCCAATGGCCGTTATTTAGATGAAGCTATCGAACAGACCATGAGGGGAACGCTGCAAGTTCACAAATATTTGTCCGGAATTAATAAAAGTCCGATATTCATTCAAGGGATACTGGTCATTGCCGGCGGGAACAATTCAGTACAAACCAGAATGATCGGCCATACTTTACTGATCCATAAGGACAAGTTGGTGGATTACCTTATCAGCCAGAAGGACGTTGCTTATCAGAGCCAGGTCATTCATCTAGAAAATCATTTAGCCCACTTTACAAGCCACAACGTGGTTTAGGTAGAGAAATAGCGCTTAAACAAGCGCTATTTTAGCATTATAAACATTGACAAAAGTACTTTAATATGGTACTATTTTGAGTCAGTAAAACATATACAGGAGGCACTATGGATCGTAAGTTTCAGATTCAACAGGACAAGATCGCATTGCGATCGTTCGTTGATAATTTCCATTGGTCTTCTGGTCTTAGCGACGAAGAAGCCAAGCTCAATCTGCACGACGGATTGCGGGAAATTGTTTATGGCAATGGTTATCATGCAGGCAATGCTTTGCTGGTTACCAAAAACGGTTACATCATCACGTGCTATCATTGCATCTTTGATTATCAGACTAGGCCTGTGTTTATCCGTTCTCTGGATGGCAAAGGCTATCGCATAGAAAAGATCTGCGGTTACAGCACGAGCAATGACATTGCTTTAGCAAAAATTGCTTTGGAAGGGCCGGCAGAACCGATTCGTTACCGGTTTGCTGTAAAGCACGACATCGAACAGCGATTCGTGGTGGATCTGTTAGTGAGAATAGAAAACCGGCTCAAGAAAAAAACCGGTGTCATTCATTTTCCCATGTTAAGCACTTATAAAAATCGGGGACAGGCTATTCGCAATGAAGATCTTCGCAATCAGGTAGCCATTCATATGAACGGCCAGCCTGGAGATTCTGGCGGAATTATCACCACGGAACGCTCGGAGATTTACGGCGTGCTTGCATCCAGGTCTTACCGGTTTAGGGTTAATCCTTTAACTGGCGTAAAGTATGACGAGCAGGTCGTGGCCACATGTACGTTTTGGTTCGAAGCCTTGGGTATAATCCAGAAGGTAATCGGATATCGGTAGAAATAGGAGAAAAAGATGAAAGGTATCATTAACGATCTGTACAGCTCCGTCGTAGACGGAGTGACCCAGCTTGGCGATGAATTTAAACTGATGTCAGCGCACATGGAGGCGGATTTTAAAGAATTCACTCAGGAGCTGGGTATTGGCTACTTTTCAAAGCTGAGCCGCGAGCAACTGCAGCTGGACAAAGCTGCATTGGCGGAATTCGCCAATAACTTTTACTGGGGAAATTTTCTTTCTGACCAAGAAGCGAAGACTAACCTAGAACGCGGTATTGTGGAAATTGTCGGCGAGGGCGGCGGCCATTCTTCCAATGGTCTGCTTATTACCCGCAACGGCTATGTTATTACGAGTCACCATTGCGTGGATGACCTGCACAAAGGCCGGTTATTTGTCCGGCGAGATAATGGCCAGTTTTATCGGATCACGAAGGTTGTTTTTGCCGGCAAAGGCAGCGATATCGCTTTGGTGAAAGCCGACAAGGGCGGTCCTGCGGAAGCGATTCGCTATCGTTTTGCTCCCAAGTTCGACATTGCCCAGGAGTTTCCGGTGGCCCATTACTCTTACTGGAACCAACGGCTAAAGAAAATTTTTGGCATCGTTCGTAACCCTAAATTGCGTAAGGTCCGTGCTTTGGGCAAAGAATTCCCTTACGGCAATCAAGTGGAGGTTTCCATGAAGACTATCTGTGGTGATTCCGGGGGAATAGTCGCCACAAAGAACTCCGAGATTTATGGAGTAGTTTCTACAGGCAATGCCAAGGATGTCGACATTACCTATTGTACGTTTTGGTTCGAGGCCATCGCTATTATCAACGGCCTCATCAATTACAAGAAGAAAGCCGAGGCCAAGCATAGCTAAGGATGAAAAATATAGAGCTCGATTTACGAGCTCTTTTTATTTTTCCCAATATAAAAACCGTTCTAGATCAGAACGGTTTGTTTTTTAATCGTCCTTGTTCCGAAAAGCGAAAGCAGTCGAAGGAATAGATTGATGATGTTGAGGTACATGCCGACCGCAAAAGTTAGAGCGTTGCGGGTCGTGAATTCCGCTCTTACCGCTTGGTTCATATCGTAAAAGATATACAGCGAAAAGATGAACACGCCGACCCAGTCCAAGGCCGTGAAAGCGAATTGCACCGGATAGCCGAACGAGGCTAATAGTATTGCGCCGAATTGGCAGACAATCAAGGCAATAAGCCCTGTAAGCAGAAAACCTCCCCAATGGGCTACCGATTTCGGATAGAGAATTCCTGCAATGCCGATTACTGCCGTGATGGTGAGTGTAGCGAAGAAGATGGTGGTCACCGAAGGCAGGGGTATACATGGCCAGTACCGGACCAAGCATCGCTCCAAAGCCGGCGCATAAAATGCCGTAGCCTAGCGAAGCGATGAACGTCGACTCAACGAAACTGATGAACAGTCCGATGAGGGCGACTGCGAACGTGCCCAGGATCAGAGCCAGCTGGGCTCCCAGCTATAAGTTATGCTGGAGAAGAACCCGCTGAGGAACAAGCCTCCGCAGATGAACAGAACCATCTGCATTATATATAGTCTTGCCGAGATATTCTCTTGGGCAAAGCCACGGCTCATGCGATTTTCGAACATTCAATATTCCTCCTAAAGAATAGTGTGTTATTAAACAATAACAACATATCATACCGATTAGAAGCGGGTAAAGTCAAGAGGCTGGTGCTTGCCCTAGGCGGTTTCGGGTGCTAATATATAGTCTGCAGGAGGAATATATGTCGGAAATACAAGCACAGATTGAGGCCTTAAGGCAGTTTCATCGGGAGCGCGATTGGAAGCAGTTCCATAACCCCAAAGATTTGGCCATCTCTCTTAGCCTGGAAGCTTCCGAAGTATTGGAGCTTTTCCAATGGAAGTCTCCGGAAGAGATTGCAGAATTTGCTGTGACTGGCAAGCAGGAGATACAGGAAGAGCTGGCAGACGTTTTTAACTGGGTGCTGGTGATGTGCGATGACCTGGGAATCGACATTATCAAAGCCGCCCAGGACAAGCTCGAAAAGAACAAGCTTAAGTATCCGGTCGATAAGGCCAAGGGCCGTCATACTAAGTACAATAAATTGATATGACTAAACGCGCACGATTATGCGCGTTTTTATTTTTTGCAGTTATAGTTTTAATAAAATCTGGGTTTAGGCTATAATGAAATGGCCTTGGGTATTAGGGGAGAATAAAGCGAAAGGTCTCATAATTTGAGCGCTTTGTTCGAAGAACCAATATCAATTATAACCGGCTCAACCGGTATTTTTTTTATACCAAAAAATAATTAATTGAGAAAGGAACAAGCATGCAATGCCCAAATGACCAGACTACTTTGGCTATGACAGAACGCCAAGGAGTCGAAATCGATTACTGTCCAACCTGCCGCGGGGTATGGCTCGATCGCGGAGAGCTGGATAAGCTCATTGCCAGCAGCGAGTCTGCCGGCGCCCCTATGCAGGAACATCGTCCACAGCAGCAGCATTCACAGCCGTATCAGGATCGGCCCCGATATGACGACCGGCCAAAGTATGACGATCATTCTTCGTACGGCGGCCATCACAAGAAGAAGAGGAAAGAATCTTTTCTTGGCGACTTGTTCGATTTTTAGCAAACAAAAACACCAGCAAGTGCTGGTGTTTTTTGCAGCCCTCATCGGGAAACAGCTCGAACCATTCTCGCTAAGATATGGGAAGTTTTTGCCGAGACGCCGGTTCATCAGGCACACAACGATCTCGGCTTGAACCCTTAGTAAAATTGCTAAACATGTGCGGTATCCTTAATACTGCGTTTGTCCTTTAACCCCGTAGAGGTAAATGCTTTTGATCGTTAGGATCGTTTCTAAGACGACACAAAGCGCAATTTCCCCACTTACATTCCAACGACTCATGTCTTCGTCGATCTTGCCGTGATGGGCCAGGTTTCCAAAAGCCCCAATATTCTCCATCACTTTTCCTTCTAGCATTATCTCGAGTCCCTCCAAGATGGGAACATGCTTTGTTGCAATCTTCTTATTTTGACGTAGAAGCAAAATCTTTTTGTTAAAAGTTCCAGCGCCGGACATATTGATATTGAAATGACCGCCGTAGTCTGAGAGGAAATCTTCTAAGACTTCCCGTGTGATTTTTATGGAACCGCGAGGATCATGCGAGAAATCGACCATCGCCTTAATTAGCTCCTCGCGTATAGAATCATCCAGAAAAGCGAACGCGTCATCTCCTAAGATTTGGTTTAGATATTCTTGAGCCGAGAATGCGCTCATGAAGGCACTGCGAAGTTCGTCGATCTTCTCTAAACTCTGGTTTCTCAATGTGGCTTCGATGGAGACGGTCCCGTCTACCTTAAGAACTTCCCCGTATTTACCCCAGGACTTAAACATCTTTAGGGCAGATTTCTCATTTCGATTGATCCCAAAGATCGCACATGACCGGCGTGCCGCTCTTCCGGTTCATATCCTAACGAAAGAAAATGAAAGAATTTTGCGAAGGGCCCAAATTTGCGAAGGTGCTTAACAAATAGGATGGGTAGATCCTTTTTTGTGAAGAATTAAGTAACTTCTGATCCTCGCCGCTTACTACCCTGCAGGGTCCCACCAGTATTTACTATGATGCCCAACTGCTCCGCCATAGATTGGATCTTGATCGCCTGTGGCTTACCCACGTCGAGGTATTTGGCGAGTCTGTCTATATCTTGAATCCCGTGGGATACAGCTCGGATAACGCCATAATGTTCTCAGCTGAAACATCTTGTAGAACGATGGCTCTAGTTGGAACTGTTTTCATCTTCAAGTCGTTTTAGTGTGTTATTAAGCTTCCGGAACATCTCATAAATTTCCGCTTCGGTATTAGCAGGCGTGATCACTAGGGACACACTTAAAGGGAATCCGGATACTTGAGATATCTGTGTCGGAGCGGGAGGGGTTTTCGTCGCGGCGGGTTTGATCGCGGGGCGCTTCACCTCAGATGATGCCCGCGTAGCTCCGACCACTTTAGCGGTGGCATCCTTACTCCCGGTTGCTATCCCGGATTGGGAGCACAGCCAGATAAAAAGGCTCGCGGCTTTGTCGGCGCTTTTTTTAGCGGTTTCTGGGTATGCATCATCAAGTATGATGGTGTCCGCAATATCCTTACGATTTTTGCCCTCAAAGCTATCTCCATGGAGTTCAAACAGCCGGGCATAAGCGCTGCGTACAATTCGAGACAATTGATCTTTATATGTTGCATCGGGGCGCAGGGCCGTATAGTTTTCGGTGACTTTGCCTTGATCATCAATTAAGTTTAGAAACTTGAAAGCCGACAAAATTGAAGAAGCGTCATACTTTGTACTTCCCCATTTAACGAGAGTCGGAGTGTCAATTCTCTTAAGTTGTAGCTGCCTCACGCGATTCAGAGCGTCACCGAATGGCTTAACGCTTGCGTAGGGGGCCTTGCCGAAGCCTGTTTTCGCTCACCATGATTTTTTATTCTTTAGTTGTTAAGTGTTTTTCGACGAACTTATTGATCTCTTCTGAAATCATCTTAAGTTCACCTTGAGCGATGGCAGCAGAGAGTTGATGGCCCGAGTTAGGGATTATCAATCGCACGCCACCTTTGAATTCAAAATTCAAAGCTCCATGGCTGTCGTGAGAGGGTTCGATCTGCTTTTTGGCTTTCTTAACGGGGATCTTCGTAGCCGCCTTTGGAACCGAACGTTTTGTTTCTTGGGACTTGCTGATTGTTCCACTGGGTTCTTTGAGCCCTCCTTCTTCTGCAAGCCACAAAAATGCGGGCACTGCTGTTCGCGCGAGCCGTGGAGTTATTCCATAAGTGACGATGAATTCATTATGTAGTTCATCTGCCGGTAGGGAATAAGCCGTGGGCATTCGCTCGAGAAGCTTAGCGTACGCAGATTTTACGAGTTCAGCGATTGCTTCTGTGCGAGCATCGCCTTTCAAATGCAGTTTCTTTGCGACCTCCTGAACTTGGTTTTTACTGTTTAGAAGCCCCAAGAATCTTAATGAGGTAACCGCTACGTAGCCGTCACTTTCACCGTATCCATAGTGCGTGAGTTCTCCCGGTTGGATTTCCTGGAAATTACGAGTCGAGATGAGTCCGAAAAGTTGAGCCAGCTTTCCGACGCTTAGATAAGGAGGAGATGTTTTCTGCTTGTTTTCCGATGGTTTTGTATCATTCATAGTTATTACGTTTAATTGTGCAACAGTGTACTCGTAGTATAAATCCAGGTGGGCAGCATTGTCAAGAGAGCCTGACAGCACAACGATAACAAGGCTTTTGCTAGCTACGTGCTTGTAAGCGTATCTTAAATAATTTGATCGTGCGAGAGATTCGTTGTACAAGTTGCGTCGCTGGGACGATAAATTTGTGGAATCTGAGGGCTCCCACCTCCTCCCTCATAGACTCGGGAATGATCATGCGCGCATCAGGTTAGCGATCTACTCTTTATGTATGTCTAAGCCCGAGGAAAAACTAGACCCAGAAGCCGAGGAGAATCTGCGTCGTTACGCAGAAGTCGTTTACCGGATTTACCAGCGCATCAAAGATACTCCAGCAGGTGAGGAGTTGCGGCTGAAGTCACAGTGGCGAAGAAGATTCAAAAATTAGAACGACAACAAATTACGCGTCGCACAACGAATAGGTGCTAAAAATGCGGAACGCCGACCCCCATTCGTGAATCGAACGAATTCAACTTTTATCTAAGCGTGGTTCTCCACGGTTTTACTTTTTATGTTCTAATGCGCAGTTTTTGAGGTGCGCCAGTTTTGGTAGTTTTGCGCTTAATTTTCGGCTTAAATAAAACAGCGCTATGTGGCGCTACTTTTTACTTTTTATTCACTGGTAGCGCCACGGAGAATCGAACTCCGGTTACATGGATGAGAACCATGTGTCCTAACCACTAGACGATGGCGCCGCAATCAATTACAAAGTATTTTATCAGTTTGTGCCGGTTTTGAAAAGGGGCACAGTCAGGCTTATCGGCAAGCCTAAACTAATTCCCCGGGGTGGATGGTATAATTTAATTATGAAGTACCTGCTGTTAATTTTAGTTCTGGCGACTTTCATTGCCGCTGGATGTGATAACCAAAATCAAAGGCGAAGTTCCGACTTCACCGAAGGAATCTTACGAAGCTTTGCCTCGCTAAAATTTCTAACCGACTTATCTAAGACAATAAAAATATTTTAAGTTTTAGTTAACTCTTTAGTTTTTAGCTATTGACATAGCAACTTAATGATGTTAATTTCAAGGCACCTCAAAGAGGGTTCATTGATTTTGGTTTAGAGAAAGCGTGCCTGATTTAATCAACAAGGGGGCTGTCGGAAGGCGGGCGCTGTGCTCTACGAAATGAGTCGCATCACTTGAGAGGTTTGATCTCTCCGTTTTCTCTAAATATTAAAAACTACCGTAGATTGTTCCGGTAGTTTTTTAATTTACAAATTATTTTCGTCTTCCTGTTCCGTTTCTGCGATGGGTTGGGAAATTTCCACTTCCGTGATAACCTCTTCCGCAGCTGGGGTATCCGGCAGCTTGATGTTTCTAACCAATTCATCGAAGCTCGGCAAATCGGCGATAGAGGTAATGCCTAACTGCTGCAAGAATTCTGTAGTGATCTGGTAAAGTGAGCTGCGGCTATCCTGAGGGTTTGGTATTTTTTCTATTAACCCGCGCATGAGCAATGCACGGATGCTGTACTGCGAATTCACGCCGCGGATAGATTCAATCTCTGCTTTAGAAATCGGCTGGCGGTAGGCGATAATGGCTAATACTTCTACAGTCGCGTCTGTTAAAGATTCACGAAGGTCGCTGTTTAGAAAACCGCGGACTAAATCGCTATTGTCGCTATTGGTTGCTAGCTGATATTCATTGCCGGTATCTAACAATACAACCCCGGAATTAGCTCTTAATTGAGCCAATTCTTGCAAGGATTGAGCAATAGCTTCCGGTTCTGCGCCGGTAAACTTAGCAATGGCTTTTACAGTTAAAGGTTTGTTGGATACAAACAATAAGCTTTCGATTTGGGATGTTAAACTATTCATCTTTATTATTTTACCATTATTTATTTGTTATCGTCCTCATAATCACTGGCATCCCAGCCTTCGCTGTCGTCGTCTTCGTCGTCATTGTCATCCTCTTCTGCTTCTTCGGCGTCTGCTTCTTCTTCGTCTGGGACTTCCTCTATAACCGCTACCGATGGAGTGTATTTGGTAATGGTTACATCTGTAAATAGTTCATCCTGGTTTACGCTAAAGATGCGCTGTTTAATAAGCTCGAGTAAGGCAAGGAAAGTAATAATCACTTCGTCTTTGTTTTTGATTCCGCCAGCAGCTGACTCAGTTTGGTTTCGATATTGCCGCCAACCTGTTTTGCAGATGGGAAATTTTTCCTGAATGGAAATTGCTTCGCGGATTTTGGCTTTTGGGAGGTTGTCCAATTCCTTGCTGCTGCAAGACATTCAAAATGGAATCGTGCAAAGTGTGCGCAGTAACTTCCGGGTCCGGCCAGAAATTGATGCGTTCAGAAAATACCAGCGAACGAGTGTAGCTCTGCTGCTTGTTATTATTCAGCTGCTTAAGATGCTTGGCTACTTCCTTGAACTGTTTGTACAATATCAGCTTGGCAGTTAAATCTTCTTCCGGTTCCAGCTCGTCATCTGTTTCAACTTCCAAAGAAGGCAAAATCGCCTTTGATTTAATCACCAACAGACGCGCTGCAATATTCAAGTAATCAGCTAAGCTGGTGGCATCAATCTGTTCCAGCTGCTTTACGTAGCTTAAAAACTGCTCTGTGACTTCGGCCAGAGCAATTTGGGTAATGTCGAGCTTTTGTTCTTCTATTAATGACAGTAAGAGATCGAGAGGCCCTTCAAATTGTTGAACTTTTATTTGGGTCAACTAACTTTTATTTCTTAGGCAAATCTAATTTTATGTGAAGATCTTTGAGCTGCTTTTCGTCTACGCCGCTTGGCGCGTTCATTAGCAAGTCGATAGCAGAGCCATTCTTAGGGAAGGCCATTACTTCGCGAATGTTTGGTTCATCTTCCAAGATCATGAACAAACGGTCTAAGCCAAAGGCGCAGCCGCCGTGCGGAGGAGCTCGAATTTAAAGGCATTGATCATCGCGCCGAATTTAGCGTCGACATCTTCTTTAGAAATGCCAACAATGCCAAAAGCTTTGTACATGACTTCCGGATTAAAGTTGCGGATAGCGCCGCTGCAGATTTCATAGCCATTAGCCACCATGTCGTATTGGTCGGCCTTAATATCGAGCGAATCGCTGTTTTCGAAAGCAGTTAAGCCGCCTACAGGCATAGAGAATGGATTATGCGAGAAGTCTACGCGCTTTTCTTTTTCGTCGTATTCATACAGAGGAAAGTCCACAATCCAGGCTAAAGCAACTTTGTTCGGATCCTTGAGCTCAAACCAGTCGCCCAATGTAGAGCGCAAGTTTCCCAGCACTTTGTTTACAATTTTGCGTTCGTCAGCGCCAAAGAAAATAATGTCGCCGGTCTTAGCGCCGGTTTTGTCTATAATTGTTTTTAGTTCGTCTTCGGACAGGAACTTGATGATCGGGGATTTAGGTCCGTCCTCGGCCATTTGAATGTACGCTAATCCGCCAGCACCGTCGCGCTTGGCACGTTCGGTGAGGTCGTCAATCTGGCTGCGGGTCAGCTTGGCGCCGCCAGAACCCACGATAGCTTTAACTACCCCATGGTTTTTTAGAGCGCCGGCAAAGACAGCGAATTCGGTATCTTTGAGGTCAAAGCTTAAGTCCGTCATTTCCATACCGAAACGCAGGTCAGGCTTGTCGCTGCCGTATTTTTCCATAGCGTCGTTATAAGCGATGCGCGGCACATCTTCTGCAACTAATTGCTTACCGGCAAAGTCGCGCACCAGAGATACGATCAGCGGTTCCATGGTCTGCAGAACGTCTTCACCCTTTTCTACAAAAGACATTTCTACGTCTAATTGATAGAACTCGCCCGGATGGCGATCTGCGCGCGGGTCTTCATCCCTAAAACAAGGAGCGATTTGAAAATAGCGCGGCAAGCCTCCTACCATTAAGAGCTGCTTGAATTGCTGCGGAGCCTGAGGCAATGCATAAAATTGGCCTGGATGCAGGCGAGAGGGTACTAAGTAGTCGCGGGCGCCTTCTGGGCTGCTCGAAGTTAAAATTGGCGTAGTGACTTCGGTAAAATCATTTGCATGCATGTACTCGCGGATCTTTACATTAAACTGATCGCGGCGCTTAAGGCGGTCCTGCATTTTTGGCCTGCGCAAATCCAAGAAGCGGTACTTTAGGCGAATTTCTTCGTTTACTTCTTCGGTGCCGTGAGAAACAGGAAATGGTAATACTTCGCTCTTGTTAAGTATTTCGATGTTAGTAACTTCGATCTCGATGCTGCCTGTTGGGATGTTGTTATTTACCAAAGCAGCTCTGCGCTTTAACACTTTTCCAGTGGCGCGGATGACGAACTCATCGCGGATGGTTTCGGCGATTTTAAAAGCGTCGACTTGTTCGGGATGAATAGTTAACTGAACTAATCCGGTGTGATCCCGGAGGTCTATAAAAATCAGACCGCCGTGGTCTCGGCTGTTGTTGACCCAGCCGGCTAAAGTGATTTCTTGTCCGACAAAATCTAAAGATTGAGAAGCTAAAGTTCTTTGCATATGGGTTAATTATATCTAAATTTAGGCATTATTCCAAGCTTGCTGGCTAAATTTAAAGTAAGGTTCTATGAAAAATTAGAATGAAAAAAGAGGTTAACGCGATTGTTAACCTCTTCACTAGAATGTCGCAAATTGCGACGGTATTATTGCATGGCGGAGCTTATCCGCCATAGTCCTCCATAGGGACGCTGATATTCCCGCAGTGGGCCGTGTTCGCATCAAGTAATTGAAGTCATTTCGATTGGGATATTTCTACCCCGCACAATATGTTTCTCAGACTCGACGAGAACACGAGCGCTTCGCGGAATAGCTTTGAGTTTTGGCTCAAAGCGGTCAGACTGTTTACTCTTTGACTAGAGTATAGTTCGAACCATCGTGGGTTCTTACATTATTGTTCAACAACCTGAGTTGTCTTTAAGTTTCTATTTGTTTCCGGTAACACCTGGGTGCTACCTTGTTTCTTAGGCCCTTCGCTTGATCTTGTCAGAGATCCATCTGTTCGTTTCCGAACTGACTTCTTGGGCTGACTTTTTAGGGTCAAAACTTTACAATAAAATGTCTGATTGTGTACTCAAATCGTTTTTCGGTTGTCGGTTTTGATAACTTGCGCTATCTCTACTTTGTGACCTAAGTAGACGGTTTGAGTGTGACGTTTTCTCATCCGAAGATGAAGTGAACGTGGAGTAATACTACACCCATATTAAAAATCTGTCAAATCAATTTTTAAGAAAGTTTTCCACACCTGTGGAAAAGTCATAAATATGGCTTTAAAATGGGGGAGTAAATTAATACTCGTCATAAAATAGCCATAAAGATTAAACAAAAGAAAAGAGCCCGCAACAGAAGTGCGAGCTCGTAACTAAGAAGAAAAGAAATATGATTGCGGGCCGCAGCGAAGTATCTCGCCGCGGACACCCTTTTTTAATCTAAAAGGTTCTTTCTATAAGCCGGTCCGCTGTGCAGTTAATTCTTCTTTTTAGAAGAACTAGAGCTACGCCGATCGCGGAAACGCTAAGGAGCCCGGTGCCCCGATCTCATTGTTGGCCCGACGGCCTACAGATGAGGCCAAAGGCCATGAACGGAAAGGAGCGAACGAATCATTTTCTTGTTTTCCCCCAAACGAGTTTTGAAAACGGAGGGAAGGGGCGACGGCGGAAACGCCGTCTTTGCCCCATCCCTATCAGCCTAGGCAGTGCCTATGCCAATACCGGCGGTGTGCGATCGGCACGGCGCGTAGTTGGAGAGGAAACCCCACTCGCGGCGTAAAAGCCGATAGCTGCACTTCGGATCGTGCCGGTAATTTCGAACCAGGTTTTTACAGATTTTTCTTCCCAGCTAACAAGTGGGTTGTTAAATCTGCTCCCGCGACTGGTTCGAGGTAAAAGAGCCGTTATCCGGGCCAATCGGGGAAATCCTCGATAGGCCTTGGGCTCCGCGGGTATATTGTCGGCTGTATCCGATGGTGGGCGCGCCCCACGCATCGTTTGCGCGCGTCGTGCCGACCTTCGTACAAGCTCTCAGCGGCCGAGTATGCCAGGAGACTGAACTTCTGTGTGCCAATCATCACCGTCTGAGCTTCATGCCCTGGGTTGTATTGGTTTATGAATAAAGCAGCTTCTTATCACCGCCACGGGCAAATAATACCCATCACAGATTCAGTGACGAAATAATATCATATTAAGTAGATATTGTCAAGGCAGGTCGAAGCGGAAGGATTAAAAATGGCTTATTTAAGACATAAATTTTACTGAATTTTAAAGTTTGATATACTTAGATAGCAGAAATTAACCGAATATCAAGAAATAAAAAGAAAATGCTCAAGAAAATTGTATTAGATTTAGAAACCCAGAAATCATTTGAAGAAGTGGGAGGGCGCGGCAAAAATCACCTGTTAAAAATATCCGTTTGCGGCATCTATAATTATGCGACAGATGAGTATTTAATTTATGAAGAACATGAGCTGCCAAGGCTGGGTTCATTATTGCAGTCGGCCGACCAGATTATTGGATTTAATATCAAGCAGTTTGATTTTGAGGTTCTTCAGCCTTATCTGAATTTTGACATTAATTCGGTTCCTTATTACGACCTTTTAGAAGAGATAGACAAAGTGTTGGGCCATAAGATCAAATTGGAGTCAGTGGCACAGGGGAGTATTGGCAGCGGAAAATCTGGCAACGGCCTCGAAGCTTTGCTCTATTATAAAAACGGCAAAATGGATCTCCTTAAGAAATATTGTCTAGACGACGTCCGGGTGACTAAAGAGGTTTACGAATACGCATTAAAGAATCAGAAGCTATTATATAGAGATTACTTTGCGATTAAAGAAATCCCGATTAAGTGTGAGGAACCGCAGAGCCGGGTAGGGGTGACTCGCCAGGAAGTCCTTTTTTAATTTTATGAGTATATTGCAATCTCGTCGGTATGAAATTTTAGCAGTCGTGGCAATAGTCGTAGCTGTGGGAGCGATGGCGAAATTTATTTTTAGCGGAGATGTAATATTGCCGCAGTTTTTTGATATCGCCGGTTTGAGAATTTATTCGTACGGAATCATTTTGGCCGCAGCAATTTTGGCAGGATATTATTTAGCGCGGCGGAGAGCACAAAAATTTGGCCTCACTCTTGATCAGTTGGATTCTATTTCCTTAATACTAATTGTGGCCGGATTCATAGGTGCCCGACTGTATCATATCGTAACCGACTTCTCGTATTACCAAGCTAGCTGGCAGTCTGTGGTCTATGTTTGGAATGGAGGGCTTGGAATTTACGGAGCGATTATCGGCGGGTTATTGGGGTTATGGTGGTATAAGAGATCTCGATTGCCGGAATACTCTTTTCTGAAGCTTTTGGATTATCTTGCACCCTCGGTCTTGGCGGGCCAGATTGTCGGCCGCCTGGGGAACTTGTTCAATTATGAATTGTTCGGCGTGCCGACTAATTTGCCCTGGAAAATGTTTGTGCCTGCTGCCTTTCGGATTCCACCATACGAGACTTCTCAATTCTTTCACCCGCTCTTTTTATACGAAGCCTTAGCTGGTTTACTCATTCTATATATATTGATAAAATGGGTGAATCCTAAGCCGGGCCAGATTTTTTGGTTTTGGTTGGGATCTTACAGTATAGTGAGGCTTTTCGTAGAGATGATTCGCGCAGAAAATACTTACCTCTTTGGAATTCCTCAATACGCACTAGTTTCTACGCCGCTTATACTGATTTCATTAGTAATGCTTGTTAAATCGCGACATGAACCCCAGAAATCATAAGATATTTAGCGCCTTGTTTGCGGTTGCCTTTGTGGTAATCGTACAATGGTTTGCTAGTCCGATGCCGGTATTCCGTTTTTTAATTCCGGGGTTTTTAATTTATGTGGCGGCAATAATGGTCTATAACTGGCGCTTTTTAAAAAGCCGCGGTCATTACAATAAATGGCTGTTTTTACGCCTGCCAATTTTTTTAATTTTTTGGTTTAGCCTGTTGTTTGTAATTCCTCTAGGATTCGGCCGGGCTTTGTTCTTGTTGGTAAGCATTCCCGTAATCTTCTTTTTTGAAACTTTAATAGAAAATACCGGACAGCAGATAGGTTGGAATATTTTTCTGCTTTCTCTGGCTAGTTTGCTTATTGGGATGTATGGTTTTAATTTTTATTTCCCTCTCACCGGGTTGATTTATTTATTCTTGTTATTTGTAGGTATGGCTCTGCTAGTTCGAACTTCGGTAGAAACTGTCCCGCACAACACTAACGTTAAATGGCTGGCAGCTTTAGTTCTGGCTTTATTCTCTGCCGAACTGTTTTGGGTGCTGCAATTTTTACCTCTACACTTTTCGGTTTTAGCTGTTATCAACTTTAATATTCTGTACCTTTTGTGGGCAATATATTATCATTATCTATATCAGACCTTAACAGCGAGGCAAATTCAGTTCAATATTTTGCTTGCCTTAGGCTTAAGCATCATCGTATTGCTGTCATCTCCTTGGTCCATTTTAAATTAATTTTCGTATGAATAAAAAACAGATTGTTCTAGTTATAATTATCACGGCAGTAATTGTTTGGGTTGCAGATCTATTGGCTGGCAACTATTTGTCCGCAAGACTGTCGACGGCTTCTTGGGCGCGCAAGTTCAATTTGTTTAATCCTCAGGCTCAACTGGTTGTAACTAATCGCGAAACCGTGCGAGTTAACAACGGCAATGATGCAGTAGAAGCTGCGGAAAACGCCAAGTCCAAGCTTTCTACGTTAATTTATTTTGAAAACGGTAAAGTTACCACTACCGGCTCGGCTATTAACTGGACTTCTGACGGTTATCTAGTGACCACAAAAGCCGCATTGGCTCCAGGCGGAAAAGTATTTGCCATCGTCACCAGCAATGGCGACGTATTCCCGGTAGAAACAAGCTACCCAGACCCGGCTTCTAACTTGGTACTCTTAAAAACCTCTGCCCAGGGTTTAGCCGTGCTTGACCCTTCAAATAATGATGACCTCCGCGTAGGGCAGCAGGTGCTGGGATTGCAAAACTCAGTAGGCAATCGCATGACCCGCTTTGCTACCGGATATATTTCTCGTTTATCTTCGGATACTTACGGCGCAGTTTTAGAAAGCGATTTAGTGAGCCGCTCTTACAGCGTTCAGGTAAACGGCGGCTTTGCTCCAGCTACTGCAATTATGAACCTTTCCGGTCGTATGGTTGGCGTTTGGGACGGGCAAAACGTTATCAGCGTAGATGATGTCCGTTTGCTGGTTAATAATTTCTTAAATGACCAAAAGCAGATAGTTCGTCCGTCATTTGGTTTTTCTTACCAAATGTTGAGCGAAAGTGAAAGTAAGATTTTGCAAACCGTTAGCGGGGCAAGAGTCATGGGTTTGGCGGCAGGGAAGTCGGCTGCAGATAGCGGTATACGAGTTAACGACGTAATTGTGGAATGGGGCGGAAAGGCCGTGAACAATTCTATTAATTTTGATTCTATTTTAAGACAAACAAAACCGAATCAAACGATTCGGGTAAAGGTTTACAGATCTGGGACAAATTTAGAATTAAATTTGGTTTCCGGAACAATGTAGTTTGAATTTTGATAGTTTAAATTTCGCGGCGGCCTTCCAGTGCCCGCGACAGTGTAACTTCATCTGCATATTCTAAATCTCCGCCCATAGGTAACCCGCGCGCAATGCGGGTTATTTTTACGTTAGAGTCCTTAAGTAGCTTGGCAATATGCATAGCCGTAGTTTCTCCTTCTAATGTAGGATTAGTGGCAACTATGATTTCCTGGGCATTGAGTTTTCCGATGCGAACGAGTAGGGAAGAAATATTGAGCTGTTCGGCGCCGACGCCTTCGATGGGGTTAAGCACTCCGCCCAGGACGTGGAATACTCCTTTAAACGAACCGGTGCGGTCTAAGGCTAGCGCGTCTAAAGGTTCTTCGACAACGCAAATCAATTGGTGGTTGCGGGTTTGATCGCCGCATACGGAACATGGGTTCTGTTCGCTCATATTGTGGCATTCATCGCAAAAATTAATGTCTTTACGGAGTTCTTTAACGCTTTCGGACAAGGTTAAAAGCTCCACGTTGTCTTTTTTTAGCAAATAAAAAGCTAGGCGCTGGGCGCTTTTGGGCCCAATGCCTGGTAATTTGGAAAATTCATTTATAAGCCGGGACAATGACGGCGGTAGTTTTAACATATTTAGAGTTCTTCCAGTTCGCCGCCGCTAAGAGTTTGCATGACTGTTTCTGGGCTGGTGTCGAAGCTCTTGTCCAAGTTGCGGAATGAGGTGCGCTCTGCATCGAAGAACAAATCGACTTGGCCGGTAGGGCCGTTGCGGTGCTTTTTAATATGGATTTCGGCGATATTAGGGCGGGATGATTCTTTTCCTTTATACATATCTTCGCGATAAATAAACATTACAACGTCGGCGTCTTGCTCGATTGATCCGGATTCTCGAAGGTCAGCCAGCTGAGGAACTTTGTCTGGACGGTTTTCCAAGCCGCGGGACAGCTGGGATAGGGCTAAGACCGGGACATTGAGTTCGCGCGCCAGAATTTTTAGGGATCGGGAAATTTCTGAAACTTCCTGCACGCGGTTTTCGGTGCTGCGGCCAGCCATAAGCTGTAGGTAGTCGACCACTATCAGACCGAGTTTTTGCTCTGTCTGCAGGCGGCGGGCCTTGGTGCGGATTTCCATAATGTTGCCGCCGGCAGTATCGTCTATGAAGATTGGCGCTTCGGAAAGCGCGCCCATGGCATCGCCAAGGGCTTCGAAGTCGGCTTCGTTTAGCTGACCAGTGCGGATCTTCCAGAAATCTACGTTGCTTTCTGCAGCGAGCAAACGGTCTACCAGCTGGTCCTTGCTCATTTCGAGAGAGAAGATTCCTACCGGAGTTTTGGTGTGCACTGCTACGTAGCGCATGATGTCCAGCGCTAAAGAGGTTTTACCCATAGAAGGTCGAGCGGCCAGAATAACCAAGTCGGATTTTTGCAGCCCGCTTAACTTTTTGTCGAGCTCGATAAAGCCTGTGGGCACGCCGCGCAGCTTGCCGCTGGAGCGGTGCAGTTCGTCGATGCGTTCGAACGTATCGTGTAACACATTGCTGATAGAAATAAAATTCTGCTTCAGGTTGCTTTGAGAAATATTGAACAGCTTCTGTTCTGCAGTATCTAAAATATCTTCGATTTCGCCCTCTTCCGAGAAGGCCATATTGGTAATTTCCGAAGCAGAGTTAATCAGGCGGCGCAGTGTGCCCTTCTTCTTTACAATGCTGGCATAGTAAGCGGCGTGGGCTGATGAAGGTACAGAGTTGACTAGGGTCGCCAAGTAGCTGGCTCCGCCGATTTGTTCAATTTGTTTTCGTTCTTCGAGCAAGTTGGCAACGGTCAGCACGTCGATAGAAGCGCTCTTTTCGTAAAGACCAACGATCGCTTCGTAGATTAAGCGGTGGCGATTATCGTAATAGTCGTCGCTAATGATAGTATCCGCCACGTTAATAATGGCGTCTTTATCTAACATTAAACAGCCCAAAAGCGCGGTTTCTGCTTCGAGGTTTTGAGGTGGTAGTCGGTCTAGATTTGTGGCCATTTTATTGGGGTTTCTTAGAGTTATCTAGTGCTAAGCTATGCTTTGCACTGCTGTCTTAGCATTGTAGCAGAAATTTTTTTGTTTCGCAGGTTAAAGATATTAAACAAAAACCCGGCTTAAAACCGGGTAGTTTGCCTTACTTTTTTGTTATTTGTTGGCCGGTCGAAGTGTCTTTAACTTCAAATCCGTGCTTGGCAATTTCGTCCCGAAGCTCGTCTGATTTAGAAAAATCTTTATTGTCCCGGGCCTGCTGTCTTTGGGTTAGTAGCTCTTGCACAGCTTCGGGAATTTCGACATGGGGTTTATCGCCAAGGCTTAAGCCAAGGACCTGATCGTAGCTAAGCAGGTTGTCTTTGTTTTGGTGGGCAATTGCCAAGGCTCCGGCGGTGTTGAGGTTATTATTGAGTGCGTCCAAAAACTCGCCAGCAATAGAAACCTCTTCGGCGGAATTTACATCTACAGAATTTGCCAATTTAACTCTGGCATTATGAGCGGCTTCGATTGCTTCCCAGGTAAAATTGTTTTGCTGTCGGAAATTGCTTTGCAGCAAAAGGTATCTTAAGTCTAAGCCTGAAAAGCCTTTGCCTTTGAGTTCCTCTAGAGTGTAATCGTTTTTTAGGCTCTTCGACATTTTTTTGCTGTCTACTAGAAGGTGTTCAAAATGAACCCAGTAATTTACAAATGGACCAAGCGGCTGACTTTGTGCAATCTCGTTGGTGTGATGAGGGAATATTAAATCAATGCCGCCGGTGTGTATGTCGGTTGCTTCTCCCCTAAACGCGTGAAAGTTAATTGCCGAACATTCAATATGCCAACCCGGGCGGCCTTTGCCTAATTCCGGATGTTCCCAAAATATGGCGCCGTCTGCCTCGTCCCAGGCCTTCCATAAAGCGAAGTCGCTGAGATTGTCTTTGTCGTACTCGTCATGCTTGATGCGCGCGCCGACCTTTTTGCCTTCCAAAAATTTAGCTCCAACTAAGGCACCATAATCTTTAAAATCATTTTGGTATTTCTCAATGCTGAAATAAGTGCTGCCGTCTTCGGCGGTATAGGCGTAGCCTTTTTCCTTGAGCTTCATAATGAATTCCTGAATTTCGGGAATTACATCGGTCACATTAATGAACTCAATTTGTTCCGTATTTACGCCTACTTCGCGCAGATCCGCGATAAACCGTTCGGTGAATTTAGTGGTGTAAGTTTTTAGAGTTTTGATGCTGGATTCATTTCCGAATTCTGCCAGACAGCCGCGGATGGTTTTATCATCGATATCGGTGATGTTCATGACCCAGCGCACTTTTTGGCCGTTTGCTTTTAAGGTGCGGAAAAGCACGTCGGCCATGATAAAACTGCGCAAATTTCCTATGTGGGCATAACCGTAAACGGTTGGTCCGCAACTGTAGAAATTAACCGTTTCGCCGGAGAATTCTAGAGGAATGATATCTTTTTGCAAGGTATCGAAAATTTTAAGCATACACTATTGTAGCAGATTTAATGGTGGTCGTGCGCGCGCAGGCTTTTTAAGTGGCGCTCTTTGAGTTTTTTAAGTGCGTTAGGGTTTTGATTAGCTTCTATTACCCCAGCCAAGTGCAGACTGCCTATGATATGCTGCACCAAAACATAATCAGCGCCTAGGTCGTATAATACTTGCGCTTCGTCTTCATCCTGCGCTGTCATGATGATTTTGATCTTCTTTTTTTGACGTTTGATAAACTCAAACGTCGCCATGTTGTCGGCCAAGTCGGGGATAGTGGAGATAATCAGCCTGGCTTTTTTCAAATTAGACACCTCCTGGATGTATTGGTCTGCGATATCACCACAGATGGCTGTATAGCCGAGTTTTTCGTAATGATGAACGACGTCCGGGTTAAAGTCTATTATTACTATCTCTTCTGCCGGCACCGAAAGCGAATCTAAGATGTGGCTACCTAGCCTATGCGCGCCAATGATGATTATGTGGTTTGCAGGAGGAGACTTAATAAGTTCATTATCCTTTTTAGTATTCGAGAAATCCAAATAATTAAAGAGTGGCTGAACATATTTATAGATCTTTGAGGCGTACAAAATGCCATAAGTTGCTGCGGCGATAGTAAGGATTCGGACTAAGGCGACAACGGTTACGTCTGTTTCGTTTACATATCCTGCAGCCAGCCCGGCAGAGGTAATGAGTAGGCCGAATTCCGAGATATGCGCTATAGAGGCTCCGCTCATAAAGCCGATGCGCGGCTTGTATCCAAGTATGCTTAGTGAGAGCGAAGTTATAAGCGGTTTAATTATCAATACAAATCCTGTAATTATCAGCGCCGGGATTATGGCATCAGAAATGTTTGTAAGGGATAGGCTGGCGCCCAGGACTATGAAGAATATGATAATGAAAAAATCGCGCAGGGGCTGAATGCGGCTGCCGATCTTATGCTGGATGCCAGAATTAGCCAACGAGAGTCCGGCTACGAATCCGGCGATCGCGGCGTTGAATCCTATGATCGGCAAGCTGAACAAAGCAGCTATGCCTAGCGACCACGCCAAGGCGAACAATAAAATAAGCTCTTCCGATTTTTCTATGGATTTTATAACTCGCGGGAATACGTACTTGCTAAGCCATACAATCGCTACTCCGAGCATAAAAGTTTTGCCTAGAGTGAGCACTAATTGCCCGCTTAAGTTAAAGCCCGCGAACGGGGATCCGCTTACTGCATTCGAAGAGGACAGTAGTACTAAAATAAATATCGCCAAGACTGCTTGAACCAGCAGGATTCCTACGACAATTTTCCCGTATAAGCTTTGCAGATCCTTTTTTTCTGATAAAAGCTTAACGGCAATAATGGTAGAAGAAAAACTGATGGCGATCGAGATGTACAGTGCGGTAACAAATTCGAATCCGAGCAGGCTTAGTAACCCGAAGCCTGCAACACCTGTGAATATAACTTGGACTAATCCGGTAATGATCGCGGTTTTGCTAATACGCTTTAACTGAGAGATGTCCATTTCCAGTCCGACCATAAATAACAGCAGGGTAATGCCAATTTCACCCAAGCCATGGAAGATCTCGCCATTATGAATATTGACCAACCCTAGTTGGCCAATGATCAAACCTGTCACAATATATGCAATGATGCTTGGCTGCTTCAAAAATCTCAGCAGGAACGCAATGATGCCAGCTCCTGCCATGACAGCGGCTAATTCGATAAATAAATTGTCCATTTATATTTGTTTCCAGTCTATGTTGCGTTTATTATAACATAAATTGCCCAAAAATGGATAAATCGGTACAATTAAGACATGGATTCACCTATTATGGATTTTACAAAATATGACGCGATTTTTATGATCGGACCTCAGGGTTCCGGCAAGGGTACGCAAGGTAAAGTGTTAGCTAAAAAAATCAATTTCTTTTACTGGGAAATGGGTGCAATTCTGCGTGAAGAAGCGAAAAAGGATACTCCTTTTGGACGGAAAGTTAAGGAACTGATCGACGCCGGGCATTTATTGGAAGACGAAGAGCTGTTTCGGGTGTTACAGACAGAATTGCCGGAAGTTATTAAACACAAGCGCCTGCTCTTCGACGGCGTGCCTCGCACGGTGCCGCAGGGTATTCACTTAATACATTATTTGCAGCAAAACGGTTTTACGCAGTTTGCCGCGGTAGTCATTGATGTTCCAAAAGAAGAATCTGTAAAGCGCTTGTTAGAGCGCGCTCACCATGAATTTCGCACAGACGATACTCCCGATAAAATTGAATACCGTTTAAATCTTTATGATGAACAAACAAAGCCCGTAATCAAATTCATGGGGGGAGTAGGGGAGCTTTTTGTAATTGATGGGGTTGGCAGTATTGAACAAATTACAGCGCGCATTGATGAAGCGTTGCAAGTAAAGGAGAGTCACGTTTAATGCAACGCACGCCTCGCACCAAGTCTAATATGCAGCTTAACCTAATCTTCTTAGGTGATGTGGCTGCGGGCAAGGCAACCCAGTCTGCCTACTTTGCAAAAAAGTATAAATTGTACGATTTCGACATGGGGCGCGAATTAACGCTGTTGCGTGAAAAGCAGAGGGATGTAAACCATATTTTAAAAAAGAATTATGATAAGGGGATCTTGGCGCCAACCCAACTATGTCGCCAGATTTTGAGGGATACCATTTCGAGCGTTCCCAAGACAAAAGGTATTCTGTTCGACGGTCATCCCAAAATGGTGCAAGAAGCCCGCTTAGCTCGTAAATTGCTAGCGGAGTCTGGCCGCACAAAACCTCTGGTGGTCTACATTACCATTCCGGTGGAAGAAACAAAGAAAAGAATCGCTTCCCGCCAGGGTTATAAAGGAACCAACACCACTCGGCGCAGCGACGATACTCTCAAAGGCCTTCAGAATCGGGCTAAGTATTATCGAATAAACATTCGGCAAGTTATTAAATATTTTTCATCAGTATATAAATTCGAAAGGATCAGTGGTATGGGTACTCCTGTACAGGTTCGAGCTAGAATTCAGAAAGCCATTGATCTTTATATCAAGAATAATCAACCATGGGAAAGTCAATCAAAACTAAGCAAGAAATCGAAGTAATCGATCAGGGCGGCAAGCTTCTGCGCGATATTTTGCATCGCACAGCTGCACTGGCAAAGCCGGGAGTTTCTACAGCGGAGCTGAACCGATTTGCAGAGGCCGAAATCAGAAAAGTTGGCGGCGAGCCAAGCTTTATTGGTTATGGCAGCAGAGACAATCCTTTCCCAGCTGGGTTGTGTACTTCTGTAAATGATGTCGTGGTGCATGGCATCCCCTCGGAGCAGGACATATTGACGGAAGGAGACATAGTCGGCTTGGATATTGGCATGGTATATAAAGGTTTATATACCGACACGGCGATTACCGTAGGTGTGGGTAAAGTCAGCTCGCAAGCCCAGAAGCTTATGGATACGGCGCGCATTGCTTTAGAAGAGGCTATTAATGTTGCAAAGCCCGGAAACACAATTGGCGATATTGGCTTCGCGATCCAATCGATTGTAGAAAAGGCCGGCTTCTCTGTGATTCGCGATTTGGTAGGGCACGGGGTCGGCTATGCCGTGCATGAAGATCCGGCTGTTCCGTGCTATGGCAAACCAGGCAAAGGTATGGAGCTGGAGGAAAATATGGTTCTTGCTATCGAGCCTATGATTTGCCAAAAGAAACCAAACGTCATTTTTGATCCCGACGGGTGGACTATTCGCAGTTCGGACGGAGGCTTGGGTGCTCACTTTGAACACACTATTGCTATCACCAAAAACGGATCTAGAATATTGACGTAAGTGTTTGCTGAGGGTTCATTTTAAACACCTGTCATTTTCTATTGGAAACTATTGACAACTAAGCCAAAAAACTGTAGCACTAGTCTACAGTTTTTTGTTTACCCATCTAAACCCCCAGCTTTAGCTGGGGTGTGCGTTTGAAAGCGTAGCTCTCGGCAAAAGCACGCTACAATAAAATCACCTCAAGCAAGAAAGGAGGTGATTTTAAAAATGGTTTCAAGTCGAAGATTGTACCAACTTGAACATAGCACTTACCGTTGTTTCTACCATGTGGTTTGGACTCCAAGGTATCGAAACAAGGCATTGCAAGACAAGTATACCAAAGCTGAACTCAAAAGAATATTTCTGGCCATCTGCAAGTGGAAAAGCTGGGAAATGTCTGCCTGGCACATTGGCGATGATCATATTCATCTCTACATTGGAATACCACCCAAGTATTCTGTTGCCTATGCTTTGGCAGTTCTTAAGTCTAAATCAAGTGCCTGGCTCAAGAAGAAGACTAAGCGGTTTCCTAAAGGAGCTCTTTGGGCCAGAGGCTACTTTGTATCCACTGTAGGCATTGATGAAGCAATAGTTAAGCGTTATGTTCAGAACCAAGAACATCATCAGATAGAACTGCCAAAGCTCTTCTAAGTGTTAGATGCCTGCTACGGCAGGCAAAGATAAAAGCCACCAGCGTTTAGCTGGTGGCTAGTTTACTGTTTTAGAAGAATTGTAGCAACGTCTTAGGAGGACAATTATCGATGGAAGGAACAGAAGTAGGATGGTTTTTGGGTCTGCTCGCCGCAATACTGACATTTGGAACTCTTCAGTTCTTCTTGTTCTGGGGTGTGGTTGTGCTGCTAATCGCCGGTGGGCCGGTGAGGCTCGAAGAAGAATGAGTCTGTAAAAATTTAGCACTACTTGTAGTGCTTTTTAATTTTGTAGGATCTGCTATAATCAAGGTGAATTTACAATTAATATAAAACAATGAACAATGAATTGAATGGTTTGGCTACGTTCCCCAGCGCAGCAGGCACAGAGATAGACCCTGCGGTCGCGGCAGGTTTGGGGGTTTTCTGGCTAATCTTAATGGTCGGGTTTTACATTTATTATTCCTTTACGCTTTATCGAATTGCACAGAAGACTAATACGCCAAATGAATGGCTGGCATGGGTACCCATTGTTAACTTCTTTTACGCTGTAAAAATTGCCCGCGTTTCCAACTGGTGGATTCTTGCCATGTTGGTGCCTTTCGTCAATATCTTCGTTATCGCATATGTATGGATGAAGATTTCCGAAATCCGCCGACGCCCTCAATGGTTTGGCATTCTTATGCTTATCAGCCCGATCAACTTGATTGTCTTGTGGTTCTTGGCCTTCAAAGAAGCTGATGACGCAAACAACACAGCTCCACCCGCTCAGCCTGTCCCACCAGCAGCGCCAACGCCTCCTGCTCAGCCAACTATATAACTTGAAAATAAAATCCACTCGAAAGAGTGGATTTTTAGTATTGCCTTAAGTATTCCTGTGGAAAGGTGATTAATCTGAAACGGTCGCTGGTGTCCCGTATAAGGCCGGCTAAGCTGTTGCCGCGGACATAAACGATAACATAGCCTACTCTGAGTTTTTCTGCGGTGTCAATCGACAGCTCCCAGGATTTTATCGTTAATGAAGCAGTCCGGAGGTTAAGAATCATCTGATTAACCTGATGTCCCCACAGGCTGCCTTCTATTACGTCGCCGTGCTTAATTGTGTCCTGTTGCTTAATCTTTAGCATCTTACCCCCTGTATCAATTTTTGAATTAGGATTTTTGCTCGATTTCTGATTTTAATGTTTGAATAAAATCGCTGACTTTAATAATGCCTAAATCTTCATCGCCGCGTTTTCGTATTGCTAAGCTGTCCGCTTCGATTTCCTTATCTCCCACCACCAGTAAATACGGAACTTTTTGCTTTGCCGCTTCGCGGATGCGCTTGCCTATGGATTCGCTGCGATCGTCTAGTTCGACTCTCAGATTCGGGATTGAGTCCTTCAATTGTTTGATAACATTGCCTGCATATTCGGTTTGCTTTTCCGAGATAGGTAAAACCACTGCCTGCAACGGGGACAGCCAGGTAGGGAAGTTGCCGCCGGTATGCTCGATTAATACAGACAAGAAACGTTCAATAGAACCCATAATGGCCGCATGAATCATCACAATGCGTTCCTGTTCGCCTTGTTCATTGATGCAGAACAGGTCGAAGCGTTCTGGCATATTGAAGTCAAACTGAATAGTTGCGACCTGCCATTGTCTGCCTAAAGAATCGTTAGCCATAAAGTCGAGTTTTGGTCCGTAAAAGGCGGCTTCGCCAATACCGTCCAGAGTTTCCACTCCTTTTTCTTTGGCAATTTCCTTGAGTAGATCTTGGGCTTTGTCCCAATCCGTTGAATTACCCAAATAATTATCCGGGTTTTGAGGGTCTCTGGTGGACAGACGGACTTTGAGTTCGAACCCAAAGGTTTTATAGAATGTTTCGATAATATCCCAAACTGCCACGAACTCTTGCTTTGCCTCTGATAAGCGGGTAAAAACGTGGGCGTCATCTTGTGCAAAAGCGCGCACGCGCGAAAGCCCTGCAAGCTCTCCCGATTGTTCATCCCGGTAGCAGGTAGTTGTGTTGCAATACCGCTGGGGCAGTTCGCGGTAGCTCCAGCGCTTTCGATTGTAAATCTGGGTATGGTGAGGACAGTTCATCGGTTTCATAGCAAATTCGTGTCCTTCGCGGGTAGTGATGCGGAATAATTCGTCTTTAAATTTATCCCAGTGACCGCTTTTTTCGTAGAGGTCTTTTTTTGTGATGTGGGGAATTTCAACTTTGGTATAGCCTTTGGCTTGGCGCAGTTCCCAAACATAATCATCCAACATGTTACGAACCAATGTTCCTTTTGGAGTCCATAATGGCAACCCAGCTCCGATCAGGTCGGAGAAGACAAACAAGTCTAATTCTGGTCCCAGCTTTTTATGATCGCGCTTTAAAGCTTCTTCGCGCATGTTCAAGTACGCATCCAGTTCTTCTTTTGTCTCGAATGCTAAGCCGTAAATGCGGGTCATCATTGGCTTAGTTTCGTCGCCGCGCCAGTAAGCGCCTGCCAGCTTGTCTAACTTAAATGATTCAGGATCAATTTCGGAAGTATTTTCTACATGCCCGCCGCGACACAGATCGGTAAATTCTCCGGTCTTGTACAGTGACAGACTTTCTCCAGTATCGGAAAGTTCATTTATTAATTCATCTTTAAAAGGCTGATCTTTGTTTGCATAAAAACTCTTAGCTTCTTCGCTAGAAACATCCTGACGTTCGAAAGCCAAATTAGATTTAGCTAGTTCGCGCATGCATTTTTCGATTTTTGGCAAGTCATCCGGGCTTAAAGGCTTGGAGAAAATGAAGTCATAGTAAAAACCATTATCTATTACCGGGCCGATGCCTAACTTGGCGTCTGGGAATTGTTCTAGTACTGCGCTTGCTAACAGATGGGCGAGCGAGTGGCGCTTGTTGGAGAGTTGTTCGTTATTCATAATCAAAAATTATATTAAAAATCCCAGAATTTCGAACGCGCTATATTTGCTGCGTACAAAATTCTGGGGTCTTTTGGGTAAAGACGGTTCCGTCCCAGTTCTTCGCTAGCTTATTGCCTGCGAACTTTTTATTTAGTTTACTTTAGGCTCGGCAGTTGGTAGCTGCTTCATAGCTTGAGCCCTTCTATTATAGACTAAAAATGGAAATAAAAAAAGCCCCCGAATATCGATCCGGGGGAAAAGAGGAGCTTCGATCTGATCATGACCAGATCCAAGCGTTGTCGGGATGATTTGACCGACAACATCGGCGCCCTGGTAAGGGCAGAAATGGGCTAGGCACAGGCTCGGCGAAGCGGAGATGCCTAGCCGCGGAGGAATGTGAACGGGAACAACCGTACACTTTCCGTCGAACCGGATGTGATGACCGGTCCAACCTCGCGAATTTCGCAGAATGCTGTTATTTAGTTGTTATTAAATTGTGATGATTGCACTCGCATGCTGGGGACATGCGAGCTCCGAGCGCTTTAAAGTTGTTCGTCCGAAAAGTGCTAGGAAGGTTGGCCAAGAAGAGTATGTTTCTCAGCACTTACATTAAATACTTTTTTTAAACCGCTGTCAAGAATCAAAAATCCATTCGGTCGTAGATCATGCTGACCTCTGGGATTTTGCGGAGCTTTTCGACCAAATCGCGAGTAATGCGGACTTGTGATTTAGTCTTTATGGTATTGGCGTCTTGACCCGAACCGACATTTAAGTAGACCGGGGCACTGCCAGGATTAGATTCGAGCAGGGCCTTGATCTGGTGAAGCGTGGATTGATTTTTAATGTCCGGCAAATGAATGGTCAGCTGTTTTTGCTTTTCCATTTCGCTTAAAGCCATCTGGTATAGCTCATCATTGGGCAAATCTTTGATCTCGTTAACAATTAGCTTGGCTTCGCCGTCCTTGTAGGAAATTTTTGCGTTTAGGCGGATAACCGTGTCGGAGTCTAAATAAGGCACAGCCATTGGCATCACCTTTGGAAATACTAATACTTCAATCGAGCCGGTTTTGTCTTCTAAAGTAAAGAAGGCCATCGGGTCATTCTTTTTGGTTATGGTGCGCTTAGCCTTAGTGATGATTCCGGCAACCTGCACACTCTGGTTATCCATGCTTTGGTTAATTTCCTTAATAGGCGTGTAGTCCTTGATGACCCTGGTGAACTCGTCCAGAGGATGACCCGTTACAAACAAGCCTAAATGTTCTTTTTCATACTTCAGCTTATCCACCTCCGGCATGGGGGTGGCGTCTATCAACTGCAAGCGGCCGATCTGAAAAGTTTTACCGAACAGTGAGTGCTGGCCTTGGGTTTGAGACCGGAAGTGCTCGCGTAGAAAATCTAAAACATTTTCGGTACTAGCGAGCAACGAAGCGCGTTCGCCAAACTTATCTAGTGCGCCGGCTTTAACCAGGGCCTCCCAGGAGCGCTTGTTGAAGTTTTTAACGTGGCACTTGATCAAGAAGTCTTCCAGGCTATGGAATTTAATGCCGGCTTTGTGGTTATCGATAATCTTTCGAATCACATCGGAGCCTAAATTTTTAATGGCACGCAAACCAAAACGGATTGTTTTTTCATCTATCACTGTAAAGCCTCCATAACTTTCTGTAACGTCTGGCGGTAGGATTTTAATGCCGATATTTTTACATTCTTCAAAGGCTTCGTGGATTTTATCCTCATCTCCGCTTTCCGCGCTCATCAAGGAAGCCATGAATTCTACTGTGTAATTAGCCTTCATGTATGCGGTTTGGTAGCTAACCTGACTGTAAGATGCCGCGTGAGCTTTACCGAATCCGTAAGCAGCAAATGGCTCGATAAGGGTAAATAATTCATTGGCTTTTGCCTCGCTCATTCCTTTGGCGATGCACCCTTGGGTAAATTTTTCTTTTTGCTTGGCCATTTCTGCAGGAATTTTCTTGCCCATGGCCTTGCGCAGCTTGTCGGCTTCTTCCCAAGAGTATCCAGCGATATTAATCGCAGTGAGTAAAACATCTTCCTGATAAACCAACAAGCCCAGAGATCGTTCTAGATAGTCCTTCATTTGAGGCACAAAAAATTCTACCAGCTTTGGATTATGCTTGCGCGCGATGTATTGAGGGATAATTCCCATCGGTCCCGGACGATATAAAGCTATCATGGCTGATATGTCGAAAATTGAGGATGGCTGCAGTTCCTTTAGGTAACGGGTGATGCCGGAGCTGCCTAGCTGGAAAACACCAAACGTATGGCCGGCAGACAAAAACTGATAAGTCTTCTTATCATCTAGCGGGAGCCTGGTAACATTGATATCAATACCATGCCTGACTTTAACCAATTTTACCGCGGCTTCGAGAATACTCAAGTTACGGATTCCTAATAAATCCATCTTAATTACTCCAATCGCATGGCTGTCTGCACCTACGTCGAGTGCGTACATGTCATATTGGGTAATTAGCCTGTTGCCATCCGGTTCGACTTGCAGAGGGGTGTAGTCTGTGAGTGGGGTAGGGGTGATGGCAATGGCGGCAGCATGAATAGAAGCGTGGCGAACGCAGCCTTCCAGCTTAAAGGCGATATCGATAATTCTTTTGGTTACTTCATCGGTTTCGTAAATAGCCTTAAGCTCTTCATTCATATTAATGGCCTTGTCGAGCGTCATGGTAAAGCCCTGCTTGCCCAAAGGAATCATTTTTGCAATGCGGTCGCATTTGCCGTAAGGCACTGCCAAAGCCCGGCCTACGTCGCGCACCACCGCGCGCGCCTTCATGGTTCCGAAAGTGATAATCTGAGCCACTTTGTCTGCGCCGTATCTTTCTGCGATCCAGCCGATAACTTCGTCTCGGCGATCGTCGGCAATGTCCAAGTCGATATCAGGCGGGGTCGGGCGGTATACAGTTAAGAAACGTTCAAAAGGAAGTTCGTATTCGAGCGGATCAATAGCGCTGATATTTAACAAGTAGCCGACAATGCTACCTGCCGCGCTTCCTCGAGTATTGGTTAAAACGCCAAGCTTATGGGCGCCTTCCACAATGTCGGCCACCATTAAAAAGTAGGCGTCGAATCCCATCGTGGAAATAATTCCTAATTCATAGTCTATGCGCTCCTGAATCTGGCGATCCAGTTTGCCGCTGGCATACTTGCCTTGCGGTTCGTAAATCTCTTTGGCTTTTTGGTAGACAACATCTTTCAGATGCTCCGCAGCTGTCTTGTTAGGGGGCAGTTCGACTTTGGCAAAGTAGCGCTGGTTGATAGGAATTTCTACATCCACCTGATCTGCGATCACCTGGGTATTACTGATAGCTTCTGGTAAATCGGCAAATTTTTTAGCCATTTCTCCGGGTGCCGAAAATGAAAGATCATGCGATCGCATATCGAGTCTATTGGTGTCGGTAACGTTGCGTCCAGTTCCAATGCAAACCATGATGTCTTGAGCTTCGGCATCGTCTTTGTGGACATAATGGCAGTCCTGTGTCGCCACAATTGGGACATTGTATTTTTGTCCTAGAGCAACAAGCTCTTCGTTCGGCATTAATTCATGCCCGTCTAAGCTGTTTCTCTGAAGCTCTAAGTAAAAATTTTCCACGCCAAAAATAGATAAGTATTGCTGCAGCGCTTTGGCTCCTTCTTCCTCGGATACTTTTAAAGCGCGTGCGATTTGCCCGCGGGGGCAGCCGGATAATGCGATCAATCCTTCGGAGTGTTTTTGGATAGCTGCTAGGTCTATACGCGGCTTGTAATAGAATCCTTCGGTATGTCCTAAAGTCGCCAGCTTCACCAAATTTAAATATCCCTGATAGTTTTTTGCTAACAGAGTTAAATGATGGTAGTCGGCGTCTTGTTTGCCTTCCTTCATTATCATGCCGCGAGGCGCGATGTAGGCTTCCATTCCGATTATTGGTTTGATGCCTTCGGCAACACAGGCGTTATAAAATTCGATCACTCCGTACATAGAGCCATGGTCGGTAATAGCCAGACTGGTCATGCCATGAGCTTTGGCTGCTTGAATCAGGTCCGGAATTTTTGATAGTCCGTCCAGAAGAGAGAAGTGCGAATGGCAATGTAAATGAGTGAATTTCTCCATGTTTCGTTAAAATTTGCTATACTAAATTTATCATAACACACCGCCAAAAACTTAAAAGCAACCTAAAATGAGCGAATTAAAGGAAAATTTAAAAGTCCAATATGCCGGCGCCACGCTGGCAGTTCAAGACGGCCTGTATAAGCTTAACCAGTGGTTTACCGGCCTTCCGGGGTGGGAGCGAACTCTTTTGGTGAGCTTAATTATTTTGCTCATCCCTGGCGTGGTGGCCTTACGCTACGGCAGCGAACTTTATTTTACTAAATCGCTTAATCAGCACGCCGTCGCGGCTCATCCCGCTTTCGACGCACCGGAACCGATTCAGGTCTCCAGCGCTAAGATTGTTCAAAATTATAATGGCACAGTCTCTGCCTATGCAGAGGTCACCAATCGTAATTTGGACTTAGCCGCAGAAAGTTTAAAGTACACCTTCCGTTTCTTGAATTCTAAAGAAGAGGAAATTACTCAGTCTTTCGGGGAAACTTATTTGCTTCCAGATGAAAAGAAGTGGATTGTGGTTTCTAGGGTTCAATCGCTGCAAAGCATTAGTTCTGCAACTGTAGAAGTAGAACAGCCGACCTGGCAGAAGAAGATCCAATTGCCGGAAGTTGCTTTGCGAATGTCCGAACCTTATGTGTACGAAGAGGTTAATCCCTTGGCGACCGCTGCAGAGGGCTCTGTGGTTAATAATAGCCCGTATAATTTGAAGCAGGTCACTTTACTGTTAATCTTATACGATAAAAATGGTAAGATTTTGGCCGTTACAACCAGGGAAGAATACACTCTGAAGGCTTTCGAACGGCGGGCATATAAGCTGCAGTGGCCGGGAATATACAAAGCGAATGTAGATCGCATAGAACTTCAGGCCTATACCAATACTCTAGATCCAAACAATCTCAGCGCGGGGAGTGCTAAATAGACATGAATCAGCTGTTTCAAAAATTGAAATTTTATGACATACCGCTACTAGTAGTTAGCGGTTTGTTGCTTGTTGTGGGCCTATCCATTCAGTATGCCATTTCGCTGGGTGAAGGTGATTTGGGTTTATTCTACCGCCAGTTCGCGTTCGCTAGCGGGGGTTTGGTGGTGTTTGTTCTGCTGGCTAATTACAACTACCAGGTGTTGGCTAAGCAAAACCGGATCATATATCCGATTTTAATCTTCGCGCTTATTTATCTGGTTCTGTTCGGAGACCCGATTCGCGGCAGCGCGCGCTGGATTGATTTTGGATTTTTTCAGTTGCAGCCCGCAGAATTGGCAAAAATTATTATCGGTTTAGGATTATCGCGCTGGCTGTATCTTCATCGGGGCGAAATCAATTCGTGGAAAAATATTCTACTGACTTTTGTCTACGCTGCGATGCCTGCAGTACTGATAGCCATGGAGCCGGATTTGGGCTCGTCGTTAATTGTTATGGCGGTATGGTTTGGAATTATTTTACTTAGTCCGATCCGCCGGTCTTTAATAGTAGTATTTCTAATTGCAGGAATTTTGTTTGCTGGCTTTTCCTGGCAGTTCCTGCTGCGCGATTACCAAAAGTTGCGCGTAGAAGTATTTTTGAATCCGGATAAGGATCCGCAGGGCAAAGGGTATAACGTACGGCAGGCGACAATTGCTGTAGGGAGCGGACAGCTTACCGGGCGTGGCCTGGGCCAGGGCGTGCAGAGTGGACTAAAGTTTTTGCCGGAAAAGCATACTGACTTTGTTTTTGCTGCATCAAGCGAAGAGATCGGCTGGGTCGGATCCATCGCGGTGTTAACTCTTTTTTATATTTTGATGATTCGTATAATCAAAATTATGCAGACTGCCCGCAATGATTTGGCTATGTATATTGCCGGCGGTATTTTGTTCTTATTCGGATCGCAGGTTGTTATTAACATCGGCATGAACATCGGATTGCTGCCGGTAACAGGGATTCCTTTGCCGTTTATCACTTATGGAGGCAGCTCGATGCTAGTTACTGCCATTGCATTGGGGATTGTGCAAAACATCGCCAAACAGTCCAAAGTGCTCCGGTTTTAGCCAAGTTTTTTAATTGATGTAGCCATTGGTAGCTGATATAATATAGAGGAAAGGAATATATGCGCAAAAATGATCTAAAAAGAGTGCTCGGTTGGCTGGGTTTTATGCTCCAATGTCCGGTGTGTAGTACCAAATATCAAGTTTCAAACATCAAAGTTTTGGACAGCCAGCAGGAAGAAGGTTTTCCGGAAGCGCACTTGCTGATTCATTCCGACTGTCATAAATGCAAAAGTTCTGTTATGTTCAATATTGACATCAATGGCCCCGACATCTTCACTGTTATTGCCAAAACCGACTTAACCAAGAAAGATACCGCTAAATTCAATGATCTTCCGGCTTTGGTGCCTAATGACTGTATTACCATTCATCAGTCTATAAAAGATTTTGACGGCGACTTTATTAAAGCCTTTAAGACTAAATAAATTACTTGCTAAACCCGCCACTCGGCGGGTTTTTTGTCTTTAGCGAGGCCTCTTGCCAAAAATCTCCAAATACTATATAATTCTGAAGTATTTAATTTACTACTATATGGAAAAAATTCAATTAAAGGCCGTTAGCCGAGAGTTAACTCACCGCAATTCTAAGACAGAATACCGCGCCGGTTTGATTCCTGCCGAAATGTACGGCAACAAAGTCGATAACGTTCACTTGGCTGTGGACGCAATTGAGTTTGAAAAAGTATTTCGAAAAGCTGGCGAAAGCACAGTTATCGAGCTGGTGATGCCAGACGGATCTGCTACTAATGTACTGATCCATGATGTGCAGCACCATTACTTAAATTCCAACCCGATTCACATCGACTTCTTTGCTGTTAACATGTCCGAAAAGCTGCAGGCAACTGTACAGATCGAATACGTTGGCGAAGCTGAAGCTGTGAAAGTTTTGGGCGGTACGTTGGTAAAAGTATTAAACGAAGTAAACGTAGAATGTTTGCCTATGGACTTGCCTCCTCATTTCGAAGTGGATATTTCTGCCTTAAAGACTTTTGAAGACTCAATCACTGTCGCTGACATTAAAGTAAGCGACAAAGTGCAGATTTTAGCCGAAGCCGAAGAAGTGATCGCTAAGGTACAGGCTCCTCGCGATGTAGAAGCAGAATTAACCAAACAAGTGGACGAAGCAGCAGCTGTAGCTGCAGCCGTAGGTCCTGAACCGGAAACTGGCAATGTTGAAGGCGGCGAAAAAGCTGACGACAAGGCTGGCGAATAATTGCTAAATTTTTAACCGCTCTATCCTAACCGATAGGGCGGTTTTTATATTGTTAAAATTCCAAGACAGCGTATCGGATGAGCTGATTTAGGTCCTTGTGGAAGGTGAGTTTATAAGGTCTCTGTTCTGATTTTGGTCCAAGAAATTGTCTGACTGCAGAGGACAGGATAGGCTTAGTTGATGGGTCTAGTTCGAATAGAATCACTTTAGGCTTCTGTTTTCTTTTGGAGATCTGTTCGATAAGTTTTGTATAGAGGATGGAGTCGTTGGTGCCGTCTGTGAGCGCAAGTTTAGGCTCTTGCTTGAGATTGCTTATAAACTTTCTATAATCACTAACTGGAACGTAGGGGAGATTGGCAATAATTAAATCAGGATTGCTGCGAATATTGGAAAGCAGATCGCTTTGTTTGAATGTGACTTTGGATTTTAGACTTTTTGCATTAGCCTGGGCAATTTTTAATGCCTTCGGGGAGATATCCGTTGCGGTCACCTTTATTTTAGTTCCAGCCGGTGAGTTTTGAAAGATGGAGATGGCCAAGCATCCCGATCCGGTGCCTATATCCAAAATCGATTTTATGTTTTTAGTGTTGATATAGTCTAAGGTTTTATCTACCAACCATTCGCTTTCGGGCCTGGGGATGAGTACGCTGCGATTCACCTTAAACTTTTGGCCGTAAAAATATTTATACCCCAGCAGGTACGCCGCCGGCGCACCTTTTTTAAAGGCCCCAATCATTTTATCCAAACTAAATTCCTGGCTTTTTGTGAGCTTTTGGCTAGGGTTTTTAATTAAATCCGATTTTGAATATTTTAAAAGATGAGACAAAAATAATTCTGTCTCATCAATGGAATGATATTTTTTTAAGGCTTCGCGAATGGTCATTACGAGTTTTTGATCGCTTCTTTTTTGAGTTCAGTATCAGCTTTCTGAAGCGCTTCGATTATTCCGCCCAGTTCTCCTTCCATAATCAAGTTAATTTGGTTAAAGTTTTGGTTAATGCGATGATCAGTTACGCGGTCCTGCGGGAAGTTATAGGTGCGGATTTTTTCGCTGCGATCGCCGGTGCCAATCTGACTGCGCTTGTTGTCGGACAGCTTTTTTTCTTCGATTTCACGGTAGTAGCTAGAAACGCGCGCGCGGATAACCGCCAGAGCTTTTTCTTTGTTCTGTGACTGGCTGCGTTCATCCTGGCAGGTAGCCATAATTCCTGTTGGAATATGGACTACGCGGATAGCACTATATGTTGTGTTTACGCTCTGGCCGCCTGCGCCCTGCGAGGTAGTGGCTTCGATCCGCAGATCTTTTGGGTCAATGCTGTAATCGTTTTCTTCCAATTCCGGCATTACAGCGACGGTTATCGTAGAGGTGTGCACTCGGCCGCTTTTCTCTGTTTCCGGTACGCGCTGCACGCGGTGTACTCCGGATTCGTACTTAAAGATACCGTAGGGGCCAATGTCGCTATTAGGTCCGGCGCTCGGACGGCCGGTAATCTCGAAGATGACTTCTTTATAGCCGCCGGCATCATTCGTAGAGCTGGAAACAACATTAACTTTCCAATTATTGCTTTCGGCATATTTTGAGTAAGCTCGGAAAAGCTCGGCAGCAAACAATCCTGCTTCATCGCCGCCGGCACCGGCGCGCATTTCTAAAATAGCGTTCTTTTGGTAGTACTCGTCTTTGGGAATTAGGTCGGTTTCTATTTCTTCGTTTAGTTCCAAAATGCGCCCTTCAATGGTTCGGATTTCTTCTAGGGCCATGTTGCGCATTTCTTCATCTACTTCGCTCCCGGCCTCCGCTAATTCTCTGTTGCCGGTTAATTCATCTTCTAATTTTTGTATTGTCTGAATTTTTTCAACGACAGGCAAAAGCTCAGCTTGGCGTTTGCCGAGTTTGGCGAGGTCAATATTACCGCCAGAACTGAGCTGCTCGGTAAGCTGATTGTATTCTTCTAAAATTTTATTGAATCCTGGGTTCATAACTCTGTAATTATACTGATCACACTGCCATTGCACAAGGCTGGGAGGTATGCTACTTTATTATATCGATAAATCTTTAGGAGGAAGTAATATGTACTTATTCATACAATGGTACTGGATCCCTTTGGGTGTCCTCAGCGTAACATTCTCCATTATCCTTCTGGTTGTTGCCTTTATTGCTTATTTGAATTGGAAGGAAAGTAGAGCGCAAAGGTTATTCTTTAAATTAACCTCTACAGTGTACGGAAGATTGCAGGAAAGTTGGGAAAAGATGGTGCAAGATGAAGCTGCGGCACGAGGACTGGAGGACTGTAAATTATTTCGCACAGAATCCGGTAATATTATCATTGAAAAGAAAAATACCCCTGATCATCTAGGCAGGCATCCTACTCAAATACCCAGGGTTGTATTCATATACAACCCACACAATAAAACTCTCTATTTAGACTTGATGGTGAAGTTTTCAACGCGTGCGTGGGGTGGGCCTGTATCACTGTACGAAAGCCGGGAAGTAAACTTAGATCAAACTAGTCCGGAAATTGTTTATGACAGGACAATGAAGGATGCCATGGAGCTTTATAGGCATGGTTTGGTTGTAGAAGATCACAGAAATTAAGTACGTTTACAAAACAAAAACCACCGACTGGTCGGTGGTCTTTTTATTTCTAGTTTATTCAGCTTTGGATCCGCGGGTCTTGCGAGGCTTCTTTTCTTTCTTTTCTGTGATAGCCTTGGCTCCGGCTGCGACTCGCTTCTTAAAGCGGTCAACGTTACCAGTGGTGTCGAGGATCTTCTGCTTACCGGTGTAAAATGGGTGGCAATTGCTGCAGATTTCGGTTTCGATGGATTCCATAGTGGAACCTGTTGTAAACGAATTTCCGCAAGAACAAGTCACTTTTACGGCGGTATTATAATTTGGATGGATTGCTGTTTTCATATATTTCAGCACGCTTGGGCGCTTGCAAGGCATGGCGCGATACGTGCATTACTGATTAGAACTTTTCTAAGTATACTAGGACTTGCGCGTTTCGTCAATAGTTGGTATACTTTTCGGGTAATTAATTAAACATATCTTGCTTAGCTGAGTAGTATTACTCTGCTAAAAATCCTGTCGTTTCGGGCCATCTGGCCGATTATCGACCCCGCAAGATAGAAGTTAAAGGATCAATATGAAAGACATTAGTCTCTTAGACCTGCTTAAGAGCGGGGCTCATTTTGGGCATAAAACATCTCGTTGGAACCCAAAGATGAAACAGTTTATTTTTGCTTCCCGCAACAATATTCATATCATCGATTTAGAAAAAACCCGCGCTAACCTCCAGAAGGCTGTTAGCTTTGTTTCTGATATCGCTAAAACCGGCGGTACAGTTTTGTTCATTGGCACAAAGCGCCAGTCCCGCGATATCGTAAAACAGCAGGCAGAAAGCTGCGGCATGCCTTACGTTAACCTTCGCTGGCTAGGCGGCACATTTACCAACTATCGAACTATTCAAAAGACTGTTCGTAAATTGGAAAAATTACAATCCCGCAAAGACGCCCCTGACTTCGAATTAAAGTACACTAAGAAAGAACGTTTGCTCATCGAACGCGAAATCGAAAAACTAACCAAGTTGTTCGAAGGTATCAAGAACATGAAGCGTATTCCTCAGGCGGTGTTCATTACCGATATTCACCACGACGATATTGCCTTAACAGAAGCCCGTAAGATGAAAGTTCCTGTAATCGCAATCACCGACACTAACACAGATCCAAGTTTGGTGGATTACCCAATCCCGGCTAATGACGATGCCAGCAGTGCTGTAGCATTGATCACAGAATTCATCGCTACTGCTGTGAAGGCTAATAAGTCTGCAGAACCTGTCGTCCAAGCTGCTCCAGCTGCTCCTAAGGCAGAGAAGCCAAACGCACCTGCTGCAAGCAGCAAATAACATTATTAATAAAACTAAAATGACTGACAACAATACTATCAAATTACTCCGCGAACAAACCGGCGCTGGTATTATGGACGTAAAAGAAGCTTTAGAAGAGGCTGGCGGCGATAACGAAAAGGCAATCGAAATTTTGCGCAAAAAAGGTTTAGCCAAGCAGGCTAAGAAGGCTGACCGTGCTGCCAACGAAGGCATTGTGGAAAGCTATATCCATGCTGGAGGTCGCATCGGCGTATTAGTGGAAGTGAACTGCGAAACCGATTTCGTAGCCCGCACTGATGACTTTAAGAATTTGGTAAAGGAAATCGCTCTGCATATTGCTGCAGCTAACCCTCTATATATTTCTTCCGAAGATGTTCCTAACGAAGTAATCGAAAAGGAAAAGGAAATTTATAAAGAACAGTTTGCCGGCAAGCCGGATGACGTCATCGAAAAGATGCTCGAAGGCAAGATTGCCAAATACTACGAAGAAGCATGTTTGCTTAACCAGCCGTTCGTTAAAGATGGTGGCAAAACCATCGGCGAATTGCTTGGCGAAGCAACCGGTAAGATGGGGGAGAACATTCAGGTTCGCCGCTTTACCCGCTACATGCTTGGTAACTAAATTTTTTAGGCCTCGCGCACTGCAATTTTGCGGCGCGGGGTCTTTTGTAATGCTATAATGAAGTTAATTAATTCCTGTAAGCGTGCCTTATAACACCATAATGAACATCACTTTTATAGTTTCTATCCTGGGGGTAATTTTTATGGTTCTGCGCCGCTTACCGGAAGCCACTATTCAGGATAAGAATAAGCCGGATTCAAAAAAAGACCGCATAGAAGCAGCTAACGAAGCTGGTTCTGTTTTGAGTGCCAAGGGTTTGCCGGTAAAGGCTTACTCCAAGTCCAAAGTTATCTTAAAGACCATTGGTCATAAGGCCGGTCAGTTCTTGTTAGAAGCTAAGGGCTTAAAGCAGGCTCCAAAAATTACTTATACTTTTCAGAAAGTCTTTCAGAATATTAAGGCTGACACTAATCCGGCTTTAGTAAAGGATGAAAAGTATTATATCAACCTCATTAAGCGCAATCCCAAAGACGATTCCTACTATGACCTCTTGGGGCAGTATTATTTAGAACATAAGAAGATGGAAGACGCGCTCAATGTGTATGAATATTTAATTACTCACGCACCGACCGAGACTTCCTATTGGGTTCGCTTAGGTTTAGCCGCGCTATTCTTAAACAATTACAAAAAGGCAGAGCAAGCTTACGAAAAGGCGGTTCAGCTCGATCCCACCAATCCGAGCCGTTTTTATAACCTTGCATTGGCAAGACAAGGGATGAAGCGCTTCGCTCCGGCTTTGGAAGCCATAAAAAAGGCTTTGGAATTGGACCCGAATAATCAAAAGTACCAGGATTTTAATTTTGAGCTGGAGTCTAAAGCCAAGAACTCCATACCTCTTGATAATATTCACAAAAAAGAGTAAACTAACTGAGTATAAATTTACCTGCCGTTGTAGCTCAGTTGGTAGAGCATCTCCATGGTAAGGAGAAGGTCTGCGGTTCAATCCCGCACAACGGCTCCATGAAAGAAAACTTAACCCGCCTAGTGGCGGGTTTTTGATTTGGTGAATTTGCCGTTTATGCCGATTTTGCAGATGAAAGTAGAGTATGGGAGAATTGACAAAACCATCCTTTTATATTATAGTTAGCGGTTATTATCAATTTTTTAGGAGGAAAAAGATGAAAGACTTAAAGCTATTTAATACTGTGCAGCCTGTTCAGTTTGTTAACGAAGAGGATGCTCGTTTTTCCGACTTGCAAGATCGCATTGGCCTATACTCCTACAAGCTTGTGGATCTAGCTGAATCTAATCTTGAGGAAGTGCAGGCTCGTCAGTCAATTTTGATGTGGCTGCTAAACAATAGTTCATTATTGGAAAAGTCATTCTTTAGATACGGGATGAGTGGATCCATAGATGGCTACAAGAGTGATGCGACGATTCCAAGAAATGCTAGCAGCTTTCTAGCTTACGCACAGTTCATCTTAGAGAAACGAACAGCTTTTTGGCAACGTATCAAACAATTCAATAGTATCGATGACTCTTTGTATCGTTTGCCTCAGCGCATTCAAAATTTAAGCAATTACCTTGCGACTGAAGGTGCTGTTAAGTACGAAGAAGAGATGGCTCTGACCAGGCGGATGATCGCCGAATTGCGCGAGAGTACGGCGATTCAGGGGGTATTGAAATTCTCAGTGGAAAGCAGAACCCATACCGTAAGGTTTGAAAAAGATGAATCATGCTATGGTACTTGGTATTACCATCCTTGTGTTGATCCGCTCTTGGATCCTTCCTCGGGGGCGGTGGTCAAGTTCTTGAACAAAATCAAACCAGTCCGCTGGCTAATCAAGAAGACAAAGGATGCAATCTTCTACGTGAAGAAAGGAGTTGCTCAAATCCGCGAAACCCCCGAATCTATCATCGAGGACGTTCGTATGTTCCTGGTTAAGAAATGCCAGGAGGATGCCGATTTTGCCGCTTTAGGTAATTGCTCCATCACCGTCGGCTATGTGTTTGACCATACTGGCTTGACTGTATCGCTGCTGGATTGGAAATACAACAAAATTAGTTCCCGCGGCAGAGAGCTGTATGAGCCTGATCACGGCCTTGCGGTGCGAGAGCGTTCGGCGGACAAAGTTTCCAAAAAAATGAGCCAACTCCTACGGCTCCGGTATAAAAAGCAGCTCGATGTTTTGGCGGATAAGGTGTTTGTAGAAAACTGCGGACCGATCGAAATTCCTTGCAAGAATGCCCAACAGGCATTTGCCGATTTGAGTTTCCAGGATATATGGGATCAGTACGAGGAAGAAATCTCCGATCTTAGACAATGGCAAAAGGATGTAATTGCTCTCTTCAAGGATTTGGGTATCTATTCGGACCTGGCTCACATGATTATGGAACTGGAATTGCCGTATTGTTTTCCAAAAATTGTTGAACAAGGCGCTATACAGTTTGAGCGATTCTATCCCATTCGTGTTAGGACAGAGGCTAAGACCTATTGCGAACCATTCAGCGGTATCGAGATAGACGACAAGGTTGTGAATATTACCGGTGCAAATGGGTCAGGTAAGTCAACCGTGATGTTGGCCGTTCTAGACAATTTAATGCTGGCTCATTGCGGCTTACCTGTCTTTGCAGCCGATGCGCAGGTCATTTTGCTCGAACATATTATGCTGAGCTTTTTGGATCGCGATTCCGATAAAAGTACATTCACCGCCAAATTTGAGAAGGACGTTTTTACGATGCAATCATTGGAGAAACTTTCTAAAGCTCAGCGGGCTAAGACGTTGATTATCAACGATGAGCTGGGTTCGGCTACGGATCCAGTGGAAATGCTCGATCTGGCAAAAGAGTATTTGATGTACCTTTATGATCTAGGGGCTCATAGCATTACTTCTAGTCAGATCAAAGAGCTAGGGATCTTTGTGGAGTCGGCGGAGTCAGGGGGCATCGGCAAGAACCTCGTCATCGACAAAACTTATACAATCAAGCCTGGCTTGGAATCTGGCCGACCCAAGGAGGTGGCCAAGCGACTGGGCTTTGATGAAATCATTAAGCGTAAGGCTGTCGCAGCCTAAATATAAAACCTGTTCTGAAGTTCAGAACAGGTTCTTTTTATTTACTTTGCTTATTTTGATTCAGCAGCGGGGGACGCGGCGCAGCAGCGCTTGGCTCCGAGCCATGAATCGTGCCCTTCTGCTGGGTGATTGTACCAGATCCGAGCGCTGGCCACGTCTGCCATGTGGCATAGAGCGGCCAGTTCGTTCATAACTCTGTTGCGGCTGGAATAATCCTTGCCTTCGCCTTCTACGTACTTCATTGCATTCAGTTGCATATCGTTGAGCTCAATTCCGTATTTCTTGAGCAGCGCCATGCGGAATTTATGCTGAGCGCGCTTTTGGGTAAGATGAGGTTTTACATGGAGCACGCCGTCTTCGTCGATGTCGTACTTAAAAGGTTTTTCGACATCATGTAGAAATGTAATCAACAGCACGTCTGATAAAGTAAAAGACAGTTTTCTGTAAGCAGATAAAGTGTTGTACAGCACCATGCCGATATTCATGATTTCGGCGATGTGATCATGGTAACCGCCGGGCCAAGCTTGGTGGTTGTTAGTCGAGCCCTGGGTTTTTTTGAATAGATCAAAATTTTCTTTGTATAAGCGTATGCATCCCAGCTGATTGGGGCCGTGTATCCAACGCAACAGATCGTGCACAGGGTAAGATCTTTGCAAAGCAGTCATAATTCCTCCAGAAAAAAGTGAACTAAGTTTAGCAAAATTTTGCGGGCATTTCAAAAAACACCCTTGCGGGTGTTTTGATGGTGGGCAGGACAGGATTCGAACCTGTGAAGGCACAAGGCCGGCTGATTTCACTTTATCCTAAAGTTACCTAAAGGCGTGGACTATATCTTCACCATTGCAGGTGTCCCGGTATCTAGTCTCTACGGCGCTCTCATGATTGTGAGTTCCCACGGTATTGCCCTTGTCTTACGACAGTCGGGTTTCACCGTTATCCCGGAAAGTTTATCGTACAGTTCTTGTTCCCGTACGAGCTGCATTTTTACAGTCAGCTGCGTTTGACCGCTTCGCTACCTACCCGTAGCTAACTGTAGAATTCTAACTCATTTTGGGCTTTTTGGCAAGAATTGTTGGTTATAAAAGAAAAAAACGCTGTGGAAGCGTTATAAAGGTGGGATGCGAGAATGGGTCCGACTTACCCTGAGAAAACGCTGGTATAGTTCGGATTCGCGCATGGTGGAGGATATATCCTCCGGTGGGTTGTTATGGTGGGGTTTGTTAAGGTGGGATAGCTTTTCAGCTACTTTCAGAATACCCCTCGGACTGGACAATGTCAAGGGTTTATGTTAAACTTTGAAAGTTAATTTAATAGCTTAAACCGGGCCGGCTTAGCTCATCCGGTAGAGCAACGGTTTTGTAAACCGTAGGTGGTCGGTTCGAGTCCGACAGCCGGCTCCAGCCAAAATATTAAAGATCAGATATGTCACAAGATCACAGAATTCAGTTGGAATGCACTGAATGCCGCAACATCAACTATAATACTACTAAGAATAAAAAGAATACCCAGGCTCGCTTGGAGATTAAGAAGTATTGTAAGTTTTGCCGCAAGCAGACCGTTCACAAGGAAACCAAGTAACACCCGCACCCCATGCGGGGTTTTGGTATAATAGGGGAGTCGACTAGCAGGTGAATCATGCGAGGGGGCTTCGTATAATGGTAGTACAATGGTCTCCAAAACCATTTGCGTAGGTTCGATTCCTACAGCCCCTGCCACAAAAACACTCAGTTATGCTGAGTGTTTTTGTTTGAGGGTATGCGAGAATCGAACTGGTGTATAATAAGTTTATGAGTAAAATACTTATTGTAATTGGGATACTAGGTGCAATCGTTATTGTGCTAAAACTTGTATTGAACAATACTGAAGCAGAAGCATATCCTTTTGAGAGGAAACCAAATTTTCTGACACCTAGTGAAATGGCTTTTTTTAGAGTTTTATTGAAAATAATAAATGATCAGTATTTTGTTTTTCCACAAGTACATCTGGCTAGTATTTTGCAGGTAAAAAAGGGAGAATTTGATAGAAAGGAGTGGAAAAGATATTTTAACAAACTAATTCAAAAATCTTTCGATTTCGTTATCTTAGATAGGGAAACCTTAAACCCTCTGCTTGTAATCGAATTAGATGATTATACACATTTACAGAGTAAGCGAATTAAGAGGGATCTATTTGTAGATAACGCCTTAAAATCAGCCCAAATCAATATCTTACATATTAAGTGTGAAAAGGAGTACAATATCGAAGAACTAAGAACTCTAATTTTCCAAGCACTATCTCATCCTGGTGAACGACAGTAAGATAGACAGTGACGCAAAGTGGATATAGAGTTCTAATATCCTCCATAACACCCTGCCACAAAAACACTCAGTCATGCTAGGTGTTTTTGTTTGGGTAATAAAAGAGAGCGTGGATTCTTTTTAAGAATCCACGCTCTGCATAACTTTAGTACCTGCGGCCGTACGAGCCATTCCCGGTCGGCTGCCACTGAACACATGCTTCCGGAGGCGGGTTTGGGGTTCGGTACTGACCTTTGAAAACCCTTACCATACCAGTCTGGCTATGCATCAGCTTCTTAAGCAAAGTTTCGGGCAGACTGCTCGTTTCTACCTGGAATGGCTTGCCATCGGTGTAAGTTGCTTCGCCTCGGTTGCCAATGCGAAAAGGTGCTGCGTACCGATCAAGGTTGTTCTTGTCTAAGTGCAGCGAAAAACCATCGGGCTTGTCGCCAAAAAACTCATCCGCTTCCAGATATACCTGGCAGTATACCTTGGATGGTACTGTATTTTTTTTCATATTCCCCTCCTTAAGGTGCGCTTGGTTGCTTTTTTAAGATTTATTTTTATTGCTCAAGTAGTCAACGAATCAGCTTCGTTGTTGACTCTAGAGCCTAGCAGAAAAAAAGGGTTTTGTCAAGGCGGCAACGTCCTCAGATTATAATATTTGGATGCTTTAATCATTAAAATTAGACATTCTGAAAATAAAAAAGAGATGAATTTTTCATCTCTCGATATTTCTTTACTCGTCTACTGTCGAATAATATCTTAATCATCTTTCTCAATAAACGTTTTATAGATGGCTACACCCCAGGCTATAAGGCACAGCCCAGGGTTCGTCTCCCAGTAGAACGTGGTGGCGATGATAGCATTTAAGAAGTAGGGGATAAATACCCAAGCTGCGAACCCTAGCAGGGAAATGCCAGGGTCAGACGGGACTGTGTCCAGTGTAAATAGAGTCGTTAGTCTTGGAAAAAAAAATGCTGCAACTATAATGATAAGTCCAGTGTCTGGATGTGCTTGCCAGAATTCCATGAATTATATTGTGCCTCCGTACTAAGATTTTATAAGCCTATTTTACCATATTTGTCTAATTTTGTCAATATCACTCGATTTACTGATATAATCAATCTATGGAAATAAACTATATTGCGGTACTAGTTGCCGCTGTTGCGCAATTCATTTTTGGCGCAATTTGGTACATGCCGCTGTTTGGCGGCATGTGGGGCAAGATCCATGGCTTTGATGCTCACAGTAAAGAAGCTCAGGATGAGATGCGCAAAGGCATGATGCCTTTGTTGGTTATTCAGTTTATTGGTACATTAGTCACTTCGTATGTTTTTGCACTCCTATACAAAGACATGCCCAGCCAGTGGCACGCCTACGGTTTCGCCGGCTTTTTGTGGTTAGGATTTATGGTCCCTACTCAAGTTGCGGCAGTATTGTTTGGCGGCACAGAACCAAAATGGGTTACCAAAAAAATCGCCATTATGGCTGGAGCAGCTTTGGGTTGTATGATGATTTTGGCTTTCACGATCAGCGCTTTCAACTAAAATCCAAAAAACTGCCTTACCTAATGGGGCAGTTTTTTGTTATGCTATTTTCATGACCGAGCAGGATATTAGAAATTTGATTTTAGATGATAGTGAAATGATGAATGTGTTAAAGGCCGTGAAGGACCTGCGACTACCGGATTGCTGGATAGGAGCGGGTTTCGTAAGGAATAAAGTTTGGAACTACTTACATCAATATCCTAACGACCTTAATTCGTCCGACATTGATGTTGTTTATTATAATGATCGTAACACCGATTCAGAGCAGGAAAAAGCTATCGAAAATGCTTTAGCTCAGAAAATCTCCAGCGATTGGTCTGTTACGAACCAGGCTCGAATGCACACGGAAAATGGAGATGAGCAATATACGTCTACTGAGGATGCGATTAGCTATTGGCCAGAGACTGCTACTGCAGTCGCGGTACGGCTCGGCCAAAGCCATGAATTGGAGATTATTGCCCCGTATGGTTTAGACGATCTGCTTTCTATGATTATAAGAATGTCACCAAAATTTAAAGATCCTAACAAGTTCAAGCAGAGGCTATCAAGTAAGCGCTGGCAGGAGAGATGGCCACAAGTTACAATTATTAATTAGATTTTATGAGTATAGAACAAAATCGATTCGGTGAACAATTTTCGGAACAAGAAAGTCGTCAGCAAAGATGGAATGAACTTACTGTGGAGATTGACCAAATAAAAGATCGTTTAGGTAAAGGGATAGACGAAGGTATTAAAGAAGCTGTCATTGGTCTTCGAGCTTTGGATGTGAACGTAACCCAATCATGTGAAGGTCATAATGATCACGGGACAGGCGGGCCTTACATCGACGTAGAGTCTGATTTGAATACAGTCCATGAGAAAGTATTGGAGCCTATGTATGGCAACCTGGACGATAAGGAAACACAGCAGAAATTTGACGATTTGGTAGAAGAAATTAATTATAATAATTTGCGCGAAAGAAAAAAGCTGATCGAATTACTAGATGAATTCTATACCGGGCGAGAGACTCCTTATGAAATACGGCTATCCGTGAGCCCAATGGCAAGATCTTGGAGCCGGCTAGAAAATCAGGGCGTGGGGTTACAAACGATTGAAGAAGACGCTGAAAAAAAGAACTTGCGATTAAAAATGTTTAAGGCCGAAATGGACGATTTTAAAGAATTTTTAAAGAACAAATTTTTCCAAACCTAATTGAACAAGCAAACTGATGCCTAAACCTGTGATCATCTTAGTAAACGGTTTGCCGGCAACTGGCAAAACCACCATAGCGACGAAAATCGCCGGTCATTTGCAATGGCCGATTTTTCGCAAGGATGACATCAAAGAGCAGCTCGCAGATAGATTAAATGAATTTAACCTCGAAAGTTCTCATCGTTTAGGATTAGTGTCGCGGGTTATGCTGCGATATATCACAGAACAGCTTTCCCGATCCAATTCAAATTTTATAATCGACTCCAATTTTTCCAACGGCGTTCAGACAGACGAGTTTATTAACATGATGAAAAACGCTCGCCACCGTATCATCGAGGTGTTCCTTCACACGGACGGCGAAGTGCTCTATGAAAGATTTAGGGACCGAATTAAGGATCGGCATCCGATCCATTTAGAACACTTTCAGGGCTTTGAAGATTTTAGAGAAACTATCAGTAAAGGATCGCTGCAGCCATTGTCTTTAGACGGAATCGTTATTAGAGTCGATACAACCGATTTTAGTAAATTGGATGAAAGTAAATTGCTAGAGGAAATCAAGAATTCATTAAATAATATTTATGAACATAATAGCGATTGGATTTGATTACGGTGGAGTTATTGGGCTGCATAAAAGAGATTGAAGGAAAGCGGCTATAAATTAGGGATGTTGAGTAATAACTCCAAAGAGAAAACAGTTCAGAGATTGGATTCACTCCTATCCTGTATTTAAACGTTCGACAGCTCGAAGCCAGGCTTAAAGAGTTGGGAATTTTTTAGCCCTATCTATATATCTCGACTACAGGTATGATATAGATATGTCGGCACTGCAAAAGGAGCAAATTTACGTAGAATTGCGCAAATATCATTTGGACGAACTTCCAGATTCTTTTGCTAATCCTAAGCTAAATGAACTACTAGCCGAGTACCGGCTGCTGGAAGACCAGTCGATCAGCATGCTGCTTGGGTTGGTAAATGGAAAGTCAGAAATTGCAGACTTTTCCAATGACTACGAAAATTTCGCTGCTAAAATTGAAATGTTAAATGATGTAGAAGATAAAAATGATAAGCAGCATTTTCATTCCAAGCTGGAGAGCTTAAAATATATTATTTCTATGGCCCAAGCCGCATCCTTTACCATTAGGCCAGTAAGAAAAATTAAACAGTCCAGCAGAGCAGTCGTGACAAAGATCAATAAAAAATGAAACCGCGTTGTAACTCAAAGCGGTTTTTTGTTATCCTGATTTTATGAATTTAAATGAATTGTTTGAAAAGGCCATCGTGCACAGAGAGCAACATCAGTGTAGCGCTTATCCCTATGAAAGCTATGATAGACTTTTTGAGATTGTTACCGTCGAAAATCCAGACCGTATACTGGAGATAGGCTCTGGCTGCGGTTTTAGCGCTTGCGTTATGATGCTGGCCAGCCCAAGATTGCAGCTGGATAGTATAGAGAAAGACCCAGAGCACGTTAAAGCTGCGCGTCAATTTTTGCAGGAAAATTTAACTCCGCAGGCAGCAGGGCGTGTAAGGATTATTGAGGGTATCGCGGAAGAAGTTTTAGAAAGATTGACTGAAGGGTATGATTTAATTTTCTTTGATGGTTATCAGATCCATTATGAATTTTTACCTCATTACAAAAGGCTGCTTAAAGCCGGCGGGCTGTTGGTTTTAGGAAACACGCATTTGAGCAGTAAAACCAGTGATAATTTCTTTGCGGAATTAAGTAACGGCAAGGATGGGAAGATCATGGACCGATTCGCAGAAACGATACTGGCCCGCCGCATATAAGATTTTCAAACTAAAAAAATTGTGATAATATAGATGAATCGTAGATATGAACTTAACAGACAAGTTAAATCATTTAGCAATTATTCCCGATGGGAACCGAAGATGGGCGAAGGCTCGTCTTTTGTTACCCTGGAAAGGCCACATAGAAGGCGTGAAGCGCTTTTGGGAGTTAGCAGAAGCAGCAGCACAGATGGGTATTAAGTACCTGACTTTCTGGGCCGGTTCCTATGGCAACTTAGACAAGCGCAGTAAAGAAGAAGTAGATGTCTTATTTCAGCTTATGGCCGATGAGCTAGCCAAGCCAGAGTTGCTCGAAAAATTAGAAAAGAATAAAACCAGCTTAAAGGTCATAGGGGAGTGGGAATTATTTGCCCGGGATTCTAAGCTAAAAGACACCTTGCAGGGTATTGAAAACAAGACCACCGAAGGTGCGGAGTATCAATTAACCATTTTATTTGGTTACGATGGCCAGCGCGAAATGCTGGCTGCTGTTAAATCTCTCCAGCAATCGGGGCAAGAGGTTAACGCCGATAACTTACAGCAAAGCCTTTGGACCAAAGAATTGCCGGCCGTGGACCTAGTTATCCGCACCGGCGGTGAACCGCACTGGTCCGCGGGTTTCTTAATGTGGCAGACAGCTAACAGCCAATACTATTTTACAGAAGATTTGTGGCCGGACTTTAAAGTGCCGCAATTAAAAACAGCGCTCGAAGATTTCGAGCGCCGCGAGCGGCGTTTGGGTAAATAAAAAATACGCAACCTCAGTTGCGTATTTTTTATGCTTCAAGCAGACTCGTAAGCCGAATTTTGTTTTTAAGCGATAATCAATCTTGGCAGCTTGTTACCAAACTGCTCGTGCGCCCTACCAAATTTGGGCTTGCACTCAAGTAAGAATTTAGCCGTTTCATCCTCTGCATCTCTGCAGTGATTAATCCTCAAGCAAGCTTGTAGGATTCCTTTGCATTTCTGCGCCGGCGTCACTGTTCGCATCTCGTAAGTTACCTTAGACGGGTGTTACCCGCTACTAGTTGTTAAAAGCTCATATGATACCTTCAACGCGAGTGTTCGGACTTTCCTCTCTGGCCCTCAGCCTTGCGGCATAGTTCCAGAGTAATCGCTCGATCTGCTTAAAGCTCATAAATAATGCCATAGTTGAGGGGTTTTGTCAATGTGGCTGCCAAGTAACCGCGGTTAATTCACTGTGAGACTAAAGTGGTGCCAAAGCCGGAAAAACAATGGTATAATTAGCATAAATTCAGTATTTATTAATCCTTTATATAACCTTGAAACAAAGTTCAGAAGTAGTCTTGGCACATGACTCATTTACCCAATATGGTGGCGCAGAGCGAGTAATGGGAGCAGTGGCAGAACTCTATCCAGAAAGCGAAATTTATACTTTAGCAACTGATCCGGTAATTACAAAGAATTTTCCCGATCGAGTTTTCAAACCGAGCCTGGTTCAGGTTTTTTATTCTATTATCCCAAAGCTGCAGTGGTGGTTTCCGTTAGCCCCAGTAGCTTTGCGGGTTATGAAGTTGCCGCCTGCAAAAGTTGTGGTCAGCAGCAGTTCGGCGTTTATGAAGGGGCTGCGCAAACCGAAAGGGAGTATTCATATTGATTACTGCCATACTCCCACCCGGTTTTTATGGAGCGATGCTGTTTATGCCGAAGGAGAAGTTCCAAAAATACTCCGCGGGGTGATGCGTTTGTATTTGCGCTGGCTGAGACGCTGGGATATTGCCGCCGCTAAGCGCGTTGATTATTTTATTGCTAACTCTAAAGAAGTTCAAAATCGCATCCAAAAATATTACAAACGAGATAGCGAACTCATTTATCCGTTTATCGATGTGAACTTTTGGCAAAACTCCGCGCCTCGAGGCGAGTACTTTTTAATGGCCGGCCGCATTACTCCCTACAAGGGTTACGAAAAAATCATCACTATCTTTAACGAATTAAAAATTCCATTACATGTAGTGGGCGAGGGTCGTTATTTGTCTTATTTAAAGACCATTGCTAAAGACAACATAATATTCATGGGCAAGGTTTCTGATGATGAATTGCGCAATCAGTATAGTGGCGCCAAAGCTTTTATCTATCCTCAAGTAGAAGATTTTGGATTAATGCCTTTGGAGGCAGCCAGCTGCGGCACTCCTACAATAGCTTTAGCAAAAGCAGGTAGCTTGGAAACAGTTGTATCTGGGGTAACTGGCGAGTTAATCGACGAATTCAATTTCAGTACTGTTTCGGATATTATTCAGCACTGGCAGGGAGAGAAATATCAAAGCAACGCTATGCGTGAGCACGCATCAAAGTTCAGTAAGGAAATTTTTCAGGCCAAAATTTCCGACTTTGTTAACAAGGTGAAACATGAACATAACTATTGATCTTCGCAGTCTCCATACTAAAGAATTTAGCGGCGTTGAATATTTTTCTGAGCAAGTCATTCAGCATTTACTGCAATTGGATAAGCAGAATCAATACCTGCTTTTTTATAACGGCTATAAAAAGAAAACCTTCGACCAGTTCCATTTTGTAAATGGCAAGTATAAGCAGACCCGCATTCCTAACCGTTTGTTAAATTTAAGCTTTAAGTTTTTAGGCTGGCCAAAAATAGAGAACCTGACGAATAATAACCATGTTTTGTTGCTACCAAACCCAACAATGGTCAGCATACATTCTGTAACTAAGCTAATCTTGGTGGTGCACGACCTGTCACCGGTATTGATGCCAGAAATGTATACGTTAAAATCCCAGTTATGGCATAAAATGATAAATATTCCCAAGCTAGCAAAGCGCGCAAACAGAATTCTGGCAGTATCGGAATACACCAAGCAGACTTTGGTCAGCGAATTTGGCATTAGTCCCGAAAAGATTTCTGTAGGATTATTGGGTATTGATAGTAATCGCTACCGTTACAACCAATCAATAGGCAATCTGCGCAATATTCGCAATGTATATGGCTTGCCAGGCGAATTCATACTGTTTATTGGCACGCTGGAGCCCCGCAAAAATTTGTCTCGTCTCATAAAAGCTTACGAAGCTTTGGATACCGAAGCGAGTTTGGTGATTGCAGGGAAAAAAGGCTGGCGTTACGCGGAAGTTATGCAGCTAATCGAATCCAGCCCAAAACGCAAACAGATTGTATACTTAGGCTATATTTCCGAAGAGCATAAGCCCGGCCTGATAAAATTAGCTAAAGTTTTTGCCTGGCCAAGCTTGTACGAAGGGTTTGGCCTGCCAGTGTTGGAGGCCATGGCCGTTGGAACCCCGGTGTTAACCTCTAATGTGACCTCATTGCCGGAGGTGGTCGGGGATAGCGCCATAACTGTGAATCCTTATAATATTACAGAGATCACCCAAGGCCTCAATGTTTTGTTAAATGATTCGGCTGTGCGCGAAAATTATATCGCAAAAGGCTTGGAACGTAGTCAAAAGTTTAATTGGGATAAGACAGCGCAAGTGCTGCACAGCTTACTGGCATAATTTTAATTTTAGAATGAAAATAGGCTTTGATTTCAGAATGGGCGGGAGCATCAATGCCGGCATTGGCCGGTATAGTTTTGAGTTACTCAAAACCATGCTGGACCGTAGTACAAATGATGACTTCGTCGTCTTCTACAATGCCAACAATGTAAACACTGCAGATTTAGAGGAATTACAAGCACGAGGGGCGGAATTGGTGGAGGCAAATTATCGCCACTATTCTTTTAGCGAACAGTTGTTTTTTCCGCGATTGCTTAAAGCTCATCATTTGGATATAGTTCATTTTCCGAATTTTAATGTACCTTTGCTGTATAAGGGTGAGTATGTCGTTACCATTCATGACATGGTCCACCACAAAATTAGCGGCCATAAAAAGAGCCGGTATATAAAATTCTTGGCTTATAAATATATTATCGAACAGGCTGCCAAGCGAGCCAAGAAAATTATCACTGTCACCGAAGCCGCGAAAAAAGAAATTATTGAATATTTAGGAACAGACCCGAATAAGATTGAAGTGACTTACGAAGCTCCCGCGCCAGTCGTTAAGAACCCCGGTGACTTTAACAGACTCAAAGAAAATTTTTTAATCAATGCCCCTTACCTGTTGTTTGTGGGCACTCTCGAACGTAAAAAGAATATCGTTAATCTATGCCTAGGTTTCGACAAGTTGTTGTCTAAATACAACTACAACTTAGATTTAGTTTTGGTAGGAAAAGTAGATAGTCATTATCCAGAAGTTAAAGAGCAGGCTCTGAGCATCAAACACCGCAACCGGCTCATTTTTACCGGTTATGTAAATAATAACGATCAGGCAAATTTTTACCAAAATGCGTTTGCATTTGTGACTGCTTCTTTGCATGAAGGCTTTGGCTTGCCGGGTTTAGAGGCCATGCAGTACGGTACTCCCGTACTGGCAGCCAATACCGAGGTTTTTAATGAGGTGTATGATGATGCCGCGATTTACTTTGACGGCTTAGATCCTGACGATATTGCTGATAAAATTAACTTGCTAGTTTCGGACCAGCCCTTCCACGAATCTATGCGCAAAAAATCGCTCAAGCGCGCAGCGATGTATTCTTGGGAAAGAACTGCCGACCAAACCTTAAAAATTTACAAAGATACTCAGTCGTTAATACCAATTCCAGATAAAAAACCGGAGTCGATTCCTCAGGTCGAGCCTCGTGCGCCCGAGTCTAAGGAGTATTCTCCAGAATTAGAATAATGTCTCATCCAACAAACCCAAAATACATTGCCATAGCCGGAGGCTTAACCGGCGGTCCAATTGCTCCGCTTCTAGCTGTTACCGATTACTGGCGGACGAAAGACGAACTGATCACTCCGGTTATTTTTGACGTGCGCAACAGCTTTGGAAAAACTGTAGCTCAGCGTAGAAACATAAGGTTCTACAGCATAACTACTGGCAAACTTCGCCGCTATTGGACCATAAAAAATTTCCTTGCGCCTTTTTTGCTTTTGATCGGCTTGATTCAATCTTTATATTACTTATCCAAGCTGCGCCCAAGGCTGGTATTAGGGGCCGGCGGTTTTGCCCAGCTGCCGGTAATGTACGCTGCTTGGATCTTGCGAATCCCGAGAGTGATTCATCAGCAAGATGTTTCTGTTACGCTTTCGAACCGGTTATGCACTCCGATCGCTAATTTGATTACAACCACCTTCGAAGGCTCGATCCGAGATTTCCCTCAGGGCAGCGGTTTAGGCAAAAAATATATCCAGGGCACAAAGGTGTATTGGACAGGCAATCCGGCCAGTCTTCCGGATAAGCATTCAAAATTCCCTGCGGACATTAAGTTAAATGGCGAACTGCCGGTATTGCTGGTTTTTGGGGGAGCTAGCGGAGCTGCTGCTTTGAATAAAATAATTGCTGACGCTGTTCCGACTTTGAGCAGAGTGGTAGAAATCATCCATATCACCGGTCCGGGCAAGAATTTATTTAAGCCGGCAAAGAATTATCATCCAATAGAGATCTTAACCAGCATGAAGCCTGTTTACGAAGCAGTCGACGTGGTGCTAGGTAGAGCGGGGATTAACACACTCACGGAATTGGCAGAGTTTGGTAAGCCGGGTATAATTGTTCCGATGCCCGACACTCATCAAGAAGTTAATGCGGAGCTCATTTTCCGCAGCGGTTCGGCTATGGTACTGGACCAAAATTCATTAAACGGCGATTTATTGGTTAAAGCCATCAGGAAGATTATTTTCGAGCCAGATCGTCAAAAGAAATACGTCACCAATTTAAGGAAGCTATTTAAGAGTAATGCAGCGCGGGAAATTGTGTCTTTAATAGAACATACGGTTTTGCACAAGTCATCAAAACAGAATTATGCAAAATAAGCGGAATAAAATTCGAGTCGGATTTGCTTTTAGCGGCGCTTCTACCCGTTCCATTTTTTATATTGGCTTTTTAGAAGCTCTTAAAGAAAACGGTTATCCAATCGATTACATTGCATCGATGTCTGGAGCAACTATCGTAGCAGCCAGTTTTGCCTCCGGAACCATGGATAAGCTTAAAGAGATGGCCTTCAGCATTAACAAAGAAGTAGTGCTTGGCTTCCTGGAACGCAGCCGCAGCAAAGGCGGTTTATATCACCTTAGAAAAGTGGAAGAGCTGCTGCGGACTTTTACCAAAAATTATAATTTTGAAGACGTTTCCCCTCGATTGGGTTTTGTAGCGACCGATATCGTGGCAGGCGAGGAGGTCGTGCTTCAGGTTGGAGATTTGGCCAAAGCCATTTGCGCGTCATGCACCTTGCCGGTGGTATTTGAACCGCAACCATGGGGCAACAAAGTATTAGTAGATGGAGGGATCATTAACATTGTTCCCGGAAATGTGGCGCGTCAAGCCGGCATGGATCTTATTATCGGTGTAGATTTGCGCGCCACCAGGCATGTATTTAGCCCGTGGCAGATTTTTTTAAGAAAAGCCATTAACCGTGTTAAAAAAGTTCTATGGCCGCAGTTTGCTAAAAATTTCAAGGAAAGGATCATGAATCAATTGCGCCTATCCGAATTCTGGGAAGATAATTTTTACCTTGGACAGACTGGGCATAAGCTCACTGACCCAAATCTTCTAACCGTTATTGGGCGATCTTTGGATATTGCTATAGAAGCTCAACAGCGCGATAAGCATAGCGAAAATTTTGAGTGCGATATGTTAATAGTTCCAGAACTAGAATTGCCATTTTGGAAGCGTAATCTATTTTTGCGCTTCACTCACGTGGATAACACCAAAGATTACTATTTGGCTGGGCGCAAAGCGGCAGAAGAATATCTACCAAAGATGTGGCAGCTGCTGAAGGACAAGGAAGAACAGGAAAAGGCCCGGGCAAAGCAACTGGAAACATTGTTTACTCAAACCGAAAATAACAAAACTAAGTAAATGAATTTATTACCTAACTCAAAAATCTATTTTATTGGAATCGGTGGTATTGCGATGTCGGCTGCTGCAGGCATCGCCAAACAAGCCGGTTTCGAAGTTACGGGCAGCGACAGCAAAGCATTATACGATCCGGCAAAGTCAGTGCTGGACGAATTGGATATCGATTACTTTATCGGATACAGCGCCGAGCAGCTTAAGAACGCGCAGGTTGATGTTTATGTTGCTTCTGCGGGCGAGGATTTGTCGAATCCGGAAATTGCATACCTTCGTGATAAAAACATAGAAATTTATTCTCTTAGCGAGCTGCTTCATGCATTGGCCGAAGATCAATTGCGTATTGTTGTTACCGGAACTCATGGCAAGTCCACCACCACCGCGATGCTTGGCCAGACTTTGCAGACCATCGACGACAGTTCATTTATGACCGGCGCAGTGTTAGCAGAGGCAAAAAGGAATTTTCATTATGGTACAGGTCATTATTTCGTATTCGAAGGCGACGAATACAAGGCTCTGTATGATGATCCGACCCCTAAGTTTCAGCAATATCACCCCGATATTCTGCTTCTCACTAACTTAGAGTTCGACCATCCGGATGTGTTTAATTCTATAGAGGAGATACAAGATGAATTCCGTGAGCTGATAGATAAGATGCCGGACGATGGCATTGTGGTTTACAATGCCGACTCCAGCGATTTAGCCAAGGTTGTTCATACTAGCAACTTGGGACAGGTTAGCTTTGCCTTGGATAACAGCGCCGATTTTACCGTTTCTAACATAGAAACCTTGCCGGATAAGACGATGTTTACAGTCAATCGTAAAGATCCTGCATCCGCTGAATACAGCACAGAGCAGTATGCTATCAACGCCTTTGGACGAATTAATGTGTATAACGCTTTGGGAGTGATTAGTTTGCTGAGAACTTTAGGTTTTAGCCATGAGCAAGTGCAGGATGGCCTAGATAGATTCCGCGGCATCAAGCGCCGCTTTGAATATATCGGGCAAACCAACGGCGGTACAGGAGCAAAAGTTTTTGATGATTATGCCCATCATCCCACTGCAGTGAAAGAAACTTTAGCAACCGCGCGATTGCGCTTTCCCAATTCAAAAATTTGGGCAGTTTTTGAACCGCATACCTTTAGCCGTACAGAAGCTGTGCTTGCAGATTTATCGAAAGCTTTCGAATCTGCAGATAAAGTCTTACTTGCCGAGATTTATCCGGCGCGAGAAAAGAAAACCGAAAATTCCATCACTGGTCAGCAGGTAGTTGAAGCAATAGCAAAGAACCATACAGACGTGCAATTGGTGGCAAATAAAAATGAAGTTATAGAGATTTTACAAAAGGAGCTTAGTCCGACAGATGTAGTAATAGTTATGGCGGTAGGCAGCTTTAACACGCTAGCTCTCGATTTGGTTAAATAACTTCAAACTAATTGCTGTAGATTTATGCAGATTACAGAAAACGCACAATTAGCGCCTTATACAACCTTTTACATCGGCGGCCCTGCTAGGTATTTGATCTTTGCCCAGGATGACAGTGAAGTTATTGAAGCTATAAAATTTGTGAAGAGTAAAAATCTACCCCATCTCATTTTTGGCGGGGGCAGCAACATGCTGGTAAGCGATAACGGTTTTGATGGCGTGGCAATCCGCATCGAGAGTGTAGGAATGGATATTATCGAGGACTCGCCAGAATCTGTGACTTTAAAAATTGCCAGCGGCGAAGTATGGGACGATGCTGTTCGGTTAGCGGTGGAAGAGAATTGGTGGGGGATCGAAAATTTATCGCACATCCCCGGCTTTGTAGGTGCGTTTTGCGTTCAAAACGTGGGCGCATATGGTCAAGAAGCTAGTGATGTGGTGCAGAGCGCTGAGGTGTATGATATTGAACGCGATGAGGTTTTAGTCATGCCCGCAGCAGATCTTAATTTTGGCTACCGATCTAGTATTTTTAATACAACGCAAAAAGGCCGCTATATCATTTTAAGCACGACTATAAAATTAATAAAGAACGGAAAGCCTAATTTATCTTATGGTGATTTAGCAAGCTATTTCCAAAATTTCACGCCATCGATAGAACAAATCCGCGAAGCAGTAATCGAAATTAGAAATAAAAAATTTCCTTTTCCTTCCGAGCCGACAAAAGGAAATAGCGGTTCATTTTTCCGCGGTCCGCTACTGTCTAGAAACGAGTTTGTTCAATTAAACGAAAAGATCAAACAGAACTTTCCAGAAGCCGCAGATAAATTCGACAACATGGAAAACAAACTTAAAGTATCTCAAGGATACAAAACCCCAGCAGCCTTTTTAATAGATCTATGCGGTCTTAAAGGGAAAACAGTAGGTGGCGCAAAAATCAACGAAGACCAGCCGGCAATTATTTTAAATTTTACTGGTCATGCAACAAGCGATGATGTAATGACGTTATATAAAGAAGTAAGCTCCGTTGTTTATGAAAAAACAGGGGTAAATCTGGGCATGGAACCAGAATTGGTCGGATTCAAATCTGAGAAGTAACGTTATTTTCTGTCGTTGTTTGATATAATTAATGCAGAAAGGACAAATCAATATGAACATCAACATCAAGGCAACTAATACCACCTTAACACCCGCAATTCGCAGTAATATCGAGAATAAACTAGAGGTTCTAAGCAAGTTTCTCAAGCCTGAAGACGTTATTCATGTTGAATTAGCCGAAGACACTCACCACAATAGCGGACAATTCTTTAGAGTAGATATTCAAATCAGTCCTCGGGGTAGCTATGCAGAAGCTCGCGCCAACGATTTTTATGAAGGAATGGATCTGGTTATTCCAAAAATTACTCAACAATTACGTAAAGAAAAGGAGAAGGGGATCAGCCTCCGACGAAGATTAGGCAACCTTTTCAAGCGGGGAGAATAGCCCGATTTTAGGCCACTGGAAGCAGTGGTTTTTAATTTTCTTGCTAATTGCCTAAGTAGTGTATTTTAGCTATACTAAACTGGTATTATTTACCCATTATGTCTATATTTTCTAGAGTTTTCTCGTTTGCTTCATCTGATCCGCTGCAAAAGTACAGCGGGGAACTGGCAAAAATTAACAGCTACGCAGATGAAATTTCTAAATTATCCGACGAACAAATCCAGCAAGAAATTGCTGGCTTTAAAGCTGTCTTAAAAGAAATTACTGATTCGAAAGAAGCAGTTAAAAAGCTTGCCGAAATCCGCCCCCGTGTATTCGCATTAACCCGCGAGGCCGCGAAGCGCGCTATCGGCCAGTTCCATTACGATGTGCAAATTGTCGGTGGCATTACTTTAGCCGAAGGTGCGATTGCCGAAATGAAAACCGGTGAGGGTAAAACTTTAACTGCCACTTTGCCATTGGCTTTATACGCACTGGCCGGGCGCGGAGCACATATCGTAACTGTTAACGATTACTTGGCGCGTTGGCAGGCCAGTCTAATGGGTAAGGTTTTTGCCCAGCTTGGCTTGTCTACTGCCAGCATTCAGCATGAAGCTTCCTTTTTATACGATCCAACGTATCAGCCCGAACAGGAAGAAATCGAAGCATTAGAAAGCGGTACCCAAGGACTGGTATTAGATGTAAAGCATATGCGCCCGATTACGCGTCGACAAGCTTACGAAGCCGATATTACATACGGTACCAACAATGAATATGGGTTTGATTACTTGCGCGATAACATGGTCCAGTCTATCGAACATCTTCGACAGCGCGAATTATTCTTTGCAATTGTGGACGAAGTCGACAGCATTTTGATCGATGAAGCCCGTACGCCGTTAATTATTTCTCAACCGGACACAGAACCGACTGATAAGTATTTTCAGTTTGCAAAATTAGTAGACCGTTTGCAGGAAGAAAAAGATTATACCGTAGACGAAAAGCATAAAGCGGCCAGCTTAACCGATGAAGGTATTTCTGAAATCGAACAGATTCTAAAAATTCCAAACATTTACGATACCAGCCAGGGCGTAACAACTTTGCATCATATCGAACAGGCTCTGCGTGCCAAGACGCTGTTTAAGCGCGACCGCGATTACGTGATTCGCGACGGCGAAATTGTGATTGTAGATGAATTTACCGGACGCCTGATGTTCGGCCGCCGTTATAGCCAGGGTTTGCACCAAGCTATTGAAGCCAAGGAAAATGTAAAGATTCAGCAGGAAAGCAAAACTTTAGCGACTATCACTTTCCAGAACTTGTTCCGTTTGTACGACAAGCTTTCCGGTATGACAGGTACTGCTAAGACTGAGGAAGAAGAATTCTTTAAGATTTATCAGTTAACAGTAGTCCAGATTCCGACTAATCGCGATATGGTTCGCATGGATCATTCTGATTTGGTATTTAAGAATGAAAACGGCAAGTTTGCTGCAATTGCCAAGGATGTTAAAGAGCGCAACAAGCGCGGGCAGCCGGTATTGATCGGTACTGTAAGTATTGCCAAGAACGAATTGCTTGCAGAACACCTTAAAAAAGAGGGCGTAAAGTTCGAAGTGTTGAACGCTAAGAACCACGAACGCGAAGCTCAAATTATTGCTCAGGCAGGTAGCTTAGGTGCCGTGACATTGGCTACTAACATTGCCGGCCGTGGTGTAGACATTCTACTCGGAGGCAATCCGGTTGATAAAGAAGAAGCTGCTAAGGTGCGCGAAGCGGGTGGTTTGGCTGTGATCGGTACAGAACGGCATGAATCCCGCCGTATCGACAACCAGTTGCGTGGCCGTGCCGGCCGTCAGGGTGATCCTGGTTCGAGCCAGTTCTATGTTTCCATGGAAGACGATCTGATGCGTCTGTTTGGAGGCGGCCGTATGCAGAGCCTGATGGACACTCTAAAGATTCCAGAAGACCAGCCAATTGAGGCCAAGCTGGTATCCCGCTCGATTGAATCGGCACAAAAGAAAATCGAAGGCATCAACTTTGATACCCGTAAGAGCGTGCTAGAATTTGACGATGTACTAAACAATCAGCGCAAGAGCATTTACAACCGCCGCCGTCGCTACCTTGGCGGGCTAGAGAAGAGCGGCCAGGAAGACAAGCATATCCGTGAAGAAATTTTGGATATGATCAGAGCTGAAATCGAAAGCATCGTTACCTTCAACATGGGCAGTCTTGATTTTGAAGAAGGTCTTAAGCAAGTTTTCCAATATGCCGGCAATATCTTAACCACACTCGATGGCAACAAGCAGGCAGTAATATCCGAAGCTCTCCAAAATGCTGCAGATCGCGACTTTGTATTAATTGACGAATTGAACAAATTGGCCGAGCAGGAAATTAAAGCTAAAGGTGAAGAAATCGGCGATGAGCTATACGACAGCGTACTGCGTTCTTTGATGTTGTCTTCCATTGACCGTTTATGGATGGAACATCTGGATACTATGGATCACTTGCGCGATTCTGTTCGCTTGCGTGGCTATGGCCAGCGCGACCCATTAGTGGAATATAAAAAAGAGGGCTACACTTTATTCAAAAATTTGCAGGCAGAAATCGACAAGAGTGTAATCTACGCTGCGCTGCGCGTAGGAGTTCAGATTCATAATGAAGGCGGCCAAACCCATCAGCATATTACTTTAGGCGGTGGTAGCAATGATGTTTCTAATAAGAGCAGCGCAGCTCAGGTAGAGGCAGAACCGCAAGATCCGCGCGCAGCTGGTTTAGGGCGCAATGATCCTTGTTATTGCGGATCAGGTTTGAAGTATAAAAAGTGCGGTTTGATTAATTCTGTAGAACACCAAAAGAATTTGGCATAATAAAAAACCTCGATCAGTTTGATCGAGGTTTATCCATAATCGCCCACATTTGTCTCCCTGGTATGACATACTTCACAGTACCAGCCGACACAACCGAGCTTCCTAATACCTTCGTTTTTAGATCTGGCGTAACGGATAATTCTTCTCATGAACGTTTGACAGTGGACATGAAAGAGTGAAATACCCCTAAGTAGTTCTCTATATTCATGTTCACCGTAGTTGCTCCCTTCCCATTCAGACTCAATTTCTGAATCTCTTTGATAAGACATATTACCTCCTTGAATATCATAACAAGGTAACATATAATACATTCAACGTCAAGAGTGTATTAAGGAGGAATATGGCTTTAACAACAGAGAAAAGAATCAAGCAATTGATGATGAAAGGTCAAGAAGAAACCAAACACCTTTCTAATCCGAACGTCATTTTACAATCAGAGTATCATCAGAAAGTTAAGGAATTTGGCCAAGAGGCGATTAAATCTCTATTCCAATTATTGAAGGACAATGAAGGGTGTTCAATAGCAATTTTTGGTTTACTTTCAGAGATACACGGCCGTGGGCCAATTATTCCGCTGGATAAACGCGGCAACATCACTTTCATCCGAAAACGATGGCTGCGTCTAGGCAAAGTCCATGAGCTATATTAAAAACCCGCATCTATGATGTGGGTTTTATTTCAAGTTCCGCTAATGTCATCAATGCCTCCATTAAAATGTTATAATTAGCTCTGACTTTGCAGATTATCTACTTCTAAAGCCATGTCAATCAAGAAAAAAACTGATGAACTTCTAAAGATAAATAGGCAGATATTAAAATGCTCCGTATGTTTAAAATCGGCTAAAGGCCTGCTAGTACCCGGCGAAGGTAGTCGAAGTGCAGAGATAGTTTTAGTAGGAGAAGCCCCAGGCAAGAACGAAGCCGTCACTGGCAAACCGTTTATTGGCAGAGCAGGGAAGCTGCTCGACTCTTTGCTAGAGACAATCAAACTGGATAGAAACGATATCTTTATCACCAGCGCAGTAAAATATTTGCCTAAAACCTATATTACGCCCAAGCCAGCAGACATTGAGCATGGCCGTATTCATCTCTTTGCTCAGCTCGAAGCTATCCAGCCAAGAGTAATTGTCTTAATGGGCAATACTGCAGCTATGGCGGTACTGCACGAAAAGTTTTCCATTGCCAAGGATCATGGTAAATTTATTATACGCGACGGATTAATTTACTTTTTAAGCTATCACCCTGCAGCACCTCTTTACAGTCCAAAGCTTAGGGAAATTATTATCAAGGATTTTAAGAAACTCAAACGGTATATCAAATGAAAGCTTACTTAAAGAAACCAGCCAGGCTGCCGAACCATGTAGTTCCCAGCTATTACCACATTCAAATTACGCCCAATCTGACGGATTTTACTTTTACCGGAAAAGAAAAGATTAAACTGGCAATTAATAAGCAAAGCGATCGTATTGTTTTGCATTCCTTAGATCTGAATATCTCTAGCGCCAAATGGGAAAGCGGTAAACAGGAAGTTGTAGCAAAGAAAATTTCTTATAATAAAAAGGCAGAGACTGTCCAAGTATTCTTGCCAAAAAAAATCACAGGCAAGGGAATTTTACACCTGGAATTTTCTGGCACTATCTTAGACGGCTTACAAGGATTTTACCGAAGCAAGTATTTGCACAATGACCAAGAAAAACATTTGGCTACCACTCAACTAGAAGCCACCGATGCCCGCCGATTTTTTCCTTGTTTTGACGAACCTGCCCATAAAGCAATTTTCGAAATGGAAGCTATAGTTCCGAAAAAGCTGCAAGTGATCTCTAACACCATCGAAGACGAAATTTTGCCGCATCACGATACCGGCTTAAAAATTGTCCGCTTTCAGCCTACGCCGCAGATGTCTACATACTTGCTGGCTTTAATAATAGGCGAATTGGAACATTTGCAAACGCAAACTAAGAGTGGAGTGCAAATTCGCGTGCATACAACCCCCGGGAAGAAATCGCAGGGAAAGTTTGCTTTGGAGACCACCAAAAACGCATTAGAGTTTTTAGAAGATTATTTCGGCATACCTTACCCCTTGCCGGTGTTGGATATGATTGCGATTCCGGATTTTGCTGCCGGGGCAATGGAGAATTGGGGAGCAGTGACCTTCCGCGAAAAAGAATTGCTCGTGGATGATGACCATACGCCATTTATCGCCAAGCAGCGCATTGCAGAAGTAATCAGCCACGAGTTGGTACACCAGTGGTTCGGCAACTTAGTGACTATGGAATGGTGGACGCACTTATGGCTCAACGAAAGCTTTGCCTGCTACATGGCGTACTTGGTAGTGGATAATCTGCATCCGGAATGGAACTTTTGGACCAAATTCATCTTACAGGAGCAGTCTTATGCGTTAAATCAAGACAGTTTGCATACCAGTCATCCCATAGAAGTCGAAGTTCATCATCCCAACCAGATCGGCGAAATCTTTGATGGCATCAGCTACTCTAAAGGCGCAAGCATATTGCGCATGCTTTCCAGCTATATTGGCGAAGAAACTTTTCGGAAAGGATTGTCTTTGTACTTAAAGAAGCATTCCTATAAAAACACTTCCTCTATTCATTTGTGGGAAGCATTCGAAAAAGCATCAGGAAAGCCGGTAAGAAAGTTTATGAAGCGCTGGACCCAGGAAGTAGGTTATCCGATGGTGGACGTATCTCTGCACAACAACCGCTTGCTCTTAACTCAAAACAAATTTACTCAGCTGCCTCAGAGGGCTTCAAAAAGACAACGCAGCCCAGTTTGGTCAGTGCCAATTTTACCTTTTTACGGAAAAAATGTACCAACTGGCGATATCGAGCTGACCAGAAGTTCTCAATCTTTCCCAGTGCCTTCCAATTACCAGTTGATAAAATTGAATGACCAGGAGCAAAGTTTTTTCATTACTAATTACGATCTGCCCCTACTGGCTAGGTTAGCGCAGGAGGTAAAGGCGAAAGAATTTTCCAGCGTGGACCGCCTGGCTATTTTGCGCAACACTTTTTTGCTGGCCAAGGCGGGGAAGTTAAGCACTGATATCTTTTTAGAATTAGCTAAAAATTTACAGCAAGAAACCAGTTATGTTGTATGGTCAGAGGTAGCTGGTAGTCTTAATAATCTTGGGCAAATGCTTGCAGGTACCAGTACGGAGAAGTTTTACAATAATTTCTTATCCAAAATCTACGGACAGCTTATCAGCAAAAAGGAATTAGGCTTCAATGCAAAAGACAGGGAGACATATAACAATAAAACCTTGAGAGGACTGGCTTTTTTGCAATCGGGCTTATACGGCCATAAGCCTTCTATCTCTGCCGCCAACCAAATGTTCGCTCAGCGCTTGAAGGGAAAAGCAACCGACCCCGACACCCGTCTGGCTGTTTATGCGACCGTTGCTAGGTGGGGTAATGCAAAAGCCTACCAGCAGCTGGTTGCGCTGTACAAAAAAGTAGAATCGGCTCAAGAAAAGCAGCAGCTGCTTTTGGCATTAACTAAATTTCAGCAGCCAGAACTGCAAAGGAAAGTTTTGAAATTCTTTTATGGCAAAGAGATCCGCGATCAAGACCGTTTTTTGGTTATCAATTACTCGCTGCAAACATCTAGCTTAAAAAAGCAGGCATGGAAAGCTTTGCAGGCAAACTGGAAAAATTTGGAAAGAAAGTACGGCTCCAGCAAAATGCTTGGTTCTATAATTTCCGGAGCTTCGAGCTTTAACTCTAAACAAGAATCCAACAGTTTCGAAAAATTTGTTAAGACCCACGACCTCAGCAGTGCAAAGCAGGCCGTTAAGCAAACCCGAGAGAAAATTGCGATTAAGCTGGCATGGCTGAAGAGGGATTTGGGCTTCGTGCGGGCGTATTTGATAAAAAACCAATAGTTTAATATACTTAGTAGGTGATTAATTGATATTTATGAAACCATTTATTAAGCGAATTTTGGTTTTTTTATTTGTCATTTTATTGGGTGCAGCGGCAGCCTGGGTAGTCCATCCGCAGGGCAGTAAAATCGACTTAAATAAAATCGGAATTAACTACAAAAAAGAGTTCAATCTGCGCCTTGGGCTAGACCTTAAAGGCGGTGCTCACTTAGTTTATAAGGCAGATTTTAAGGATGTCGCAGATGCCGACAAATCCGATGCGTTAAACAGCGTCCGCGATACTATCGAGCGCCGCGTTAATGCTTTTGGCGTATCCGAACCAGTCATTCAAGTTCAGGGCTCGGATCAGATTATTGTTGACCTACCCGGGGTGGCAGACGTTAACGAAGCTATTAACCAAATTGGCCAAACTCCACTATTAGAATTTCGTACCCAGGGCGACCCAAATGCGGTACAGAACGCAACTGTCGGAGCAGACGGTCAGGTAGTGTTGGATCCTTTGGCAGGCTGGGATCAAACAGCCTTATCCGGAAAGCAGCTGAAGCGGGCCACCGCAGACGTTCAAGCTCAGCAGGGTTCTTTGAACTCGGGAATTATTGTTCGGTTGCAGTTTGATGATGAAGGCACCAAGCTATTCTCAGAACTGACCCAGGCTAACATCGGCAAGCAAATTGCAATTGTTCTGGACGGCCAAATCATCAGCGCACCGACTGTACAAACAGCAATTACCGACGGCGAAGCGATTATTTCCGGCAACTTCCCAGCAGACGAAGCAAAGGAGTTGGCTACTCGTCTAAATTCTGGTGCTTTACCTGTGCCTGTCAGCTTAATTTCTCAACAGAATATCGGAGCCTCTTTGGGACAAGAATCCATTCAGCTCTCTCTCATCGCCGGTCTCATCGGCTTGCTGATGGTGGTGCTATTTATGATTTTCTACTACAGATATCCAGGCCTATTGGCCGTATTAGCCCTGATTATTTATGTATTGCTTTCTATTGCAATATTTAAGATCGGCATCTCGATCACAGCTATCGTTCTGGTCGGCGCATTCTTCCTGCTCGGCGTAGTTGTGAGTGGCTGGTTCGGCATCCTGGCGTTGGTTAGCTATATTGCGTTAATGCTCTTAAATGGCGTACAACCAGTGACTCTAACATTGGCTGGCATTGCTGGATTCATTTTGTCTATCGGTATGGCTGTGGATGCCAATATTTTGATCTTTGAGAGAATGAAGGAAGAAATCCGCAGCGGCAAGGAGCTTACCAAAGCGATTGACGATGGCTTTGCCCGAGCTTGGCTATCTATTCGTGACTCGAATGTATCTAGCTTGATAACAACTTTCATCTTGTACATGTTCGGCACGCCTTCGATCAAAGGGTTTGCCATCACACTGTCTATCGGTATTTTAATCTCTATGTTCAGCGCTATCACAGCTACCCGCACTTTCTTAAGATTATTAATGACAAAGCGAATCTCAACAATGCCATGGCTATTTGGGGCGAAGCTTAAGAAAGCAAAGGAATAAAATATATGAAATTACTAAATTACTACCGGCAGTTCTTTGTTCTCTCTATAGCTATTACTCTGATTAGCATCATCGCTTTAGCTGTATTCGGGCTTAAACTCGGCATAGATTTTAAAGGTGGTTCCGTAACAGAGTTGGAATTTAACCAAGCTGTAGATACAGGTAAAGTCAGAGAGGTTATTCAACAGAAGGGGATTAGCGGTGCGCAGGTTCAGTCTACAGAAGATAACGGCGTGATTATTCGCACCGAGCAGCAAGATGAAGAAAAGCATAAGGAGCTTTTGGCTGCTTTAAAAACTGACGTGGGTGAATTTACCGAAAAAAGCTATCAGTCGATCGGTCCTATCGTGGGAGAACAGCTCACTAGGCAAGCTGTATATCAGCTTATCTTAGTGTCATTGGGTATTGTGTTATACATTGCATATGCGTTCCGTAAGGTTACTAAGCCTATTTCCAGCTGGCAATTCGGTATTGCAGCAGTTGTAGCCCTCCTCCATGACTTGATTGTCGTACTCGGTATTTTTGCACTTCTTGGACACTTCTTTAACATCGAAATAGACAGCATGTTCGTTACCGCTATGCTTACCGTATTGGGCTTCTCGGTTCACGATACGATTATTGTGTTCGATAGAATCCGCGAAAATCTGCGAGTGTATGCAGGGCAGTCGATCGAGTTCGTCGTTAATCATAGTATTTCGCAAACATTAGTCCGTTCGCTCAATACTAGCTTAACCGTACTCTTTGTATTGCTTGCACTGCTCCTATTTGGAGGCGAGACTATCCGTTATTTCGTTCTAGCCTTATTCGTAGGTATAGTGGCCGGTACTTATTCGTCCATCTTCGTAGCTAGTCCAATACTAGTTTTGTGGCAAAATTACAGATTGCGTAAACGAAAATAACTAAAAACCCCTTATATAAGGGGTTTTTTATTTGAAAAATGGTATAATAATTATTTGACGAACTCATATATATATGTTATAATCTTGAATATTAAGATTTAGTTATGGGCATTTTAGATACTATAATCGATACGCACCAACGAGAATCTTTGCAAGAATTTGAGTTAAACTTGATCATTGCGAAGATCCTTGAACCTTTGAAAGAGCGCGAAAAGCTGATTCTTTCCAAGCGTTATGGTTTAAACAGCGAACCTGTTCAGACTTTAAAGGTAGTCGGGGAAGAACAGGGCTTAACTCGCGAGCGCGTTCGACAAATCGAAAAGGAGTTACTCAAGAACTTAAAACGTGGCGTTAACCAGCTGGAAGAGTTTATCTCTGCCCGTGACCTTTTAGTTACTACTATCGCCGAACACGGCGGTTTGATGTCGGAAAAGTCTCTGATCCAATTTTTAGGCTACTCGGAAGAAAGCGATGTCCAGGCATTAAAATTCTTATTGCGTTTAATTACAGAAATTGAAGAGCACAGCGAAGATGAGCATATCCGACAGTCCTGGTCTAAGATTGGTTTCGATAAAGATTTTTTGCGAGACTTTGTAAAAACCACAAAAGAATTGCTAGATAACCATGGTCAGCCTTTGGAACCCGAAAAGTTTATCGAAAAATTTGAACAATCGGAATTCTTTAAGCAGAATCAGGACAAGCTTACTCCGAAAGTAGTATTGAACTACCTGCACGCTGCAAGCGGCGTTAAGAAGAACCCTTTCGGAGAATTTGGATTGCATCACTGGAACGAAATTAAGCCAAAAGACGTTGGCGATAAAGCTTATTTAGTAATGAAGCACCACAAGAAGCCGGAGCATTATTCTGCAATTACCGATCTGATCAACGAGCACAACATTGACGGCCGCAAGGCTTACAAAGAAACAGTTCACAATAAGCTCATTAAAGACAAGCGCTTTGTACTAGTCGGCCGCGGCATTTATGCCTTAACCGAATGGGGCTATAAGCCAGGGGTTGTGTCCGACATCATTGTAGAAATACTTAAGGAATCTGGCGAACCTCTTACTCGCGACGCGATCGTAGAAAAAGTTTTGGATCGCCGCCTTGTCAAAAAAAATACTGTATTGGTTGGCTTGTCTAACAAGAAATTATTCAAAAAAGTGGGTAAAAACCTTTACTCTTTAGCTAACAGTTAAATTTAATTTTCAGAAACAAAAACCAGGTCTAATATTATGGAAAACGGTCTATTCCCAGACGTAATCAATTTGTTAAGCACTATTTGGTTCCTATTCAGTCATGGGGGATGGGTCGTTTTTGTTATTATCACAATTTATATTCTGTATCAGTTGTATATTAACGAAATACAGGGGCAGTATGTAAACAGTATTGAGTGGACCCTATTAGAAATTAAGCCTCCCAAAGAGAATCCGACCAGCTTCTATAACGCGGAACAAGTATTTATTCAGCTGCACCAGCTGTTTGATAATTTTACATTCCAAGAAAAATACCTCGAAGGCAAGGTGGTGTTTACCATTGCTTTCGAAATTGTCAGTTTGGGTGGCCGCATCTCTTACTTAGTGCGAGTGCCGACCAAGCAGCGCGATCTATTAGAGGCCGCCTTATATGCCAATTATCCAAGCATAGAATTGACAGAAGTAAAGGATTACTTGGACAATTTTCACTATGATCCAGAAGACAAGCGCTACGATTTATTTGGTGCGGAATTTGTACCTGTTAAAAATCAGGCATATCCGATCCGTACTTACCGCGAGTTTGAAAGTTTGCACGGTCCAGAACTGAGCGAAATAGTAGTGGATCCACTATCGCCGTTACTAGAAACTTTTACTAAGATTAGCGACCAGGAATTTTATGGTGTGCAATTCATCCTGCAGCCGGTAATGGATTCTTCTTGGGAACCGGATGCCTTGGAGCAAATTGATAAGCTGCTAGGCGAAAAGACTATCGTCACTGCTGACGGTAAAAAGGCTAAAGTCAAGAACGACATGATGGGCGTAGACGAAATTGTAAAGCAACAGATCGTCTCGATTAAAAGCAAGCTTAACCGTCCCGGTTTTAGAACCAAGATCCGAATGCTGCACTTAGGAACTAAAGAGCAATTTAATAAGAATGCAAAAAAACTAATCTTAAGTCCATTTCGAGTTTTTGCCGCACCAAACTTCAACAGCCTAAAGCCGACCTACGGTCCTAAAAAAGATTATCGCATCTCCCCGAGCTTAGAAGGTGCGTATATCGACTGGTGGGTTAAACGCCGCAAAAAGGAACTATTTGAGGCTTACAAAGGGCGCAGTAGTTATATGGGCGATAAAACTGCTATTCTTAATACAGAAGAGCTGGCCACTCTATATCATTTCCCGATTACTACGACTTCTGTCACTCAGCCGGTAGAATCGCTCGAAGTGAAGAAGATTCAGCCACCAGCCAACCTACCTATTTAAAGCAAGAACATTTATACCTTTATGGAACAAAAAGAACAAATCAATTTTTTTGGCAAAACGAACTTCCGCAATCGGCAAGTTCCTTTTGGCATTAAAACCGACGATCGCCGTCGTCACATGTATGTGATCGGTAAAACAGGAATGGGGAAGACCACGTTGATGGAAAACATGGTTATTCAGGATATCCGCAACGGCAACGGCGTCTGCTTCATCGACCCCCATGGCGATCCGATAATGAAAATTTTGGATTTTGTTCCGCCTCATCGGATTAACGACGTGGTGTACTTTAATCCGGCCGATTTAGACTACCCGATCGCGTTCAATATATTAGAATCTGTGGAAAGCCGGTATAAACATTTAGTCGCTTCCGGCTTGATGGGTGTGTTCACCAAAATTTGGGCCAGCATGTGGTCTAGCCGTATGGAATACATTCTAAACAACACCATTTTGGCTTTGCTCGACAGTCCTGGCAACACTATGCTTGGTATTGTGCGAATGTATGTAGATAAAAAGTACCGTAAAAAAATTGTCGATAATATCAAGGATCCAATGGTTAAGGCTTTTTGGATTGAAGAGTTCGCCAATTATGCAGAAAAGTACCGAACAGAAGCCGTGGCTCCGATCCAGAACAAAGTCGGACAGTTTTTATCCTCGGCCGTCATTCGCAACATCGTGGGGCAGCCAAAATCTACAATAGATTTGCGCGATATAATGGATAACCAAAAAATTCTATTGCTGGACCTTTCTAAAGGTAAAGTGGGTGAAGATAACTCCGCGTTACTCGGAGCCATGATTATTACTAAACTCCAGTTGGCAGCTTTATCTCGCGTGGACATACCGGAAAGCGAACGTAAGGATTTTTATTTATACGTGGACGAATTTCAAAACTTCGTCACGGACAGTTTTGCGACTATTCTAAGCGAAGCGCGTAAATATCGTTTAAACCTTACCATGGGCCACCAGTATATCGGCCAGCTGACTCCGGAAAACAATACCAAAGTTCGCGATGCCGTATTCGGTAACGTTGGCTCTATGATTGTATTCCGAGTAGGAGCGGCGGATGCCGAGTATTTAGAAACGGAGTTCGAACCGGCATTTACCCCTACAGACATCGTCAATTTGCCTAAATTCCATATCGTCTTAAAACTAATGATCAACGGCGTGGCCAGCGATCCTTTCACGGCTACAACCATTCCTGTCGATGAGAACTGGAGAATAGGGGACGGTGAAAAAGTAATTAAAGTTTCTCGAGAACGCTATGCTAATCCGCGTGAAGAAGTAGAAGAAAAGATTCAGCGCTGGATGGGCACAGAATTTCATGAGGCTTCTGCCGATTCGCACAGTGCTGAAAATGGCGAACAGTCTATCCGCAGACAGCGAGATCTTCCCGCACAAAAAGCTGGGACGGGCGGTTATGCTGCGTCCAGAGAACGCACCCCAGTGACTCGTCCGGAGAGCAATGAGAATATGCGCCAAACTGATCAAAATGATCAGCCTGGGGTAGTCGCGGAAGTAAGTGAAGTGGCTGTGCGTAAAGCCAGCATCCAAATCGCCGATGATTTCTTAAACCGCGTAAAGACTCCGGCCAAAGCTCCAGCCTTTGGTCCATCCGCCGCTGCGCCGGGAAAGCTGGGTCCAAATAGTAATTCAAATAGAACTGGAGGCCGTTCCTTTAGCAAGCCTAACAGTAGAACAGCTGCGGCACAGCCTGGCAACGCGTATTCGCGCCCAAAACCGGCTCCAAAAGGCCCAAAGAAGCCCGACTTTTGGAAAACTGCCCAAACTCTAAATCAACAAAACCAGGAAGGATTGGCTAATAACATCGCTGATGCTTTAGAAGGCGCGTTTACAACAGCACCACCAAAACCTCAGCCAGCTGCACAACAAGCTCCAAAACCTCCAGTAGACGGTCAAAGTGCAAATCAGACCGGCATAGCAGAGGAAGGACAGACTTACAATTTATAAATCAAAAAACCGTTGAAAGTTTCAACGGTTTTTTTGTTAAGCTAAGAGTTTTTCTATTTCTGCTTCGATAGTAGCTTTTGGGGCAGCTCCTACGATTTCGCCAACGATCTGTCCGTCCTTAAAGAATTTCATAGTTGGGATGCTCATAATGCCGTATTCCTGTGTGAGTTCGGGCTCTTCGTCAACGTTGATTTTTGCTACCTTAATTTTACCTGCATACTGTTCGGCTAATTCTGCGACAATTGGACCGAGAATTTTGCAAGGACCGCACCATACCGCCCAGAAGTCCACCAGAACCAAACGATCCGATTTTAGCACCTCAAAATCAAAAGTGCTTTTAGTTGCTTTTATTTCGCTCATAAATATAAATTAATGTACCCATTCAGTGTATTAAAATTCGGGTGTAGTGTCAATGAGTTGCCTAAAACCAGCAAGGGATTTATTATGTTAATATGGTCAAATCCCTCAAAATAATCGGCTTAATAGTACTTGCGATCATTATACTGTATGCGATCTCTTTTTTCTTTTCTAATGCAGGTTTGGGTCCCAGTTATAATTCCAAATTATCTAACAAGGAACAGGTGAATATTGGAAGCATGGCTACATATTCTGTGGGCGCGCAAGACATCCCTGAAGTTAAGGCAAAAAGCTATATGGCGGTAGATCTGGCAAACGATGAAATAATTTATTCCAGGCGAGCAGATAGTCCGTTGTTAGTAGCTAGCTTAACTAAGCTGATGACAGCTTGGATAGTGTTAAATTATGGCGACATGTCCGACAGGTACACAGTCTTGAAAGAGGATGCCACCGCCTTCAGCCCGGCTTTAAAGCTAGTACCAGGGGATAAAGTACTTGTATCGGATTTATTTAACGCCATGCTAATCGGCTCAGCCAACGATGCCGCAGCCGCACTTTCTCGTTATATAGAAAAGAAACAGCCTCAATCGTTTATTGAGTTAATGAATCAGGAGAGTAAAAAGCTGAATATGAAGGATACGCGCTTTAGCAATCCAAATGGTTTTGACAGCGAAACAAATTATTCTTCTAGCAATGATCTTCGCATCCTCGCTACAAAATTGTTAGAAAAAAGCGCGTTCGATGCAACCAACCGTGCTACAGGTTACACTTTTTCTGGAGAAATAAAAACGGATTACCAGATTAATGCCACAAATATTCTCCTTAAACAGTACTCCGACCTGAGAGCAATCAAAACCGGTTTTACCGAAGAAGCGCAAGGAAGTATGATAAATATTTTAAGACATAACAATCAAAATTACCTGCTAATTGTGATAGGCAGCCCCGATCGGGAAAGCGATACGCTAATCCTCAGAAAGAAAGTCCTGGAGATCCAATAGATTTCACTTTGATGCTAAAAATATGGTATAATAAATCCAATGATCACCGATTTATTAATCAAAATATTTAGCTTAACTGCTATAGCTTTTTTGTTTGCTATTGCCATCACGCCGCTCGTGACCAGCTTGCTTTACCGTTTTAATTTGGGGAAGCAAATTCGCAATGATGGCTCTACGCCGCTATTTTCCCGTATGCATTCTCATAAAGAAGGCACTCCTACCATGGGAGGGGTAATTGTGTGGGGAACTGTCTTGATTTTAGGCGTTGTCTTTTGGTTCTTCGACCGCGCGCTAGGCATAGAAAATTTTCATATTCTAAACTTCCTAACCAGAAAAGAAACCTTGCTACCTCTGGGAGCGTTGATAGGCGCAGCGATTGTGGGCCTGATGGACGATTATCTAGACATTCGCCGCCTCGGACACATGGGGCGAGGCTTCCGGTTCCGCTTTAAATTAATTTTATACACTTTGGTAGCCTTAATTGGTGCCTGGTGGTTTTATTTTAAGCTTGGCTTTGACTTCGTGCACGTTCCTTTTTATGGCGATGTAACTATAGGATGGTTGTTTATTCCGTTCTTTTTACTCGTAACAGTGGGGACAAGCTTTGCCGTAAACCAGACCGACGGTTTGGACGGTTTGGCAGGAGGAGTTTTACTAGTAGCCTTTATAGGTTTTGCGGTTATATCTTTCATGATCGGCCGGGATAATCTAGCGTCTATGCTAGGCGTAATCTCCGGATCTTTACTGGCTTTTTTATGGTTCAATGTGCACCCCGCCAGATTTTTTATGGGCGATACAGGCTCAATGGGCTTAGGGGTGTTGCTGGCTATTGTGGCATTTTTGACCAACAGCGTATTACTGCTTCCTCTGATGGGATTTGTCTTCGTAATCGAAGCCGGCAGCTATTTTATACAATTGTTTTGGAAAGTAGTATTTAAGAAAAAATTCTTTTTAGCTGCCCCTATCCACCACCATCTCGAAGCGGTGGGGTGGCCGGAAGCTAAAGTTACCATGCGATTTTGGATTCTCTCCAGCATCGCAGGAATCATGGCCGTTATCATCTTCTTCCTGGACCGTTAATTTATTCATAACTTCAATTACAAAAACAAAAATGTATTCACTGCTCATAAAAAACGCAAATATAATCGACGGGTCTGGTAAGAAAGGTTTTGCTGCGGATGTCGCGGTAGAGGGCGATAAGATAGTTGCTGTATCGGAAAAGATTACCGTGGGTGCTAAGCAAATTTTTGACGGTACGGGTTTAATTCTAACGCCGGGGTTTATAGATGTACAAAACCATAGCGACAGTTATTGGCAGCTGTTCGACAATCCCGCATTAGAGAGCTTGGTCACCCAAGGCTATACAACTATTTTGGTAGGAAGCTCTGGCAGCAGCCTGGCCCCTTTGCTTTCCGAGCAAAGCCTTTTGGGTATTCAAAAATGGAAGCCCACCTCGGGCATTAATGTAAACTGGCGGACTTATAAGGAATATGCGGAGCAATTGGCGGGAAAGAAATACGGAGCAAATGTCTCGACCTTAATTGGGTATTCTACTGTCCGTCGCGGTCTATTAGGCGATTCGGTATCAGCACCGACAAAAGAAGATCTAGACGCCCTGACCAAGCTATTGGAAGAATGCTTAGTTGCCGGAGCCAAAGGCGTTTCTTTGGGATTGCAGTATTCACACGAGTTAAATGTCAGCGAAGCAGAGATTTTTAACCTTGCTCAATTGTGCGCCAAGCATAATAAAGTTTTGGCTGTGAGCTTAAGGAACGAGAGCTCGGAAATGATCGCCAATATCCGAGAACTGGCTGCCATTGCAGAACAGACCGGCGTGAGGCTAAAAATATCTCATTTGAAGATCAGATTCCGCAACAATCAAAATCTGCTTACGGAATTATTAGACACCTTAGAATCCAGCTGGCATAGGGGAGTAAAGATTTCTTTCGATTCCTATCCGTACGATTTTACCTGGCAACCCTTGTACACTTATTTGCCAAAGTGGGCCATAGAAGGCGGTCGCAGCAAAATGCTGGAACGGCTTAAAGATGAAGTGCAGCATAAAAAAATATTGAGTTATCTACGAGATCATCCGGGCAAGATCACGGAGTTGATTATCGCGTCCACAGGACCAAATTTAAAAGTCAACGGCAAAGCCGTGTCTAAAATCGCCAAGGATATGAATCTAACCAGCGAAGAAGCTGTATTAAGCCTTATCAAAAGCGGAGGCAGCAGCGTTCTTGTTTTCGATAAATGTTTAGATCCCAAAACAGTATCAATAATTAACAATCACGCTATGGGCCTGATTGCCACCAACGGAGGCGGTTTTAACCTTATCCATGGCGAAAACTTAGTCCACCCGCGCAGTTTTGGAACCAGTACTAAATTTTTAAGATCTGTAATAGACGATAAAAGCATCAGCCTGGAAGAAGCGGTTGCCAAGCTGAGCGGCAGAGCTGCAGAGGTCGCAGGCTTAACTGACCGGGGCATCTTAAAAACCGGCAATTACGCAGACTTGGTTCTGTTTGACCCGGCGCATATCAATTCCGAAGCCAGCATGAGCAATCCATACCAGTACAGCAAAGGCATAACAGCCGTCTGGGTAAATGGCGAATTAACAGTTCGCAACGGACTGCCTTTAGAAACATTAGCTGGGACTTTCATTTGATGGATATTAAAGGTTTACAAAATAAATCAGTCGGGATATTAGGTTTCGGACAGGAAGGGCAAGCAATCGCTGAATATTTAGTTAAAAGCGGTCTGAACCCTGTTGTTTACGACGCAAAAAAATTAGACGAATGGTCATCTTTAAATTTAGCCAAGCTGCATTCGCTCGGTTTGCAAGCTGTGACCGGAGAGGATTATTTGCAGCATGCAATTGATTCGCAAGAGATCATTTTTCGGAGCCCGGGGATTCGCCTGCCTGACAAGCAGCAACAATTAGCGATTTCTAAAAATATTACAATCACTAGCCAGACTCAGTGGTTTTTTGAACATTGCCCAGCAAAAATAATAGGCGTTACTGGCACAAAAGGCAAAGGCACTACTTCTAGCCTAATATACGAGATCCTCTCAGCGGCAGATTTACAAAGCAAAGTCTATCTAACTGGCAATATCGGCAAGATCCAGCCTTTGGAGTTTTTAAGCGATCTTACCCCCGAGGACTGGGTCGTTTATGAATTGTCCAGTTTTCAGCTTCAAGATCTCAAGCAAAGCCCTCACATTGGAGTTTGCTTAATGGTAACTTCCGACCATTTGGACTATCATTCGGATTTAAATGAATACCACACCGCTAAATCTGCCATTTCGGCATTCCAAAATGAGGAAGATATTTGCATTTATAATGCCGATTATGAGGCGACGAAAAAAATAGGCGAACTAGGTTCGGGGCAAAAATGGAAGATTAGCAAATTGCAGCCTGTGCAGAACGGAGCTTGGATCAACGAAAAGTCCGAGGAAATTCAGATCAGTGGCACCAGCGAACATCCTTTAATCATTAGTGGCAGTAAGAGGTTACTGCGCGGAAACCATAATCTCGAGAACATCGCGGCTGCCAGCCTAGTTGCGGCAATTTTACAAATTCCAGATGAAATTATCAAAAAAACAGTTAATGAATTTCCAGGTCTTAAGCACCGCTTACAGTTCGTAACAGAAAAGAAAGGTGTTAAATACTACAACGATTCTATTTCGACAATCCCGGAAACTGCCATTGCAGCTGTTAAGGCTTTCCCAGAGGAATCCATCGTGCTGATACTCGGCGGTTCGGAAAAAAATTTGGACTATTCCGAGCTTGCTACTGTTATTGGCAAGTCCAAAAATATAAAAGCAGTTGTAACTATGGGCCCAGTCGGGAAGAGAGTCCAGCCATTGCTAATTTCTAATAATTTTTCTGGCAACATACAAGGGCCGTTTAGCGATTTTAATCAGGTAATGCAGGCGGTCAACAGAGTTTCGGAAACCGGAGATATAGTTATATTGAGCCCCGCCGCACCATCCTTTGATATGTTTGAAGGTTATGCGTTTCGAGGCGATGAATTTATAAAGCAAGTGACTCAATAATATGCCTAAGACAAAGTCAAAATTGAATCTGCCGGTCTTACTGCTCACGGCTGCGCTGGTTGTGATCGGGTTAAGCATGCTTTGGTCTGCGTCTACTGCGGAATCCACTCAAAATTTTGGGAATACTACCTATTATTTAGTCCATCAATTAACCCGCGGGGTTTTAATAGGAGCCATCTCTTTATATTTCTTTAGCAGATTTGACTACAACAAATTAAAGAAGCCAGCTGGAATATTTTTAGCAGTGGCTTTAGTGCTTTTGGTTTTAGTAAAGATGCCTGGCCTGGGAGTAACCGCCAATGGTGCAACCCGCTGGATAAGCTTGGGTCCAATTTTCTTCCAGCCAGCGGAATTAGCCAAGCTTGCAGTCATAATTTACCTAGCTGCGTGGATGTCTAAACCAGACCGCGCGCCCTCTAATAATTTTTGGCATTCGGTTTTTCCTCCTCTGGTCTTGATCGTTGTAATGAGCATGTTAATCATATGGCAGCCGGACTTGGGATCCACTCTTTCTTTATTGGCTATTAGCATGACCATGTTTTTTGCCGGCGGTGTCAGGTTAAAATATTTAGCAGGTTTAGCGGTGAGCGGAGTGGTGGCAGTTTTAGGTATTGCCTGGATAGAACCCTACCGTCTCCAGCGCATCACTGCTTTTCTAAATCCAAGCGGGGATCCGCTCGGCATCGGCTATCAGATCAATCAGGCGTTGATTGCCGTCGGAAGTGGCGGCCTGTTTGGCTATGGTTATGGACTTTCCCGGCAAAAGCACTTCTATTTGCCAGAAACGATTAACGACTCTATTTTTGCTATAATCGCTGAAGAGCTGGGCTTTATCAGAATTGTGCTGATATTGCTTATATTTGGTGCGTTGCTGTATAAAATGATGCAGGTTGCCCTAAAAGCCTCGGATAATTTCGGCCGAATGCTCGCCATTGGCATTACCTCGCTTATAGCGATAAATGTTACTATAAACATAGCCGCCATTATCGGATTAGTGCCTCTTACCGGCATCCCGCTCCCATTCTTTAGCTACGGAAGCACAGCTATGATAGTCAACCTTACTGCCATCGGCATACTCCTGAACATATCCAAACAAAGTAAAGCATGAAACGAAAAGTAAAAATTGTATTGCACCATCATATCGACCAAAATTACGAAACGGGCAACAGAGGTTTTTCTTGGCCGTCTTTTAAGTCTCTGGGTAAGTCTCTAGGATATGGAGTGCTGAACGGATTAGTAGCATTAAGCTACGCCTTCGGCTGGGTTCTAGTAAACGCCTTTAAGCTGCCCAAGACCCTAGCGCAGGCAGTTAAAAAGAATAATTTTCAATACAAGAATTTTGATTTCAAAAGGGCAGGCAGCTTCGCCTTGCTTATGATCATTGCCCTAGTTCCAATCTTTGCATTGCAAGTAGCGTCAGAAGGACAACGCATCAGCGGCCGAATCTTGGGAATCAGCGACAGCTTATTGGGCAACGTAAATTCCGCCCAGGAAGCAATTAAGCAGCAGGATTACGAACTCGCGCAAAGCAACTTTGCTGGAGCTCTGTCTGACCTAAAAATCGCCCAATCGGAGCTGGATCAATCCAGCCTGTTCTTAAGATCCATTATTAACTTTGCACCGGCCGGCTATAACACCGGTAATGTTTTAAAAGCCGCAGAATTACTAACAGAATCCGCGCAAATCGGCAGCGGCCTACTGGCCCAAATTGAACAATTCAGATTCTCACCAGAAGGATTGACGGTAGTAAATACCGGCAAAAACACATCAGCGCGAGATGCTCTGAACCAGGTAAGATCAGATGTCGCAGCCGTGAATCTGAAGCTAAACGAAGCCAATGCATTATTGGCTCCGCTAGATAGCGGGGCTTTGCCAGCAAAATATCAAGCACCTTTACGGGATAGCCAGGAGCTAATTGCGGATCTGTCGTCTCAGATGAAATCGTTGAGCGCCGCTACGGATTTATTCACCCAAATCCTTTTGGGCGAAAAGCGATTTTTAGTTTTTTTGCAAAACAACAATGAACTCCGAGCTACCGGCGGATTTATAGGTACTATTGCCCAAGGGAAATTACAGGATGCCTCTATTAAGCATTTGGATATCCGCAGCGTTTATGATCTAGACGGTCAGTTGGCAAGCTGGATAGTTCCGCCCAAGCCGATGCGCGCGGTTAACAATAGATGGTTTATGAGAGACGCTAATTGGCTGGCCAGCTTCGCCGAATCCAGCCAGAGGCTTTCTATTCTTTATGAGAAAGAAGGCGGGGAAACTCCAGATTTAATTTTGGGCATAACGCCGGACTTATTCATAGATTTATTAAATAAGACCGGCCCGATTACTCTGCCCACATATAAAGTCACAATTTCCAGCAGTAACTTTATCGAGCAGATTCAGACTACCACTTCTGTGGCATACGACAAGAACCTTAACCAGCCTAAGCAGCTCTTGGCCGATTTATACCCTCTGCTCTTGCAAAAAATCGGCGCCAGCAATGGTTCTGGCTTAGGAATGTTAAGTCTATTGGAGTTGTTCCAAAAGAATTTAGCGGCAAAGAATATTTTAGCTTATTCTAGAGATCCCAACCTTCAATCTCAGCTAACTAAATTTCATTGGTCCGGAGAACTGATAGCAACCCACAAAGATTACCTGCACATCAACAGTTCTAACTTAAGCGGCACCAAAACTGACAGGTCTTTAAAGCGAAATGCTACTCTAATTACCACTATCCAGCCTGACGGCGCTATTATCAATCAGGTTCGATACACGATTACCAATCCGCTACCTAACAGTCCTGGGTTAACTAATACCAGCTTTGTAAGATTCTATGTTCCAGATAATTCCAGGATTTTAGCAGCAGATGGCTTTGATAATATCACCATGCCAGAATTACCAAAGGATAAAGGTTATGTTAACGACTCGGTAATTGAACAGTGGAACCGCGATCTGCAATTCGACGACGCTCATAATGTTTTCTTTGGGAAAGAGAGCGGAAAAATGTTCATAGCTAACTGGTTTAAGGTGGCAGGGGGAGAGACTAAAACTGTTACCGTAACCTACCAGCTTCCGTTTAAAATAGATAACCCGGATAACTATAGCTTGTATTGGCAAAAGCAGGCAGGAATGCTCCCGTTCGAGATATCTCAGGAGATCATTTTCCCCGATCGCTCGTTGATTTGGGATAATTTTGGCAACCAAAACAGGGGAGTCGAAAAGCCCAGTTCAGATAAGTCAATCTGGAGGCAGCAAAGTTTTAATCAAGACCAATTCATCGGCGTAGTGATAAAGGCAAAATAATATCTTATGGTAAAACTATACCGCTTCTTTAGCCGGTTTGAACAAAATTTTCATTTAGGCAGAGCAACTATAATCATTGCTGTGCTAACTTTGCTTTCCAGGATCTTTGGGTTTATGCGCGATCTGTTGCTGGCTAAGAATCTGGGCCTGAGCAGTCAAACAGATATATATTTTTCTGCTTTCCGTGTCCCGGACCTTATTTACAATTTGCTCATCCTGGGTACCTTAAGCGCGGCTTTTATTCCAGTTTTTACTAAATACTATCTGAAAGATAAGAATGAAGCATGGAAAATAGCCAATAGTGTATTAAACATTGCAGTTGTAGGCGTAGGAGCCTTATCTGTTGTAGTATTCGTTCTGGCAAAGCCTCTCACAAAAATAATTGCGCCTGGTTTTGAAGGGCCAGAGTTTGACCAAACAGTTGCGCTGACCAGAATATTATTACTGTCTCCAATTATCTTTACAGTTTCCAACGTGTTTTCGAGCACGCTTTTAAGCTTCAAGAAGTTTATTTGGGTAAATACAGCGCCGCTCCTCTATAATCTGGGCATCTTGATGGGCATTTTATTCCTGCATCCTCATTTTGGATTAAAAGGAATAGCAGCAGGAGTAATAGCAGGTGCCTTAATGCATGCTTTAATACAATTACCTCAGCTGATTCAGTTAGGGTGGAGCTGGAGGCCGAAATGGGATTGGAAAAATGCCGGGGTTCAACAAATTGTTAAGCTGTTTATCCCAAGAGTCTTAGGGCTAGATATTTCTTATGTTAATTTGGTGATAGTAACTATCATCGGCTCCACTTTAGCTACCGGAACCATCGCCGCTTATAATTTTGCAAATAATATTCAAGCTGTACCATTGGGGATTTTTGCTATTTCAACAGCCTTAGCGGTATTCCCAGTCTTATCGGAAGAGTACGCAAAAAAAGAACTAAATTCGTTTATTAATACTTTTAACCGGGCTTTTGTAAGAATTGTATATTTAATCCTGCCTGTAAGTATAATGCTCCTGCTTTTGCGCGCGTATATTGTGCGCTTGCTTTTAGGTTACGGTAAATGCGATTGGACATGCACCATTACTACTTTCGATACTTTGGGCGTACTGAGCTTGAGCTTAATCGCTCAGAGCCTCATACCTTTGCTGTCTCGAGCATTTTACGCTAGGCAAAATACGAGGATTCCCGTTTTTATTGGTTTAGCCGCTATGTTAATCAATGCCGGTTTGTCCTATACCTTATCTTTTGGATTGGGAATTCTGGGAGTCGCTTTAGGTTTTGTGGTTGCATCCATGTTCCAGCTGCTGTTCTTGATCATTTATCTGCACCGAGGCTTGCAACATGATTTGCGCAACCAAAAAATCATCCGCGAAAGCGATTACTATATAGTGTTCAATTGCAGCAAAATACTAGTATCTGCGCTCATTACCGGTTGTGTAGCCTACGGGCTGCTTTATCTTTTCGCCTTAATCTTCGATACCCATACAATCGCTGGGATATTTCTGCAAACCGGGTTATCTAGCATTATCGCAGGGTTGGTGTACTTATTACTAACTGCCTGGATGGGCGTGCCCGATGCAGCGAGAATAAAGACAACTTTAAACCGTATGGCTTCTTTCTTCAATGTTTCAGCCTAGATAAGCCTAAAACTATTGAAAATAAAAGCAAAAATTGCTAAACTAGCTCTATGATTGTAAATCCCGAGCTAGCTCAAATACGAAATTTCTGCATTATTGCCCATATCGATCATGGAAAATCTACCTTAGCTGACCGGCTTTTAGAGGTTACTAAAACCGTTACAGCCAGAGAGATGAAGGCTCAGCTTTTAGACCAAATGGATCTGGAACGTGAACGCGGTATAACCATCAAACTTCAGCCTGTACAAATGGACTACCGCTTGGACGACAAGCCGTATGTTCTGAATCTTATCGACACTCCTGGGCATGTAGACTTCAGTTACGAGGTTTCAAGAAGCTTAGCCGCCTGCGAAGGCGCTATTTTAGTTGTGGACTCAACCCAGGGAATAGAAGCGCAAACTTTGGCCAACGCTTATTTGGCAATCGAGAATGATCTCACCATTATCCCGGTTATCAATAAAATTGATCTACCCAACAGCGATCGAGTTAAGGTTGCAGAAGAGATGAAGGCCGTGTTCGGCTTTAAGGATGAAGAATTTATTTATGCTTCGGGCAAAACAGGAGAAGGAGTGGAAGATATCCTCAGAGCGATTGTCGAACGAGTTCCTGCTCCGACAGGAGATTCCAACGAGCCTCTCCAGGCCATGATTTTTGATTCCAGTTATGATGCGCATCGCGGGGTAATCGCATACGTGAGAGTAATGAACGGCGTCCTCGAGCCTCGTCAAAAAATCACCATGATGGGCAGCGGAAGCGAAGCCGAAAGCTTAGAAGTCGGCGTGTTTAAACCGCGCATGACCAAATCAACTTCCATCGCAACGGGCAGCGTAGGCTATATCGTCACGGGATTAAGGGAAGTGAGCAAAGCCAGTGTTGGTGACACCATCACCTTAATTAAAAACAAAGCTCAAGAGCCATTGGCTGGGTATAAGCAAGTTAAGCCAATGGTGTATGCCAGTATCTTTCCAGTATCAGGGGACGACTACCCGCTGCTTCGCGAAGCAATGGAAAAATTAAAGCTTAATGATGCTGCGCTCACCTTTGAAGCAGAAAACATCCCTAGCATTGGCTTTGGCTTCCGAACTGGTTTTTTAGGATTGCTGCATATGGACATCGTCCAGGAGCGATTAACCAGAGAATATGATCTAGATTTGGTATTAACGGCACCAAGCGTGGTTTACGAAATCAACTTAATGGGCGGAGGAGTAGAGACTGTCTACAACCCAGCCGGCTTCCCAGACCCTTCTACAATAATGTCAGTCAAAGAGCCGTGGGCAGATGTCGCGATTCTTTCGCCAACCGGCTATATTGGACCGATCATGGAGATTGTTAGCCAACGGCGCGGCATCAGCAAAGGCATGGATTATGTAGGCCAGGAACGCGTGGAAATTAAGTTCGAAATGCCTTTAGCCACTATTATCATGGACTTTTATGATAAACTAAAAAGTGTTTCCAGCGGCTATGCTTCTTTAAACTACGAGGTAAAAGAGATGCGCGAAGGCAACTTAGTTAAGCTGGATATCCTGGTCGCCGGCGAAAAGATCGATGCCTTGTCCGCGATAGTTCACCGCAGCACTGCCGAAAGCGATGGGCGAGAACTAGTGGAAAAGCTTAAGACCCTAATCCCCAGACAGCAATTCGAAATTGCCATTCAAGCAGCCATCGGCAGTAAGGTAGTGGCTCGCGAAACAATTTCGGCCATGCGCAAAGATGTGACCACAGGCTTGTACGGCGGTGATGTAACCCGAAAAATGAAAGTATTAAACAAGCAGAAAAAAGGCAAGAAGCGAATGAAGAAAGTCGGGAAAGTCGATATACCTCAGGAAGCTTTTCTAGCTGTGCTCAAGAAATAAAGATTAAATTTAACAAAACAAACATGAGAAACAGAAAATTGCTCAATCGAATCATGATAATCATTTCTGTACTAATTATTGCTTCAATGATTGGCAGCTTCTTCTTTTACATCGCCACCCAATCTACAGCGCCTACGGCAGTTCCAGCCACCGGCATGACGGGAATTCCTCAGTAACTAAAACATTATGGCAAAATTCGCATTATTAGAGGGCGAACATGTGAAGAACGTTTACCGTCAAAGCAGTGTGTTTTTAATCGAGGATTCTTTAGTCCCTCTTGCGGCCGCGATTATCCCCACGCTAATTTTATGGAGGTACGGGTTGTTAGGGCAATTTCAGGGAGTGGTTTACGCGCTAGTGATCGTTTCAGGAATTTGGTTCATCAAAAAATGCATACTGTGGTACTTAACGAGCTATGTACTAACTAACAGGCGCCTCATCCTTTTTTACCGACCAGGAATATTTAATAAGTCGGTCATGGAAACCCCTTTGGAGAGGGTATTAAACGTCGGTTACAAGTCCAAAGGATTCATTTCCGCCATCTTCGATTATGGCAACGTAGAAGTACAGGTTGTGGGCCTGGTCGATTCTGTCACTTTAAAGAATATCCCTAATCCTGCTGCTATTAAGGATTACTTATGGGAAATGCATAAACGGGTGATTGCTAAGCCGATAGCGTTCGACCAAGATGACATTACCCATTTCCAGGAAAAAATCGGTTATACTAAAAAGAATAAAAAGTCTCAATGAAGCTACCCAAAATCTTTTACAATAAATTCTTTTTAGGAGCTATGATTTTGGTATTTTTATTTTCAGCCTTATTAGAATATAATCAATACAGGCAAAGGCATAAAATAGATACCGAAATAGCCATGCTCAAACAGCAAGAGCAAGAACTGCAAGCTTCCAACCGACAGCTAGAGCAGTCTATCAATTTTCTGTCCTCGCCCGAATACCAGGATAAGCTTGCCCGCCTGCAATTAAATTTAAAAAAGGAAGGCGAGATTGTTATTAATATTCCCCAGCAGCAAGCAGAACAAAACGGCGGCGCCGGGGGGCATTCACCAAAATCAAATCTTATTAAGTGGTGGGAATACATTTTTATTAACTAAGACATATGACTCAACATAATGATCACATTGAAGAAGCAAAGCCAGCTAAAAAGCTAAAACGAAAGCACAAAATCGGCATCGGCGTTGCAATTATCATAGTACTGGCTGCAATCGCCGGGTGCCTGGCTTGGCTGTATACTGGCCAGCTCAGCCCTGCCAAGGAAAAGGTTTTCCGCGCTGTACCATTGCCTATTGCACTCATCGAAACTCACCACATTACCAGCAAAGACTTATACAACCGCCTAGATCTGGCAAAAAAAGTTTTAGAGAGCACCGGGCAAAGCACTAATAATTTAGAAACCTTACTTCTGGATCAGCTAATAAAAACCGAAAAGATGAACCGAATCGCTGCCAAGCAAAACGTTACTGTAACCGATGAGGAAGTGGATAAGAGCTATCAGGCAATTATCAAGCGATTTCCGGATGCCAGCGAAGAGGAATTCGAAAAAACCTTGGCCTCTAGTTATGGCTTGGACCTTAACACCTTTAAGAACGAAGTTGTCCGCCAGTCGGTACTGCAAGAAAACCTTCGCCTCTGGTTTGCTAAGCAAGAAAACTTAAACAGCGAACAATACAATAAAGCTCGCGACTTGGTACGCCAGCTAGATGAGGGTACTAGCTTCGAGGAAGTGGCTCGCAAATATAGCGAGGATAATGCTAGCAAGCCATTTGCAGGCGACAGCGGCTTCATTAAGTATTCCGACATGCTGCCGGAGTTTCAGCAGGCAGTCAAGGATCTGTCTATAGGGGATACGAAGATCGTAGCCAGCCGCGCAGGCATTCATGTTTTAAAGATCAACGCCATCGAAGGCGACAGCAGTAATCAGGATGGCCGTAATTATAACCTTCTGCAGATCTATATCGAACCCGCAGATTTTGAGGCTTGGCTGGACACCAAAACCCAGGAAATCAAAGCTGTAAAGCTCTTATAATCAAAAGTTAGCCAAACCCAGTTCAACAGAACTGGGTTTTTTGTTAAAATTGAAAGTACGCGGGCGTAGTACAATGGTAGTATGCGACCTTCCCAAGGTTGAGACGTGGGTCCGATTCCCATCGTCCGCTCCATCGAAATGATTCTGCCGACTTAGCTCAGCTGGTAGAGCAGCGGTATCGTAAACCGCAGGTCATCGGTTCAAACCCGATAGTCGGCTCCAGGAAATACCTATTACTAATTTCGAATTAAATTAATTGCGTTAATGTCAAAAATTCCCAAGCATGCGATAAGTTTATATAAAGGTGTAAGTTTTGAGGTTCTGCAATGGTCTCAGGTGATGTTCGATAACTCCGTGCGGACTTTTGAGGTCGCAAAAAATTTGGAAACTGTTTCCATAATGGCCACAGTCGGAGATAAAATTGTAGTTCTGTATCAAAAGCAGCCTGGGACAAAATGGTACTACACTTTACCAGGCGGGTATATGGACATCCCAGAAGAGTCTCCCCGCAATGCAGCGCTGCGGGAATTAAGAGAGGAAACTGGCTTGAAGCCAAAATTTTTTAAAAAATTTCAAACCTATCACCGCCTGGGTCGAATCAGATCAACCCTTCACATGTATATTGCCAATGATTGCTATCAGGCAGGTGGCCAAAAACTAGATGGCGGGGAGATTATTAAAGTAAAACTTTACTCATACGACGAGTTTCTAAGATTATCCGACAACCCGCATTTCCATAACAGCGACTTAGTTATTCTCATGCTTCAGGCGCGCCTCTCTAAATCTAAATACTTGGCCTTTAAAAAAACCATTTTCCAAGGGGCGAAGAAAATTAAGAAAACCTTGCCAAAATAAGGTTTTTTTGATAACTTTTATAAGTAATGCAGGACCAAATCCCAGACAATAACGAGAAAAAACCCGCTTATTCTGCACGAACCCTCGCTATTGCAGTAGAATTTGGTTTTATTATTGCCATCCCATTGGCTGGAACTACGCTCTTAGGAAAGTGGCTCAGCGTTAAATACGACCAGCCATTCTACTTATACGGTGCAATTATAGTGGCAATCATCCTTAGCAGCACTATTCTGACCGTCCGGATCAAAAAAATTTACGACGAAATAATTAAAAAATAATGGCCGCAGCCTTACCTCCGCTCGCCGCAGAACCGATCTTTCATGTCGGCAGTCTGCCAATCACCAATACCATGATCAACTCCAGCATTACTGTGCTGGGGTTTGTTGTGTTTGCGGTGGTTATTAGCCTAGCTGTCAAGCGCTATGCGGGCAAAGCTCCTCAAGGAATATTAAACTTTTTTGAATCCATCCTCGAAACTCTTTTCGGCTATTTCGATACGGTTACCCATAGCCGCGAAAAGACTATCAAATTTTTGCCTTTAGTGGGAACCTTGTTCTTATTTATTTTAGTTTCTAATTGGATCGGCCTTCTTCCAGGCATCGGCAGCATTGGCCGCTACTTAGTGCATGAAGGACATGTTATGCTTGTGCCGATGTTTCGCCCTGCCACCACAGACTTGAACATGACTTTGGCCATGTCTTTAACGGCTGTAATCACTTCCCACGTAGTGGGGATTGCTGTAATTGGGTTCTTTAAATACTTTAACAAGTTTATTAAGCTGGGAGATTTGTGGCACGCATTAAAGAGCATGAACCCTATGACGATGTTAACTGCGGTTATCGAATTTTTCATTGGCTTTCTGGAAATTATTTCAGAAGTCGCCAAGATGCTGTCTTTATCTTTGCGTTTGTTCGGCAATGTTTTTGCAGGGGAAGTTTTGTTAACTGTACTGGCAGGGATTTTGCCTTTCGTATTGCCATTACCTTTTATTGCCTTGGAGCTGATTGTTGGCATAGTACAAGCTACTGTATTTGCCATGCTTACATTGGTTTACTTAACTGTCGCCACAACCGAGGTAGCCAGCCATCACAGCGAACACAAAGAAGATCTAGAACCAACGCCGACCGTTTAGGTGTTTTTAATCAGGTATCGAATTATCGATATCTGATCTTTAATACTTAACAGCTCATGCCGACTTTAAACAATTTCCCAGTCGAGCAGAAGCAAAAGGACTAACAATGACTCCTGAATCAATGGAATTATTGGCAAAAGCTATCACCATCGCTGTCGGCGGTGTTGGACCAGCTCTAGCGATTGGAAAAATCGGTTCCAAGGCTATGGAATCCATCGGCCGCAACCCAGAAAGCGTAGACAAACTATTCGTACCCATGCTTTTAGGCATGGCTTTCGCCGAAGCTATCGCGATTTACGCGCTAGTTATTACCTTCATCTTATAGTTTCCAAACGGAACTCTTTGACCCCGCAAGCCGGAGCAGAGAGTTCGCCTTTGTAAATTATTATTATATGAAAAAACCTTTACTCACCATACTTATCATTGTCCCGTTGGCAGTCATTCTCTTTGTAGTAAACCCTTATGGCGTATTTGCAGCCACTACAGCACCGAGCGCTCAAACTACGGCTCAGACGACGGCTAATTTAGACGAGAGCCACTCCGGCGCCGCAACAACGTCGACCGACCATAGCGAGGACGCAGGGGTTGTAGGCCTGTTTGGCTTAAACTGGAAACTCTTCATCGCTCAATTGATCAACTTTGCAATTGTGTTGTTTGTGCTTTGGAGATTCGTATTTAAACCGGTGACCAGCAATATGCAGGAGCGCGCAAAGAAGATCGAAGACTCCCTGGTTAACGCAGACCGCATCACCAAAGAGAAAGAAGAATTCGAAGCCTGGAAGAATGCCGAGATGAGCAAAGCTCGCAACGAAGCCACTGCCATTATTTCAGGAGCCAAGGATACAGCAGAAAAAGTTAAGCAGGAGACCGTAGAAGCAACCAAAAAAGAACAGCAAGCTGTATTAGATAAAGCAAAGCAAGATTTAGATAATGCTCAGAGGCAAGCCGTGAACGCAGCCAAGGCTTCTATCGCAGAAATGGTAATAAGCTCTACAGAAAAACTGTTAAAGTCGAAAATTGACGCAAAGACGGACAGCAAGATCATTAAAGACAGCATGGGACATCTTGAGGAGAGCGTATGAAATTTACAGTAAAACAATACGCCCAAGCTTTGCACGAAGCCATAAGCGACACCAACCCTAAAGACCATGATAAAGTAATTAATAATTTTATCGAGGCGCTTAAACAAAATGGCGATTTAGCTAGCTATGAAAATGTAGTGAATGAATTTGAAAGCATGGTCCAAGATGCTAACCAAACTACCAAGATCGAAGTTACTACGGCTTCCGAAGCAGCTGCCACCCCTGGCTTGATCAAAGAACTAAACACCTTCGCTAAAAGCAAGGGTCAAAAAGCGGAGATAACAACCAAAGTAAACGAAGAGATAATTGGCGGAGTACTCATAAAAGTCGACGATACGCTGATAGACGCAAGTCTAAAATCACAGTTAGAAAATTTAGAACAAGAGTTAAAGAACTAAACATATGCAAACAGATAGCATTATTCAAAAATTAAAAGACCAAATTCAAGGCTTTGGCCCAAAAGCCAATGTTTCCCATGTAGGAACAGTAATAGAAGTAGGGGACGGCATTGCTAAAGTTTCCGGTCTCTCCGAAGTGAAGTCAATGGAAATGTTGGATTTTGGCGGCGGAGTTATGGGCGTGGCTTTGAACCTCGAACAGAATAGCGTTGGAGCAATTATTTTGGGAGAATTCCAGCACGTAAAGCAAGGCGACACTGTAAAATCTACGGGACAGATCTTATCTGTACCAGTAGGGGAAAGCCTCATCGGTCGAGTAGTAGGCGCACTAGGAAATGCCAAGGACGGCAAAGGGGAGATCTCTTCAAATACTCAGTACCCTGTAGAGAAAATCGCCCCTGGCGTAATAACCCGCCAGTCGGTATTCCAGCCGGTACAAACCGGCATCAAAGCCATTGATGCTTTAATTCCGATTGGCCGCGGCCAGCGTGAGTTGATCATTGGCGACCGCCAAACCGGCAAAACTGCCGTGGCAATCGACACGATCATTAACCAAAAAGGACAAGACATGATCTGCGTATACGTAGCCGTGGGTCAAAAAGAAAGCAAGGTAGCCAAAATCGTGGCCGAACTCGAAGCCCGAGGAGCGATGGACTACACAATTGTCGTATCCAGCAGCGCCAGCGAACCAGCAGCGCTCTCTTACATCGCGCCGTATTCTGCAACAGCGATGGCCGAATACTTTATGGATCAGGGCAAGGACGTATTAATCGTATATGATGATCTCTCTAAACAGGCTGTAGCGTACCGCGAAATTTCCTTGTTGCTGCGCCGACCGCCAGGGCGCGAAGCTTATCCGGGGGATGTATTCTACCTCCACTCCCGCTTGCTAGAACGAGCAGCAAAGCTAAACGAAGATCATGGCGGCGGTTCGATTACGGCATTGCCGATTATCGAAACCCAGGCGGGAGACATCTCCGCTTATATCCCTACGAATGTAATTTCTATTACCGATGGACAAATCTTTTTGGAAAGCGATCTGTTTTATAAGGGCATTCGCCCGGCTGTAAACGTAGGTACTTCTGTATCCCGCGTAGGCAGCTCTGCTCAGACCAAAGCCATGAAGAAAGTAGCCGGCAAGCTGAAACTTGCATTAGCTCAGTTCCGGGAATTAGAAGCGTTTGCCCAATTCGGTTCGGACTTAGACGAAGCTACTCGCCAGCAGCTAGAACTTGGCCGCCGGTTAACAGAGCTGCTCAAACAGCCTCAGTACTCTCCGGTCGCGATGGAAAAGCAAGTAATTGCTTTGTACGCGGTTAATAACGGCTTTATGGATGATGTACCAGTAGAAAAGATTTCCGAGTTCGAATCCAAACTAACGGAATATATGGAAACTACCGGCAAAGATACCTTAAGAGCAATTGCCGATAAAAAAGAATTAACAGAAGAAGTTGAAAGCAAATTAAAAACCCTGCTCGAACAATTCAAGCAGGGCTGGGAAACAATGGCTTCCTAGGTCAGGAAGCAACCGCGGACTTGCCGCGGGTAAAGATGAAGGAGATCATGCCGAGAATCGACACGATTCCGAGGACAGGAAGGAGTACCGCATGCGCGATATTCCATTCCACTCCCTCAGCGACCCAGCTGAGGATGGCCGCCGCTATGAGAGCGGGGGCGATGGCCAATGCTGCAGACTGCAGCTTGACGCTGGCCCCACGGTAGAACCAAGCCACCAACATTATCACAACTGCCGCCACGAGCATTGCTAATCCTGTCATCTTCTTTTCCTCCAGATTTGATCTATATGAATATATTATAGCATAAAGTTTAGAATTTGTCAAGTATAACCGAAAAGCACTAAATTCACAGTAAAATGGCATCAACCCAAGAACTAACAAGACGCATAAAATCGATTAAAAGCACGCGCAAAATTACCCGCGCGATGCAGCTTGTTAGTAGTGCAAAAATGCGCAAAAGCCAAGCAGTAGCAATGTCGAGCCGAGCTTATGCCCATCTGGCATGGGAGTTGATCAACAATGTAGGAAGCAAGTCTCGAGAGCACAAGCTGTTTAAAAGCTATCCAAAAGCAAAAAAAGTCGGCATCATTCTGGTAACAACCAACCGCGGCTTAGTAGGTGGATTCAACACCAATCTAATTAGAAAACTGGTCAAAGAGGAGCAGCTGGAACCAGAACTTATTTCCGAATTAATTGTTGTGGGTAAAAAAGGAAGAGAGGCAGCGGTCAGGCTCAATAAGACGATTATCGCCGACTTCCCCAAAATGGATACTACTATTCCCGTCAAAGAGGTTTATCCGATTATCAAAATGCTTACCGATATCTATAACAGCGGCGAATATAAAAAAGTCTACATTGTCTATAACCACTTTGTTTCGATGCTGGTTCAGGATCCGAAGGTAAAACAACTGTTGCCGATAATCCCCAAGTCTCAGCACGGCACCCAAACCATTGGCTCCGACGTTCTGTTCGAACCCAGCCCTCAAAAAGTACTGGATCACTTACTCCCACGCATTTTAGAATCTCAGGTATATCAGGCTATTCTAGAAAGCGACGCGAGCGAACACAGCGCCCGCATGATGATGATGAAAAACGCTACAGATGCTGCCGGAGACTTAATTGACGACTTAACATTAACCTTTAACCAACTTCGCCAAAGCAAGATTACGACGGAACTTTCCGAAATCACTGCAGGCCGAATTGCACTAGAATAACTTAATCAACTTATATGGCAAAAACAACTAATACAACAACGACAAATATGGGAACCATCAGCCAGATCATTGGTCCGGTTGTTGATGTTCATTTCGAGCAAAATGCTCCCGCTATCTACACGGCTTTGCAAGTTGATTTAGACGGCAAACCTATTACATTAGAAGTACAGCAGCAGCTTCCGGGAAACATTGTGCGCACCATTTCCATGTCTTCTACGGACGGCCTTATGCGTGGCATGAATGTGGTCAATTTAGAACGGCCAATTTCTGTGCCTGTAGGCGAAGCAACCCTAGGGCGCATGTTTAACGTACTTGGCGAACCAATCGACGGAAAAGAAGCTCCAAACGCACAGCAGCTTTACCCAATTCATGCTAAGGCCCCAGAGCTCACCGAACAATCTACAAAAAACGAAATTTTAGAAACAGGCATCAAGGTAATTGATCTTATCTGTCCGATTCTTAAAGGTGGTAAAGTAGGTCTATTCGGAGGCGCTGGAGTAGGTAAAACTGTACTTATTCAGGAATTGATCAACAACATCGCTAAAGAGCATGGCGGCCTTTCTGTATTCGCCGGAGTAGGGGAACGTACCCGCGAAGGCAACGACCTTTACCACGAAATGCGCGAGTCTGGCGTAATCGACAAAATGAGCATGGTCTTCGGACAAATGAACGAACCGCCTGGAGCCCGCGCCCGCGTGGCTTTGAGCGGATTGGCGATGGCGGAATACTTCCGCGACCACAACAAGGCAGACATTCTTTTATTCGTAGACAACATCTTCCGCTTTACCCAGGCCGGCAGCGAAGTATCTGCGCTTCTGGGCCGCATCCCTTCCGCCGTAGGCTATCAGCCCACTTTAGCTACCGAAATGGGTGAGTTGCAGGAACGCATCACCTCTACCAAAGAAGGTTCCATTACCTCTGTACAAGCCGTTTATGTGCCCGCAGACGACTTAACCGACCCGGCTCCGGCAACTACTTTCGCTCACTTAGATTCTACTGTAGTACTAAGCCGCGCTATTTCGGACTTGGGTATATATCCGGCTGTGGATCCATTAGATTCCACTTCTACCATCTTGGATCCAAACATAGTCGGCCAAGAACATTACGATGTAGCCCGCGGCGTGCAGCAAACCCTGCAGCGCTATCGCGACCTCCAGGATATTATTGCCATCTTGGGCATGGAAGAACTTTCCGATGAGGATAAAATTGTGGTAACCCGCGCCCGTAAAATTCAACGCTTCCTATCTCAGCCATTCTTCGTAGCCGAAGTTTTCACCGGCAGCCCGGGGCAATACGTATCAATTAAAGACACCGTCAGCGGCTTTAAGCAAATTCTTGACGGGAAACTTGATGATGTACCAGAACAGGCATTCTATATGAAGGGCGGCATTGACCAAGTTACTGCAGCAAAGTAATAAAACAGTTCCTATTATCTAATGGCTAAACTCCAAGTTCAAATCTTAACTCCAGAACGTACGCTTGTTAACGAAGAAGTGTCTAGTTTGAGCTGCCCGACAACAGAAGGGCAAATCACTATTCTGCCAGGGCATACCGCATTGGTCGCGCCCTTAACTAGCGGCGAACTGGTTGCTAAAAATGGGGGAGATGATCACTTTATTCATGTTGCGGGAGGGTTCGTAGAAGTCCGCAATGACAACACTGTTATAATTCTCGCCGACGGTGCCGAACATTATTTCGAGATAGACTTAGCCCGCGCCGAAGAAGCAAAAAGAGAAGCAGAAAGAATTCTTAAAGAAGAAACTTTAGCTCACGAAGAATATGCGCTTACCGCTTGGCTGCTTCATAAAAATTTAAATCGCATCAAGATAGCTCGTAAACATTCTCACCGCCGCACTAGCCCCATCACCGGCGAAGGCGTTCTTAAACAATAAATTTAAACCTGTTTAATCAGGTTTTTATTTTGCAATGAAACAAACACTTACAAAAAATTATCGAGATCAACTCGTAAATACCAGCGATAGTTATAAACAAATGGCGGTGAAAGTCTATGATGCACTTGTGGAAAACTTTCCGCAGACATATTTAGTGGGCGGAACGGTAAGGAACTTGATATTGGCTCGCCCGATTGCAGATATAGATATTGCAACCGAAGCAAAGCCAGAAAAAGTACTGCTACTATTGAAAAAATTGGGTTGCAAAATTGATTTGAAAGGAATTCGGTTCGGCGTTATATCTGTATTGATCAAAAACAAAGCTGTAGAAATAGCTACCTTCCGGAAGGAAGCTTATTCTGGCTCAAGATTCCCAAAAATCATCTTTACTAAGAGCATTAATCTGGATGCAAAAAGGCGGGATTTTACCATAAATTGCTTGTATTTTCACCCTAAAACTAATAAGCTGTACGACCCTTACAACGGCGCTAAGGATATCAAGAATAGAGTAATCAAATTGATTGGCAACGCCGAGCAAAGACTAGAGGAAGATCCGCTGCGCATCGTCCGCGCTTACAGGTTCGAAAATGAGCTGGACCTGCACTTTGATAGCGCCACCCTAACAGCTATTCGTAACAAGTTGCATTTGGTAAACGATATAACAGTTAGCAAATTAAAAAGTGAAATTGCAAAAAGCAAAACTGCAGCAACTAGAAAATATTTGACAAAGATTTTCAAAAAACTCTTGCATAAGTAAAACTTTTATTCTATAATACATACAGTTCTTTCTGAGAAACGAAACAGAAACTTAAACCGAAAAGAAAATCAAAACAGAAACACGAGTAACGAATTTTACTTCAAAACTACTAACCTTAAAGCGACGCTTTAAGTAGTAGAAAATTAAGAAGCCGGCCCGTAGTGACCAGCTTCAGGGAGACTAGCCACCCATGGCAGTAAAAAAGAGAAAAGCAGCAAAGCGTCCTGCAAAGAAGGCCGCTAAGAAGACTGCAAAGCGCAAGCCAGCTAAAAAGGCTGCAAAGCGCCCTGCAAAGCGCAAGGCTGCAAAGCGCCCTGCAAAGCGCAAGGCTGCAAAGAAGCGCCGTTAATTCGGTTTCGCTTCTAACATAACCGTCCTCATTAGGGCGGTTTTGTGTTTATAAAAAAACAAAAAACACGTCTTTCGACATGTTCTTTGTGGCGGACTGAACGGGACTTGAACCCGCGACCTTCCGCGTGACAGGCGGACGCTCTAACCAGCTGAGCTACCAGTCCATTCTGTATATTGTCCCAATCCGGGTTTGGTACCGGCGGCTGGAATTGAACCAGCGACCTAAGGCTTATGAGTCCTTCGCTCTAACCAACTGAGCTACGCCGGCATATATACTAAGGATTTCTTTGGTTGCGGGGGTGGGATTCGAACCCACAGCCTCCAGGTTATGAGCCTGGCGAGATGCCAATTTCTCTACCCCGCTATGAAGTTACCTAGAGATTATAGTATAAAACTCATAAGAAATCAAGTCTAAATAGCCGAAAAGCCTAGCAAAAATATCCACAGAATGGCACTTGCACGGGTTTTTGGCGTTTGGTAAGATATAGGAGGTCGCAAGACCAAAGAATTTTGATTTCCAAAGCAGACTTTCTAGAGGAGTCTGCTTTTGGTTTTATCAAGAGTTAGCTACATAAACAAAGAGGTCTTTGATATACTGAATTCATGGATCCATTATTTATTGCCATTTTTGCAGTTCTATTTATAGCAATTTTAATCTTGCTCTATTTGGTGTTTCAGATTAAAAAACGTGCGGAGACTCCTCAGGAAAATGAGAGCCTAAAAGTCATGATGGAGTGGATGCGCGACATCAAAGCCGGCACAGAAGCGACCAAAGATCAGATGGAAAAGTCGATCTCTGCCACTAACCGAGATATTAACGAACGCTTAGACAATGCAGCTAAAGTTATCGGCGCATTGCAAGGCCGATTAGGCGAAATGAGCCAAATTGGGCCAGACATTCGTCGATTGAGCGAAGTTTTAGCCTCCCCAAAGGCTCGAGGCAACTTTGGAGAAGAGATGCTGGAGCAGATGCTTTCGCAGGTTTTGAATAAAAATTCATATAAATCTCAATACAAATTTAAAAATGGGGAAGTGGTCGATATGGCCGTGTTCGTAGGCGATAAAGTGCTGTCTATTGATAGTAAATTTTCTATGGAAAACTTCCGGCTATATAAGGAGGCGAAAGAAGATGACGCAGCAGAAAATCTGCGCAAAGCTTTTTTGCGTGACGTTAAAAAGCGCATCGATGAGATTCATAAAAAATATATCTTACCGCAAGAGGGAACCTTTGACTTCGCATTAATGTACATGCCAAGCGAAGGAATTTTTCATGAAGCCTTGGAGGATATTTCTTTGATCGAATATTCGCGTAATAAAAAGGTGTACATGGTCAGCCCGAATACCTTGTACCACCATTTGCAAATTATTTTGATCGCTCTGCGCGGCCAGCAGGTCAACGAAGTAGCCGAGAAGCTGCTTCACATGGTGGCAGGTATTCAGCAGGAAAGCACTAAATTCAGCCGCAATCTTGGAGTGCTCTCTAATCACATCAAAAATGCCGGCAACACAATGGGCACAGTAGCCATTGATTTTGAAAAGCTGCAGACCAGCATAAACAATGCTGCAACTTTGCAATTGGAGGAAGCAGAAGTCGCTAAGCTAAACGCCGAAGAAACCAAAACTTTAATTTAATTAATCTAATATTTTATGTCTATAAGAAACCCGGACCAGCGCATTGGCGTTTTCGTCGATGTACAGAACCTGTATTACAGTGCGCGCAACATTTACAATGCCCGCATCAATTTTAACGAAATCCTAAAAGAAGCAGTTGGCAACCGCCGCCTCATTCGCGCCATTGCTTACGTGGTAAAAGCCGATATGCCGGAAGAGCAAACCTTTTTTGAAGCTCTAGAAAAAGCGGGCTTCGAAGTTCGCATTAAGGATCTGCAAACTTTTGCCGGCGGCCACCAAAAAGGGGATTGGGACGTGGGTATTGCCATGGATATCATCAAGCTGATGAACAAGCTCGACGTAGTAGTATTAGCCAGCGGCGACGGCGATTTTGCCCCTCTATTAGAATACTTGCAAATGTCCGGCCAAATGACAGAAACTTTGGCTTTTGGAAAATCCACCAGCAGTAAAATTAAGGAACTTACAGATCATTTTATCGACTTAGACGAAGACACTAAGCGCTATCTTATGCCAATCCGGGGAGGCCGGGGAGGTTCCACCCGGGCGAGCGCTGCAAAAGGGCGCTCTTCTTCTACTCGTACTCCAAGAAAAACTACTATCAAAACATAAAATAATCGTCCGTGTCCGAAAGACGACATTCATTGGATATCATTCCCGATATTGGCGTTCCTAAAAACGGCTTCGAGCTCCAGCACAGGGAAGAAGTATTCTTATCAGAGCAAACAGAGCAACGAATTGAGCAAGATACATTGCCCGGTTTTTTAAGTATTGCAAAGGAGGCTGGTGCCAATGAAGAAGAATTGGACCGCCTAGAAGCATGCTACAAAGCTCTTGGAAGGCGCCCAAGCCAGATTGGGGTAAGCTATGGGTTTCATTTTTCAAACGATGGTAAGTATTTTGGCCCTGTTGTGGGATTAGATCGGCATTACCATGCTATGCCTGACGTACTATCGGGCACTGATTTTAAAATTAGACCAGGAGTGGAAAAGCCAAAAATCGCGCCGGTGGACAGTGATAGAATTATGGACACGTTTGCCAAAGCCAGAATTATGTTCAGTTCCACAGATAACCAGGAGTATCGGGATAAGGTAAATGCCTACGAGAAATCAATTACCAAAATAAACCGCATCATGTACAGAGTGCATGACGCTCTTCATATCTATCAAAATATTTTAATCGGGGACGAAATCAACGCTTTAAAATCAAAATTTTCGATGGCCGGCTGGACAAATGAGGATGTAGAAAGAAGACTAATTAAGCGTGGTAATTACGCCAAGCTCATCGATTGGCAGCCACCAAAATGGGCAAAGGATTCTATTTTTACTAACCAGGACGTTCCGGAATACGCAGACATTCCCGACCATAATCCACAAGTGGTTAACAATGAGGCCACAATGGATGTTATGTCCGAATGGCTTTTAAAAGAAGAGCTTTCCAAGGAACCAGAGCTGATGCTATGGCTCCATAACACAATTACCCATGCAGTTGACGGGCTAAAAGCTATAAGGGAGCAATACCAATCTATAAACAATTTGGACAACGCCGACACTTTGCCGCATAAACAGATCGAGCATATTTTAAACATGATATCAGCTGCTTATTTTGCAGTATACGAAAATTCCGAACAGGCAAAATCAGACTTGATCGAAAAGGAATATTCCGTTGCAGGCCGCCCAGCGCAAGCCACCATCGCCGAAGGTAGTTATTTTGATAGGTGCACCGTCCTGAATTTAATTTCAGAGCTCCATGAGTACTCGGAGCTGATTATCGCTTACCATGGCTCCCGCCAATTCGGCACCGAAAGAGATGCGAGAGCCGAAGAATATATGGCCATTAAAAAGAATAAGGCCAGCTTTCCTTCAGGGCAAGAGTGGTCTGCACAAAATTACGTACATGGCCCAATTACCACCAAAGGAGTAGAGACTGCTGCCAAAATTACTGCCAGCGTAGCCGAAAATAAAGGTAACCTGGACGACCTGATGGCCCTTTTCATGCAGATTCAATCCAGTATGGATGAATCATCGACCCCAGAAACGCAACAAACTATGCAAACTGCGGTTGCAAAAAGGATAAAAAATTTATACGGTATGGATTTAAATTCCAATGATATTCTTGAAATGAGAAATATTTTCCATTACATAGACATGTCCGGCCAGCTGAGCAAAGATAAATATCCCTATCAATATGTAATCAGAAAAAAGATAATGGAGCAGATGAAAAATGCTCAGCCCGAGCAAATTAATCAGCTTATTAAGTGGACAGTGTTTGAATTCCCCATGTATTTTCGTAAAGGCGATTATTTGGAGCTTACCGGATTCGGGGAAGTAGCAACAGAAGAGACGCGGATGGACGCAGAGACAAGAAAAGTTCTGCCGTGGGAAAAGATTCTCGCCAGCCATAAGTTAGGCTTATTCAATATTAATATGAAAGCCCTGCCGCCCGAACAAATTGCAGAAATCAAAGCTCTATACGACCGCGGTTATAAAAAGCATGACCATACCGAAGACTTACGCATTCTGGCAAATATTGCTAAAATGCAGAAACAAATTGCTTAATAATATATGAAAATAGTATTAGATACCAATGTAATTATCGACGGGATTAAGGATGAATACTCCTACGAAAAACAGATTATAGATGCGGTCAGAGCAGGGGAAATAGAAGCCTATGCCAATCGCCAGACTATTCAGGAAAACAAGCTTATCATGCGCCGCTTGGTGGAAAACCCCGAATACGAAAAAGAAATCGCCGACTTATTAACTCAAATCAACCAAGTGGTAAACCGCCGCCAGATTAACATTGTCCGCGATCCGGAAGATAATAAAATTTTAGAAAGCGCGGTGGAAGCAAGGGCCGAATACTTAGTAACCCGCGACAACGACCTGCTGTCTTTAGAAGAATACGAAGGCGTTCAAATTGTAAATCCTTCTCAATTCTGGGTGCGCTACAAAGACGAAGGCAACGACATCTGGAAGCAGTGGGCTGGCTTTTTTAATGGGAAGTAGGGTAATTAGGGCAAATATACCTAGCCTTCGGCATGGCACAATAATAAGGTAAAATAAAAAAGCGGTGGAATGCCGCTTATTACTTTGTTTCATGGTCAGCCTTTTTGCTGCCCGCATGAATGACTCGGATTCTATAAAACTGGACAGCCGTTTTCTTATCCACTCCGCCATCAATGGATCCGCCTACCAGGAAAGCATTAGCGCCGTTTGGAAGCTGCTTCCTAAGTGATTCGTTAAACAATTGCCGATCATTTTTGCCTTCTTTAAAAACATGGCGGGTAACAACTATCTTCGGCTCTCCGATGGGAATAGCGTCAACTTCAGAAGACTTTTTTCTGAATCGAAAACTATTAGTGCGATTTTCTTTAATATAAATTCTCCTCAATTTGACCGTTGTCATCTTTCCTCCTCAACTGATTTAGTTCATCAATATAACTAAAAATTATTTAAATGTCAAAACTGCTCGAAGGGCTCAACAATGAACAGCTTCAAGCCGTAACCCATGCCACTGGGCCGCTGTTAATCGTGGCAGGAGCCGGCACAGGAAAAACAACCGTTATCACTCGCCGCATAGCTTATTTAATGGAACAAAAGCTAGCTGATCCTAAGCAAATCCTAGCTTTAACATTTACAGACAAAGCTGCGGGGGAAATGGAAGCCAGGGTAGAGCAATATCTTCCTTTAGGCAGTTACGATTTATGGATATCTACTTTCCACAGTTTCTGCGAACGAATAATTAAGCAGCATGGCATCGACATCGGCCTAAGTAATGACTTCGAGCTTCTAGACAAAACTCGGCAGTGGATTTTTGTTTATAAACATTTTGAAAAATTCGAGCTGGATTACTATCGCCCGATCGGCAGTCCCAACAAGTTTATAGACTCCCTGCTGGATCATTTTTCCAAATGCAAAGATGAAATGATTTCCCCGGAGGACTATTTGGAATACGCCGAACAGCTACGGCTGAGCGCCGGACAAAACGAACTTCCTTTAGGCAATGAAGACGAGACCGTCGTCGAAATTAAGCGCGTTGAAGAGCTGGCCAAAGCTTACCACACTTACCAACAGCTCTTGCTCGATAACGAGTATATGGACTTTGGCGATTTGATCCATTATGCTATCCGGCTGCTGCAAAAACGCCCGAATATTTTAAAATATTACCAGCAGCAATTTAAATTCATCATGATCGATGAATTTCAGGACACCAATGTTGCTCAGTACGACTTGATCAAATTGCTGGCGGGAACAGAGCAAAATCTGGTTGTGGTAGGGGATGATGACCAGTCAATTTACAAATTCCGCGGCGCTTCTGTATCGAATATTTTAAAGCTCAAGGACGACTATCCAACAATTAAAGAAATAACTCTTGTCGACAACTACCGCAGCAATCAGAAAATTTTAGATATCGCTTATAACTTCATTCAAGCTAACAACCCCAATCGACTAGAGCCAAAGCTAAATATTAATAAACGGCTTAAAGGGCATAATAAAGACAAAAGCCAAGTTCAGGTTATCGAGGGCAAAGACTTAAGTGAAGAGCTAAATTTAGTAGTAGATCAGGCTCTAAAACTAAAAGAAGAATTTCCATCCGCCACGTGGAATGATTTTGCTATTTTGACCCGCGCCAATAGCGCGGCAACAGAAATTATTCCACTCCTCGACGCAAAAGGAGTGCCATATAGTTTTATGGCCAATCGCGGCTTATACCGCAAACCCCTGATTGCAGATCTGATTAACTATCTCCGCTTGATGGACAACTATCACGAGTCGAGCAGTTTGTATCGGGTTTTAAACTTCCCTAAGTTCCATATTGATGCGATTGATGTGGCTCATCTGACTCAATTTACTAACCGCCGGACTATTTCTCTGTACGACGCTCTGCATAATGACGAAGCCTTGTCTATGCTTAACGAAGGTTCGGTAGTAAGAATAAAAACCCTGCTATCTTTGCTAGAGGTGCATTCAAAACTCACCACGGAAAAGTCCGCCGTCGAACTGTTCGTACAAATTATCGATGATCTGGAAATCGATCTACTGCTAAACGAGGACACTTTAGAAAATGCTCAGAACCGGGAATTACTAGAGCAATTCTATAAAACCATAGAGGCATATTGCCAAACAGAGGACGACCGCACCATGCGAGGCTATTTGAGCCGGCTGAATTTGGAACTTAAAGCGGGTGAAGAAGGGGCGCTTAAGTTTGATCCGGATAGCGGGCCAGAAAGCTTAAAAGTAATGACTGTCCACAGCTCAAAGGGGTTGGAATTCAAATTTGTATTCGTCATCAATATGGTGGACCAAAGATTCCCAACCAGGGCCAAAAGAGACAATATAGAACTGCCGGAACAGCTTATTAAAGACATTCTGCCGGAAGGAGATTTTCATCTACAGGAAGAACGCCGCTTGTTCTATGTGGCGATAACGCGCGCCAAAACTCATTTATATCTTTCCTGGGCCAAAGACTACGGAGGAGCGAAAGAGAAGAGGCCATCACTGTTTCTGTCGGAAACTCAATTGGTTCCAACAGAAACTGCCAAGAAAGCGACTGGGAAGGTTGTATTCACCAAACCCTCCAGCTCGAGAGGAAAGAAGCAAGTTTATCAGGATCTACCGACCCATTTTTCTTTCAGCCAAATTAGCCAGTTCATAAACTGTCCGCTGGATTACAAATATAGATACTATTTAAGATTACCCATGAAGGGTAATCATCACCTAAGCTTTGGATCAACGATCCATGCCGTACTGCAAAAATATTTGGAACAATACCAGCGGGAGCTAAGCGCACGACAACAAGACTTATTCAGCAAGCAGGCTAATGCGGAGCTTCCTCCAGAAGAACTACTGTCAGAGCTTTATGAAAAAGAATGGATCGATGACTGGTATCAGACCAAGCAACAAAAAGAAGACTACAGGCAGCGGGGAAAGCAAATACTAAGGTCCTTTTATGAGTATTCACAGAAGAACAAGCCCAACCCATCCCTAATCGAGCAGCCATTTACCTTGAAGTTAGGCGTAAACAAAGAGTATCAGTTTAACGGCAAAATTGACCGCGCCGATATTAGCGACGGAGGTTTAAAAATCATCGATTATAAAACTTCTGAAAAAGTTCCAAAAAAACCAGATGGCAACGATCTGGATCAGCTGCGCATTTACCAATGGGCAGCGGAAGAATTCTTTCATCAGCCAGTGGCTTCGCTGCAGTATTGGTACGTATATCCAAACCAGCTAGTACAAACACCTTTGGCAACGCCAGAGCAATTAACTGCACTGAAAGAGAAACTGCTAACGACCATAGAAGAAATTCGGGAAGCTGTTAAATTCGACCTGTTTTCCAAGCTTCATAAAAAGAGCAAGCAGCACACCTGCGACTACGCTGACTTAATGTAACGATCTGCTATAATAGACTATATGTTTGATTTAATAGAATTAATAAAAGCAGCTGGGTACTTAGGCCTATTTGGAATAGTTTTCGCCGAAACCGGACTGTTAGTCGGATTTTTCTTGCCAGGCGACAGCCTCATGTTTACTGCCGGAGTACTGGCAGCCGAAGGCTACTTGAACATCTATATTTTACTGATAATCCTCGTTTCTGCTGCGATTATAGGGGATAGCACTGGTTACGCCATCGGCAAAAAGTTTGGGCCAAAGATCTTTGCCAAGGAAAACTCCCTGCTGTTTAACAAATCCCATGTCCAAAAGGCCGAGCAATTTTTTCACAAGCACGGACCAAAAACCATAATCATCGCTCGCTTTGTACCGATTGTCAGGACATTCGTCCCCACGCTGGCAGGGGTCGGCAAGATGTCGTATTGGAGATTTTTAACTTACAATATAGTTGGTGCTTTGCTTTGGGCGGCCGGCTTAACGCTTTTAGGCTACTACCTTGGTTTAAAAATAGACAATATTGATAAGTACATTCTGCCAATTATCGCAGTGATAATTTTAGTTTCCATATCACCATACATAAAAAGGCTGATTACAGACAAGAACCTAAGGAGAGAAATTTATATTTACGCCCAAGCGCTATATAAGAGAATATTTTCCAAAAAATAATTCAGTGCAATCCACTGTGCGCAAGACGTCAATTTAACCAAAAACAGAAGCAGGATAAATACTATGGCTAAAAATGCAAAAGATTACGAAGAGCGTCCTTGGGGCAATTTTACAGTCCTATCTGAACTGCAAAATCAAGGTCAGTCTAAAGACGTGATTATCAAGCGTCTGGAGGTTTATGCAGGCAACAGACTGTCTTACCAAAGACATAAGTTAAGAAACGAGCATTGGATAGTAGTTAGCGGTTCGGGCATGGCCATAATCAACGATACTGAGGTTCCGTTATCGCCAGGCGGGTCGGTCTACATCAAGATAGGCGACAAGCACCGGCTGGATAACACCAAAAGCACAGAACCGCTCATAGTAATCGAAGTTATAACAGGCGAATTTGATGAGTATGACAACGAACGCCTGGAAGACGACTATAACCGCGATTCGAGCTGGAGAAATGCATAAAATATAACCGCGATCGGCTTACTGGACCGCGGTTTTAAATTTTCTCAATTTTCAGACCTTTATGGTATAATAAATACATCGTGATACACCAGACTACCAAGCAATATTTGCTCCCATTACTGGCTGGTAGCGTGGTCGCTATCACCGGGTTTATCTTTACAATTATCTACACTGACCCCTATCAGGCAGGAGTTTTAGGTCATATCATCTTCTACCTGACCTTATTCCTATTTACTTGCGGAATTTTCAGCATCATCAACCTGCTGATACGTAAAAGATTCTTTCCGGGGATATATTCGGAATTATTCCGAGTAAGCTTAAGGCAAGGGATTATTATCGGAATACTCATTACCAGCCTAGTATTTCTAGAAGCGATAAACCTCCTTTTCTGGTGGGTAGGGCTCACACTTGCGCTCTTCCTGATTGCTCTGGAATCATTTTTGACATCAAACTAAAAATAAAATGGCCGCAACACAAGAACACACACCATTCTACAATGTAATGCCAGACGTAACTACTGGCACTATTACCAAACCGAAGACATCTCCGGTTGTTGCTACTGCGCCTGTTAGCGCTAAGCCTGCGGCGGATTTACCTCAACCACCAAAGATCAAAAGCGGCCCAATTAGCATCCCGCCAGCAGCGCGAAGGGCAAGCAAAAAGCGTTTTTACATATTCTTGGCGATCGCTTTATTTATAATCATCACCGCCACCGGAGCCGGCTTCTATCTAATGATGTCTAACGATCAAGCGGAGGATAACGGCGCCAAGGTCGCGAATAACGAAGAACAAGCCAATCCGGATGTCACCACTCCTGGGGAATGGCTGCAACGATACTTCGGCGCAGAAACTTGTACAGAACTGGTTACCTGCGGCGACAAATCCGACCCGGATCGGGATGGTATGGACAATAAGTCCGAATATGAAAAGGGCACCGATCCTAACAATAACGACAGTGACCGTGACGGTATTGCCGACGGAGATGAAGTCTTAATTTTTGGCAGCGATCCCTTGATCTCAAAAACTTACCGTGAAGGAACATATACCGACTCTGATTTCATTAAAGGCGGTTATGACATTCAGACCAACGAACCATACACCAACGAGCGATTGCTGACAATTAAAACAATGATCAAGCAATACGGCTTGCATCAACCGACACTTACTACGCTGGGAACACTATCTTTTCAGTTATACGAATTTACCGATCCTAGCCAGCCAAGCCTGCCGGCAGACTTGGACCTCAGCCCCCAAGCCAAGCTAGACCGCGACAGTCAGCGGCAAAGCACCATTAAAAAAGTAGGGGCAGCTTTGTTAAAGTACCAGGCAGAAAAAAAGAGCTATCCTCCAACTGACGACTTTGTGGTAATGGCGGACATGGTTAAGTCATTTAATCCGGTAGCTACCAATTACAATGACCCCATTGCTCGCGATCCTTATGTTTACGGATATACTGCAACAAGCAATAATGCCGATTTCGTACTTACTTACTACAGCGAAACCCAAAATCAGCTCATCAAATACTTTGCAAAAGACGCCCAGGCTGATGCCGCTAAAGATACCAGCAAACAGGCCGATGAACAGAGAAAGCGGGATTTGGAAAATATCGCTGAGGCCTTATTAACATATTCTTTGACTCAAATAGAACCCGACAGCGACAAAGAATTTGTTTTCCCTGCAGCCGATAAGCTTCGCTCCTCTCTAATTCCAAAATACATGACCCAAATGCCGACTGACCCAATCAGTAAGCTTGATTACCTATACCAGGTTGGTCCCGCGTTCGACACCTTTACCATTAAGGCGCAGTTGCAAAATCCAACCACCGGCACCACTGGTTATATGTGTAATCAAGACGAATGTAAAGCTTATTAACGATGTTAAATTTCCTAAAAAATTTCTTTGGAGTAAAAACTGCAAACGCTCCGTCTATAGATGACAATAGCCAGGCGGCTAACAAACCGGCTAGCAAAACTATCGGTGATCCTCTGATTATCGCAGCCAAAGTTACAAAAATCGAAAAGCACCCTAACGCGGATAGACTCCGCGTTATTAGCTTAACCGATGGTACAAGAACCATAGAGCCTGTGATTTGCGGAGCATTCAACTTTGTAGAAGGGGATATAGTGGCCCTAGCCTTACCCGGCGCTAAAATCGCCCAAAACATTCATTCCGATACTCACGAATCATTTATATTGGGTACAGCCAAAATACGGGGTATAGAAAGCCAAGGCATGATCTGCGCACAATTCGAGCTGGGGTTAACATCCGAACCGGGAGATAAGCCGGAAATTATGATATTGCCGGCAAACACGGAACTTGGTAAAATGCTATAACTATGGCAAATTTAGAAATTTCACCCCAGGAGCTTGAGCGCCAGAAAGCGCTCATCGCTGAGCTCGACAAAAGAACAGACAGTGAAGCCGGCCGCATCAAGCGGTATTTAAATATGGCTGACTTGTCCCGCCAAGACTCCGGACCCATCCGGGAATTAGTGAATAACATAACCGGACTGGACCAATTTAAAGATTTTGACATTATCAAGATACCAGAAATCGTACCAGCAAGCGCAAGCTTCGATTTATTCAACTTTCCAGAAGACCATGTAGCTCGCAGCAAAAGCGATACTTATTATGTAGATGATGAAAACATTCTCCGCACCCATACTACGGTTATGTGGTGGTATTACTTCCAAAAGGAAGAGGTTAAAGCAAAAATGGTTGCGAACCAGCCATTAGGGGTTTTATGTCATGGAAAAGTTTATCGCAAAGACGAAATCGACCGCAACCACATGAATATCTTTCACCAAATGGATGGACTATACCTTCACCCCACCAGCGAGCGGACTATAACCCAGGATGACCTTAAAGAAGCATTAGCAAATGTTGTAAAAGCCGCTTTCGGTGCCGATGTAAAATATCGATTCAATGACGACAATTTCCCTTACACTCATTCTTCTTTAGAAATGGAAGTGGACAAAGACGGGCAATGGATAGAAGTGCTCGGAGCCGGCTTAGTGCAGCCTGGGGTTTTAGAAAAGCTGAATGTGGATCCAAACCAGTATAATGGCTGGGCCTTCGGCTTCGGCTTGGAAAGGTTAGCTATTATAGGCATGGAGCTGCCAGATATCCGCTTATTATGGAGCCAGGATCCGCGCGTAACCAAACAGCTAAAACTGGGGCGAAAATTTGTGGAGGTCAGTAAATACCCTCCGATTATTCGCGATATTTCATTCATCGTAGATAAGTCCTTTGAACCCAATACTTACTTCGACTTGATCCGCGATATCGGGGGCGACCTGGTAGAGCAGGTTGAACTTTTAGATAAATATGAAAATGCAGAAAAATTCGGAGCGGACAAGGTGTCTTACACTTACCGCATCACGTATCGCAGCACAGAGCGCACCTTAGAAGCCGAAGAAATAGAGCCGCTTCAGGACCAGATATACAAACAAACGGCGGAACAATTTGGCGCCGAGCTGCGATAAAGCATCATTGACAACATACCGATTCATTGGTATGTTGTTTTAAATTGAAAACCTAAGGGAGGTTTGTTGAATGGAGTATATTCAATTCACTGATAACCGCTATGGCATAGTATGTCCGGGCAAAGCTCTTACAGGCCAAACACATTTACTGCGTATCAAAGGTGCGCTATATCCGGACAGTAACAAAATAAATACCCATCGCTTTGGCTATGCATTGGTTGAGAATTTAAGAAAGCTATGGATGATTTATGACATTTCCGACCCTGGAAAAAAGGTATCAACTATAAAGCACAAATTGGCAGTTACCCAGTTTTTTGTAAACTTTTCTTTTAGGGCTTTCCTTTACGAAAAGCACGCGCCTTGCAAAGGATCAATTTTTGGTGGCAAGACGTTTGAGGAAATTACTAAAAATTACATGTACAGAGTTAAGTGCCTGGAAACCGGTTTAGAGCAGAAACTTGACCCCATCGAGATCGAGTTGAAATTGAAAAAATCTATATCAATTTAATCTCAATATACCGCATATTCATGCGGTTTTTTATTACTTCTTCCGTTAGAAAAACAGTGTTCAATATGATATAATTTAAGTACCTAAAATCAGTAACTTTTGCACCCAAAAACTCCTATTTATATGGCTAAAACAGCTAAAGATGCACCAAAGAAAGATATAGACAAGGACATCGATAAGAAGTCAAAATCAGCTAGTTATTCCTCCGAAAATATCACCGTACTGGAAGGATTAGACCCAGTACGAAAGCGTCCAGGCATGTATATCGGTTCTACTTCAGAAACCGGTTTGCATCACTTAATCTGGGAAATTGTCGACAACTCCGTAGACGAAGCCATGGCCGGACATGCAGACAAGATCGAAGTAGTCATCCAGCAGGATGGCGGTTTAACCGTTCACGATAACGGGCGAGGTATTCCTGTCGACGTACACAAGACTACAAAAAAATCCGCTTTGGAAACTGTATTAACCGTGCTGCATGCTGGTGGTAAATTCGGCGGCGATGCCAGCGGTTATAAAGTATCTGGCGGTCTTCATGGTGTGGGCGCTGCGGTAGTAAACGCTCTTTCAACCAACATGAAGGCTAACGTGCGACGCGACGGTAAGATTTACGAACAAACCTACAAAATTGGTGTCCCTCAGGGAAAGGTAAAAGAGGTAGGTAAGGTAGGGAAGAACGATCCTTTTCAAACAGGCACCTCAATCACTTTTTATCCAGATGGTTCTATTTTTGAAACTACCACCTTCAAGTTTAAAACAGTTTTAGAACATTTGCGCAGCCAAGCTTACTTGACCAAAGGCCTGCACTTTATCATTACAGACGAACGAGTCGGCTTAACTTATCAGTATTATTTTGAGGGCGGAGTCATTAGCTACATCAAGCAGCTTAACCGCAACAAGAAGACCCGCCATACTCCGATATACATCAACAAGATGTACGAAGGCGACATCTTGGTTGAATTAGCTATTCAATATACCGATGACTTCGATGAAGTTGTTTTGGCCTATGCCAACAACGAATTTAACGTCGAAGGCGGTATGCACGTGACCGGTTTCCGCACTGCCCTCACGCGCGTCATCAACAATTATGCGGTTAAAAACAATATCGTTAAGGACAATGCCAAATTGACCGGTGAAGATTTGCGCGAAGGCTTAACTGCTATCATTTCTGTTAAGCTTCCTAACCCACAGTTTGAAGGCCAAACTAAAGGCAAGCTAGGCAACCCAGAAGTACGCACCGCAGTAGAAGCCGTTCTAGCCCAGGAACTAGAAGTATACTTAGAAGAACACCCAACGGCCGCCGGAAAAATTATTGAAAAAGCTATCCTCGCAGCCAAGGCCCGTTTAGCTGCCCGCGCTGCCCGCGACAGCGTTATTCGCAAAGGCGTTCTAGAAGGATTGGCACTACCAGGCAAACTGGCCGACTGCAGCGAAAGCGACCCGGCTAAATGCGAACTATATATCGTAGAGGGTGACTCAGCTGGCGGAAGCGCTAAGCAAGGCCGCGATCGTAAGTTCCAAGCTATCTTGCCTTTGCGAGGTAAGATATTAAACGTAGAACGTGCTCGATTAGACCGCATGCTTAGCAGTCAAGAAATCAAGAACTTAGTTATCGCATTTGGCACTGGAGTAGGGGATTTATTTGATATAGAAAAACTGCGTTACCATCGCATCATCATCATGACCGATGCCGACGTAGACGGGGCCCACATTCGCACCTTACTGTTGACTTTGTTCTACCGATACTTCCCAGACATTATCCGCAACGGTCACCTCTACATCGCCCAACCGCCTTTATTCCGAGTACAGGTAGGTAAAAACTTCCAATATGCCTTTTCGGATGTAGAACGAGACGAAATTCTGGATGACCTGGTCAAAGAAGCGGAAGCAAAGCGCGGCGCGTCGGCTGCGCAAAAGAAAGCTGCTAAGGCGAAAGAAAAAGATTTGCCTGCTAATCCGGAAAATCTGGACCTAGAAGAACCCGAGGACGGCAGCGAAGCAGTGGAGCAAGGCGTCAAGGGCGGAGTTAAATACAATATTCAGCGCTACAAAGGTTTAGGAGAAATGAATGCCGGCCAACTCTGGGAAACCACTATGGACCCGGCCAACCGCGTCATGCTTAAAGTAGAAATTGAAGATGCAGAAAAGATCAGTGAAGTCTTCGAGACTCTAATGGGTGACGAAGTGCCTCCGCGCAAGCGCTTCATTACTACTCACGCAAAAACTGTTAAAAACTTGGATATCTAAACGTAAAACCGGCTCTCGCCGGTTTTATTGACTCCGAGGCGTGTTTATGCTACCTTAAAGCGTTACAGGAGGAAACATGCTAAAGGAAATACTCACAAAATCGAACCAGCCCTGGCTAAGCGAAGAGGGAGACCTTCTCATCTTGGGAGAGATCAATGCAATAGACCACGAAGATTTAACCTTGTGTGAAATTGGTCTGAGGGAAGTTAATCTTGAAGACGAAGAGGTGATCCTGCAAGACCCACCAATTGTCTTGAAGAAGCTTTACTTTGTAAAGCAAAAGTACGAATCACTAATGTTAAATTTTAAGAATGACGCCCAAGAATTGCTAGAGCGGCCATACTTCTCTAAGAACCAATTCCTGGATGATCTACACAAGCACAGCCATGATATTAAGGAGATTTTACTAAAGCTGCGCTGTATAGAGACCCTTCTAAACATCTTTATGATGGAGCTGACAGGGTGGAAGTGCCAAGTTAATTTCGACATGCGTGCCGGCTGGATAGTCGTAGACAGAACCAAAGGCTATCTCCGGAAGAGAAGGGAGATGCAAGCCGAAATGATCCAGGAGGCCAAGGAAGATTTTGCGAGGATCATGAAGGAAGAGTACGGTATTGACCCGGATCAGGTTAATTACGCAGATGCTGCGATCGTTTCTGAAGAAGGGGAGATAATTCCTTTGTCCACTAATATGGACGAGCCCGTCGAAGAGAACTGGGACTTCCCAGACGATGGCATTATTACAACCAAGGACGACAAATAAATAACCGGAAGCGAATTGCTTCCGGTTTTATATTGGAATTTGACCAAGTCGGGAAATCTATAGTATAATAGGTGAAAGCCCTGCGAAGGGTTTTAAAAAAGCTTAAAATATAATCAATATTTGGCTTAATTAAAAGGAATTATGTCTAGAATCTTTAAATATTTTCGCGATGTTCGTAGCGAAGTTGCCAAAGTGGTTTGGCTTTCGCGCTCTGATGCTGTCCGTTACACAATCGCAGTTATCGTATTTTCTTTAGTCTTTGCCGCCATCTTAGGCGCAGCCGACTATGGCTTGCTTAAAGGCTTTGAACAACTCATTAAATAATCTTAAGCGCTTTTGGCAAAGCCAAAATCAGCGCAAAATAAAGTATGTCTAAACAACAAGTAACCGGCGAGAAGCACTGGTACGTGCTTCATACTTATAGCGGGTACGAAGACAGCGTCGCCCTCAACTTAAAACAGCGTATCGAAAACCTCAACATGCAGGACAAGATCTTCGACGCGATTGTGCCAAAGGAAAAAAAGATTAAGATCCGCGACGGTAAACGTACCACTTTTGAGGAAAAGATTTTCCCAGGCTATGTTTTAGTTAACATGATTGTAACCGACGACTCCTGGTACGTAGTCCGTAACACTCCTAACGTAACCGGATTCGTAGGCAGCGGAACTATTCCTACTCCTGTAGCAGAAGAAGAATGGAATTATTTGCAAAAGCGCATGGGCGCGGAAGAACCAAAGTTTAAAGTCGATTTCGAAGTCGGCGAACTGGTTCAAATTGTCGACGGTCCGTTTAAGGATTACGAAGGAAAAATCGGCGAACTCGACCAAGCTAAGGGCAAAGTCAAGGTAATGGTTACTATTTTCGGACGCGAAACTCCGGTAGAACTCGATTTCCTTCAGATTAAAAAGATCTAATATATTTTGTATTTTCTCGCAGCCTCTGCTTAACAGAGGCTTCGGAATAAATCCAAAAATGGATTCAATTAACAAGTAGTTGGCTTGCGAATACGTTCGCAGTCTCGTCCCTTTTCTGCTGGCGGCATGCCCAACAGCAAAAAAGAATAGAAAGGATTACTACAAGCATATGGCAAAGAAAATTAAATCTATGGTGAAGTTGCAGCTCCCAGCCGGAAAAGCAACTCCCGCACCTCCAGTAGGTACTGCGCTGGGACCACACGGTATCAATATCGCAGAATTTACTAAAGCGTTTAACGATCAGACAAATCAGCTAGGGGATACCATCATCCCGGTCGAAATGACCATTTATGAAGATCGTTCGTTCACATTTATTCTAAAAACCCCGCCAGCTTCTGTCTTGATTCGCAAGGCAGCCGGGTTAGCAAAAGGTTCCAGCAACCCGTTGACCACCAAGGTAGGTAAAATTACTTCGGCACAGGTCCGAGAAATTGCAGAAACTAAAATGCCCGACCTGAATGCTGTAGACGTAGAGGCGGCCGAAAAGATCATCCGCGGCACTGCTCGCAGCATGGGCGTGGAAATCAAAGATTAAGTCATAATTAACTGTGGCACTCAAGCCGGCACTGCTGCGCTAAACATGCCATCCAAAACGAAATGAACTTATCATGGATCAAAAAAGTGTACCTTTACATGGTATCGCTTATCTCTCTGGTAATCCTAGTGATCGCCGGAATCATCCTCATTAACCTAGCGCTTAAAACCTGGGTATTCCCCAAGGCGGATACTAATTACTATGCACCGGTTATGCGGGTCAATTGCGAATCCCTAAGTGAAGCGGATCGCAAATTGGAACCGTACTGCAGCGACCCAGAGTTTGCAGCCAAGGAAGAACAGCGTGCTAAAGAGGATCGGGCTGCCCAAAAGCAGCGCGATGCCTCCCAGGCATTAGCCATGATTATTGTTGCCAGTCCAGTGTTCTTTTATCACTGGAAGCTAGCTCGCAAAGAAGCGTAAATTATTATTAGAATGCGGGAATATTTATAAAGTAGGTAGTCTGCTAGCGCCAGACCGCGCAGCGGTCAAGAGCGCTGCCTACGTATAAATATTCCTGCATTCTAAAAAACATTAATTGGTGGGAGAGCAGAGATACCTGCTCGCAGACCACGAAAGGAAATTTATGACAAAATTGTCAAAGCGCGTTAAAGCTAACACAGAACAAATCGAAAAGGATAAAGTTTACACTTTAGAGGAAGCTATCGACTTAGCAAAGAAAACTGCTACTACTAAATTCGTCGGCAGCATCGAAGTGCATGTCCGCACTTCCATTGATGCCCGCAAGACAGACCAGGCTATTCGCGGCTCCGTAACTTTGCCTCACGGCACAGGCAAGACTAAAAAAATTGCCGCATTCGTATCCGAAGGTAAAGAAGCCGAAGCCAAAGAGGCCGGCGCGGACATCGTTGGCGGCGAAGACTTAATCAAGAAGATTAAGGAAACCGAAAAAACTGATTTCGACGTAGCAATTGCAGAACCTAGCATGATGCCTAAACTGGCGATTATCGCAAAAATTTTAGGTACCCGAGGCATGATGCCTAACCCTAAAACTGGCACTATTTCGGACAACATCGCAGGAGCGATAAAGGAAATTGCCGGCGGTAAAATTAACTTCAAGAATGACAACACTGGCAACGTTCATCAAATTATTGGCAAGACCAATTTTGAATCTAGTCAGTTAATTGAAAATCTTAAAAAGTTTTTGGAAGCTCTTCATGCTTCTAAGCCAGCTGCGGTAAAGAAGCAGTTTGTAGTAAACGCATCACTTAACTCATCTATGGGTCCGGGGATAAAGTTTAAAGCATAGATTCCAACAGCGCCTTCGGGCGCTGTTTTTTGTTTCTAAGAATATTTCCCGATTAATAATACTCTTAAGATTATAAGCACGTCACCTTTCAAAATTTAGAGATTCTGTTATAATAGGTCTAAAATCATCGGAGGAATGACCATGAAAGCCAGTAAAGAAACTCTAGCTCAAGAGCTTGCCCTGGCTAGCCTTATTGCCAGCGGAGATCAAGCAGCCTTTGAAAAGCTCTATAGTGCCACGCATCGCAAAGTTTTTAGTATCTGCTACCGAATGACCAAAGATCCAGAACTGGCGGAAGACCTATGCCAACAGACTTACATCCAAATTTGGAAAAAAATCGGTAAGTTCCGCGGCCAGTCAAGGCTTTCGACATGGATCCATCGCATAGCCGTTAACGAAGCGTTAATGCATTTTCGCAAGGCGCATGTCCGACATGAAAGCAAGTATACGGAGAGTGAATCAACAGAAGTTCAATTCGCTCTGGAACGTTACGCCGCCCCCAGCAACGAAGATTTGAGGATCGATCTGGAAAAAGCTATAGGGCAACTGCCTAAGGGATATTTCCAGGTGTTCACACTCAAGGAAATCGAAGGGTTAGAGCATACAGAAATTGCGCAAACGCTCGGCACGTCCGAAGGCACAAGCAAATCCCAGCTATCGAAAGCCAGGGAGAAAATGAAACGTTTACTAAACCGAAAGGTTAACCCAAAAATCTACCCCTCTCTAGCCGAAGGCTTGCATTAATGGACATAAAACCGCACAAACAGTGCGGTTTTTTATTATTTTTTGGGCTTTTCTGGGAGTCATAGTTGTAGTAAAATATGGAAAGTATGGCATTTTGGAAGAAAAAAGAACAACCGCAAAAGCAGCCCGGCAAATTGATTGCCATCGAGGGCATAGACGGAGCAGGGAAATCTGCTCAATTAGAATTGCTGGCCAGAACCCTTACCGATCATAATTATGAAGGGATGATTTTCGAATTCCCCCAATACTCCGAAGTTTCTTCCGGACTGCTAAAAAAATACGCAAACGGCGAATACGGGCAACTCACCTCTGAAGGTGCGAGCATTTTATACGCAATAGACAGGCTTGATGCCAGAAATCAAATTACCGAACAACTTGAATCCAGCAAAATCGTCTTAACCAAAAGATATGTGGCATCTAACGCTGCTCACCAAGGGTATAAGATTACAGATAAGGAGCAGCGAATCAGATTTTATAAATGGCTGGATCAACTAGAATATTCGACCTTCAACATCCCGCGGCCGGATCTGACAATTGTGCTACACGCCCCAGGCAATGTCCTGTATCAAAATAGCAAGCTTTCTCAGGAAGAGCTGGCTAAAAACAATGATATTATCAAAAGTTATACAGAAATTGCCAGCCTGCTTCCAAACATAAAATTGGTAGACTGCAGCTCAGACGGTACAATACTAACTCCGGCAGAAGTCCATGCAAAGGTATGGGAACTTGTGCGGCGCATAGTTTTAAAAAATAATACTTTTTAAGGAGCAAAGACTGATTCACTCATACAATTTTTAGGAGGAATAATGAATGTTTATTATTATAGCTGCACTAGCGCAGAATAGGGTAATCGGAAAAGATAACGACCTACCATGGCATTTTCCCGAAGACTTAAAGCGCTTTAAGGAGCTCACGTTCGGTCATCCGGTAATCATGGGCTGGAATACTTTTGTTTCTATCATCGCCCGCATCGGAAAACCTCTGCCTGGACGAATACACTTTGTCCTTACTTCAAAAAAACGGCAAGAGATAATAGAAGCGCTCAAGGCAGAATTGCCAGAGAAGTTTAAGGATTTCAGCATAGACAATTACTCCGACAGCCTGTTCTTCAGCCGCTCGCTAGGCAATGCTGTGCAGAAAGGGGAGGCACTGTCCAACAAAGTCTTTGCTATCGGCGGCGAACGAGTCTATACCGAAGCGCTTAAGAGCGCTGATAAACTTGAGCTTACCTTGGTCAAAAGAGACTATGAAGGCGATGCATTTTTTCCTGAGTTCGACGAAAACAACTGGGAGAAACAACCGGGACCAGAAGAAAAGGTAAATTCTGAATACGAATTTGCCACCTACAAAAGAATCGGCTATCGCTAAACCGGCCAGCTCATTCTTATAAACAATTAAATATAAGCGCGCCTGCCATGTGGGAGTGCGCTTTTTTTGTTATAATAAGCCAATGAATGAATTAATTTCCCAGCTAGAAGAACTTGAGCAAGAATCCCAGAATCTAACCGAAAAACTACACCTGGACCAAAAGCAGCAGCGGGTCATGGAGCTTGAGGATCGAATGCAAGCGCCCCAGTTTTGGGACGACCAAGAAACTGCTCAGAAAATCTCCCAACAGCACAGCAGCCTAACTACTTTCGTAGAATTCTGGAAAGGTCTTAGTGAAAGAATCAACGAACTTAAAGATCTCATTTCAACCAATACAGACCATTCCACAGAGACAGAAAATTTTTTAGCTGACCAAGTAGGACAGATCATAAAAGAATATCGCCAAAACCGATTAATGGTAATGATGAGTGGCAAGCATGACGGCAACAATGCCATTTTCGCCATCCACGCAGGCGCAGGCGGAACCGACGCACAAGATTGGACAGAAATATTGTTACGGCAATTTTTAAGATACTGCGAAAAACATAATTTAAAAACTGATATCATAGACCAAAGCAAAGGCTCTGAAGCCGGAATCAAATCGGTGACCGTGCATGCCAAGGGTCCGTTTGCGTATGGCCTGCTTAAAAGCGAAGCAGGCGTGCACCGCTTGGTACGCTTATCGCCATTTAACCCGGCCCACACCAGAGAAACCTCATTCGCCCTGCTAGAGCTAATTCCCGAGCTAGAAGAACAAGGCTCCGTAAAGCTCGATCCTAAGGACTTAGAGATAGAAGCCAACACATCCTCAGGCCATGGAGGACAGAGCGTTAACACTACTTATAGCGCTATTCGCATTACCCATAAGCCTACGGGCATCCGCGTCAGTATCCAAAATGAACGCAGCCAGCATCAGAATAAAGAATTAGCATTAAAGATTTTAATGGGCAAGCTGCAAGCCCTAGAAGACGAGAAGTTAGCGGCAGAAAAAAAAGAATTGCGAGGAGAATTCAAATCTGCGGAATGGGGGAATCAAATTCGCTCTTACGTTTTGCATCCATATAAAATGGTAAAGGATCACCGCACCGGGTACGAAGAATCGGATCCAGATAAAGTACTAGACGGAGAGCTCGATGATTTTGTAGAAAAATATTTGGAGTCAAAAATCGAATAAGAGCTAGCCGCGCAACACCCTAAATCAAAAAAGAACTGCAAGGGGTTGCAGTTCTTCTAAAATCTTTTAGCGCAAGGGGGCGCTTTTGCACAATCACTCAAGGGGGTTAGATGATTGCGTAATTAAATCCAGGGCGAGTTTGTAGTTGGTTCATTTGCTGAGACCATGAAGGCGGCTCCGAAGTATGAATGCTTTCGGTGTCGACAACCATGGCTATAAGCTGGCCACTCAAAATTGGAAGACGCTCCAGCTTACCTGCACAGCTGCTGCAGCCAATGACGTGATCGGTTATCTGACCGAACAAATCATCGTCCATTCTGACTGTGCCTTTAAGATGCTGCTCAACCTTGCCGAGCATCATCTCGGATAAGCAAATATTGGAGAATTGAGACTCATCAAGCTGTCTCGAAACCTCACCGTTACTTATCCTTCCGCATGCTACTAACTTACCATTCATATTCCTCCTGTTTCCTTCCGAGAAGCGCTCGGTACGCATTGCCATTATTGGCCAATTCACAATAGAGGTATTGTACCATACGGCGGCAAAAAATGCAAGGATACTAGTGAGCTAAAGATCTTATGCAAATACAAAAGGCTTGGGAACCGTTCCACGATAGCAATATCATGGGTTTTTTATATGCTAAAATGTGATATAATAAATTTACATGATTCATTTCAAAAAAGTTACCAAATACTACGGCAATCATAAAGCTTTAAACAACATCGACCTCCGAATTGATCAGGGGGAATTTGTTTCTTTAGTGGGTATGAGCGGTGCCGGAAAATCAACTTTAATGAAGCTACTGGTGGGAGAAGAAGAACTAGACGACGGAAGCATACTCATCGACGATATCGACATGACCAGAATCCGCAAGACCGACCTGCCGTACCTGCGCAGGAAGATCGGGGTTGTGTTTCAGGATATAAAACTGTTACCAAAACGGACTGCGTTCGAAAACGTTGCTTTTGCCATGGAGGTTTCTGGCCATCGCAAAGAACAGATAAACAAAGACGTGCCAAAAATTTTAGACTTAGTAGGATTGAACCATAAAAAAGATAACTTCCCGCACGAAATGAGCGGCGGCGAAAAGCAGCGCGTGGCAATTGCGCGCAGCTTGGCGCATCGTCCGGTTTTGTTATTGGCAGACGAACCAACCGGCAACCTCGACGAAATCAATGCAGCAGAAGTTATCGACCTGCTGTTAAAAATCAACGAACTTGGTACAACTGTAATCTTAGCGACCCATGCAGCCGATTTAGTAAACAAGATCCGCAAGCGCGTTATCACTATCGAAGGCGGGCAAATTACCATGGAACAGCTAAAAGGAAAATACAAACTCTAGCATGAAAGCATTCATCTCACTGTTTCGCATCATCAAAAGCGGTATAACCAATCTAAGGCGCAATCTCTGGCTGGCAGGTGCGTCCACTTTAATCATGACTATTACGCTGATTATCCTTTCGGTGTTGAGCCTGCTGTTCATCATCACCAGCTACTCTGTAAAATCAATCCAGCAGCGCGTGGACATTAGCGCTTACTTCAAGAGCGACGTGTCAGAAGCCCGCGTGCTCACTATACGAGATGAAATCCGCCGGGACTCGCGCATTAAGGAAGTAAACTACGTATCATCCGAACAGGCTCAGGCTGCGTTCCGCGAAAAGCACCAAGGAGACCAGTTAATAATTGATTCGCTAGGGGAATTAAGCGAGAATCCATTCCCGCCGACTTTGCAAATCAAGGCGGTAAAACTTGAAGATTTTCCTGCCATTGCAGAATCGCTCAAGGCTGATAAATATAAAGATATAATTTCTGAGGTAAACTTTGAAGATAACCGAGTTATAATCGAACGACTCAACTCGCTGTTAAAATTTATCATTACTTTCGGCTTAGTGTTGATGATCGTATTCTGCTTAATCGCTATCCTGGTAATATTTAATACTATTGCCCTCACCATTTACAACCGCCGCGAAGAAGTGGAAATTATGCGCCTGGTAGGAGCTACTAACTGGTACATCCGTGGGCCGTTTATTGTGGAGGCATTTATGTACAGCATTATTGCGGCAGCCATTACCAGCGCATTGCTCATACCCTTGTACTTCCAAATGCTGCCACGCATCAGCAATTACCTCACTCCTGGAGCTAACATCTTCAACGGCAACATTAGTGTCTTCCTGCTCGTTGTCGTCATCCAACTGATAATCGCATTCATCCTGAGCACTATCTCCAGCCTGCTCGCCATGCGCAAATATTTACGCATCTAAGGACTTCAGAAAAGCCCTAAAAGGGTGGGTCGCGCTGGATATCCACAGTGAAGTTGTGGATTAATACTTGACAAGCATTGACAAAGGCTCAATTTCATGTATAATAAGAAAGAGCCAAAACTCTCCACGGAGAGTTTTTTTGTTTTTAAAACTAATAATGATTAGTAACTAATAATAAATGAAAGTCATTTTACTGAAAGACGTACCCAAGGTTGGCCGCAGCGGCGAAGTTAAAGAAGTTAACGCCGGTTTTGCGACCAACTTTTTGATTAAAAAAGGATTGGCTAAATTGGCAACCGCAGAAGCACAGGCGCAGCTCGAAAAAGGAAAGAAGGAATTATCGGCTAAAAAGCAAAAGGAGCAAAACAAGCTTAACAAAGACAAAGACGAACTCGAGAGACGAACATTTACCGTAAAAGTGAAAACAGGGGATAAAGGACAAATCTTTGGCGGCGTACACGAACAAGACATCGCCAGAGCTGTATTCCAAAAAACAAAAATTAAATTAGAAAAATCCCAGATAGGAGCGCACAAGGGAATTAAAGAATTAGGAGAACATGCTATAGATATAAAATTAGGTTCGGGCGTAACTGCCAAGACAAAAATTAATATAGAAAGTTTATAAATAAAAAATTAACATAGAAAGTCTATAAATGTATGAAGGAACACTTCAATAAGTTAGTTAGCGTGCTGATAGTTCTCGTAGTTTTAATCCTGCTGTACATAGGCAGTGTGATATTGAAAAAGAACACCACCTCGGAAGCACCAGCCACTCAAACACAGCCTCAAGCGGAGCAGAACTCTGCCGCCTCAGAACCCAGCGAGAGCACCCCTCAAGTTAGCTTTAGCTATGATTACGTAGCTAATTATAAGGAAAGTGGCGGTTATACCGAGCAAAATTATGATGGGAAAATCATCAGAACCAACACAGAAACCAACGAGGTAACTACAATGATACCCAGCGTAAAACAGGCTTATCCGAAATTAAAGGAATATAAAAATCTTTCCCTGCAGAACCTCAACAGGTCGGAAAAGACAGGCAATCTGTATCTGACAACAGTACTCATGGAAAGCGACGGCGGACGCAACGGCATTGTAAAATACGATCCTAAAACAAATAAGCTGACAGAATTAAAGATTAGCGATTACTTCAGAATATACAGCGCTAGAGAGTCTGCTAACTCCCCATTTGCCGCAAGCATTCTAACGCCGGCAGAGAACATGGATACTAAGGATCCAAAAAAGCTCTACTTATTAGACTTGGATAACGACACGGTAAAAACCCTGACAACCTTGCCAAAAGGACAGACTTTTAATTACTGCTATATCGGCGGCTGCATGTTCGGCGTAATGCCAGAAATCAAATGGCTGTCGGCTGAAGAATTTGAAGTGACAGTATTTAGCACCACCCAGACCGAAAAGGATGGATACGGCAATGATATGTCAAAACGCTTAAAGAAACTGAAATTTAACGTCAATCAATAATGTCCTACCATATCAAGAACCGTAAAGCTAAAAAACTCAACACAAAATTTATCTTTGTCTCCGGAGGTGTAATTTCCGGAGTAGGGAAGGGCGTCACTACTTCTGTAATTGCCACGCTGCTGCAGTCACGCGGCTATGTTGTAGCGCCAGTTAAATGCGATGCTTACTTAAATGTCGATGCCGGCACCATCCGCCCACAGGAACACGGCGAAGTATTTGTCACCGACGACGGCATGGAGACTGACCAGGACCTAGGCAACTATGAACGTTTTTTAAATACAGACCTATCCAAAGCCAACTATGTTACTAACGGACAACTGTACCAAACAATTATTCAGCGCGAGCGCAATTTTGAATACGACGGCGAAGATGTAGAAGTTGCCTTACATGTTCCGGAAGAAATAATTAATCGGCTTGAGCAGGCTGCACGAACAATGAAAGCCGACTTTGTAATTTGCGAAATCGGCGGCACCGTAGGGGAGTATCAAAACATTCTCTTTATAGAAGCTAACCGTATAATGAAGTATCGCGATGGCCGCGAAACTGCCCATGTTCATGTGGGTTACTTGCCAACACCTCCATCGCTCGGGGAAATGAAGTCTAAACCGGTCCAAAATTCTGTTAAGCAGCTTATATCTTCTGGCATTCAGCCAGACTTTCTGGTTGCCCGTGCAGAAGGGGCACTGGATGATCGACGCAAGCAAACTCTAGCTTGGACAACCAACATTCCTGCGGAGCACATCATTTCGGCGCCAAATGTAGACACTGTTTACCGCGTACCAAGCAATTTTGATAAGGAAGGTTTTACCGATCAGCTGCTCAACCACTTCAACATGCCGAGCAAGAAACGCGACCTGCGCAAGTGGAATAATTTGGCCGCAAAAGTGTCTAAACTACAAAAATCCGACAAGCGTTTGCGCATAGCTGTAGTAGGCAAATATTTTGAGACCGGGGATTTTAAGCTATCTGATGTGTACGTTTCGGTAATTGAAGCTCTCAAGCATGGCGGTTGGGCCAATAACCAGGCTATTAAGCTCGAGTGGATTTCTAGCGCCACCATCGAAAAGCAAGGGGTAAAAGTAGTGCTCAGCGGTTACGACGGCATATGCGTTCCTGGCGGTTTTGGCAGCCGTGGAGTGGAAGGAATCATTCAGGCTATAGAATTTGCCCGCAAGAATAAAATTCCATATTTAGGATTATGTTATGGAATGCAATTGGCAACCATCGAGTTTGCCCGCAATGTTGCAAGATTAAAAACCGCCCATACGACAGAGGTTGAGAGCAAGACCAAACACCCGGTGATTCATATTATGCCGGAACAGGAAAAATTGTTACTCAATCGCGAGTACGGAGCCACCATGCGCCTGGGCGCCTGGGACTGCGTGCTTACCGAGGGAACTAATACTGCGAAAGCTTATGCCAAAGCCGGCTGGATTAATCCCAACGGGCGCGGGCGCGGCAAAAATACTATTTCCGAACGCCATCGCCACCGCTATGAATTTAACAATGAATATCGCGAACGGCTCGAAGCTAAAGGTTTAGTCGTAAGCGGCACGACGCCCGATGGCCAATTAGTAGAAATTATCGAGCTCAAAGACCATCCGTTCTTTATTGGCACCCAATTTCATCCGGAATTTAAGTCCCGGCCGCTAGACCCACACCCCTTGTTTGTTGAGTTTATCCGTGCTATTGTAAAGCAACAAAAATAAACACATTTTGCTTTATACAGGAGGAACGAATATGTTGCTTTTTTTGAAAAAATGCACTAACTGCGGCACTACCAAACAGGATCCCAAAATGAACACCACTATGTGCCCGGAATGCGGACGGAACCGCGAATTCATGCCTGCCGAAAGGGCTGCTGATAACGGCCCCGCGCCTAAGGTTCACGCCGAAGCTACTTCTCCAAATCTGGAGGAACTCAGAAAAAAATACCTCGGAAACCGCAGACCCGCAACCCCTGCTCCGGCTCAACCTGCCCCCGCGCATGATATCGTGATAATGGTTGAGCATCCGGTAATTGGGAAAAAGGCCGTCATCCTGGATCAGCAGGGTACGATTATAGGAGAACAAGGATAAGACAATTATGGGAGTTATCATGCCGCCCTGCGATAGATGCGGTTCCACGAAACAGGACGCCGGACTAGGCAGCACCATCTGCCCTGATTGCCGCCAGGACCGGGAGCTAGTTATCGGCCCAGGCGGTAATGACTACGGTGCAGAGATGCCTATGCCAGCAGGCTTGCCGCAAGAAGACAAAGATCTGCTTAACGATATCCTGACTGATCTGCAAGAAGACAGAAAGTTAAAAACAGTTGAAGATGCACTTGAAGGAGGTTAAAAATGAAAGCTGCATTTAAGTCAACCTAGCATCGGTCCAAGCAAAGCCCTTCCCGCATTACTATACGAACACGGAGGCCGCTTTTGTAGGGCCACTAGGTTCACAAAAACCGCGCATCAAGCGATGCGCGGTCTTTTATTTGTGCAATTATTTTGCTGCCGGTTTGCTAGTGGCTACTGGTTCAACATTTACAATGCGAGTAGAACGCAAGTTGCCGTGGAACTTCTTCAACATCTTAGTCTGGAATTTTACAATGCCTGTGACTAAGGAGTAAAGAGTATCGTTGCCACCTTTTTTTACATTCTTGCCAGGGTGCCATTTGCTGCCATGCTGGCGAACAATAATTTCACCTTTTTGAACGTATTGGTCACCAAAGACCTTTACGCCTAATCGTTTGGATACGGAGTCTCGTCCTAAACTGGTAGAACCTCCGGCTTTCTTATGAGCCATATTTCTCTATATATCTTTATCAAATCCTTTACCTATGTTGGGGCAGTGACTTTTCTAAAGTTAATTCTTTTCAAAAATGATGATTTCTCTGGCGACGATCTGGTCTTTGCGATCATATATAGCTGTTCCGCGATCCGTTAGTTTAAGGAACGGCAAGTTCGCTGCCAAATCGAGAGGAATCAAATCTATCAAATTATAGCCAATTTTCTTAATAAAGTCAAGGTTTTCCAGTTGAGTGTATTGAGTCCCTTTTTTATAGGCCGGAAGGCACATTACCACTTTTCCACCTTTCGGCAAGAACTTGAGAAAATTTTGAAAGGCAGACGTGTATAATTCGGTCAGCTCTTTGAAATTCTTTTTGATCTCATCAGGCTTAGGGAACTCCGTGTACATAGGACCTAAGTAGCCTTCGGTTACGACTGCATCTACTTGGGTGAATGCGCCAACCTGCTTTAGATGATCAACGATTTTTGACACTTCCTTTACGTCGGAAACTTCGACATGGAATTTGCCTTTAGGAATCTTGTAGCGGTTGCGGAACCATTCCAAATTTTTTTCGCTGCCGGCAATGGCAGTAGGATTGATATCCGTACCTAAAACCCGGTAGCCTTGCAGTACGCCTTCCTGGACCATGGTGCCAATGCCGCACATTGGGTCAAGCAGAGTAGCGCCAGCCTTTTGGCCTGCTAAGTTGATCATCATCTGAGCGACTTTCGGAGGAATCATGCCTTGCTTTTCGTCGCGTACGGGACGCTGGTAATCGCGGCGGCCGTAATCTTCGAAATCCTGAACAACCAACGTCTTGGCGACGTAAAGCTTGGTAGGGGAGGCGAGTACGCAAATTTCAGCACCCTTCTCTATAAGATGGTTATGGGTAACGACCACGGAAGCCAAAGTTAAGCTGTTAGGCTTGGGAAGCACTAAGCGGATACTGGCTCCGCCTTCCTGCATGCCGCGCTTTATGAACATGCCCAAACGCTTTGGCTCATCAAAAGCGCGCATCTCCGGATCCAATAAATATACACTAACCCCGAATTGAATCTTGCCTTTCGCATTTCCCAAGAAATCTTTCTTAAGCTTGCTCGGCTTGAAATAGTTTTGCAGAGCGAAGTTGATATAGTCCGTATCTTTCTTTTTAACTTCGTCGATAATTTTAAGGATCTTTACCACTCCGCCAAGATCTTTCTGAATTTTTCGAAAATCCAATTCTGTTTCTGTCTCCACTACCAAAGCTTCATGGGACAGATCCAAAATCTTTAAGGTCCAGTCATGATTTTGGAAATAAAAAAACAGCTCAGCTAAAGAAAGCGTGTAGACTCTTCCTAAAACAAAAGCATATCGATGGGTCATATATAAATATTAATTATCCTCTATATTATGTTGAGTAAAGTCGAAATTGACTTTGAAAAAATAAGAATGTGGGCCGTGATAGTAATTGTGCAGGCGGCTAGTTTTGGTATGGGAATGTATACCGCCCGAACTTACTGGAGGGATGCTCACGAGCCATCAGCTAGCCTTAATTATAGCACAGAACAGCCCAAAAGCCAAAATCAGACGGCAGTCCCTGCCGCAGGGGGAGTGAGCCAGGCGGGAGGAGCGGCTACGGCCTCGCTAGACCCCCAAAATTGCTCTCAGATCAAAGGAAATATCTCCGGCAGCAATAAGACCTACCATATGCCTGGCGGGGCATTCTATGACCGGACAACTACCCCGGAGATGTGCTTTTCCACCGAATCCGAGGCCCAGGCTGCTGGGTTTAAGAAATCTTCCAGGTGATACTTTACACTAGCCCACATTTTTGATAGACTGTCAAGGTAATTATGAAGAAGTTAATTTACCTAGACAACGCCGCATCTACCCGATTGAGCTCCAAGGCAGCCAAAGCCATGAAGCCGTTTTTTGATACGCAATTCGGTAATCCATCCAGCTTGCACGAAGCAGGCAGAAGCTCGAAGCAAGCAATAGAACAATCCCGTTCAGATGCAGCAAAAGTGCTTAACTCACAACCTCGCGAAATTATTTTTACTGCCGGCGGGACCGAAAGCATCAATCTGGCAATCTTTGGCATCGCAAAGGTTTACCAAAGCACCCATCATAAACCTGGTCACATTATTACTTCCACCATCGAGCACGAAGCTGTATTAGAATGCGTAAAAGCCCTCCAGCAGTGGGGTTGGCAAGTTGATTATGTAAATGTCGACAAAAATGGATTAGTAAAAACAGATGAACTGAAAAAGAAAATAAAAAAGAACACTGTTCTGATTTCTGTTATGTACGCTAATAACGAAGTCGGGACCATTCAGCCGATAGCAGAAATTGGCCGGACCATTTCGGGAATCAACCGCACGCGCAATAAACAAAATCTGCCGCCAATTTATTTTCATACCGATGCCTGCCAGGCTGGGGGAGTGCTCAGTTTGGACGTCGCCAAATTAAAAGTCGATTTAATGACCGTGAACGGCAGCAAGATCCATGGACCGAAGGGCTCCGGGATTTTATATCTCCGCACAGGAATTAATATTGAACCTATTATCTACGGCGGGGGACAGGAAAGAGGACTGCGCAGCGGAACAGAAAACACTCCAGCCATTGTCGGATTCGCTGCAGCCTTAACCGAAAGCCAGATAATAAAATCCAAAGAAACAAAGCAACTGCTTGCTTTGCAGCAAACTTTGGAATCTTCATTGCAAAAAATTAAAGGCATTACCATCAATGGGCCAAGCAATTTTGCGCAAACAGCCGGCAGCAAACATGCTCCGTCTTCGCATCGCGCAAATTTCACTCAAAAATCTGATAATTTTGACTTAACAAAATTACCAGGCACCACCAACTTTTCTATAAAAGGAATCGAAGGGGAAGCCTTTATGTATTACTTAAACGGCAAAGGCTTTGCGGTGGCCACTGGCAGCGCCTGTACCACCGGCAGCGAAGACCCTTCCCACGTTTTGTTAGCAATGGGTTTAACACCGGAAGCAGCTAAATCTTCAGTCCGCATCAGCTTAAGTACTGACATAAAGAAATCTGATATAGCTAAATTCATCACGGCCCTCAAAGAATCAATTAAAATAATCGAGCATACCGTCCAGGAAATCGACTAAACTACTCGCACCTTCTCCTTAGTTCGAGCTTCAATTAAGCCCTTGCCCGACAAGGGCTTTTTTAGTATATTAAGAGATAATAAATTCAGGAGGAATTATGAAAAATCAAACCGACAATGGCTTAATCAGCGTTGTAGATTATCTACCTTTCGAGCAGAGAAAGCCAGATTCGCAGTATCAAAATCTGCTCCGCACCGTGTACGAACTCGGCCAGCCAGCAGAATCCTTTCACAAAGAAAGGTCTTTGACGTTTATGGCTCCGCACCCGCTGAGGTACGATTTGCGCAATGGCATCCCAATAGGCACCGAACGCAGTATGAAGCAAATTGCATCGAGCGCGGATGCAGAAATCCTTGGCTTTGCTCGAGGATATCGAACCCAGAAACAGCTCGTTGAATTCGGGGTAAGCCCTCGATTCTGGGGTGAATTTGTGACCGCAGAAAAATGTGCAGAATTCGGACTGGAAGAAGGGGACTTAGGACCCGGTTCATACGGCGCCGCTTTTGCCAACTTTCCCACATCAGAAGGCAAAACCGTCAACCAATTCAAAAACGTTATTGCCCAAATCAAGCGGGCACCGCATTTAAGAACTCATTTTATCTCGCCCTGGATCCCGCAATATTGCATGAACGGCGAAAATGCCGAACGCAAAGTTGTCGTGGCTCCGTGCCACGGCTGGGTCCATATTCGAATTCTGAATAACGAACTCCATTTGCTTATGTTCCAAAGATCCGGCGACGTACCAATTGGCGTGCCTTCTAACATCGCTCAATACTCGATGTTGGCGCTCGCACTAGCACACGTGCTAGACATGAAGGCTTCGCATTACTATCACTCATTTTCGGATGCGCACATTTATGATACGCAGCCGGAAGCAGTGGAGGAAATTTTGTCTCGCGAACCAAAGGCTTTTCCCACGGTATACCTTCGCGAAAATACCCCTAAGGATCTGTTTCAAATTACCCCGGAGCACTTCGTAATAGAAGACTACGTTGCAAACCCTTCGATCAAAGGCATACCGGTGGCAATATAGGAGAGTTATGGCAAAAAAAGTGAATGTAAACAGCGCGTATAACGAAGAATATAGAGAAGTGCTGGAGAAGATCGAAAAGAGCGGACAATGCCCTGCACCGTTTTGTAAGGATAAGGGGCCTAATCATAAACACAAGATCGAGTACAAAAGCGAGTTCTGGAAAGTTACCCGCAATACCTACAACTACCAAAACGCTAAATTTGCGTTCTTAATAATCCCGAACCGGCATGTTGAAGATTTCTTAGAAATCCTTATTGCAGAATGGCGGGAGCTAAGACGCATTATCCGTTACTTAGTCAAAAAGCATGACCTAAAGGGCTACACCTTTATGTGGAGAATGGGGGAGACATCTCACACCGGGGCATCAGTAGTCCATCTGCATGCCCATCTGATTTGCGGATATGAGCGTCCGGACAAACTGGAAAAAGAGATCCCAGACAGCCAGATCATAAAGGCCGTCGTTGGTTTTGGTAAGGAATAATAAAAAAACCCGTACGAAATTCGTACGGGTTATTTAATTTTCGTCAGCGACTCGAATTAATTCTACGCCCCTGAGGGCAAACAGTTTCTGAGCCGCGAGAGAAGAATACCCTTCGCTATAATACACTTTGCGGATCCCGGCCGTCACAATGTCGTAAGCACAGGGCGGACAAGGAAAGGTCGAAACATAAATCGAAGCTCCGCTCGTGCAGTTACCTTTGGCGGCAGCGCGGGAAATCAAAACCTTTTCCGCGTGATGAGCAGCAGAGATTTCCAAATGCTCGCCGGGGGTAAAATTATTTCTCGGATCACCCAAAGCATATAAGCTGTGCTGGGACGGCATGTGCTTGTTATAGGCAACATCCAGTATCACAGAATTCTGAACCAGTACTGCGCCCACCTGACGCCACCAATCCGGACTTCTTAAGGCCATGCTATGAGCTACACCCATCAGCCGCCGGTCTAAATCTGTGATATGCACTACAGAGTCAGGCTTAACCGGGTTTTGTTTAAATGCACTAGGTAAGTCATACCTTAGAAACACCGATTCAAATTGCACATTGCGGGCGGGGAGATACTTATCCTTGATGTGCCGGCAGATATCTTCGGCCGGCATGACAATCTGACAATTCTGGTCAAGATTACACAACACCGACAAATCCATAATTTCGACACTCGCAAAGATGCCAAGAGAATCAATTGCTTTCTTGGCCGTTTCCGGATCCAAAGCCCTGATCTCGCGAGTCAAAGGTTCCTTCTCTCCGTAAAGAGAGGGAGCGAGCAGAAACAAGCTCGCTCCTTTATGCTTATTAAAGAACCTAATATATCCGGCATGGAGCACTGGCACAAATGCAATCACAACTTGGTCGTTTTTCATAATTATATCTGCGCCTCAATTTCGTCAAACACTTCGTTAAGAATCTTATCTACAGTGGCGTTAACCCGTTTGATAACCTTGCCCCGCGAGACCTTTACGCCAGACATCATCAGGTGCCGCACTCGAGCGGTTGTTGATGTTTTCTCGGGCGGTGCCTGCGGCTCGAGGAAAACCATCTCTCCGGCATAAGCTTCATACTTTTTAAGATTTTCTTCCTTCATGTCGTTAGTGGACCTAGAAAATACGAGCTTGTCGGGACGGATAGCCTCCAGAGGAGCGATGAAATTTTCGTCAACCGGAATGATGATATCTACAGAACGCAAATAAGACAGAATCATAACCCGTTCTTCGAAAGGCACGATTGGCCTCTCTACGCCATCCCGAGATTTTCTGCTTCGGGTAAACTCATCCGTATCGGCTCCAACAATCAGAAGATCCATATCTTCCTTTGCCTTTTCTATATAAGCCATGTGGCCCAAATGAATTAGATCCCAAACGCCGCCTACAAATCCCACTTTAGCCTTCGGATGCAAGCTCCGGAAAGTGTCGATTAAAGCCTTTAGCTGAACCATGTCTGTGATAAAGCGGTCCTCAAAACAAGATTTTGAGGTATCAAATATACCATTCAACATAAACATTCCTCCTAACAGATTATATTATTCTAATCATACCTAAAGAGCAGGGGAGGCTCAATAGCATAAATGCCCTACTATGCTAAAAATACTATACTTTTTATATTAACGGTCGTCTGAATAAACAGTATAGAAAACACGATTAGACTTAATGGAGAACAATTGAGATTACATTTAGGATTTTATAACAGCGGACATGCGAGTGGTGCCAGGGAATAGAGAATTGCAACTTTAAATTCAAAAAGTATCGGATAACTTAAAATGCCAGGGGATATAAGGTTTTCCTACATATCACGTGTCGCACAATGTATCTTATGCGACATGGTATATTATGATAATAGCTTAAGACAGCTAATACTGATTTACACTAACTATCAATTAATTGAATTTGTTTCGACCTTTTATTGTTCTTACTACTTACCTGTCTCAGATAATTAAAAACCACCCGTAAAGGTGGTTTTAATTGTTTCTATTCTATTCTCTACTACTCCCCTATGCTAAGGGTATTTCACTTTTTATTATTGACGGTCGTTAATTATATTCATAGCAGCCTAGAGCGAGATCTGTATAAAATCTGATTCTGTAGAGATAAATAGTGACTTAAGCTTTGCATTATAAACTACTTCTAATATATAGCCCTTGATCTTTGTATCGATATCCTTCACAAAGGCTGTTTTCCCATTTAAGTCCAAGCTGTGCAAGCCAAATTTTTCATTTTGAGTACCAATAACGTAAATTAAACTATCATTTTTTGAGAAAGATATATTAGTTAAGCTGTCTACAATTAAATTAGTTTTTACGGTACGTTTAGTTTTAAGATTAAACACAGACAATGCATGCCCGGAATTTTCTTGAGACTCGTTGCTGTTATTACTGGATCCATGTATTAATAATTTATTACTATCATTGGTAGGTAAAAAATCTAAAAACGTTCCGTTGGCAACTGTTTCCAACTTTTTTTGAGCTAAATTAATCCTTAGTAATTCCACGTTGTAATCATCACTTTGCATTGGTAATAAATACAAATTCTCAATCTCGTGCCACCTAAGGATGTAAAAAAGATTTTCAGCATAATCCAGCGACACAACAAAGCTCTTGTAAGATTCCGTAAAATTAGCATCAGAAACGTAAATAGCACTCTCACCTAACTTCGGGTCATAAAAATGATAAGCAACCTGAGAACCATCTGGAGAAAAAGCGGCATTAATAATTCTCAAATCTAAAGTTTTCTTTTTCTTTGTTACCAAATCAATTAAATCAATCGCCTGACCAGGATACTTAGTAGACCCAATTGCCAAAACTTTATCTCGCTCCGGAGAATAAATCATACTATAAGGTTCATAGCCTAACTCAAAAACCAAATCCTCTCCCTGAGTGGTCTTTTTAAAATAAGCTAATTCCTGTCTATCAAAATAATATAGACTCCCATCGCTAGATTCCTGAACCCCAATAGCCAAACTTTCTGAAAGTTGAGCACTATCTTCTGTGTTAATAAGAAAATACAAGGCAAATACTAAGCCCAAAATTCCGCCAATAATTAAAATAAAATAAATTTTTTTTACCCATCATACTTAAAAACACTTCCCCTGCTCATTCGAGAGACAGCTAAAATGCATATAATCTTTTAGGCTTTTCCACTCCCCTCCCCAACCAAAGCCTTGAGCTTTAAAAGCTTTATAAACAGAGCCATTAGCCGGAATAGAATATGGGCTGCAATTACTACCAGGACAAGGCCTCCAAAAATCACCTACCGTAGTATTACCTTTGATATAGTAATTTTCTACATAATTTATATCTGTTGCCAAGCCAGCAGCGTGAGCAGAAAGATTCCTACTACCCACAGCGTTACGGAAGGAATAACCACCAACAGACTTTATAGGAAACTTTTCTGGATCTTTATATACTTGAGCAAAAGCAGCCTTAAATTTCTCGGCAACACAGCCCTGAACATCTAACGAACTCTTTGAAGCAACCTTAGAAGATCCAGAGAGTTTCCAAACATCAATAGTAATATTAACCATCTTAGCTCCTGCTGCTGCTGGGGTACGCATAGATAAATCACACGGGCCAGCAGATGAGACGGTTCCGCTACCAGAGGGTTGAATACCTTCTTCTACAATTATGCAGTCCTTCCCAAACCCTAGCTCCTCGCAGTTGGCTAAGTTTTTAGCATCAAATATCGGTGGTTGAATCGGTTTGAACGCAACAATATTTGGGTTAATAAAATACAATAGTAAATAACTGCCTAACAAAACCGCCATACCTGTCAAAGCATTCGGTAATACACCCTTTGCCTTTTCTTTTCCGTTTTGACCTCCTAGGATATATAGATAACCAGAATAGACAACAAAAAATACTAACAGTAGTGCGCCAGCAGAAATTCCAAACTTATATAACCGGTTGATGCAACGAACCAAATCTTGACCATCACTATCCTCACTAGGAGCACATACATAATCACGGATACTTTGATCCGCCCCAGCGTTGTAAACTGGTAGGTCGGTAGGCTCTTGAGCAGGAGACTGGCTCAGTGCGGCTGGGCTTGCCGGTTGAGCAAAAACCAATGTTGGGTTGATCGCAACTGTGATAAATCCCAGAAAAATTAATATTTTGGAAAGATATTTATACATTCAATAAAATAAGTAAAATTCAATCACTCAGAAAAATGCCACCACTCATTATTAAATGGGCTAAAGCCAGCTGCTGTCATGGTATCTCTCAATAACTTTGCATCAGCATTACTAGACTTGTAATGTGCGGCGGTAGAAAACTCATCGAAATTAGAAGGCATAGATGCACCAGATATCGTTAAATCTACAGCTTTACCAAGTGGATGATTACCTCCGGTAGCTATGTATGAACCTAAATAACTATTTGGTTGCTTTGCCTGCTTACGTGCCCAATCTACTTTTCCTTTCGCCCATGCAACCATCAGCTCTTGTACAGCTTTTGGTCTATAACAATCGTATATCTCCAAAGTTTTTCCTTTCGCAGTCAAAGCTTGTTGCGCTTTTTTTAACTGGGTAGACATTGTAGAAGTCATATAACATTTTGCCTGTTTATATAAAGCTGTTCCGGTGAAGTTATCACTGGTTGCATATTTCATATTAATTTTAACTCCATGGCTCGATTCTGTGACTTCTGTCATTCCCGATAGCGGCGTTACATCAACTGCGACCGTAGAACCAGATGAGCCACCTCCCCCACCTCCGCCTACACCACCTTTACATGAAGCAATAGAAGACTTCATATTTTCCCAAGTACCACCTTTACCGTCACCTGTTATCCATTGGCCGCCTAGCTTTAATTCGAAGTGTAAATGAGGACCCAAAGCCCCTCTATACAAAGTAGTCTTTCCAATTTGCTGGCCAGCAGTAACTTGATCTCCTGCCGCCACATTGGCATCTATATGAGCGAGGTTCGCACACTGATTAGCATTGGAACATCCAGAACCACCAGACCTTGTATCTCCCGTAATTGTTACATAACCACCGGTGCCATCTCCTAACTCTCTACGAACATCTACTTTCCCGTTAATCGGAGAGTAAACCGGAACTTGATTCCCTTTACCAATAGCTAAGTCTACCGCGCCTTTAGGATCGTCCGGTGAATTAGGAGCACGCCTTACAGTTCTATGGCCTGTGGCACTTGGGTCTGTCCATGAATTATGGACTGTATTATTAAAACTCTTCACGGCTGATGCCTCTATCGGCATAGCACACACCCCACCACCACTTACAACCTGACCAGCATTACCTCCTGTGGTGATAATACAATTTTGATTAAAACCAATTTCTTCACAGCTCGGAAGATTACCGGCATCGAAAATTGGCGGCTGGATCCGTTTAATACTCACTAAATTCGGATTGATAAAATATAGAAGCAAATAACCGCCCAGTAATATGGCCAAGCCAGTACCTGTATTCATTAAGATTTTTTTTGCCTGCTCTTTACCACTTTGTGCGCCACTAATATACAAATACCCAGCATAAACAATAAAAAATACTAGTAGTAATGCCCCAGCAGAAGCTCCAAATTTAAACAGACGATTAATACAAATTATTAGATCCTGGCCTTGAGCCTCTGGGCTTGGGGCACAAAGATAGTCTTTAATGCTTTGATCAACTCCAGCGTTATATACTGGCAGTTCTGGAGGTGCTTCTGCAGGCGGTTGACTCACTGTAGCTGGACTGGCTGGTTGAGCAAATACCAAAATCGGATTGACCGACATAACAGCCAATCCAAAAATCACTATGAATTTTGTCAGTTTATTTGGCAAGTTCACTGTCTATTATTTGCTTGTAATTTTCATATGGCATAACACCTTCTGTTCTTATACCATTAATGAACACTGTAGGTGTAGAATTCACTCCGTACTTTTGACTCAAGTTATTTGATTCCTCTATTAAGTCTTTATATAATCTAGTATCAAAGCACTTATTAAAAATTACTGAGTCTACTCCCAATTCTAAAGCTATCTTCTTTAAATTATCATCGCTGAAAGCGCCTTGATTTTCTCCAAATTGACCATCAAATAGCCTATCATGATACTCCCAAAATTTACCTTGATCCTTTGCACAAACCGCAGCTTCTGCGGCCTTAATTGATTCATCGCCCAGAAAAGCTAAATCCCAGTAAATAAATTTCACTTTTCCTGTCTGAATATATTCGCTCTCCATCTTTGGAAAGATCGTTTTGTGCCATTCACCACAAAACGGGCATTGGAAATCGGCGAATTCAATAACAGTGACTTTTGCGTCATCACTACCCAGTTGAGATTTATATCTTGGAATATCAATTTGAACAGGTGTTTGATCTGTATTAATCTGTGATCCAGAATCTTTATTGACAGAGCCTTGTTCTCTGATCTCCCTTGAGATAAGCCAACCTGCACCTAAAATACTGACTCCAATTAACCATGCAGCAATGATTATAGTTACGATAATTGGACTAAATCGCCCTTTAATCTTTTGTTTATCTTCAGACAACTTCTCGATATCGATATTATTTTGGTGATCCATAATTATTCATTAAATGGTATAAAATCTTCACAAAAACTAAAGCCATAGCTTATCCCTGACATTTCTGGCCAATAGGATGGCGGTATAATCAATGAAATTTTCTGAGAACAAATTGAGTCAGCATCCATTCCAGTGAAATTTAATAACTGTTGTTCTGCATCAATACGTAATTCATTAATAACAGCATTGGTCTGTTGACTAGGTAATAATACAATTAAAAATTCTTTTGTAACTTTGTCATAAGTAATAAAAAAGTTTTCTGTTTCATGAAGAGTTAAAATGTCTCCCTGGGATTTGACTGCCCTCTGTTCAAGTAATGCTTCTAAATTAGTTGGTGTTGTTTCTTTAGTTGGTTCGTTATTGCTCTGAGACCTAACCAAAACAAACACTAAGCCAGACAAGACTGCGATTACAACTATTATTACAATAGCTAACTTTTGTTTTATACTCATAAGATTTTATACTAATTTTTTAAGCATACTTTTATTATCACCTTGGAGGGAAAGTTTTACAAAACTTGCTACGACTAGCAGCAGAATATGGTCCAGGAATTTGACATCGATAAGCTGAGCAAATCCAATCTTTAAAATTACCTCCTCGGCCCTTATAGAGACCGCACGCAACTTTGGTCTGTGCCGCCACATCACCCAAAGCCGAAACACAGGCTTGCAATTCAGCTTTACTCACAGCTAACCGGCAACTAAAATTCTTCCCATTAAACAAAGTTTTTTGACAAGCTTGTGGCATATACGGCTGTCCTTGATGGTAAGTCAAATTAATCTGCCACAAACCATAAGAGAACGATGTTCCGTCGGCACATTTATCTGAACCTGAGGCTATCGTCAAATTTGCACCACCAGCACTTTCTAGATTACAAACCCTTGAAGCATCTTCCGGATTCCACGCGCTACACAACTTCATGTTTTCTACAGAACAAGCACCAGAATTCATAATCTTACAACTCCCAGCGCCAGCTCCACCAGAACCAGTACTTGGATTAAACACTTGGCCACTGCTACCGCCGGTGGTTATGATACATTTATCAGAAAATCCAATCTCCTCACAACTTGGTAGATCGGCCGCATTAAAAATTGGCGGCTGAATCCGTTTAATATTGACCAGCTCTGGGTTAATAAAATTAAGTAATAGGAAGCTACCCAACATCACAGCCATACCAGTAAATGCTGCTTGTAGTGTCTGCTTAGCTTTTGTTTTAGACGCCTCCGAACCAGTCATGTAAATGTAACCAGCGTATACAATAAAGAACACAATCAACACTGCACCCGCAGAAATACCAAAACGATAGAGACGATCAATGCAGTCGAACAAATCTGTCCCAGTACCTTCTGGGGTGCAAAGGTAATCTTTAATGCTCTGATCTACGCCAGCGTTATAAACTGGTAATTCCGTTGGTTCTTGAGCAGCCGGACGCAGCGGGTCTGGTAAGGAATCTTGAGCATTAGCTTGTAAAGGCGCCAAAAAAGCAAAAAACTGAAACACAACAATTGTACTAAGTAAAGCAATCTTTAATTTGCGAGCCCAGGTTTTCATTTATATTTATTTCAAATTAATTAAGCCGCTTTCGCAATTTAGCGGCGGCTTAATTCTATTGTCCCAAGAAGGTCATCGGGTTATAAGTGTATCCCGATGGTACTGAATACGCTCCATAAACATCTGAGTACTTTCCAGGTGTCACGGTGTAGCCGTCGCAGTCAAATACCGAAAAATGTAGATGATAGCCACGTTCTGGACCATAAAGTAAACGAGTAGTATTACCAGTGTTGCCTTCGTAACCAACTAAATCCCCTTTCTCAACCTTAGATCCAGTCTTAACTTTAATCGAACGCATGTGAGCATATAACGTAACTATACAACGAGCTCCGCTTTTTGTTTCAATATTATGTTTTATAGTACACCAATTGCCATATGCCGCTTCGCCAGTATCACACTTAGCCACCGTTCCATCTGCCGCTGCATAAATCGGTTTACCAGCTGGGGCAGCGATGTCGATACCGTTATGAGAATTGTAACCAAGTGAACGGAAACCAGTGTTACCGTAACCTTGTGTTAACACGCCGTCCATTGGCCAAGCTAAAACGCCTTTGCTCACCGAAATAGATTTTTTACCACCCTTAGATTGAGCTGCGGAGTCTAAATCGCTCAACTCTTCTAGAATTTTATACTCTTCGTTTTTAGTCTGACCAAGCAAAGCCTGATAATTCTTTTCTGCACCCTTGGTTTGAGCAAGTAATTGCTCTTTTGCACCGCGCTGGCTTTCTAAAGTATCTTGACTTATAGCTAATTCATCCTTAAGGGATTCGAGTTTAGCCAAAGACTCTTTAAGATCTTTCTGCTGAGTTTCTAATTTAACTTTAATTTCTTTAATACGGGACACTAAAGAATAAACTTGATCCTGAACACTGCGCACATATTGTACTTGATCTAAAAAGCTAGAGAAATCATCCGTGCCTAAACCAATTTGTAAAAAGGAACTGTTATCCAGTTTAGCCAATTGTAAAATCAAAGAAGATAAGATTTTTTTATTCTCATCAATTTCTTCTTGTCGGCGTTGAATCTGAATTTCTAATTCGTTAATTTGAAGAGTTGTATCTTCTCGTTGAGTCTGATTAGCTTCGATTTGCAATTCTAAAGACTTAATCTGATTATCATAAATACTAATCTCATTTTGCAGACTCGCAGACTGGTTACGAGTTTGGCTAATCTGTTGTTGGTAACTATTAATCTGACTCTTAAGTTGCTCCAATTTAAGCTGTAGACGATCTCGGTCGTTGGCACCATAAACAGTCGGGGTTTTGACAATACTATAACTACCCAAAACAGAGGTCACGACAGCCAAAAAAGCTAAACTTCCGATGAGTAGAGTTTTAGCATTTTTTTTACCTGTTTTAGAGGGTTTTTCTTGAATTTTTGTTTCTGATTTACTCGTTATCATTACTGTGATTATAGCACAAAATCAAAGACTTTTGAAGTGTTATTCAAAAGTCTTGAGTGTAATATAGCTATTCTGATTTTAGATACTTAGGATAATAAGTTTATCGCTTTATTTAAGCGATTTATCACATTTTCTTTGCCGCCATTAAGAACCAAACAGCCAGCGACCTCAAATGGACTAGGACTCTTTGCTAAACCCGTTAATGCAACCCGCATTGGCCATAAAACATTGCCAGTATCAAAACCCTGCTCCCCTATCCACTCCTTTATAATCGCTTCTAATTTTTCTGCAACGAAATCTTCAACATCCAAAGCCGAAAGTTTTTCTACCAGAGCTGTGAGCTTAGCGACAGCATCTAGCCTATCAGCTTTCTTCCAAATCACAATTTCTGGATCGTATTCTGGTTCTGCAAAATAAAACTGAGTATCTTCTTTAATCTGTGATAAATTTTTTAAACGCTCCTTCTCAATCTTAACTACTGCTTGTAAAAATTGCTCTGGATAATCTTCGAGTTTAATACCTTGTTCAACGAGATATGGTTTAAGCAATTCCAGTAATCGATCTTCGTTAGTCTGACGAATGTACATACCATTCATCCAATCTAGTTTATGCAAATCTAATACTGCTCCAGACTTGTTAACTTTAACGAGATCGAATTGTTCGATGAGTTCCTGCATGCTGAAAACTTCTTGTTCGGTCTTTGGGTTCCAACCTAAGAAAGCTACAAAATTAACCAACGCTTCTGGCAAATAACCTTTTTGCAAAAAGTCTTCTACAGCCACGTCACCTTGTCGCTTTGATAATTTAGTCTTATCAGGGTTTGTAATCAAAGGTAGATGAGCAAATTGTGGCTTATCCCAGCCAAAAGCTTCGAACAGTAATAAATGCTTGGGAGTAGAAGGAATCCAGTCTTCACCGCGAATAACATGAGTGATTTCCATATAATGATCATCCACCACTACTGCTAAGTGATAAGTTGGAAAACCATCCGATTTTAGCAAAACTTGGTCATCTAAAATCTCATGCTTATAAATAATATCGCCATAAACCAAATCATGCACTATAGTCTGACCCTCTTCTGGTATAGCCTGGCGAATAACAGCATTGGGATTGTCGGCAAGCTTAGAAGAAACTTCATCTTCAGAAAGATTGCGGCAATGACGGTCGTACATTGGCGGCTTTTTAAGAGCAGTTTGCTCTTTGCGTAATTCTTCTAAACGTTCCTGAGTACAAAAACAATAATATGCTTTTTTTAGAGTCACCAATTTCTGTGCGTGTTCTTTGTATAATTCCAACCGTTGGGATTGTACATAAGGACCATGTGCGCCACGATACTCAAGTTGGTGATCACCTGTTAAGCGAGGCCCTTCGTCAAACTCGATGCCTAAAGTCTTCATAACAGATAACAAGTTTTCGACAGCACCATCTATTTTACGACTTTGATCCGTATCCTCAATTCGTAAAATAGCCGTTCCGCCATGATGGCGCGCAAACAGGTACGCAAACAAAGCAGTGCGGAAATTGCCAACATGAACAAACCCGGTTGGGCTAGGTGCAAACCGACTTCTGACAGGCTGATTTGTTGTTATCTCTTGGTTAGACATATATAAAATTTACTATATTTACGGGCTTTTTTCAACAGTTTAAAGGAGGTCTATAAAGCTAAAGCTCGGTGCCGATAAGCTGTGAAAGTTCATTCAAGACAATCTCGGCAGAAGCCCGGCGTTCCGGAGAAATAGTTGCCAGCACTTCTTCCTTACTAAGCCATTTCCATTCGCTAAAATAGCCGTCTTCCAATTTAATTTCAGAGTCATCGCCGAGGAATCTAAAAAATACGGTGCGCTGTTCTTGGCCGCAGTACAATCGGCGGCTCAAAAAGAGGCTGCGATAGCCGTTAGTCCAGTCATACTTGTTAATATGCGTCGCGGTCCCCAAATATTCGACGTTAGCCAAGTTAGCTTCCTCAATCAATTCCCGCTTGGCAGACTGAATCAAATCTTCGTGAGGCTTAACCCCTCCTTGAGGAAACAGCCAAAACTTTTTTCCTGCCAAGCCATATTGCCCATTTTTTATAATCCGCTCCGGGTCGCTGGCAAACAAGAATATTTTGTTGTCATTATTCACTACCACGCAGGAAGCATTGCTGCGATACGGGAAAGTGGAAAAAACTTTAAAGCGAACCAATGAAACTATCAGGCCGAGGGTTGCATTGATGATTCTCCTCCAGCGGCGGGGCTGCGTAACCAATCGGAACAGCCACTCCAGCCCACTATTGCGAATCCAGGACGGCGGATTGCGCTTTACGCCGGCCGCGTAATCGAAAGTGCCGCCCACGCCCATAGCAAGCTTAACCGGCAAATCTGGCAAATGCTGCTTGATCCACTTTTCCTGTCTTGGCTGGCCGTAAGCAATAAACAGCATGTCCGGCGCTGCTTGTTTAATATCCGCAATCAAAGACGGGTCGTCCTTGCTTTTTTGTGAAACCATCACCTGCAGATGGGGATACTTTTTTTGGAGCAAATCGGCTGTCATCTGAGCCGAGTTAAGCTGGTCATTCACTAAGTAAACCGATTTGTTATTTTCGGCTGCTAATTGGATTAGATCAAAAAAAACGTCTGCTCCAGTAATCTTCTCCGGGATATTCTTATACAAATATTTTGGGGTGAGCAAAACGCGAGCCCCGCTAATTACAACATGGATCCAAGTTTCCAACACTTTGCCCCAAAAACTGTGCGGAGCGAAGCGGCCAGCTCAAAAAGCGCTCTGCCCACATAATCGCCACGCCGTCAGCCAAGGCAATGTCGGAACTGTTAAACAAGTCGCGCAATTCCCCACTTCGTAAGGCCGCAAACAAAAATTCTGAGTTGGGAGTAGTAATAAAAGTTTGCCCATTGCCTTCGAGCAAACTTTTTACCTTTGTAAGAACTCAGATTTTGTGACTGCGGATATATATTTAAATTGGCGACTAAAACTTTTTATCCATTCTTTTCTAAGCAGGAATTAAAACTATTTACCTGCTGATTATATTCGTTAACTATTGTTTTGGTCTTGTCGATTAAAACATTGAGCTGCTCTGCTCGGGTATTATGCTCTGCCACAGCAGCCTCGTATTCGGCACGGGTCTTGTAGCGGTTGGCTTGAATCTGCGCGCGCAAAACGGATAGCTGCGCTTCTTGCTCTTCGATTGTTTCGCGGTTGCGGTCGATCTGGCTCTTTAAGCTCACGCTCGGCGTCGGACAGTTAGACATCGGCGCGCCAAATTCCTGCACAGCCAGCCACACTTCTTTGCCTTCAAACATGCCGCGTCCAACAGCTACGCCAATCTCGTTAAATTTGCTATCCAAAATGTTAGCGCGATGGCCAGGACTGTTCATCCAGGCTTCTACCAAAACTTGATCATTTTCGTAATTACCCAAAGCTAAGTTCTCCCCACTACTAAATATTCATAGCCCGCGGCTTTGATAACATCGGAGGGATGCTTGCCATCCGGAGATTCATGTTCAAAAGTATTGCTGTCGAAACATATCGTCCAGTTTTGCTTTAGCAGCTAAATTGAGTTTTGCATTCATACGCAGCGGCATCTGTTTGTACAATTCGCGCTGCTTGTTGGTTTCTTCGATAACTCCGTTTAGGGTGAGATTGCTATTGCTAGCATCCAATGGTCCGCGCAATGGCCCAGATAAAGACTCCGGTACCGGCACTTGCGATAACAACCCATGAAAGTATTGGCCGCTCTTTACCCAATTACCAACACGCTGCGGCAAACCTTCGTAAATAGCTATTCCGCCGAATACCAAAACCAGCAAAATTATCAGAAATTTATTCTTCATACCCAATATTATACCTAGAAATAAGCAAAAATTCTAGGTATAATGAAGCTATGGACTCCCTTAAAGACCTGGCTAAAGCGAAGAAATTCCCGCAAAAGAAAGATCCAAAATTGCACTCTGCCGCTCATGTGCTAGCCGACGAATTAGCTGCTCAATTGTCCGATCCAAAGCACTTTGGATTTTATTTAAAAATGGCAACGACCATGCCGGCAGCCGTACTCAGGGGCTTAGCCGGAAAGGTTTTGGAGAGTCAGAATGTGACCAATAAAGGACGGTTGTTTGCCTATCTCGTTAAACAGTACAATGCAGAGCAAAAAGCTGCAGCCGAGCAAACTAAAACCACCGAGCCAACTAACAAAGTAAAAAGATCATAATGATACTACCAATTTCCAAACTTCCGGCAAAAATTTTGCGCACCCCGACAGAAGAAGTTAATTTGCCTGGCGATAAAAATTTAACCCGACTCATCAACAATATGGTTACTACTTGCAAGGCCGCCAATGGGGTCGGTTTAGCTGCGCCGCAAATTGGGCAAAACTTACAACTGGCCATTATTTATTTAGAAGAAGCCGGCCTGCCGGTGTTCCCTATTATCAATCCGCGCATCACCGAGGTTTCCAAAGAAACAGACGAAATGGAAGAAGGCTGCTTGTCTCTGCCGAACCTGTTCGGCAAAATTACCCGCCCAAAAAAAATTACAGTAGAAGCTTATAACCTGGCCGGCGAAAAATTCGTTCTAACCGATGATACATTTTTAGCACGCGTGCTGCAGCACGAAATCGATCATCTTAATAATATTTTGATTATCGACAAAATGAATGAGGTTACTTCCGGCCACGAGCTAATAAAGCAGTACCAAGACAAGCCGTTTAAGCTTATTGGCGAAAGCAAAACAGAGGATGCCGATAAAATGGCCAACTCTGCCGGCGGAGACGTTGCCGCATGAAATTAATTAAAGACATACTTATCTTTCAGATCGAAGCTACCGGGGTAGACATCGAACGCGATCATATCATCCAACTCTCTGGAATTTTGCTGGACAAAGATAGCCTGCTGGAAAAGAACTACTTTAACTCATACGTAAAGGTGAGTTTTTAGACGGTACCCTGCACAACCATGCCAGCCATTTAGGCATCACCTTCGACGAATTGCGTAAAAGCCCTAAGATTACGGAAGCGATCAAGCAATTTGTAGCGGCATTCGGCTACGAGCCTTTACTGGCAACACAATCGGTTCAGAATTATTTGTTTTTAAAACAAGCCTTTAAAAAGACCTTAACCCCATTCAATTACGACAAGCACTTATTAGACGTATGGTCGCTAAGCTATATCTATATTATCCACTACGGCATTAAGAAAATCCCAACTTTGGACACTCTCGCGACTCATTTTAATCTTAAGCTCAACCGGCCTAATGACGCGCTCGCCAGAGCGCGGCTTACGGCCGAGGTATTTAAACGAATCATTAAAGGCTAAGGCTGTTATAGCCGCGGCAAAAATATACTATGTTCAACAAAGACATTTTAATAATTGATGTAGAGGCCACTGGTGTGGATTTTAACAAGCACGAATTATTAGAGCTAGCCGGTGTTTTATTAGACAAGAAAACTTTGAACGAAAAGAAGCGCTTTGAGAGTTTCGTTAAGCCGACCAAATGGAAGAACCGCGACCCGGAGGCAATGGCCGTAAACAAGATGACGTGGGACATGGTTAAGGGTGCGCCAAGCCTCAAAACTGTGTTAAAAAGTTCGAAAAGACTTTCGGCACTAACGTTATTATCGCCCCTTACGGAACTATAATGGATACGGCCATGCTGCGGACTTCGTATAAAAAGTGGGTATGAAATACAAATACGACTACCATGTGTTCGACATTTGGCCGTTGTGCTATTTATACATGGCAAAAAAGAATTTACTCAAGAACAAAAAGCGATTCTCCGGCTTTTCCTTAAACGACATCGCCAATCATTTTAAAATCAAGATCCCAAGCAATCGCCACACAGCTTTGGCAGACTGTCTATTGAGGCGGCCGTGCTCCGCAAATTAACTAAAACCCTAAAGGTCAAATAATGAAGATAGTTTACTTTGGTACATCCCGCATTGGCGAACCAATTTTAGAAGCTCTTGTCCGAGAACATGAGGTTTTAGCCGTGGTCACTTCTCCAGACAGACCGGTCGGGCGCAAGCAAGTTACAACAGCATCCCCTATTGCAGAACTGGCGAACAAGTATGGCATCCCGACTTTAAAACCGGAGAAAGCAAAAATAATGGCGAACTTGTCGAGCAGCTCAAAGTTTTGATGCGGATATTTTTGTGGTGGTATCTTACGGCAAGATCTTGCCTTTAGAGATCATCAACATTCCCCGCTTAGAACTGTGAATGTGCATTTTTCTTTGCTGCCAAAATATCGCGGAGCAGCGCCAGTTCAGTTTGCATTGCTCAATGGCGAACCAAAAACAGGAACCACCATTTTCGTACTGGACGAAGCCATGGACCGCGGACCGATCCTGTCTGCGGCCGAACTAGGCATCGACCCAACGGATACCAACCCCGTACTACAAGAAAAATTGGCTCAAATATCGGCAGAATTGCTATTAGACACCCTGCCTAAATACCAAACAGGCGCTATAAAGCCAATAGAACAGGACCACGACAAAGCCACCTACACCTCTCTTATATCTAAAACAGACGGCAACGTGGACTGGTCTAAAACAGCTCAAGAAATTTACAACAAATGGCGAGCCTACCAGCCGTGGCCGGGAATCTATACTAACTGGGAAGGGAAAACTTTAAAGATTCTCGAGTGCAAAGTCGGTCCGGCACAAATCGGCGATCCGGGAGAATTTAGAAACAACGCTATTATTTGCGGTAACAATACCAGCCTCGAGCTAATAGGCGTACAGCTGGAAGGCAAAAAACGCAGTGGAATTGGAGGATTTTCTCCGCGGACATTCCAACTTTACTTTGAACAAATAAAAACAGAAGACAACTTCTGTTTTTATTTATCCTACAGTCCCCCTCGCCCAGCAAAAATATACTGGATGTATATAGTCACCTCCTTTTGACTGGTCCTAAACATGGACCTAGCCGCGGCATGTTCCGCCGATTTTCTGAGTGCCGGATTTCCGTGAACGGCCGTGATACTGAAAACTTCGGAATCCATCAGCCTAACCTCGACGATACTCTGACGCCCACCTGCCCATTCTGCACCCCAAGGATATCGCGGCGTCGAAAGATGCAAAACCGTCACTGTGTCCGGAAGCATCAACGTCGACACCTCCACCATGTCTCTGTCGCGAGGCATTTTATGACCGCACCCGAATTACTACCACTGCTGCGTTGAGTGCGCTTTTTTGGGCATGCACACCAGAAAAACCAATTAACAGAATTACCAGACCGATAAGCAAGCTAAACTTCATATTCCCTCCTGTGGTTGCTATTATTATACGAAATTTTGCCGAACAGGCAAATAAAAAACTTCCTTAATAGCTAAGGAAGTTCGTTAAATAATAATCAGCGCTGCTTATTGCGCACATGCTCTTCGAAAGTTTTACTAAATACCGCTTCGCCGGAAGGCTGCTTGTGCAGGAAGTAATAGTAATCAGATTTGGTCGGGTTCAGCGCGGCTTGAATACTACCCAAAGACGGATTGCCAATTGGTCCCGGCGGCAAGCCTGCATATCTGTAAGTATTGTATGGCGAGTTAACCTGCGTGTCCCTAATAGAAACGCCGGGGTCGCTCTTGCCGGTCACATAATTTACCGTCGCATCGCTCTCTAGCGCCTGACCGATCAGCATGCGGTTATAAAAGACGCCTGCTACCAATCCGCGTTCTTCGGCTAAGCTCATATTGCTGCTATCCCCGCTTTCTAATTCGATGATAGAAGCCAACACCAGCACATCATACAAAGACAAGCCCGACTGCCCATCGCCACCTATCGGTTTTAAATTCTCGTATCCAGGGATGATAAACTTATCATCACTAACTGTGACGCCTATAGAAGACATGCGCCTCACAAAATTCTTCAGCATGGTATCTATCACGCTAGCGGGAGTGGCATCTTTGGCAAAGCGATAAGTATCCGGAAACAAGTAACCTTCCAATAAAGTTTTGCCTGGCTTTTGAATAATCGGAAAATTGGTAGTGTCAAAGTTTTCCACCGCTTCCATAAACTGATCTTTGTTAAACATGCCTGCATCTTCCAGCTTTTCCGCAATCTCTTCGGTGTTAAGGCCTTCAATAATAGTAACCTTAACTTCTTCTGCTTTCTTTTGCATCTCGGCAACGCGCTGGGCCTGGTCGGAGCGATAATCTTTAAGCATCTTAAACATCCCCAGAAATATGAGGATCATAAAAATGAGCAATAAAAACGGCCAGAACTTTCTGATCATGGATTTATTATAGCATTTTTGATTAGACAGACTTGTCCACAAATTTATTTCATAATTTAAAAGGCTGCCCTGTTTTGGGTGCATAAGTGACCAGGCTAGAATCTATTTCGACAATCCCTAACTGAATTCCTCCCTGCGGGTAAGGTATATAGATAAGGATAAGCTAGCTTGCACAAAGCCCAGTGTTGTGATAAAAGTATAGGATAAGAAATCCTGATGGATTTCTTAAAATTGCATATTTACAACCAAAAAGGAGGTAAGTTATGAAATCCAAGAATGAGTATTTTATGGCAGCCAATTCGGAGCCACGTGCAATAATCACAGGGATGACCACTGGCCGTGAATTTTCTGTTCGTGAATATACGTACGGAGTCCTTGTGCCAGACAGCAGTCACCCACTCTCGTGCGTCAGCGTGTCTAACAGCTCGTTGAGCATAGATCTATGGGTTGGATGCTCTTGGCAGTGTAGATATTGCCACGTCCAAGACACGCATCAAGATCTCGCAGATCAGGGCACAATGCCCAAAAGACCGAGGCAACGCACTCAGTTCACTGTTGATCAAATCATTGATGAACTGATTAAACATCCATTTTTTGTTGCTGATGAGACAATCATCAGCATTGGAACAGCAAGCACTGAACCGTTTGCACCCGGACCTGTTACTGACAGTACGTTTGAGATTATGGATGCATTCGTGCGTCGAGGTCTTCGAAACCCTTTCTGGATCGTCACTAAAGGCGGTGTTCCGAAAGGAAAAAAGAAGACATTGCCCGTATTACAAACGCAACACGGGGCCTGATGTTGTCTCTATGTTGGGCAGATAATCCTAATACGATTGAGCCCGCTCGCAACAATCGCTTCCTTAACGCAGAAGAGGCAAAAGAGGCTGGCGCTACTATCGCATGGTACATGCGGCCGATAGTTCCTGAATGGAGCGGGAACAGGAATCGCATCGAAATGATGATGCTCTGGGCCAAGAAGCACTACGGCAACGTCATTGATATGATCATACCCGGAGGATTGCGTTGGACTGAAGGTATTGAGAATGGACTGGTGGGAATTCATAAACTCCCCATGCCAAACATTCCACGGGATGACAATGTAAAGATGCTACCTCAAGATCTGATAGACTTTACCTTTTCCTTGAGCGCCGAACACTTCCCTGGAATTCCTGTATACCTCAAATCCTCTTGCGCACTTACTAGGATGCTCAAGATCCCAAGTATTACTTCGGTTCATGCATTTGCCAAACACGAATGCGAGGAGTCTCGTTGCCCTATTGCTCAGCGACAAATCTGCGCTAACGGAGCAGCATATTCCATGAGCACAGAACGAGCCCAGGCAATATTAGATGATCTCGGGATTCCAGCTCATGTCCTGAGCTGGGATATTAACCACGGACTTGTCACTTACCCCGAGATGAACAAGTTCACCTACGCAGTCAGGCAGACTATATTCAAACATTTGGCAATGGGAGATTCACATGAAGTTGTATAATGAAATCAAAGATCACTTCAGAACCTACGGTTTCAACTGGCAAGACAGTGTTCCGATCTTGAGTTCAAATCCTAAACTCCTGTTCAATATTTCAGGCGGTGTAATATTCGAAAGCACGATCTCTGATGGAGTGACCCCAGAGAAAGCCCGTGTCGTTTCGGTGCAAACCTGCCTCAGAACTGATGGCTGGGAAAAGATAGGATACTCAGGACGGCATCATCTGGCATTCGACATGCTAGGCCACTTTTCCCTATACGAAGACAAAGAAGACAAGGTGAAAGGTGTGATGATAGAAAGTGCTTGGAACTATTTGACCCAACGTCTGGGCATTAATCCGGGCCTCTTATCGGCAACCGTTCATCCGCAAGACACAACATCGCAAAAATTTGGAAAAAATTTCGGTGTAAAGACTGCCGCTAACGATGGCAATGTCACTTACACTCCGACCAGAAACAGATGCGGCGTCCGCACGGGAGATTGTCTGGCAAAATCCGCATACGAATAAATCAATCGAACTCTGGAACTTGGTTTTTACCCAGTTTGAGGGAGATGCTCTATTCAAATCTCCGTTGGAAACAATCGCTGCCGATTCTGGAGCCAGTATTGATCGCATCGTCACTGCAATCGAATGTAGCCGAAGCGATTATGAAAACTCCAACTGGAAAGGCATAGTCGAATCAATCACTGAGCGATCCAAAGTTCAAGATCAAGCCATCATGTGTCGCTTAGCCGATCTAGGTAAAGCATCAACGCTGCTAGTATCTCAAGGGCTTAGACCTGGAAACAAAGCAGCTGAATACGTTCTTCGGAAACTCATCCGAGAGGCTTACATTCTCTGTCGGCAAACCTCGATTCAATTCGATGAGTTTGCTGCGATATCAGAAAGTCATTGGTCTCCGTCCGCTGCGGTTCAAACCGTACTTATCGAAGAAGTGTCAAAGTTCGAGAAAGGTCTCGAACGTGGGAAAAGAGAATATCAAAACTCATATCCCGCAAGACAATTCCCTTGTCGAATCGGATATAAAATATCTAGCATCTACGTTCGGCTTTCCAAAAGCTTTAATCGAACTCGAGGAATCGAAACGAAAGGAGGCGAAATGAAAAATCTCGTTTCCGAACTTGCTCGCATTCTGCGTGAACTACAAGGCTTACAAGTGCTAGTACATGTCGGATTGAAAAGAGATTCTTCTAAGGACAAAGTCGATCTCTTAGCGGGCTGTGATCAGGGAAGGATTGAAACATATTCCCCCTCATTGATTCCCTCCTAAGAAAACGATGGCCCGTTGGGAACTTCTCCGTTTGTGACGACAGTGTTCGCGGACCTATCATCAGGTACGGGCGGCATTGCAGTATGCGATGCTAGTCTGCTTATCGAGCAGGTTCAAGAATGGATAGAAGGCAAAAATTGGGCGGACAACACCGCTCCTGGGCAACTGGATATTGGTTGCCGGAGGCGTTATGTGGAGACTTGGCAACGGCAGAAACCCTATATGACAAGACTGGCATCAATGATAAATTAAAAAAACTACTTGTTCCCTATCCAGCTTCGCTCTCGAAATTTATCAGTGAGCTATGCATAGACGAGATCAGGCAAAAACAATCGACATTCAAAATGCTGCACGAAAATGCAACAATCGAACGTCAGCTATGCCTCTCGGATATCTCGGCTTCGTTGGTGAGACTTGCATTCGCTCGCAGCCACCAATACCTTCGCGGATTCCGCTCACTTGAGAAACAAGCGAAACTGCTTGAGTTTTCAGATCTGCCTATTTATGGGCTTGCCTTGGAGATTTCAAAGGGCACAAGAGTAAAATCGATGATGAAAAGAATTGAGGAACTACTCTAATTATAGAGGTATACGAAAGTGTGCCTCTTTTTTTATTCAACAAGGGTCTTTTTCCATTTTCAATAAAAATAGCCTGCGAGTTATTTATTCTCTCAACACAGACCTTGTATTTTTCTTCAAAAGCTTTTGCTTGTTCCTCAATATCTGAAGAATAGTGCGGTAATACGATAAGGTTTGTGATCCCAAGCCCTGTATAATCTTCGAGACCAACCTCGTTTTTATCTGCAGAAACTTCTCCGGCAATTTCGATTGATGGACCAACAATAATACTTCCTGCGCTGACGCCTATATATATCCCATTTCGATCTAGCAGGCTTTCGATTGATGTCTTAAAGTTTGATTTTCGAGCAAATTTAAGAAGTTTGAAAGTATTACCCCGCAAACATAGATAATAGCGTATTGAGTAAAATCCCTATCGGGTTCGGTTTCAAGGTCTATAAAATCAATATGCGAGAACCCCATCTCCACAAATTGTTCCTTGGCGAGTTGAGCGTATTTATTATTTTCTTTTTCTTCTGCAGCTGTCGTGACTATAGCAACGGAATAATTAATATAATTTAAAAATGAGCCCTTAAACCTTTTGATAACCGGCTCGGAAGAAAATCCAGTTGATGTTAGAAATATAAAACCTTTAACCATGGCTTCATTTTACATGATTTTTGTAATTTTTAAAAAAAGACCTGCCTCGTGGTTTACACAAAGCAGGTCTGGGTATTTTATCACTTCTTAGGTCGGCGTGATACGTTCCGATGATCCTCGATAAGTTTAAGAAACTCCACCTTCGGAAAAGTTATGTCATGACGCTCACAAAATTCTTCCAGGAGGTCCTCGGGAATACCTATACCGGTTTTTAACGTGAATGCTTGATGTGCATCCAATTCTTTCGCCGCGACGATTTTGTCGAGATACTTTCCACTGCGATTCATCAACTTTTCAAAACTGACCCGTTCTTCGCTGATCCAATGTGCGATAACAGATTTGTGACGAAAAGTTAAATCCTTGTTATCAATCACTTGGCTAAGAGAATCCACCCACTCTTGGAGAATAGTCAGATCAATTCCTCGTAGAAAGATGCCTATCATCGCTCGCCGTAACGCGCGACGGAGAAGGTATCCCTCCCCAGTATTGCTCGGAATGATACCCTCGCGAATCATCAAAATCGAAGTTTTGACATGGTCAAGGATAATCCTCGTCCATGGCATGTCGCCAATTCGCTGGTTAATAAGAAGGTAAGACGATTCATATTGGTCGATCTCATGAATCGAAGCGCGGTCTTGCAGGATCATGGCAAAACGCTCAAGACCTGCACCTGTGTCTACACACTTCATCGGGAGCTGGGAGAAATTCTGTTGTTCATCCTTGAAGTATTGCATGAACACCCCGGCATTCCAGATTTCGATGTGTCGCCCAGGCACCAACATATCATCCGTCTCCTCCTCAGCAAATTCCTCGCCACGATCAAAGAAGACTTCCGTGCAAGGACCGCATGGGCCGCTGGTTCCCGCCGGACCCCAAAAATTATCTACTGGTGGCCTACCAATGATTCGATCCCGCGGCAGGAATTTCTCCCAGATTCGAGCAGATTCTTCGTCGTCCGGAATACCTGGGAGACTGTCGTCAGCAACGAATACTGTGGCATAGAGACGGCCAGCTGGAATACCAAACCCTTCGGTAATGAGCTCAAAAGCAAATTCGATGGCTCGCTCTTTGAAGTAGTCCCCGAAAGACCAAGAACCCATCATACGGAAGCTAGTCCCGTGATAGGAATCACCAATGCTTTCGACATCGACAAATCGGATGCAATCCTGCACATTGGTCAGACGTGGATAGGGCGGTTTAACTTGGCCAGTAAAATAAGGCTTAAGCGGGGCCATACCAGAGTTAATAAACATAAGGGTCGGGTCATTCTCGGGGATGATACCCGATTGCTTGATAAGCCGGTGATCACGCTTGAGAAAATAGTCCAGAAAAGTCTGGCGCACCTCCTCAGTGGTCTTAGATGGCAATTTCATAATTCTTCTCCTTTAAGGTGCCAATATTTCGTGTGATTTGCTCCTCTGTTGTCATACCAATAACGACAGATGATCCAAGTGCTAACGCATTTTGTATAATCATTTCAGCGGAGCGTGTACTAGTGAGCAATTTTCCTTGTTTGAACAAACTTCTCAGTAGAACCTCCTTCTTAGAATCCAGTAGATATGGAAGCTGTTGAAGGACCCAAGTCTGCTCAATATTAAAGGGAGCTTCCACTATGTCGATGTACGGCAAAACCGTTTCAGAGACAGGGTATAAAAAATTGTCAGGTAAAGAGATTCCTACACGCTTAACAACACCTTCATTCTTGAGTCCATTCAGGCATTCTAGGATTGCTTCCTGCTTTCTGATGACCATGTCGGCAACCAGTTATGCAAAAGCACTGCATCAATAGAAGATCGACGCAACCTTTCCAAGGATCCGTACAAACTTCGATGTATATTGCCTTGTGAGTAAAATCTTTCAATCGGTTCAGGTCTTCTAGATTCGGTTTGATTGCTGCGGGAATTTTAGTCACAATGGTCACATCTTCGGGCAGACATGCGCCGAGCATTGCTTCGACTTTGCCTCCCCCATAGACGGCCGCCGTGTCAAAACGGCGAATGCCAGACCTAACAGCGAAAAGCAAAAGCGATTCGATGTACTCAGTAGACAAATTTTTGAATTGCCCACCAAGTTGCCACGTACCGAAGTAGAAGCCGATTAGACCAATCCATAAATTACCTCCTTTTTGGTTGTAAATATGCAATTTTAAGAAATCCTGATGGATTTCTTATCCTATACTTTACCACAATACTGAGCCTCGTGCAAGCCCGCCCACCCTCATCGCAATAATTTAAGGGCTGCCCTGTTTTGGGGCAGCCCGTGTTTGTTTTTGTATATTAGTTAGCGAATGCTAAGCCTTGCGAGAAATTCCGTCTTCGACATGGTCCAGCACTTTTCGCGCATGGTCCTTGCCCCCGAGGCCAAACGCCAAACCGCCGGCAATTGCAATCATGGCGATTACAGCACGGAACAGGTCGAGCAAGAAAGCTTTGGCAATTTGCAATTCGGACAGCGCAGCTATTAAAGCAAAAATGATAACTGCCCAGCGAGTGATAGAACCAAGCATATGGCCAGATTCAAAACCGCCTGCTTTAACGGTGCCTTTTACAACATCGCCTAAGAAGTTAGCGGCAATAATACCGAGCAACATAATTGCCATAGCAATCACTACATGGCCGGCATAGCCCAAAACGTCTGCATAGAAGAAGTTGGTAATATCGGAGAGTCCCAAAATATCTGCAGCTGCGATGATGCTAGCCAAGATGAAGAACCACTTAATTACAAACTGAACGATGCTAGAAATTTTGATAGTGCGGCCGCTGCGTTCGGATAAACGCTTTAAGCCGAGCTGATCCCCGAGCCCGTCGATACCGACAGACACCAATGCTCTGCGAAGAACATTGCCTAAGAAGATACCAATAATCCAACCGAGCAACAAAACAATTGCAGCAGCTAAGATGTTTGGCAAAAACTGAATTACCCGATCGTACAGGTTATATACAGAATCCTGAACTACGGTTGGATAATCGTTATAATAATTCATTGATTGTTCCTTTCTTGCATTATGCAGCCGTACGAACTGCGCAATGCGATTTTTTAGCCTCCGGTAATCGACCTATGCCGGAAAATTAAACATAAAAAAACAACAGGAAAATACCTATTGTTCGCCGTAAATAAGAATAGAAAAATCTCGATTGCGACCCCCATCGCATTCCACAAAGAAAATGCTCTGCTTAGCGCCTAAAGCCAATTCGCCATTTAAGATCGGCACAGTCTCGGACGTACCCAGCAAAAACGACTTCACATGAGCATGGCCATTAGAGCGTTCGTTTACGTCTACTTCGCTGCGCATCTCGAACACGTCGTGGCCGTAGTTGTCTTCTATCGGCACCAAACGATACAACATCTTCATGATGTCCTGCTGCAACATAGCTTCGTTGTGAGTTAAGCGAATGCTAGCCGTGGTGTGAGGATTATAAACCAGCGCCATCCCGCTTTTTACGCCGCTATCAACAACGGCCGCTTTAGCGTGGCTGGTTATGTCTATAAGCTCAAATTGTTTTTTTGACATCACTTCAACGGTTTTGTGAAAGATGGCCATAGAGATTTTTACAGCAAGGCTTTATGCCTGCCTGTATATATTATACCACGGACAAGCCTTATTTTTGGGCTTCGACCGGCGGTGCAGGGGTTTCGACGGGTGCGGTGGCTGACTGAGGAGCCAATTCTTGAGCTAAATCGAGCGTAGAGGCCTTTAAATCGCTCTTAATTGGGAGGGAAAAGGCAAAGGTGGAACCCAAGCCTGGCCCGTCGCTTTCGGCCCAAATTTTGCCATTGTGCTGCTCGATGATAACTTTTGCCACATACATGCCCAAGCCCAGCCCGGTAGCATGGGTGGCCGAGTCTTTCCCGCGGGAATATTTGTTAAAGACGTTTTCGAGCTCGCTCTTTTCGATGCCTTTGCCGGTATCCTTAACGCGTACGGTAATATTTTTGTCATCGGCTTCGATACCGATTTGAATATCCCCTACTTTGGAATATTTAATGGCGTTGTCTATCATGTTATTCACAACCTGCCGAACTTTTTCGTGATCCACGATTATATCGGGAATAGGCATCTTTGGCGGAGTGTAAACCAAGTGCTGCTTCTTCATTTGAGCAAGCGGTTCGAGCTGCTCTACCAACACCTTCACCATCGGCTCCAGATTGAAGTTCTCAAAGAAGAATTCTAACTTGCCGCGCTCGATGCGAGAAGCATTAAGAAGATCGTCGATGGTAGAGATCTGTGCTTCGTTGGTAACGTTGGTACGGCTAAGGGCGGCTTTAAGTTCTTCGCTGAGCGGGCCGAAATCGCCATTAAGTACCGCTCCTAAATACCACTTAATGGTTGCAGGAGGCGTGCGCAACTGATGACTAGCGATGGAGATGAACTCTGCACGAGCTTTGTCCAGCGCTTTGAGCTGTTCATTAGCGGCAGCGAGCTCTTTAGATAATACTTCTAACTCTTCGCGCTGTTTGACTTCGCGGATGACGGAACGGACCAGGAGGATGCCAACACTAAGCACCAATAAAAAGATGCTCGAACGAACAATGATCGCTAAAATATCATCGGAAACAATTACTTCGAACAGAGTTGCAATAGCTAGTACGAATACCAATACTTCTGTAGATACAACTTTTACATTTAGCAAATGATGTTTGAATATCGCATAAGCGGCTGCAAACGCGAAGGGAAAAACAAAGACCGCGCTTAACGGAATGAAAGATGTATTGTTAAGCACGGTAGGAAAAATAAAATTGAGCACGATAATACAGGCGAACATTACGATAATGCCGCCCATGAGATTCCATAACGGTTTTCTTTCTACTGATGTCGCTCTATTTATTTTCTTTGCCAGGCTAACAATTCCGCCGATCACCATAGCCACAGCAAAAGCGCCAAAGAACATTATTCCAGGCTCTACCACTGGCTGAGCAACACTTCCAGGAGTAAAAATAATGGAAGAAAATACAAAGGGTGTTAACGTAAACATCGCCACCACAAATGCGACGATTAAAAGAATATAGTACCTCTTAGGGCTTATTTGTAATTTTTCACTCGGAAAATTGTATAGCAGCAACAAAAGTGTTAGAGATTGAAACACAGCAAAAAACAAAACCAGCCTAATAATCCATAGGGCCAATACTGGATTACTGACTTGATAATTTAAGTAATTAACGATACTCCAAGCGCTGCTGGTAAGACTAAAAAGCAAAAAGAAAATATTGGTAGCGCTCCTTGTGTTTTGGAAAAAGACAATAAATCCCAAAATGGTCACTGCTGCAACAGAAACGCCAACGGATATTAAATCTGCGTTTAAAAAAATATTCATACCCTAACTATAACCTTATCCAAATCTATTCTAGGACTAAAATGAGGCATATCTGGACCATAACCGATTCTAAAAAACATTTGAGGTCTCGTACTGATGCCTAAAGCTTGTTTAACCAATTTATAATTATCTCCTATTTCGATAGGTGCGCCCATTATTCCAATTCTTAAACCTAAACCCTCCGCTTTTAAAGCTATTTTCTCGAAAGACATACCTGCCTTAACCCAAGCGCTTTCGTTATCTTCTACAGTACTGATAACACCATACACTGGTGCATTCTTAAGCCACTCTTCGTGCATCTTGGCTTGAAAGTTTTGCAAGTTAAAATTTCTAATTGCAAATGGTAATAGGTAAGAAATTAATTTTGGCACGCCGATCGTGTAGCCAGGCATACCGTCCCGATACTTAACAGAACTTGGCTTTACCCAAGCTGATAATTCGGTAGTAAACTTCTTATCTGCAAAAGCTTCTTTAACCGATTTAGAAACAATATCTCTAATGGACTGTTTCTGATTTTCTTGGCTCACAAAAGTTGAAACTATTCCCTCTAAGCACTCAGCAGCCATTTCATCCAATATGGATTGGTCTATTCGTCTGTCTTCAAGAGGCAGTCGGTTAGTTTTACGGTTTACCAGATTATCAAAAGCTTTCTGATCGATTGAAGATGATGCTAGAGATTGATAATAAATTGTAAAAATAGTGTTCTTATCAAAATCGAAATTATACTCTGCATCATACTTCAAGCCTAAAGAATCTGATCCGTGCAGTAAATTCTGGATCGCTGCGCCGATGCTCAGAAAAAGCTGGCGGTTATTTTCGTCGGAATAAGGTAATTTTCGATCGAAGTTTGCTTTGACAGTTATTGTTTTATCTCGAATCTCAAAAAGCCATGGTTGAGTATTATGGCTCGAGGGTGCTAAAGATGCTAATAGAACCAAAAAATCCAATCTTGCAGAATCTGTTTGTAATTGGTCGTATTTTTCTATTTTTATTTCTGTACGAGGATTGTACATTTAATTTATTATACCACAAAATTGGAAAAACCGGCCGGGCCGGTTTTGTTTAATTCTGAATTAAATCCTTTTTTAGTTTTTCAATCTCTTTGTATATCAAAGCGTCGTCAGCATAGAAAGGAACCTTTGATCTCACATATTCATAAGTTTCAGCATTGCCTTTACCAGCCTTTAATGGACTTCGCAATTCAACAGCCTGGGCAGCTGCCGCTAACTCGACTACCAAAATTTCAAATGCCATGTTTATAATGTCTCTGCATTTTCGAGCAGCGGTCGTCGCGAAGCTTACGTAGTCTTCCTGGTTAGCAGAAGTAGGGATAGAAACTATTCAAGATCATCCAATTCTTCTAATAAATTTTCTAATTCACACCTAAATTTTTCTTGGCCTTTTAATATTCTCCCATCCTTCAAATACTCAAAAAATGTAGAATATCCTTCTGGACTCAAGAAATGAAAAATGTATTTTTGTTTAATTTTATTTTCCTCTAATTTATTGTTCAACCTCTCAAAATGTTCTTTCGCATATTTGTATTTTGCCTTGTTTTCATCGCTGTCGTCTTTGTCCGCTTTTATCTCAACAACAACAAAATAATCTACATTATCTTTTGTGATCTTGATAAAGAAGTCAGGATTAAACATCCCAATCTTTTGGTGATTTGATGGTCTCCATGAATACTCAATGCCATAAAATCCACGATCCCGAGATTTTAACCACGCATCAATTTTCTCCGCAATATCCTTTTTGCAAAGGTTCTCGATGAATCTTCGTTCTGGTTCTGCGTTAGAAAAAACAACATTGACGGGGGTCTTAAACAAAAACTCATTTTGTTCCTTGTCGGCACTCTTGGGGAAACTCTCATCTTCTTTGAGCTTCTGCATTATGTTTCGTTGTTCATCGTCAAAGATCTCATTCTCCCAGTTGTTTGTGTAGAATAATGAATATCCACGCCTAAAATTACCAACACCAGAACTTTCGCGGATGATATTTTTTGTAGAAATAACAACGGGTTCATTTACTTTTAATTGTGGCACAACTGTCTTGCTCTTTTTTCGCAGAAGTGTAGCAAAGGTATTGAGAATCTTATTGACATTTTTTTCGATGATTTGATCACCCTTAATACCAACGTTTTTCATGGATTTGAGAATGATCTCTCGGATTTTTTCTTTCGGTGGGAGGTTATTTTGTGTGTACTGCTCTTCCCCGAGTTTCAATATTCTTCCTTCCCAATCTCTAATCTCAAATTCCTCATAGATTCTGTCCACCACTTCTTGAACAGTCCAAGTTCCGTATTCAATAACATAATTCTTCTCCCGAATATCTTTCGCAGTTATTGATTCATAAGAGGTGCCTTTTTCTGTTTGTATCACTTGAGAATCCAATTTGATACCTTCTTTTTCAATACGAGAATAATTAACAACTGGATTGGGTTTGTGTTCTACTTCCACTTCTTCTTTGGTGTAATCAAGATTGTAAACATCAAAATGATATTTTGATCGGTCATCATTCTTAACAATCTCACTGATTATTCGAGTTTCGATTTCCAACACTTCATCAACAAGAGCTTTTATACCTCTGCTCCATGCGTCATGGTTAAAAACAATGATTTTTGGTTGAGGAGTTGTATATGCCTCTGGTAAACGCAAACCGCGCCCCAATACTTGTGCGATAAGAAGTTTAGAATTAAACGCCTTATCTTCCCATGGAACGATTTGAAAAACGTTTTTAACATCCCAACCTTCTGTAAGCATCGAGACAGAAACAATCCATTCAGTCGGATTTTCTCTATGATCAACTGTTTTCAATTTTGATAAATTGCCTTTATGATCCTTATGAGAAGTAACAATCAAAACTTTTTCTTCAATACTTTCACGAGGTCGCCCCTCTCTCTTTTCAAGGAAATCAAGCAAATCTTCCATTAAACTTTTTGCCTTGGAAATATCTTTAGTGATCAAAATTGAAAGAGGTTTGATTTTTGGGTACTTATCAATATTCTCCTTGTGGTTTTGATATATTTTTTGGAACTTTTCATCAGTCCCCGAACTGTCATCTTTTTGTACATATTCAATATTCTTTACTATTCTATCTTCAATGGCTTCGCGCAAAGAATAGCGATAAATAACATCGTTAAAGTACTCGTTGTCATGATACGCTGTACCAGTAAAACCAAGAATGTAACGAAAGTTGAAATCTAGATTTAATAAAAACTCCTTCCACCGCTTCAAACCTTGCGCTTCTGTTGTATTGCCAGATATTTTATTAAAAATATGGTGAGATTCATCATTAAGCACTAAAACGCGCTCGCCTTGTCTTTGGAAACTATCCTTAATCGATGACCCAGTTGTTTCATAAACTGCATGGATATTTTCAACACAAATACTTCCGTTTTTGACAGTGATATTTGCATCAACAATGCTTGGGTTTTTATAAAGAGCATTCGCTGGTATCGATTTTTTGATTCGTGCATTCCCACTCAAATCCTCAAACTTCTCCAACAGTCCGTCTTCAATCGTCAAAGATGGGCAGAGTACCAAAACTTTATCTACCAAGCCTAACCCAAGCATGATTTGTGCCACACCATAAATTACATACGATTTTCCTGTACCAGTCGCTAAATCAATGTTTGCAAAAAGTTTATTAGGTAGCTGTAAATGGTGATGGTAATCGCTAAGGGTCGGATACTTTTCTTGCAGTTCGGGATTTTTATTGTAATTCTCATGTACTAAATCCTCAGTAGTAACATAACGCCCAGATGCAAGAAAGATAACCGCGTGTTTTATTGCTTCCTTTTGGTATTCTCTGTCTACACACAAGGTATCCAAAAAAGAATCCCATGCGCCCAAATCTAACTTTGTCGGATCATAGTTTTGATTCACTTTTAGAACCAAGTCTTTTTGTTTGTAAGTTTTAATATCCTGCATAGTCATATTTTATACGGTGAAAATTTCAGCAAAGTCATTACCGTAAACATCAGTATAAATCACCATTATTTGCTTTCCCAATTCAGATTTTTTGAACGAAATTTCTAAACCCTTCTTCTCTATTTTCTTAAGTTCTGATTTTATATCCTCGTCATCGTCTTCTTTTTTATTTGCTTTCTTTGGCAAAAGTTCATCAGCAAAAAAAGCGTCATCCATTTCGAATGCTTTTCCATTGTAGCTTTTATCAACAAAGACAGCAGATAGGGTTTCGAAATTTTTCATCCCTTTCTCGTCTTGTGATTTGTCGGATTCAAGTTCTTGGCTAGTAAAACTCTTAATTAAGATTTTTACTCTATCCTTGTCTTTCTTTATTTCCGACTTTACTTCGGGATGTCGAATAAAGTGGAAACCAATCGCTTCTTCCAAATCGTTCACATTCTTTTTACTTTGCGGTTGTCGCAATTTTAGGAATGGTGTTTTGTGGAGCTCTTTAATTACATGATATGGAATCTTGAGGAAGTAGTATTTTACCCCGTCAATTTCATGGTAGTTAGAGAGAAAATCAACAAAGTTTGCTGGGGCAATAATATACACGCGACCACTTGCTTTCTTTCCGACAACTGCATGTACATCTTTCAGATATTTTTCGTTAATTGTAGAGTTTTTGAAAGTTTGATAATCAAAAATCTTTACTGGGAAATCGCCTTTCATACCCTCAAATTCAAACCCCGCAATTTTGTTTTTCTTGATTTCCACTTCAAAAAGCCCAGAGACAAACTCTTGATATTTTTGCCATTCCAAATCAAGTGCTCTTTTTAGATCATAGATACCGAGTTGAGCAGTAACAAAACTTTTTGATTTCTTCCCGTACTTTTTATTTTGATCTTCTAAATCCTTTGAATTTTCAATTTGCAAAATGCGCTTTTGCATTGTGAAATAGGAAAGCTTACCTAGGTCACATGTAATCCATTTTCGTCCTAACTTTTCGGCTATATAAGCGGTTGCGCCAGAACCACCAAAAAAATCCATCACAATATCGCCTTCAACTGAAGCCGCTTTGATTATTCTCTCGATAAACTTATTTGGCTTCTCTGTCGGGTATCCAGTTCTTTCAACACCGTCTACTCTCAAACGAGCGGCGACTGAAAACTCCCACCAATCTTCTGGAACTTTTCCCTTTTTTCTTAATTCCTCCAAATCTTCCTCATCCCATCCTTCACCATCATCAAAAGCAGTACGAAATGATTGATTAGGGTCTTTGTAAGGAACCCTGATCTGATCTTTGTTAAAAGTCCATTTATCCGATTTTGAGTACCAAAAAATCGTATCGTGTTTCCTATTAAATTGCTTCATTTTAGGCGATCCTGGGCCTGTATATACCCAAATAATTTCATTCACAAGATGAAGTTCGCCGAATATCTCATCCAGTGCCAATTTTATGTAATGAGATTTTTTGTAATCGAGGTGGACAAATATACTTCCATCATCTGCCAATATTTCTTGTGCTAAAATAAGTCTACGTCGCAAAAACTCAACAAATTCTGCACCTTTCTTTTTGTCATTGTAAGCTTTTGCTCCTTCTTTGTTTAAGAAATCATCGGTAGTCGCAAAAGGTGGATCTATATAAATAAGCTTTACTTTTCCTTTCACCTTATCTTTTATCAGAGGGTCCTTATTTTCGTAAATGGTTTTAAGGAATTGCAGATTATCACCGAACACGATCATATTTTTCCATCCATCCTTAAACGATTCGTATTCATTGCCATTGAAAACTTTTTCAGTTTGAAGAGGGACAGGGAAAACACCATCCTCATTTGCAAGCAAATCTTCTTTTCGCATCTTCCCAGCATATACCAACTCATACTCTTTTTGAGTTGTTGGGAAAAGCAAGTATTTAAAATCGAATGGAATTTCTCTCCCGTCTTGTAGTGTTTTAACTAAAAATTCTGTATCAAATTTAGTGAGTTTTTTCATATAAATTCTATTTGAGTCCCAAAAAAGTTAATCGAGATAAGTGAAACCATTTTACCATAAATCACACCTTAAATAAAGGGTTTTAGAGTGACCAAACCATCATTCGGCGTCATTAATCCGTTGCTCGCAAATGCAGAACATACTAAACTGACACCTGACGAGTTTAAAACAACTAAGAAAGTGAGATGCTGTTCTCTGCTCCCCCTAAATCGACAGAACAAGATGAACCGGAAGCTTTTTCTATCTATTCCGAAATAAGGGAAATGATGAATATGACATATAGGAAAAGCCTACATACCGAGAGATTGTAGAGAATTCATTCAGCAAAGAACTCCCGTGCCATTGAATATTATCTGTTTCGCAGGAAGAAGCCCCAAAAACAGCTCGGCAACCTTGGGATTACTTTAGCTTCCACACACCGAATCCTTCTTTTAATTTATGATAATAGCACGTATATTAATACAGTGAAATTTGGCTCTCACGAGGAATAGCTTGTACAAACCATTTTTAATATAATTTTAATTTAATTTCCTACATCCCCATCATCTTAATCAGACCATCCCGCTTCTTAGTCTCTGCCTTACTTGGCGGCAAAAAGGCACTATCTAGGTTAAAGTCCGTTCTGCCCGACTTTACGTTTTCCCCTAAAATAATCTTGCGCGCTAAATATGTAAGCACGCTGCCGCACAAGTTAGCGGCATTACCCAGTTGCGGCCAAGAATAAATAGTCTTCCCTACCTGCATTACCGACTCTATCATGCGCACTGTGCTCATTTCTGCACCGGCCATCTTGGCAATTACCCGAGGCAAGTCTTGCGGGTGCACTTTGCTAAATTCCTGCGCCGTCATCTTGCCTAATATACCGTGCAGAATAGGATACTTTTTGTTTTGGTCGTAACGCTCGACGTCTACGATAATGCTGTCGGCGTTATCGGCGGCCATAATTACGGGAATACCAAGTGGACGAGCTAATTCGCGGGCGCGCATCTTAAAGTACGGCTGATCCATTTCTTCTACCAACACATCCAGCTTTGCGGTACCTTTTAAGAACTTTGGCAAATTTTCTTTGGTTAAGCCATCAGCAAACAACTCTACTTTAGCATACGGATTCATTTCGTAAATCTGCCTAGCTACTGCTACAACCTTGGGTACTTCTATATTTACAAACCCGGTACGAATGCGGTTCATGTTAGAGGCCGAAAGCACGTCTAAATCGGCCAACTTAATGTGCCTAGCGCCGCCCGTCATGGCGATGGTTAGCGCCACATGGCTGCCTACACTCATGCCTAAAATACCGATTACCGAGTTGTAAAACTTCTTTTGTTCGCTGGCAGTAATTAAATTGCGGTTGCGGCCGGTGCGCACCTCTTGGTGCATAGCGTCCGGTAAAAAATGAATCACAGTGTGGAGCCAAGGATAGTAAAACCAATTGCCGCTAGTCACGTACTTGTCGCCCGAGCCGTTTTTGGCGGCAAACTGCTTAAACTCGCCGTGATAGTCTTTGTCGAACCTGTACTTAGGGTTGCGCAGCAAAAACACTTCTTCCAACTGGATGGCATACTGGTCGATAACTTTTACCGGACGACGATCTGGCTTTACTCCGTTAGGCAGTTTAAGGCGGCGAATTTGCGCTTCGAAGTTCTTCCGCGCGTCTAGCTTTACCGGCTTAAACGAACTGCGGTCGAAATTGTCTTTGATTATGATTTTTTTTGCCATAGTTTTATAAACGGCGCCGCAACAGCGCAAATTAATTATTTAATAGTCCACTTTTGCTTGCCGCCCCCTGCAAAGTGAGGCGCGCTTTGGTGTTGCCACAGCTTTACCACCGGCACCATCTTCTTGCTAAAGTTAGAGTGCAGCACGCGATACTCAGAATTCTTTTTTAACAGCACCTTTATTAACGTATCGCGCAGTGTAGCAATAAACTTCTTAGACAGCTTCGCTCCGGGCTTAAGTTCGGTATTAACCTCTAATACCGGATTATGCTTTTTGTCGTAAGTGATGCGCATGGCAAACTTGCCAGTCGTATGTTTATTTGTTGCTTTTGTTAAATGCGCCTCGCGCACATGCTCCGGGTAAATATTGCCGCCGTACCAGCTCACCACCATATCGCTGCGCTCGTATACGTACACAAACGGCAAATTCCAAACGGTGTCTTTCAATTTTGCCGTCCTAATCTCTTTATCCAAATCAATGCCGCAGTCTTTAGCTTTGGCCATCACCTCCTTGGCGCTCATTATTCCGCCGCGGTCCTTGAGGTCATACCTAAACAAGGGCAGGCCGCTAAAAGCCGAGCAGTACAAATTTCCATTGTCGTTTTCGAAATAAAACAGCTCCGGCAAGTATTGCGTTAGTGTGGGTTGCCTTTCCAAAGCAGCGTCATTTTCGGCAATGCCAGAGAATAACTTAGCTTTAAACTTTTTATTCTTATTGCTTAGTCTGCGCACCAAAATCGACAGCGGGGTTTCGTGAGAGTGAGTCCCCTGGTCCACAGTGCCGTAATGATTAAGCGTGGAAGTATAGATATTTTTTAGGCCAGCTTGTTTGGCCACATAGTCGCGAAATGCTTCGGTAAAACCTTCGGCCGAAAAAATTATTCCTAAATTATATTTCTTCCAGTTCAAGCCTTCGCTTAACCCTTGGTCGATGGTGTCTTTAACAAAGGGAGGATAGCCACCCAAAATAACCTGGTCGTATTTATCGCCTAACTGGCGCATAGCCTTAATGATCTCCTTGCTATTTACGCCTGGAGTAATAATGCTGATGTCGTAGCCTTTTTGCTGCAAAATCTGTACGGCTTCGTAAGTGAACAGGCCGCCGATCCACGCGCCCATAGCAAACCCGTCAATGTATAAAGTGGACTTCTTGTGGATCTGAAAGTTGTTGCGCAAGTACAGCTCAGCGGTTAACGCATACTGCCGGCTCTGCTCATGCGTGCGCGGAAAATAAAACGGTTCGCCGGTGGTGCCGGAAGTGGCGGCATAAACGCTCTGCTGTTTGCTTAACACGCCGTCCCAGCACAGCTGCTTAAGCGGATACTTGCGCAGGTAGTTGTTCTTGTCGATGGTCGGAACCAAAGCAAAATCCGCCGCGCTCTTTATCTTTGCAGGGTTCACTTTGTGCTTTTTTAAAAAGTCCTTGTACGCCGGAACCCTCTTGGCCATTTCGTGGAACAGCTTGAGAGCGCGCTGCTCTCCCCGCTTCTGCCAGAAACTTTCCGGCTTGGTCTTTAAGTTCTTTTCTAAGGATGTAATATTAGCGGTCTGCAATGATTTGGGAAATGAAAGCTCGTTCTTCATAACTAGCGGCCGTTAAAGATTTCTTCTGCCATTTCGTCGGCAATAATATTGGTGGCGCGGTTCATAGTCTGGCTGCGGCTAAAAATCTCTTTAAGGATCACGACAATGTTGTTTAAGCGGGTCTTAACGCGGGCGCTGTTAAACTGCTTATGCTCGTACTCATCCACTACAGAAATTAAGCCGCCCGAATTAACCACGTAATCCGGCGCATACATAATGCCCAACGAGTGCAGCAATTCGCCCACAGAACGGTCCTGCAGCTGGTTGTTGGCGCCGCCGCAAATAATCGGCGCCTTAAGCTTGGTAATAGTCTGCGAAGTCAAAGAGTTACTCAATGCGCAGGGAGAGAATACATCTACATCCGCTTTATAAATAGCGGTCGGCGAAACGACTTCGACCTTTGGGTACTTCTTTTTTATCTCTTTTAAACGAACGCTATCTACATCCGTAATAACAATGCGGCCGGCTTTTTTATACAAAATATGCAGCAAGGCTTCGCCGATCTTGCCCACGCCCTGAATAGCAAACGAGCGCTTCTTTAAATCTTTGTTGCCAAAGCGGGCTTGCACGCAAAACTCAATAGCCTTAAACAAGCCTTGGGCGGTGTACAGCACCGGATTGCTGCGTACTCCGACAATGAACTCGCTATTGGCGTGCATGATCTTTAAGTCGGAATTGGTTACGCCTACATCGGCTCCAGTTACAAAGTGGCCAGCAAAATAATTAACAGCTTCGGTATAGGAAGCAATGATCTTCTCCCTATCGGCTTTATTTACACCGGCCGGTAGCAAAATTACACCCTTGCCGCCGCCGTAGTCCAAGCCGGCCATAGCGGCTTTATAAGACATCAAGCGAGATAAGCGCAAGGCGTCGCGCAAGGCGTCCTCTTTATTGGCATATCTGGCAATACGGGTCGCGCCAAAGCTAGGGCTAGTTAAGCTGCCCCGGTGCAAGGCGATATAAGCTTCTAATTTGGTTTTTTTGTCGACAGCGAAAGATACCAGCTTATGATTATCAAACTCTTCTAAAATCTCGATATTTACGCTCATGGATACTTTTTATATAAATATTATAGAGTCGGTGCAGAACCCTTTAAACTTTTTAAATAGGCTCATATATGGTATAGTAAAGGCACTATGGAATCTACTTCATCAGAAACAAAGAAAAAAATTGTCATTGTCGAGGATGATGTCGCGATGCGCGAAATCGTCGCTCACAAGCTGGTAACCAGTGGCTACGACGTAAAAGAAGCAGAAGATGGCCAGCAAGGAATCGACGCCATAATCGCCGATAAGCCCAATTTGGTCCTGTTGGACCTAATGCTTCCAGAAGTAGATGGCTTCAAAGTTTTAGAAACTATCCGCAAGCATTCCGATCCTGTGGTAGCCAAAACCCCGGTCATCATTCTCAGTAACCTCTGGAGCAATAAAGACATCCTCAAGACTAAGGCACTCAATGTGCAAGCTTATCTTGTGAAGGCCTACTTTACCACAGAAGAAATTCTTAAAAAAGTACAAGAGGTGATGGCTAATCCCAATAAATCGGCCGAACTTTCGGTTAGCAACCAAGCCGGCGCTCCGGCCATTAATCAGTAATTGCAATTTTGCGCATTACCGTCTGCAATCCGCTGATATAATTTTTTCTAAAGAACAATAAAGGGTCACCCCGTCCGCGTGCCGGACAGAAAGGTGACCCTTTAATATTGGATTAAAGAATTGCGTCTTTTGCAGCCTTTGCAACTGTAAACTTCACTACAGTCTTAGCTGGGATCTGGATGGTTTCGCCGGTTGCAGGATTGCGGCCCTGGCGAGCATCGCGATGCTTCTTCTTAAGCTTACCCAAACCTGGGATAGAAAATTCACCGCTGCTCTTGGTTTCCTTGTAAGCCAAGGCGACCATTGCTTCCATGAATTCTACTACTTCTTTTTTGGTCTTGCCGGTCTTTTCGGCAAGGTGCTGCAAGATTTCTGACTTAGTCATTCTTGTTTTCCTTTTATCTTTCTGGATGACTAGGCGGTTAGCTTCGCTGAATACCGAAAGATAATTATTTGATTTATGAATTAATACTAACCAAAAACCCGCTGTTTTACAAGGATTTTTTAAACCGCGTCAAGGGTTTTTGGGGAAAACTTCAATAAAAATTAAGTTTTTTGATTTTGGAAACAAAAATAGCGCTTATCTAAGCGCTATTTATAAGGTTAAAATTTAGTCCTTAACTAATTCAGCCTTCACAATATATCTTTTGAGGGCCGTGCCAATCGGGTATGAAGTCTGCAGGGTCAAGATGCGCTTGCCTCTGGTGTTTTGCTCGAGCTGTTTGACGTCGTTGCTTTCTACTACGAACTTATCATAAACTCTATAGACGTACTTCTCGCCCTCTTTGTTAGTAACGCTCACTTCGGCGCCGATTTGGATTTTAGGCAGCAACGCAAACACAGTTTTGTAATCACCCTTGCTAAAAGCAAAGTCGGACGAGTGGCCAAAGATGTAGCTATTGCCTTCGGCGCCAAACTCCGCGGTGCCGGGATAATGAACAACGCCGTTGGCTAGCGCGGCTTGAAACACCGGTTCGTTAGATTCGGTCACATACTGAATCGGTGCAACTACATCCAACGAAGGAATTTGAAGCTGGCTCGGCTCTTCTACAACTGGTCGCTCGCGGCGAATGTTCTCGCGCTGCTGTTCTGTTACAAATACCTGACTGGTGTAATAGCGAAGCTGCTTGAAGAAATATTCGTTGTTTAAGAGCGCGAAGATTGCTGCTGCCACGAGGACTGCGATCACTGCCCATTTTATAATTTTACCTAGCATAAATTGAATGTGCGCCGAAATGCGCATTAGTTGTTAAAAGAAAAAACTACCTTATTGCTAAGGTAGTTTTATTATATCACTTATTTTTGTTTGCTTGCCTTAACCTCTACGGTCGCATATTTGGGCAATAACACGATGGTTAATAATCCCAAAATAGTGAATACAATAGAAGCTGGGGTTCCGGTACGAGGCAATGTTGTAGCGCCTAATACAGAACCAGTAGGAGCGGGAGTTTCTTGGTCGCTAGGGGTATTAGTAGAATCTCCCAGGACTCGTCCTGTTGGTGGAGGTGGAGTTTGGCCACCGCCGCCTCCGCCCGAGCTTCCGCCAGAGCCGCCATTGCCGCCGTTGCCGCCGCGGCCATTGTCGAAGTTACCGAAGTTGACCCCTACAGCATCCCCTGCTGAAGTAATTAGCAAAGGTCCTGCTGCAGCATGAGCAGTTTTAATGAATAGTGAAGCAAAGAATCCTTGGCCAGAGTCGGTAAATAACTCGTTACAGTTATTAACTCCGCCCACGGCTACGTGATATGAATCAGAATCCACGTCTGGTTCTGTAACGATCCAGCCGCCCGGAGTGCTTTCTGTTACTAAATAGCAACCGGCTACTAGACCAGTAAACTGATAATTACCATTTTCGTCCGAGGTAGTACTGTCGGTAAAGGCTTCTTCTTCACCTAATTTTTCGATATTAATCTGCCAGCCTGGCAAACCAGACTCGCCTTCGTCTTTTGTGTTGTTAGCATTGGAATCTTCGTAAACTATTCCGCTAATTTTGTATCCGGAACCGCCGTTGCCGCCACCATTACAATCAAAGGTAACATCGTCCAGCTTGTAAATGAGCCCCGTTGGGTTATTAGGCTGGTCAAAAGCGTCGTTCTTTACTACAAATTTTAAGGTGTGAGTGCCAGCGGTTAACGCTAACGCGCCAGTCGTAGAAACTGTAGTAAAACCGCTGTTTGGAGCTGTACTGCCAACCAAAACATCGTCTAGATAAGCTTCTACAGAGTTGTCACCGGCGAAGCTCAATACAGGAGAATTAATATTAATTGCCCCCGCAGGAATGGTAAAGGTATGAGAGAATAATCGGTAAGATTCTACGCCGCCGTTATAGCCGGCCGCGCCGCCAAATGTCGGCTGAGTAGAATCATTGCTTACGTAGCTGGCTCCAGCAATGGCCGAACCGCTCCAAGCTCCAGGATATCCGGTAGAATCCGCTGATTGTGCAAATCCCCAGCTTCCCAATGGATAATTGCCAATGTTAGTTGGAATTGGAGGTACAGAACCCTCACGAACACCCCAAGACAGAGTTACGCCTGCGGCGCTGGCTACAGAAATCGGCTCATCTACGCATGGGGCAATCTTTTCTATGTTGTACGCAATACAGTAAATATTCTCTGGGGTTGCTCCGTTAAGATTGATGAATTCTAGGTTGTCTCCGTTGAAGGCGTCGTCGTAACATCGCAGTGCAGCAAAATCATAACCGCCTTGAGTAACTTCGCTCACCCAGAAGTTGCCATTCTGAATGCCAGCCTGCAATTCTGCAGACAAAGCCGAGCCCGGACCATACGCAGCGGTGGTATAAGTACCATTAACGGTAGCTACGGTTTGGTTATCGTCATTTTGGTCTTGATCCGTAGACAGCAAGAACTGCCAGTTATGAGCCATGGCACAGCCATCCGGAATTTCCTCAGGATCGACGAAGCCGCCTACCAAAGGACTAGGTGAAAATGCGCCATTTGCATAGTTATTGAAATAGACATAATTGCCGCCGGTAGCATCGTACGCGTCGCTCATTGCATTTCCTGCAACATCGCTAAAGCTGTCGCAAACTACTTTGATCAAATGCAGGTTTGGAACAACCGGTTCCGGCTGATTGCAGATTTCGTCTACTACACAAGCGTTAACTAGAGTGAAGCCAGGATTGCCGTCGAGCAATGGATTCGGGCCTTCGACTGGACCATTCACAACTACGATATCGCCTTCCCCATCTTCATTCATCCAGCCATCCTGCATAATCTCACCCAAGCTGTATGTGCCGTAAGGAACATCATTCAAAGTTACACAGCCGTCTTCTTCTGTTACGCCAGAATAGACTTCGTAAATCTTCACAGTTAGCGGGCCGACGTTGTCGCCGAACCATGCGGAGCTGCTATTATCAGCATCATTCTGGTTGGCAAAATCATAAACACGGAATTTAGCGGTAGAGCCGCTGCCGGTCATCAGATAGTTATAGGTATGAGATGTATTGTAAGGGCCCCATTCTACAAAGCCGTCATCAACCTGAAGCTCAAGCAATTCATCTTGATACCCGCCCTGAGGAGCGTCTAAAACTGTGCTCCAACCGTCCGGAGTAGTAAACTTGGCATCTACAGTTTCGAAACTGCGATTGCCCCACGTGCCACTGGCAACGGCCAAGTATTGCTTGCCGTTTTGCAATGTTGCAGAAGTAGTAGCCCCTAAAGGATTATTAGAGTTTACAGAAACAGTTTCTACTAGCTTGCCTTTTAGGAATACAGTCCAGCCAGATAATGGTTGATCATTAGCATCGTTTACCTTACAAACAGTTACTTGAGATTCACAGCCAGTGTCACACTTGTTTACGAGGGTAAAGGTATCGCTGACACCGTCTACATTAGCGGTTTGGCCTTGGCCAGAAACGTTGGACCAGCCCTGCTGCATAACTTCGTCAACAGTGTAAGTTCCAAAAGGTACGTCTTTGAGGGTAATACAGCCGTTGTCCCCTGTTGTTCCTTTTAGCACTTTATAAATATCCACAGTTAAGCTGCCGGAGTTATCGGAATAGTTATCGTCCAAAATTCGGAAGTCCATTGCATCAGGACCGCCAAGAGTACGGAAAGTAGAGTATTGGTGTGCCGGGTTAAAAGTAGAGCCCCAATCGGTGAACCCTTGATCAATCTGAATACCCAGCCAGCCAGTGTGAGGGTTTGGAAAATCGTTCACTCTCACCCATGGAGCAAAAGCCCCACCGTAAACAGGATCAGAAGGCAAGCGCTTAGAATACGCTGCATCAGAAGTAGACGCGGCAGGATCGCCAGGGCGATATACGTAAGTACCGCTAGCTTCTACAACATATTGGCCAGCAGGCAAAGTTCCTGCGGTAGAATAGTCCGCGCCATCAGGATATACAGTCACTGTTTCAATTTTTGGACCCTTCAAATAAACTTCCCAGCCGGACAACGGATTCTGGTTGTTATCTAACTTACAAATAGTAACGTCGGACAGACATTCCTGCTTAACGCTAACATCATCTACGAACGCTCCAAAAGAATCGCCCACCCCTTGGTCGCTGATTTCCAAACGAGTGACGCCGCTTGTAGCAGTAAATGTGTAAACATGTTCGGTCCAGACAGTATTAAGATTGCCAGTACCATCTTCTATAATTGTATCTAGGACAACTGCACCGGCCTTAACCTGGGTAACATTCTGAGAAGAATTCTGCCCTGGACGAGGAGAAGTCCATAGTTTAACGGTATACTTGCCGCCGGGAACAGTGATTAAGTCTTGGAAAAGTTTAACAGATCCATTTTCACCGTTAGTCGGGTCAGACGGGCCGCCCCAATCAGAATCTAGCTCAGTATGTTGAGAACCACTCTTAGGGTCCCAACCATTTACACCGCGATGCAATTCGGCCTTTGCAATTGCAGGAGCACCGGTTGGATTAACCCAGTCTACACTCCAGCCTAGGCCAGGTGTACCAGAATCACGAACATCCCAGCTATTAGAGAGTACAGGAGCTTCGAATCCACCATTAGCTACTAGCTCTGCACTACAAGGCTGTGGTGTTTTTAATTTATTAATAACTGTGTGAGTACATGGTTCTTGAGAATCTACGTCACAAACAACGTCAACACTTCCAACTGTTTGATCATCAACTTCCCAACCTGCTGGTAAGCCAGTTTCTGTAACGGTAATTTCTTGACCATTATTAACGATTATTGCGTCGTGATTACAAACTAAAGTATCACCTTCATACTTACATGTAGCAGGTGCATTGCCGCCGTAGTTTACTGTAATGGTAATATCATCTTTATTATCCGGAGCAGGAATTGGATTTCCTTGAGCATCCTGCCAAATTTTTTCAATTTCAATATCTACTGGAGTAGGTGTAGGAACAGGTTCAAAGTCATAGGTTGTAATCAATGAAGCAGTAGAAACCACCACTTTATCCAAATAACCATCTAATCCAGCGTCAGAAGCGGAAGTATCGCCAACATTCAAAGCAAACATGCGGATATTTGATCCTGAGCTAAAATTATTCATATCTGCCGGCACAGAAGGGCAAGTGTGAGGCGAAGGGTCTCCACCAGCTCTAGTTGTAACTGGATAAGACTGTGTGGGATCAAATGTTACAGTTGTAAAACTACCTGTAGAACCAAAAGTTGGTACAACATTATATCTACAATCATAAAACTTGGTTGGGCTAGACGAACCAAAGTTTGCATAAACGTTCATGTAGAATTGCTCTTCATCAGTATTGTCACCGCCGCTGCCAATTTTAAAGTCATAGCTAATGCTATTTATATCTACTATTAACTTGTTAATAAAATTTTCAGCGACCATCTTGTCTGCTGGTGTAGCTCCAATAGGTAAGACATTTAAGCTCCCCGACCCAATACTTGCCGCGTTTGTATTAAATGCAAAAGGAGTATCTGTGGAAGTATCACGGTTAAACATCCAGCCAGGTTGGTTTTCTCCAGCAGCTGTGTCGCCAGTAATAATTATAGTATTACTTGGAATTGCTGGTGTATCTAAACTCTCACAACCACCCTGAGGCACAGGGTATACATCACCATGATTAATATGGGTCTGCAATGAATTTGAGTTTACACTTAAGCTATTGTATCCATTGCCAGTTTTGTGGCAAACATCAACAAAAGTTGTTGCCGCATAAGTGGTGGAGAGAGGTGCAAGCACTGTGCTTACCAAAGCAAAGCGCGATACGCCTTGATATGCCAAGCATCTTGTACACCCGAGATACTTTTCTTAGACATAGTTTATTCTCTTAATTACTTATTTATTAAGCTGAGGAAGTTGATCCAGAGGCTAGCAGATCAATACCTGTATATCACCACTATCGCAACTCCAGCTCTTTTTGTCAATATTCTTTTTATTTATGCGATATTTTAAGAAGTATGTCAAACACTGAAGGAATATTAGGGTAAAAAACCCGAAAACCTCTACCCGTGTAAAGTCAGCCCATTGAGCCTTTATAATAGTTCGATCGTGCCATTGCATCCTAATGTTTCAAAAACATCTCACACACCATGCTAAAATTAAGACATAAACAAATAACTAAAAATTCCAACAAATATGAAAAAACACGCCCATCGGCAAGTCTGCGCGGTACTTCCCCCGCATGTGAACGAAAACGACCTCGCCTGGTCCACTGGCCAGCTGGAATCGCTGTTTAATATCCGCAAGGGGGGGTTTTCCAGCCGCCGCTTGATTAAAATCATGAACGAATTCATAAGCGGCTACAGATTTATCCGCCACTACAAAAAAGCGGTCAGCGTGTTCGGCTCGGCCCGTTCTGGCTTTGGCGACAAAGTCTACCAGGATGCGGCCAAACTCGGCTTTGAGCTGGCCTCAGACGGATTCGCAGTCATCACCGGCGGCGGTCCCGGCATCATGGAAGCCGCCAACGCCGGCGCCCTCAAAGCAGGCGGCGAAAGCGTCGGCCTCAACATCCAGCTGCCGACCGAACAACGCATCAACAAGTTCGTTAACGAATCATCCTCATTTCATTATTTCTTTACCCGCAAGGTAATGCTCGCTTCGGCTTCTCAGATCTATGTATTCTTCCCCGGCGGATACGGCACCATGGACGAATTGTTCGAAATGCTCACCCTCATTCAAACTAAAAAAGTCGACCCTATTTTAATCATTCTGGTAAACAAAACATTCTGGAAGCCCATGTTGAAGTGGGTAGAGCAATCCATGTACGAAAAAAACCGAGCCATCTCCAAGTCGGATCTTAGCCTATTCAAAGTTGTGGCCGATGCCGACGAAGCGGTAGATTTAATCCGCCATTTGGTTGCCCGCAAAAAAATTGCCAAACACCCGCGCGAACTGGTCGGCAGCTATGGCAAAACTCCGGGAGGCATTCGCATGCCCAAGCGCCGCGGAAAAGTAGCTCCGAAGGTAAGCGAGATCAAAATAACCAGCCAGGTAATAAAGAGCGGCAAAAAAACCTCCAAGCGCAGCAGATAAATTTTTAAGCTTGATTCATGGACTTCCTAAATACCAAAAAAAATTCTGAGTACGTATGGGCCTCCACTTTTGTGAACTATATTAACCAAAAGCACGGCACCAATTACCAAATCGACCCGGAGCTAGGCGAAAACTCCCCTATCGACATGCACCTGCAATGCGCCCGCTGCACAGAGCAGCATCTCGACCTGCAGCTCACCCACGCGATCGAAGTGCCCTTTATCGCCCTGCAGGAACATATGCCTATCGACTACAGCAAACAGCCTACCATCGACGCGATCGACCGCAAGCAGCAAAAGCTCCAGTCGCAGGGCGCCGACCTCTCGCAGATTATTCTCATCATTCAAGGTTACATGAACAGCACCCAAGCGGAGAAGGTGTTTAACGATGACGACTTTAACAAATACGCCGACTCGCCGTTTGCAGGAATCTATTACGTCTCCCCGCCAATGATCTCCGGAGAAACCGACGAATACATGCAAGACGGCCTGGTCGTTCCTATAAAAGATTTTTTTAAAGAATAGCCGAGACAGCAGTGGCAAAATAAAAAAAGGCAGTTCTAATCGAACTGCCTTGTATTAATTTTGGGTTATACCCGTTTAGGCTAGTCGCCCTTTTCGCCTGCGTCTTTGGCGAACTCAACGCTGTCTCCGCCGTAAACGACATAGTCATTGTTGACTTCCTGGCCATTAACGTAGGCTTTAGCCGCCGGAGAAATACTCAAAGCATCTCCCAGCTTGCCGCGCAGAGCGCGAATGGTCATGCCGCTCACGTTAAGCGACTTCTGGTGAGCGCCGCTGACAACTTGGACAGCGGTGGCACCCGTGGCTTCGGCCAAACCGGTAGACTCGAACGCGATGCGGTCGCCGGCCTGGATCGTGTAATTATCACCGATCTGCTCGCCCGAAACAAACGCTTTGTGGTGCTTGCCCAGGCTGAGGCTGGCGCCGTACTGGTCGCGAATGAAAAAGATCGATTTACCGACTGCGTCGGACTCAGGGATGTTGATCACATTCCCGTCACACGACACCTCGATAACGTTATCCCTCGTTTCATCAAACAGATCCGCAAACATGTTACCGCCTGCTTCCGTAGTTTCCATATCAAATTCGTTTTCATTTGCCATAGTTCTTTTATAGTTCCTCCATACTTTTTGACGAGACCGCTCTTTGAGCAAGCCCCTTGATACTACAATATACAATATCCGGGAAAAAAGGCTTCTCGGTATAGTACACATTGTAGAAAACTTCACCCATTAGTGCCGCCACCCGCCAGTTGGTGAAAATCAGTTGGGGGGCTCCTGCGACAGCCAGTTCTTCACAACCGGCTTCGCCTGGATTCTTATCCTTTGGATCACCGATCGAAGGCGAGCTTTCGACTAGGGATTTAGTGAAATTTTCACCATCTTTCCTAATGTACAGCTGTACGCTTCCGTCGTCAAACTCATTTCCGCCGCAGATCATCACCGCATCGGCGAGATCTTCGAACCGTTCGGAAAAGAGCTTTCGTGAAGCATTATTATCCACTCCCATGAACACCAGATCATTTTCCCGGACATGCCGGTTGATGTTAGCCTTGGTTACGTACTCCATGACTGTCGATATTCTGAGATTGGTAAAATGCGCGACTTGATCTCTCAGAAGCTCGGCCTTATAGCCAAGCCCGTTGAAATTTTGTCTGGTAAAATTCCGTTCTTCTACTTTGTCGCCATCGATGAGGACGATCTCCGTCTTTTCTCCACCTTCCTTATGGGCAAAGTGCAGAAATCGGCATAGGGGCGGGACAAGCCAGCCCCCAATGCCGCCACATCCAACCACGACAATGCGGTTGAATTTATTGATCATTAGTTCCCTCCTTAACTGCCGTTTCAGTTGCAACCTCTACTATCACGGCATCCGCTTCCGGAGCCGTTGGAGCAACAATGACCGGCTCCAAAGGTGTCGGAACAGGCACATAGGGTGTTGTCAAACTTAACGGGTTTACAGCACTGTGCGGTATCTTCGAATTGCCGCTGACCGAAACTTCAGCCTTCGCCGGAGCATTTGCTTCGGGCAGGGCTGGAGGTTTCGGAGGCGGTCCTTCCCCTGGGAGGTACGGTGTCGTTCTCGAACCGCTTCTCGAAAAGGCTCCGGGATTTTGATTCATCCCGGATTTTTGGGCCATCGGTTTATAAGGTGGCCTAAAAAAGGATCTTTCTCTCACCATATCGAACCAGGATGTTGGGAAGTTGATCTGTTTTGCAGAAGTTATTTGCTCCGGCAAAATCAAATCATATTCCTTTCCAGTTCTAGACACGCCGCCAAACCAGCCGCCGTCATTGCTGCTTTCGGATACATACCCCTTAACCGACGGCCTCGGATTGACATCCTTGACAGGTTCCGGTTTTGGGGCAGCACCTCCGATCGGAACAATAGGCACGGTATATTTCCACAACCGATGCCATGCGCGATAGGTATAGTAGCGACAAACGCCAAGCTGATGGTCTTCTCCGATCTTGTTCTGAGCTACTTCCGGTCCATCGAGTTCCTGCCATGTCCTCCACTTAAGGGAGATACACAGCATGATAAAGAATGAAATCGGCAAAAACAGCCAGAACACCAACCGGTCTTCGAACTTCACTCGTTCCGGGTACTTAAGCGTCGGTCGGTAAGACACGCTTCTTCGTACCTGGTCTGCGATCGCCGGACTTGCTTTTCCATGACCAGGCACTACCGGGGTTGGATCCCCAGGAATAACCTGGATCTTTGTTGCGATTACAGCAGGCGGTCCGTCTAACGGCTGCTCTTGCGGCTGCTCCACAGCCACAGGCTGGGTTTCGACAGCCGGTTCCGGAGTCTCGACCGGTTTTGGCTCTTCCGCCTCCTTGGCAGCTTTTTTGATGTTATAAAGAAGCTTGCCTAAGGTATTGCCTTGATAAGCACTGCCGTAACTTGTAAGGACAAGCCCGTCGATCACATCTTCCGGTTTAACTTTAAACCGGCTTGCGTTGACCGACAGTTCGGAGCTGACGGAGAATCCGCCCCAATCCATATTCCCCAAAGTTACGTGCAGACCGTCGAAGTTGATCTCATCGTGAGTATCGGTACCAGAATGATAGGCCGCGAAACCTGCGTGGGAATGGATAGAACCAACCAGCAGGTAGCCCGGTTTGCGGGGCGGCGGCTTGTAAGAGATGCCTCCGCCCGAAACATCCTGTTCCGGACATCCGAAGAAATACTTTTGGTCGTGCAGCGAGTAATAGATTAAGACCATCGCTTCGGCCTTGCGGGCTTCATACACCATCTTAAAAAAGTAAGCGGTATGAATCATCTCCTTCAGCGGCAGTTTAGGCAAAAGCCATTCTGCCGATTCGCGATGAGGCGCAAGGTCACCAATTGCCTTCACTTTCACCGTGGCGTCCAGCACGCTAGTTCTCTTATGAACGAACGGGCCGTTGGAAGCCAAGATGTAGTGATAATCAGGCGGCTGAAATCCTGGTGCAAATAGCGGAGCCCCCGTCCTTTTGATAAAGACCGGGATATCCCCATTATTGTTTGCAGTCGGCACAGCCGGAGTAACGTTTATCTTTTCTGTCATGCCTTCAATTTTCTCCTTAACATATTCTCAGACAGCGTGAGCGGCGTAGCTTGTAGCCTTATAGGCACTTCTTCGCTTAGCTCCTCAAAATGATTTTGAACCGTTTCGTGAAAGCGCTCCACGATAGTATCGTGAAACCTGGCCACTAGCGCCGGATTCAAAGAGTCGGGGAATGCCTGGAAAAAATCTTCTCCAAACATCGACCACGCAGCCTTAATCTGCCTCCGCAAGTGTTCTTCTAATTTCTGAACAGTTACTTTGCCAAACTTGTTCTTTGTAGTCAGGTTCTCTTTGAGCTTTTTAGCGATTCGCTTGCCAACTCCGAGGCGGAATTCCTCGCCAAAAGCGCGGATCACCTCTTCGGTGTTGCGGTCAACAGCTTTGCCGCCTTTGGTGGCTGCAATGCCGCTGCCGTAGTGATTGATGTAGTCCTCAAGCGTATAGCCCTTTCGCCAGGTTTCTGGCTCCAAGGCGAACGTATGATCTCGGATCGACAGGTCTTCCCACTTTTTAAAGCCTACTGCCGCGCCGCCGGAACCAGTATTGATTCCCGCCGGGAAGTAGACGTTGCCAGTCCAATGGCTATTAAACCGGCTTTCCCAAAAATGGCTGATGCCTCTCTGGATTTCGCGGTAAACATCCCGATTGGAACTACCTGGCAACTGCGTGCAGATTCTGTACATGTTGGCCGCGCTATCAAAGTTGGGTAGATTCGGCAGGTACAGCTGGTCGGTTCTTGACTCGATAGGTTTTAAACTATAGGCCATGGTCATGTTTTGGATCTGACCGCCAATCAACCGTATAAAGAAGACCGTGTAAGGGAAAGCCAGACGCATACGCGTCATTCCCCTTTCGGTTCGGCCCGCGATGGTGAAGTAGCTCTGATCGATTACAATCGTCCGAACGCGAGGTTCTTCTTCCACAACAACCAAAGCCTGGTCGCCGCTAGCAAAGAAGTACTTCACATTTTTCGGAAACACGTTTTGCGTGCCAATGGCAGCGTACTGTTTGGAAACGTCGATAATGTTTTTGACGACTTTATCAAACGCTCCCTTCCACAAGCTCTCGATCTCCTGGACCAATTCGTCTTCCAGATAACCTGTAACTTCGTCTTTATAACTTGCCAATGCCTGGTCAACGATTTCTTGCGCCGTAGCCTTAACCGCCTTAAAGTCGGTGAACTCTTTTTCCATGGCCATCTTCGCTGCTACTTCCCTTGCTTTAGGGGCGAGGGACTTAACAATATGAGAGGCCAAGTCCATTGCAACATGGTTATCCATTTCTGTAAGCCCAGATAGCTGCCTCGAAGCGATCTTTAAACCAAGTTCGCGGAATGCTCGAGTTTTGCTATCACCCAAAATCATGCCTTTGAACATGTCAAAGCTGACCTTTGCGATAGTAACTTCTGAATATATAGGTGTGGGCAAAAGCCTCCACCGGACATCAACACGACCTTTTATTAAGCTGGCAGAGCCATCTTCGTCCATCATAATGCGAGCGGGACGGTCGATCATGTCGAGATATTCAGGAGCAACCTGCTCTACAAACCATTGCTTGATAACGCCGCTAAGCGTGTCATCAAAAGATTCGTACATTGCTGACATAATATCCTCCTAAATGTATGAAAAGTACCCTTTGCCGGTAATTCGGCAAAGACTTGTAAGAGTAACATATGAAGCAGAAAAAGTCAATTCCCTTTCAACTAAGAATAAAAACAAAAAATCCCTTAAATATAAGGGATTTTTGAGTATAAAAGGGATTAACGCTTTGCCCACTGTGGCGAACGGCGCGCACCGCGGAGACCTGGCTTTTTTCGTTCCTTTTTACGGTCGTCTCGGGTCAAGAAACCGTTCTTCTTGAGCACGCTTTGAAGGTCGTTGTTAAGCTTAGACAAGGCCTGAGCTACGCCATGACGCACTGCTTCCACCTGGGAATTGCGTCCGCCGCCGGCAACGTGGCTAGTAAAATAATACTCGCCCATCAAGCCGGTTACCGCCAAAGGACGGAGTGCAGTGTCTTGCTGCGGCTTGTTAGGAAAATAAGCTTCGAAAGCTTTCTTGTTAACAATATTGTCACCACTGCCTGCAAATAATCGCACGTTGGCAATCGCCGTCTTGCGTCGGCCGGTGGCAAAGATATATTTGCCGGAAGCAGGCTTGGCATGATCTGCAGTCTTCGCGCTAGAGGACTTTGCAACTACTGCCTTAACCTCCGCCTTTGGAGCTGCTTCCTTTTTTGGAGCAACTTTTTTAGCGACGGCCTTTGCAGGGGCCTTCTTGGCTACAGTTTTTTTAGCTGGAGTTTTCTTTGGAGTTACCATAATTATTTAATCTCTTTATCAATCTTATAAGTGTGCTTATCGCCTTTTACAAGCTTGAGGCGAGAAACCATTGTCTTACGAAATTTAACTTCATCAAGCATAGAAAATACTGCGCGCTGCAAAACCTTTTCCGGGTTGCGTACGATTTCATCTTTCAAAGTCTTAGTCTTGAGTCCGCCCAAGTAGCCGGAGTGATGATAATACTTCTTCTGCTCAACCTTGCGGCCGGTAAACTTTAGCTTATCCACGTTGATAGCGACTACAAAATCACCCATATCCATATGAGGAGTAAAGTTGCGCTTGTGCTTGCCGCGAAGAACGTTAGCAATCTTGGTAGCTACGCGTCCCATAGTCTGGCCGCTTGCATCGACAACGAACCATTGGCGGGAAATTTCTGATACTTTTGGTAGAGTAATTTTTTGAGTCTTTAACATATATTTATCTAAACCTTATTCTACAAATTCCAACACTGCTTTAGAAAGACCAGCTTTTGGATTATTCAACTTAGTTAATCTTAAATAGCCACCATTGCGAGCGCTATAGCGAGGGCCGTAAACTTCCAATGCTTTTGCAGTTGCATTGCGGGACAGCTTAGACAACAGCATGCGGCGGTTGTGCAAAGTGTTTTCTTTCGAACGGGTAATCAGCTTTTCTAAGTAAGGCTTAACGGCGCGGGCATTAGCGTAAGAAGTTTCGATTCTTTCGTATAGGATCGCTGAAGAAGCCAAAGTACGCAACAATTTGCGGCGATGGTCCATGCCTTTTCCAAATTTTTTCTTCTTCTGGTGTCTCATAAAATAATAATTATCTTTAATTGTCGGCGCTAAGGCTAGCACCCGGGAGATTACTGCTGGGTACGGCCCAACATTTCCATAATTTCATTAATAGTCTTTTCGCCTAGTCCGGAAATATTATTAATATCATCGTCAGACATTGCAGTCAATGCTTCCATGGTGTTAATGCCGGATTTCTGCAAAGCATTCTTAGCGCGGTTAGACAAAGTAGTATCGTCAATCGGAGTGCCGGTTTCTGCCGGTTCTGCCAATTCGCTAGGAACTTCCTGAGGAGCTTCTTCCATAGCTGCTTCTTCTAGCGCTGCCTGGCTCATCATTTCGAGGCGTTCTGCACCCTCATTGTTGAACAGCATGCTAAAGTGATCTACTAAGATGTGGGAAGCAATGTCGATTGCTTCGCCGCCAGTAATAGTGCCGTCGGTTTCCATGCGCACAACCAGCTTATCGAAGTTAGTCATGCCGCCAACGCGGACGTTTGATACGTCAAAGTATACGGAACGAACCGGGGTGTAAATTGCGTCGATCGCCAGCATGCCTGCTTCTAAATTAGCGGCACTTGGTCGAACCTCTACCGGCTCATAACCGCGGCCCTGTTCGACAATCAGTTCCATTTCCAGGTCAGAATTCTTGTTATCCAAAGTGCAGATGTAAAGATCCTTGTTCACTACTTCTACCTGGTCGGTTTCGCCAATCATGTCTGCGGTAATAACGCCTTCGCCCTTGGCGGTAAGCTTCAAGCGAACCGGTTCGGTCGAGAAGCTGCGCAAGCGAAGCTGTTTAAGGTTCAGAATAATCTGAATCACATCTTCCTTTACGTTTGGAATCGCAGAGAACTCGTGGTCAACATATTTAATTTTAACCGCAGTTACTGCTGCACCAGGCATGGAAGACAGCAAGACGCGGCGAAGCGTATTGCCGATAGTCACGCCGTAGCCAGGGTAAAGTGGCTCGAGGACTGCTTCGTAAGAGTTGCCACCTAAGTGGGAAATCTTCGCCTGATTTGGTAATGGGATTGGTTGCATAAATGCCCCTTAGTTACTGCACGCTTTGGCCAATGATCGTGTGTCTGCGAAAAGTAACTTATTAATGATTGATTGAAGGCCGAGCGATAACGCTCTGGCAATAAAACTAAATTTAGATACGGCCCTAGATTCTGCTGTAGTGTTCGACGATAAGCTGAGTGTCGATGAGGTTGCCGATTTGTTCTGGTGTCGGTGTCGATAGAACTTTACCGGAAAAATCCGCTGCCTTAAGCTCTACCCAGTCCTGGCTCTTAAAATTCTTCAACACTTCGCGCATAGACTGCATGTACTTAGATTCTTTCTTGTTAGCGCGAACGGAGATAACATCTCCCGGCTTAGTAGCGTAAGAAGGAATATCAACTTTCTTGCCGTTAACTTCGAAGAAACCATGGTTCACCAGCTGGCGAGACTGCGCCCGGGTAGCAGCAAATCCTAAGCGGAATACTACGTTGTCCAAGCGAAGCTCTAAAGCTGCCAGCAAATGATCACCGGTTACACCAGCGCCTTTTTGGGCCTTTTCGAAGTAGCGCAAGAACTGGCGTTCGGTTACCCCGTAATTGATCTTAGCCTTCTGCTTTTCGCGCAACTGGGTGCCGTATTCAGAAATACGAACGCGGTTTTGGCCGTGCTGGCCAGGTGCGAAGTTGCGCTTCTGCAAGATCTTGGCGTCCTTATCGGTAAAGGCAAACCCTAACCGACGGGCTCTTTTAACTTTTGGTCCTGTATATCGCATGTTATACCCTTCTCACTTTCTTCGGACGCACGCCGCCATGTGGGGTTGGGGTTCGATCTTTAATGGTTAAAACAGTCAAGCCGGCACCGAGCAAAGCGCGAATGGCTTGTTCGCGGCCGCTGCCGATTCCTTTAATAAAAATATCAACTTCCTGCAAGCCGCGGTCTTTAACGCGGGACAATACATCTTCCATAGTTTTACCGCCGGCGTAAGGAGTAGATTTCTTAGAGCCTTTGAAGCCAGCTTTGCCGGCGCTACCCCAAGCAATCACGTTGCCGATCGGATCAGTTACAGAAATGATGGTGTTGTTGTAAGTGGAGTTAATAAAGATCTTGCCCTTTGGAACTTTGATCTTGTTCTTCTTTTTCTTACCGCCCTTGATCTTAGTGGCAATGTCGTCGCCGCTAGATGCTGCATTCAACTCGGCACTGACCTGTTCGGCTGCGCTCATTTCGGTAGCAGGAGTTTCGGCTACGGGAGTATCTTGTTTAATTGTTGTGTCGTTAGTATCAGACATAATAGTTTATATAGTTATGGCTTTTACGAAGTTTAGTGCTTCGTAATCGCTATGCGCGAGCTGCGCTTTAGGTCTTATCGGATGCTTTCTTACGGCCGCTGCCTGCAGTGCGACGAACGTTGCCGTGTCGGGTGCGGGAATTGGTCTTGGTGCGCTGTCCGCGAACCGGCAAACTCTTTTTGTGGCGAGTGCCTCGGTAAGAACCGATTTCCTTAAGGCGCTTGATGTTAAGCAGAACTTGCTGCTTAAGGTTGCCTTCGGTCTTAAAGTTCTTATCGATGTAATCGCGCAGCTTGGTTAAGTCTGCTTCGGACAAATCTTTAGTGCGAATGTCAGGGCTTACGCCTGTTTCAGACAGTGCTTTCTTTGCTAAGGTCGCCCCTACTCCGTAGATATACTGCAGAGAGGCTTCGATTCTTTTTTCGGTAGGAATATTTACTCCAGCGATACGTGCCATACTTTACAAATTAATTACAATTTAGAGAACAACAAAAACGTCAGAGTTAATTAACCCTGGCGTTGCTTGTGCTTTGGTACTTCACAAATAACAAAGACTCGACCAAATCTTTTGACGATTTTGCATTTCTTGCAAATTGGTTTTGCGCTTGCGCGTACTTTCATAAAATGTATCCTTGAATTTTTGTTCTGCTTGCAGAGACAAAAATCAATTTAGGGAAATAACATCGCCTCAAATGGCTTTGTCGGGTTCCCACAGCCTGAGCGAATCGCCGGCCGGTTCCATAAATTTATTAATAACTACTTATCTTTCCTATTTTAGGCGGCGCGTAATGCGTCCCTTAGAAAGATCGTAGGGCGTAACCTCGAGCAACACCTTATCGCCTGGCAGAACGCGAATGCGATGCAAGCGCATTTTGCCGGATAAGTGGCCGATAATTACTTGACCAGAGTCCAATTGAACGCGAAAAACAGTGTTAGGTAAACTCTCAATGACTTTACCCTCGAGTTCTATGGTCTGATTTTGTTCGGAACTTCCCAAATTCTTGTGTTTCCTTACGGATTAACTAAATAACGAATTTCTCTAATTTTAACACACATTTTAGGTTTGTCAACTTATTTTCTAAGTTTTTGGCCTATATTGCCTATTTCTTGACAATTTCTCCATTTTATGGTAAAATGCGAATAAAGTTTAGATCACAATTTTTGAGGAGGAATTATGACAACAGATTTCGATTTAGATAAATATCTTGAGGAAAGCGAAATGGGGCTTAAATCCAATTCGGTCCATATCCGAAATTTTATGGACAAGCTCAGGGCTAGCTACGGTACCGGTTATTGGCTCCTGATGGAACGTGAGGAATTTACCGAGAGCGAGCAAAGCTACGGCAAACGCCTGGTAAAAATGGCCCTTTACGATATTCGGCGCGGCCTCGAAACCGGCTCGCCCAGGAACGCCAAACTGCAAAATTTCCATGTCATCAGACTCTTCGGATGCCCGGAGCATGTTCGCGAGGTTCTTAACCTTCGCGGGTTCACCGCGCTATGGGATCACCACGATCGCAGTTACCGCTCGAGTATCTTCAAGTTTCTGGAAAAGAACGCGACAAAGGCCGATCTTCCACAATTGGAGGAGTTTCACGCGCGGCTCAACCAGATCGACTATGCCGCCAACGAGCGCGTCGACCCGGAGCTCGAAGGCGAATTCGAAAACGAATTCGACTTTGCTCTATCGTTTGATGACCCGTATGAGCGCAGAACAACCCCCAATGAGCTTTCTGGGTTCGACCAGCAAGATATGCGTCGCGTGCTGGATGCCATTTCCGGGTATTAGCCCACGGCCCTGCTCAGCTATTTGGGACATTAAGCCGAAATTTCAATTTATCGTATAGGCGAAAACCACCGGCAATTCGTCGGTGGTTCTTTATTGGAGGGAGCCATGAAGATAAAACCAATCAACGTTGTTTTTGATAGCAACGTCCCCAATTCTCTGAAGAATGCAACCAGCATGGCTGTTTCTCAGCTCGTCAATCTTGCTGGCCTCACCTATCAGATGTCGATAAATAACTACGGCGTTTGGAGGCAGGAAGACTGGCAAGACGAGCAGGGAAATCTGTTGCCATTCCACAGCGTGGATTGGTAAGTAAAGCGCGGCCGAGAAGATAGCCAGCGCAGCAGCCAGCTTGATGCGGACACTCTGTTCAGCTGCCTGTATGTCGAGCCTTGGCGTGACTACCAAGACCACTACGACCTGCTTGTAGTCTCGGAGGATATCTACTCCAAGAATACTAACTATGTCTTAGGTCTGGGCGCGCCCGGAGTGGGGACTGTGATCTCGGTTAACAGATTTTCGCCATTACCGGAAAAGTCTGCAATCGACATCTGTCAGACGTTGGTTTTCCACGAAATGGGTCACGCCTTTGGTATTGTCTCCGAAGGTCGCACTCTCAAAGTGGTCGACAGTCTCGGCCGACACTGTACAAGCTTTGGCTGCTCGATGCAGCAAGGTCTGACGTTTCCTGCCGATTGGCAAGAGATCACTCGGCAACGTTTGCAAGTTAAAGAAATTTACTGCAAGCACTGCCGCGATGATCTGCGCCAATGGTTCCGGAATTAGCATCGCATTACGCGAAAGCCGCCAACATTACGTTGGCGGCTCTTTTTATTTCTAAATTTATTCTTCAATTTTTATATGAATCTTAGTTCCTAATCTTGGGAAAGATTTTTGCCAGCTTGGAGCTAAAGTGATGTCTGCCCGCTCGATATTTTGATTTGTTAATAAAATATCATTAGCTTGCTCCTTAGACTTCCCTGCTAGCTGAGCAACCAAATCCTGCTGGTCAATTTTAGCCTTTGCCTGGCTTTCATAATGAATAGACAGCTGCATCAAACCAGCGGCGAGATCCAAATTCTTGATCTTATAAACCACCTGGTCCAAATCGGCTTCCTGCAAAGCCTTATCGCTGCCCAGGGTCTGGGTTAAGCGGCCACGTACCATTTGACGCAAATCATTTTCGTTAAATGCTAAACCAGTAATTTTAATATTGGCGCTGGCTACAAAAGTAGTGCTTTCGGTTCCTTCGGGCTTATCGGAAGTAAAATTACTAACTTCTACGTTATACGCCCCTTCTACCAACTTGCGGCCGTCAGATAAGCCATTGTTAACTTCCTCCACGGCTTTGCTAATCAGTTCCTTTTGTGCCCTGTCTAAATCTTCTTTGCTCACCACAGATACAAAGCGGGACGATCCGCCAATAACCTGGGTGACAGTTTTTGCGTACAGTCTCTGAGGCTGGCTGCCGAATGCCTGATTTGTAATTTCCACGCGTGTACCAGCCGGTAGATTAAAGTCCTCTCCCCCATCTGCGGCAATTATATCTGCTGTGGTTGCGTTACTGTCCTTGGATGGATTTTCTAAAGCAACAATTCCGTTTTGATCGCTTACGAAATAATATGACTTTGTGCCGACTGTTAATACTGTGGTACTGGTTCGCAAATTCATAGCGCTGCCAGTTAAGTTATAGATCGCTACGCGACCTTGCGCCTTGCTGCCGACTTCCTTTTTGCCATTTGTTGTAAAAGAATTGGAAGGAGCTTTAGTTTCATCTACCTTAGTGGCTGGCAAGGTTAGCCGGCTAGCGTCTACTGTCTCTAAATTAGTATCAATCGTTAAGTCTAGATCCCTGGCTACTGTCTGCGAACGGGCATACACCGTTACATTAGCGCTTGGCAGTACCATCACTACTAATGCCACAACAGCAATTAGAGCCAAAGCTACAAACGCCAAAGAGAACTTTTTATACGAACGACGGCGCGGCGCCTTACTGCTCTTGCTGCTTGGTGGCATAAACATATTGTCAGCCTTTGTTCGCAACCCGCCAGTGGTTGGGGTAAGCCAATCATTATTCTCTAACGGACTTTGTCTAGCTGCGGCAACTTTTGCGCCGCGGTGTTCCAAAATTTTTCCGGCGGCGATGCCTGCTCCTACCATGGAACTTTTCGCTACTGGCTGGGCAGATCGGGATGCAACGCGCTCTGCTGATTTAGCTGCAACTTTGCGAACAACTTTTTTGGGCTTAGCCGCTGGTCTAACTGCAGGGGCGATAAACTCATCTTGCATGTCTGATACAGGAGAAGGATTCACTTCATATCGGGCTTTACCAAATGTCATAACAGATTTAGAACCAGACTGAGGACGAATGTCGGAAAAGGTTTTGCTGCGAGAAATTTTTGGCAGGTTTTTTAAAGTGAAGCCGGCTTCGCGGGCATAAATCTGACCGGTTTCATCCATGGTTAAAATAGATACTTTAGAGCCTAAAATATCTGTCTGCTTTTTAAGCAATCGCAAATTTATGCTGTCGGCCAAAACATAAGCATCTTTAGGAATGACCAAAACCGCATCTTCGCCTTTCAGAGCCTTTACCTTGGCGACGATCCTGGCTACATCATCTTCTAAATTTAAATAAATCGTTTTCATTTCAAGTAGTTTTTCCTAAGAAATTTGGGTAAAAATAAAAAACCTCTACCGGTATTGTAGGGGTTTTTTGCACGGTGAGCAAACGGGATATTTAGAGTTATAAAGAGCCTTTAAATTGCTGGCGTTTGGCAAAACTGATCTTTTTACTAGCCTCTACCTGAGGCTGATTGTACGGATCCACCCCACGCATGCAAGAAGCGTATACAGCATAGAGCTGCCAGAAAGCCATAAACTCGCCGACATCCTTATGGTCAACTGTTTCGAGCATCATATCTACTACCGGAATGTTTTGCAGTTTAGCATCTTCCAGCGTTGCTTCGCGTTCGAACTGCATAGCGCTTTGCAACGGAATTCCGTCCAATAAATTTAAAGTAGAAGTTTTCAAAGGCACGTTAGACAAAGATTCAGGTATCTTAGTAACCAGCATATTATCGGAACGCATATCTCCTATGAACCACCCAGCAATATTTTTCTGTCCGCCAAAAAAGCGCTGGTTGGTATGATGCTGAGACTCCGGTGCCCGGTGGGCGAAATAAGTTTGGCCTTTGCCGTCTTTACCAAAGCTTTCATGACACAGCTGAATAATCAGATTAGAGTATGGAAAAAGTTCTTCGGAATAAATTGGCAAAAATACATCTGCAATCCCTTGCTGCTCTAGCTGGTACAGAATACTAGCGGCTTCGTAAGCGGGATTATTGGACTGAAATTGCTGCAAATATTTTTGACCGGCGTCATAAATTTCTTTTGCGTTTATCCCAGCTAGTGCAATTGGCAACAAACCAACCTCGCTAAAACCGCTAAACCGTCCGCCGATTGGCGGATGAATAACCTGGGTTGAGTTTAGCTTGGCTGCAATTTCCGATAGAGGACCCGCAACACCGGTGACGATCAACATCGGATAATCTATAAACTGCATCAGTGCTTCGATCTGCGTGACTGTTTCGCCGGATTTGCTGATCGCAATCACTAGACTATTATCTTTGGATGCAAAACTCTTTATAGCGGCAATGTAGTCCGGGTCGATGGTGGAAACAAAATGCATCTGCGTGCGTGCGGATGAACGCAGCGCGGAGTAAATCCCCACACTGGAAGTAATGCTCCCACCGTGACCTACGACGATCACATGTTCTTTGTCCTCAAACTGCTTTGTTAAACGGTCCATCAAGGCAAAATCCGGCCGGTAATCTATAAAGTTCGGCTTATCTTTGATCAGCGCTGCATCAAACGCGGCAGGCTGAGGCGTATTGTAAAAGTTTATTTTCATTTTTGTTTCGTCTTAACCGCTTAGCGATCATTTAGAGTTTTTACCGCAAGTAAAATTCTAATCTTATTTTATCAGGATCATCAAACCAAAGAAAACTATTCAATCACAGCCTTAATGCGGCGCACTCCTGCAGAAACAGCTTCTTCTTTGGTAATTTTGAATTTGCCTACTAAGCCAGTATGCTCAACGTGCGGTCCTCCGCAGAATTCGCGAGAGATCACATTGCCGTCTTTATCTGTTGCAGTATAAATAGATACAGTGTCGGCATACTTTTCTCCGAACAAGCCAATCGCACCAAGTTCGCGGGCTTTATCTAACGGCATCATTTCCTGTTCCATTTTGGCATCCATCACAATCCACTTATTCACTAGCTCTTCGACCTGGGCAATCTGTTCCGGAGTCATCTTTTGCGGGTAAGTAAAATCAAAACGGGTACGTTCGGCGGTAATATTACTCCCTTTTTGCCATACGTCATTGCCTAATACATCGCGCAAAGCTTTATGCATTAAGTGAGTAGCTGTGTGCAAGCGCACAACTTTTTCGCTATGATCCGCCAGACCTCCTTTAAATGTGCCGGCGCTGGCAGTACGGGACAAGTCCTGATGAGCCTTAAAGCCTGCTTCGAATTCTTCTTTATCTACTTCCTGTCCTGCAGCCTGGGCTAATTCTTCGGTTAACTCCAAAGGGAAACCGTAAGTTTGGTACAAGTTAAATGCGTCGGTACCGCTCAACGAGCCTTGCTTTTCGAACAGCTTGGCAAATTCCTTTAAACCTTTCTCCAAAGTCTTTTCGAACTTTTGCTGTTCGCCTTGCAGGCTTGCAAAAATCTTTTCGGAGTTAGCAATCAATTCCGGATAAGCATCGCCATATTCTTCCATTACCTTTCCAATCAGCGCTTTCATCCAGTGTTCGTTCAAATTCAAACGGCGGGCATAAACCATAGCTCGGCGCAGCAGGCGGCGCAAAATATAGCCGCGTTCTTTATTAGATGGCTCTACTCCATCGCCGCTAATAAATACCGAAGCGCGGATATGGTCTACAATAATTCGCGCTTGGCGAACCTCGTCGCCGGACAAAATTGCCTGGCTCTTGCCGATAACTTCGAACATCCCTGTGAAAAATTCAGAATCATATACAGACTTATGTCCGTTAAGAACCGCAATCACACGGTCTAAGCCCATACCAGTGTCTACATTCTGCTTTTCTAAAGGAACCAGGCTGCCATCAGCTTTCTTTTCGAACTGCATGAACACATCGTTCCAGATTTCTACCCAGCGCGGGTCGCTGGCTGTGTCCTGAAAATTTTCGGGCGCAGGAGTACCGTCATCTATCCAATAAAACATTTCTGTATCCGGGCCGCATGGGCCAGTGGTGCCGGCAATCCACCAATTATCCTCTTTGCCAAGCTTAGCGATGCGCGATTCGGGTACGCCTAAGCGCTTCCAATGTTCGTAGCTTTCTTCATCAAATGGCGCATCGTCATCTCCGGCAAAAACTGAAAATGCTAAACGATCCAAAGGAATATTCAGCCATTTTTCTGATGTTAAAAATTCGTAACTCCATTCGATTGCTTCCTTTTTAAAATAATCGCCGAAGCTCCAGTTGCCCATCATTTCGAAAAAAGTAAGGTGAGTATTATCGCCTACGTCATCAATGTCGATGGTGCGAATACATTTTTGAACATTGGCAACGCGGGTGCCGCCCGGATGTTCCTGGCCCATCAGATATGGAACCAAAGGAAACATTCCGGCCATGGTAAACAATACGGACGGATCGTTTTCCGGCACCAAGGATGCGGACGGGATAATAGTATGATTCTTTTCTTTAAAAAATTCGAGCCACTTGCTGCGTAGCTCATTTGCTGTGATTCTAGACATAATAGTAAATTTACTTTATAATTCTAGCGAAATTTGCAGATTACCGCAAAGGCTTCCCAAGCAGGCGAAGACCATTGAATACCATGAAGGAGGGCGTATGGAACAGCTGTTCTATGATACAGCCTATTATTTTCCCAGCCTGTTGGGTATATTCCTAATCTTGCTAACTATCGGATCAGTATTTTTGATCATATATCTTGGCATCGGCGTAATGAATATTCCCGACATCATTCGTATAAGACGATCTAGAAAATCAAAACGGCCTCATTGAGGCCGTTTTATTTTATTTTGCTGCTTCCGCAACTGCCCGGTCCAACTGAGGATCGAGGTTCTTCTCATAATCCTCTTCCGTCATCTTCACCTCTATATCCGGTACCAACCCGTCTTTGTGCAAATTCTTTCCGCCTGGGGTAATCCATTTTGCCACTGTTACCTTCACAGCTGTATTTTGAGACAATGGCACCAGCTCCTGGACACTGCCTTTTCCAAAGCTCTTCTCGCCAATGAGTATTGCTTTGCCATTATCCTTTAAAGCTCCCGATAATATTTCCGAGGCGCTAGCAGAACCGCCGTTAATGAGCACAACAGTTTTAATGTTCCCTAATCGGTTTAACCCCGAAGAAGTATAGTCTTTTACATCCTTTTCGCTATGAGCTTCTTTCACGATCAACTTGCCCCGCTCGAGCCAATCCGAAGCGACATCTACAGAAGTATCCAAGTATCCGCCCGGATTATTGCGCACATCCACCACAATACCTGCTACATTCTTGCTGCGGATATCCGAAACAGCTGCTTCGAAGAGTCTTTCGGTATCATCGCCAAACCGGGAGATCTTTAATATCGCAACTTGCTTGCTGCCCACCTGCTTATAAGAAACTTTTACGCTCTTCAATTCTATCTGCGCACGGGTAATGGTCACATCAAAAGTGCCATTGCCGCCTTCGCGGAATAATGTCAGCTTTACCTGAGTGCCAGATTCTCCTCGGATTATATCCACCACCTGGTCGACATTCTTGCCGCTAACAGATGCGTCATCTACGCGCACAATTATATCGTTAGCCTTTAAGCCGGCGCGCTGCGCAGGGCTGTCGTCTAATGGCGCCACAACAACTATGTTGCCTTCGCGCTTGCCTATTTCTGCACCAATGCCGCTAAACTTTCCTTCTAACTCTGTCTTAAACTGAGCCAAAGTTTCCGGGTCAAAAAATTCCGTGTACTCATCCCCAGCAGCCTGAACGGCGCCCTGGATTGCCCCGTACAAAACTTTGCGCTGGTCGATGTTGTCTTTTTCGATATATTTATTGCCGACTACATTCAAAGCTTCCCACAATAAGCCGTAATCCACTTCTGCGGTCGGACTAGTTTTATTTACAACTTTGAATTCCCGCAAGGAAAAACTATATCCAGACTGCCCAAAGTTGTAGCCCAATCGAAAGACTATCCCCAGAATAATTACAACTAGCAGAATGCCGCCAATATATTTGCGCAGAGATCTTGTGCTTACAACAGCGCTGTTAGTTTGGTTTGAATTATTTGTTTCTGAATCCATAAATATTTTAATTTTCTTGCCCTTTCTTAAGCGACAGATTTACGATTGCCGCCAAGGCCATTAGATATAACAAAACACGTTCATTAAGAATAGTAACATCAAAGAACCCGTAAGCCAACAGCCACACCATAGCCAACCCGATATTTAAAAGCAGGGCTGTATGGGCGTTGAATTCAAATTGATAGCTCTTCAGCTTTAACCAAATATTTTTAAAGAAAGACAGCCATACGATACCAAACAAAATCAAGCCAGCAACTCCCAATTCCACCAGCAGATGCAGATACAACGAATGGGCAGTGATAAATTTTTGGGGAAGATTATAGCGGAGATTTTTTTCTCCAGCCACCTCTTCAAAATTGCTGCTATTGCTGTGGGTAATTGACGAAATAAAATTGCCATAGCCGGTCCCTAGCGGGTGAGTGAAAGCATAGTTAATGCTGGATTTCCAAATCTCTAGTCGGCCAACGTTAGAGCTTTCATTTAAGTCGTATATGCTCGTAGCCCGGTCTAAAAAGTTGTCGTCTGTATTAATGGTCCGGATTAAATTCAACCCGGAAGAAATCAACGGAGAAAGCACGAATAAAACTACCACTATGCCATAGCTAACAAAGGGCAACAAAAGCAGTGATCGAGCTCTATGCCGGGCCAGCAAAAATAACCCTACCGCGACCGGGGCAAGCATGGCCAGCCATGCCCCGCGCGTACCGCTGGCGATGACAGCAAAACATAAGCCAACCAATCCGACCCAAAAATACCAGGGTAAAGATTTTAGAGAGCGGCCGGCAAAACGAGCTATCCACAAAGCCAGGGCGAAAATAACGATAACCGAAAATGCATGAGTGTCCTGCAAGATACCGAACATGCGCAGGCTTTGGCCGCCGCCGTTAGCGCTGAACCATGAATTGGAATAACTCAGCACTTCTCCCAAAGAATCTCCGTAATAACTGCTGGATACCAAAGTTGCCCAGTACTGCCAAAAATAATATGGTGTTGCAAGCAAGCTGGCTCCATATTGAACAAATCCCAAAATAACTGTAATCAGCAAAGAAAATTTTACATAATAAAGCAAACTAGAAAGAAACTCTTTCCCCGCAGCGGCAATTAAGCAAGTCACGTACAGCAAATAAATATTAAACAGAAAAATAATTTGCTTCGCGCCATGAATCTTAAAGCGCGCAGCCAGCAAAGATAAAACTCCTATAATCAACAAACCGAACAGCCACTTATCCCAGGGAGCGAACATTTTTAAAGACTTCAAAGTGAGTTCTTTTATACCCCCTAGGTTTTGCAGAAGATATTTGGCACAAACAACTAGAAACAGCCATGCTACCAGTGGGCGCCACATAGGCAATTCTCCAATCGGCAGCACAATCATGAACGGCAATGAGAGCAGAAACAAGCCTACAGCGTCCAACTTCGGTAAAATTACAAACAAAGCCGAAAGCAAAGCTAAATTAATCAACGCAACGGAATCCGGCCATACGTTGGTGGAGATTAATCCCACAGATATAAATTGCCAGGCGATTGCGATCGCTAGAATGAGATTATTTTTTTGTAACAATTTTTTAAACATGTTTGTTCTTCCCTGCTTCTATTAATACCGCCAAAGTTTCTCTAGCGCATTTTTCCCAGCTAAAATCCTTTAGCCTATGGTACCCTTTCTGAACCATATCCGCTGCCAGGCCTTCCTGGGTTAAGACTTTTAATATAGTTTGCTTAATCTCCTCTTTGCTATTAGGGTCAAAATAGATCGCCGCATCCCCGCCGACTTCCGGCAAGCTAGAATTATTGGAAACAGCAACCGGCACTCCGCATTCAAAAGCTTCCAGAATCCACATGCCAAAGCCTTCGTAAAAACTCGGATGAATGAACAGTTCGGCCCGATGAAAAATTGGCCAGCGATCCTGATCATCTACCCTGCCCAGGTAAACGACAATATCCTTATTGGCTTCCATGGCCTCCAGGCTCTGTTCGTACTTCCAGCCGGGCTTGCCTACTACTACTAATTTATGAGGCAATTCTGGGCGCTCTGATTTTAATTCTTTAAATGCGTCAATCAAGCCGATTAAATTTTTTCGCGGCTGGATAGTAGAAAGAAAAAGTATATATTTCTCCGGCAGTTTGTCGGCTACCTGCGGAGAAAGATTATTAAAATCTCGCCCCGTTTCTTCGTAACCATGAGGTACGACACTAATCTTTTGCGGGTTAACTCTATAGTGCTTTATTAGATCCTGTTTGGTATTTTCCGATATCGAAATAATCTTTGTCGAAAATGTTCGGGCTAGCCAGGAGAATATCCGATGAAACCAGCGCATGTAAAAGGTAAAAATCTCCGGATAATAAATCCAAGCCACATCATGTTCGGTGTAAACGCTTTTGGGATGGACAAAAGGCAATGTCGAAGCCGGAACAAACAGTACGTCCGGCGGATACCAGATCATTTCCCAGCTCAGCCGAAGCTGAGTCCAAAACACCGGAAACGGCATCACCTTAACCTTGAAGTTAGCCGGTAAAGATAAAAACCAGTCTTCTGGCTGGGTTTGTAAGTATAAAATATATTGATTGTCGGAGTCGATTTTTGCCAGATGCAAAATTAATTGCTTGGCATAATGCTCAACTCCGGTCTTAACGCGGTTATTCGCGCGTTCGGCTTCGATACCAATTACCATACTTGAGAATCATTGTTTTCGTAAATAAAAGTTCCATTGCGATAGCCAATGATTTCATCATCACCGGCAATCTTTTGCGCGATTTCTTGCTCAGCCGGATCTAGGGCCAAAAACTTAATGCTGCCATCACCGACCGTACGCCAAAATCCAAACACGTCGCGATTTTTCTCATCTTTATTCGGATAGATGTCTATTACGCCCAATTCTTTAGGCCGGTACTTGCCTTGCTCTTTATTCCGAACCAGAGTTCGAATAAGTCCCACCGTGATGGGTTCGTGCAATGGCTGCTCCCCTTCATTTGCGGCTTCGGTTGCTGCCAGCTCTGTTTCCGGCTTCGAATCGGCAACCTCATCTGGTTCCACGCCTGGCAAATAAGGATTTTCGTAATTTCTGTCCATGCATTCATTATATAAAATTTAGCCCGAAAGTGCTATAATGGAACAAAAGCTCATTAATCTAAATCAATGAAACAAAAGACTAACAAACATTTAATTGAAGGCCTAATTGCGCTGGTGCTGATTATCGGCTTAGGCTGGCTAGTTTTGCGCAGCCGCAATGCTTCTGCTCCCACAGAAACTACAAACACGCAAAATTCTCAACAACCAGCTACCCAGACTCCGGCACCGACTAACACCACTCCGGCTACGAATCAGTTGGCCAGCAACGACTCGGTTGCGGTGAGCACACAAAGCGACAATACTAAAGTTGTATATATAGACAATGTAAACTTGAGCAAACCGGGATTTGTTGTCATTACAACAGAAGGGCCTGATGACGCAGTTAAAGTGATCGGTACAAGCAAACTAATCACTGCCGGCGAAAAGCAGGATTTGCAAATTACGCTCAGCAACCATATTCTAGATTCAAGTATTAATTACAGCGTTTTACTCTATCAGGATAATGGCGACAAAGTCTTTAACATTAAAACCGATACACTACTCACCGGCAAAAACTCTTCCGCAACATTCATCGCTAAATAATAATACCTCTAAATAACAAAAAAACCGCTCTGCTTATCAGGGCGGTTTTAAATTTTCATCAATCCGTAAAGCTTGAGCAAATAGTTGCGCTGCTTATAATCCACAAATTTTGCGGCCATGGCCAATTTAAATTCCGCACCATGGTTTAAGTAAATCAGATGCAGGCATTCATGAAATACAACCAGTTCCACTAATGATTGCGGAAGCAACTTAAGCTTAGTATTAAAAGACAAAACCTTATGTTCGCTGCAGCTGCCCCAGCGGCTCTTCATAGTCCGAAACTTAAGCTGCTTGTAATCTGTCTGAAGTTCGGTCGTGTATTGCGCTACCAAATTAGCCACCCGCAGTCGAAACAAGTTTAAAGGCACATAAGGCAGTGGGTTTTGTTTATACTCAGCCTTAAGCTTTTTTAAATCTAACTGTAAAGACGGGTTCATATTTTTGATCGTTTTCATCGACAAGCTCCACTGTTTCGCCCGACATCAACTGATTAATCGCCAAGTCAGACATGAGTTCGTTGTCATTCTGAATATGCATTTTATAAGCTTCTAGTTTTTGAATCTCGCCCTGTAAATCCGATTTAATATCGGCTTCTATGCTCTTCTTGCGCGCTTTTAAATTCTCTAGCTTTTCTAATAGCTCCTGATATTCTTTATGCTGAGTTAATTCATCTTTATATAGAGCGCGAATTTCCTTTTGCTTGCGCTTGGTTTCTTTTATTCTCGCAAAGACAGTCTGCAGGTCGTTCATTTTGTTTCTAAAATCTTAATGTTAACTTATTGATTATATCACACAGGCAAGATAGAATAAGTAATACTAAAAGCATTCTGGAGGAATAATTATGTTCGAGGAAATTGACCCAGATATAAGCTCCATGCCTATTTATAAGCTGCAGCAGCTCGTCCAGAAACAGCGCAACGAGGCGAGAAAAGCCCTTAAAACCCTAGCGGCAAATGGGAATGACAACTGCTGGGATGACTTGCTCAAAGCTTTGGAAAGCATTTTGCCGCCGGAGGAAAGAAAGCTATTCAAGCTGGGTAAATTTAATATGTGCCCGACGGATATATTAAAGCATTGCGAGGCATGGATACGATATCAGGCCAGCCAAGGAAATATTTTAATAAAACCCTCAGATGATGATTCAAAATTTGCCAGGCTTAACAAATTTATCCTTATAGTATAAAACGAGCTTAAGCTCGTTTTTATTTATTCTTTCTTCTCAAAATTTAAAGCGCACGAATTTATGCAATAGCGCTTGCCACCTCTATCCCGCGGACCATCGTCATAAACATGGCCTAGGTGGGAACCGCAGCGCTTGCAAGTTACTTCCAACTGATGAATACCCATATAGCTATAATCATCTTGAAGCTCAATGTTCTCTAAGTTCGCGGGATCTGTAAACGACGGCCAGCCGGTGCCAGAATCAAACTTAGCACCAGAATCAAACAGCTGCAAACCGCAAGCTGCGCAAGCGTACATGCCGTCTTCGTGGTTATCTACATACTTACCGGTAAAAGGAGCCTCGGTTCCTCTCTCTCGCAAGATTTTATATTGTTCCGGAGTTAAATTCTTTTTCCACTCTTCTTCGGTTTTTATCAATTTGTCCATTTAGTCATTAATTAATATTAAACACCCTCCACCAAAAACTTCTTCTGCAACGCTTTTCATACCACAATAGTAACATATCCCACTTGAAAATAATCGCACAATATGCTAAAATGTTATGGTTGTTATAGAAAGAGTGACAGCACAATGCCAAGGGGGTTCCATGAGAAGACCAGACGAAATTTTTGAAGTCACCGGAGTATTCGCCGGTTTTACAAACACAACATACAACTGTATGTTTGTGGAACATAATTTCAATTCAGCTAATAGCTCCGCTATACAAATGCCTGCCGTATTCGAAATTATCGACCCCGCCCTGATTGCTAGAGCAAAAGAATTACCAGTGCGGTCAAAACTTAAGCTCACAGTCACCCGCAAGACAACCGCTACCGGTCTCGCGGCCATCATTCATAATTTCGAACACATTACAAAGCCTGTCAGTTAATCCTGGACAGGCTTTTTTATAACAAAACCCGCTCAATATTCTGAGCGGGTTATTATTTTTTTAAAAGCCTACGGTGACATCGCTGACCCGTTTAGGATTGGCGGTTTTCCAAAAACCTATTTCATCATAACGAATCATCAGCAAATGAGCGATCATCTCATCGCTGGGACAAAGAAAACCGGTGTAAGTGTTGGCGTAGTAACCGGTGGGGTGTGAACATAATCCAGACACAAAGTGGAACGAACCATCTTCCTGGGCACGAAATGCCAAGGTTGGCCTGTTGCGCCGGATGATGTAGTGCAAACCGCTCCGGGTCTTTGGCTCGCAGAAAGCATCAGTCAATTCTAATGCACGAACCTGAGCCGGCCGAAGCAAGCTAAGCAATTTTTCGCGGGCAATTTTTTCGGCATCAGCATTTTGCCAAATGAAAGCTTTTTTTAGGCTTCGGCAAGTTAGCATCATGCGTTCATTGTCAGAAGATAAAAGCTCCTCTATCTCATGGCGGCGTTCCTTAGTTAAAGCATGCTCGTAAATGATAACCTCGTAGCGCTTCTTGGAACCAGCTTTGCAAGTAGTCCAATTGTTCAGCACTCCCCAATTCTCATTTGCCTTGCACTGCTTTTTGAACTCCCTGTTCTTTTTGGCTTCTTCGCGCTTTTCTTTGGGGGTCATAAAGGCAGCCCGGAGTTTTCGGCGCAGTGTTATTAAAGCTGCGTCATCGGTCATTATATCGTCCCAAATAAATCCGGCCGGCAAGCCATAAGGAAACAGGTCTGTTAGATTATGCTCTTCCAAAAGTTGCTCTTCCAGGAGAATATCTTCCTGGCCCCGCAACGTCCTTTCCAGAAAGCCATCTTCATCATCTGCAAGAGCAAACATATTAACCTCCAGCCATTGGGGACACTACGAGCACGTCAGTGTTTCGGCTGGGTGCGCGTTTGGTGGGTCCAACCAAAATCCACTCGTTGGTTTCCTGGTCGTATCCTGTGATCTTGAAGTGCTCTTTGCCTACCTCCAAAAAGCAGGTGGCCTTTTCTTTGATAAGCCTGGTAATTTCCTCTGCAACCTGCGCACGCCCCTCGGGCGTATCCTCATAGATCTTTTCCTTGTCGCCGGCACTGGCATGAAGGTTTGAAATCCGTATCTGTCCAACTTCTTCTTTGTTAGTCTTAGCCATCGTATATTCCTCCTAACATATAATGTCGATAAATCGACTTACTATTTAACCATAAATACGGAGCAAAGTCAATGGTAAACAAAAAAGACCTCACTAGTCTGAGGTCTTTTTTTATTTGCTTATTCCCCGCTAGGAACAGTTGTTTCGGCTGGCAAAACAGCTGGTTCCGAATTGGTAGTCGCAGGCGGATCAACCAATGGAATTGGCTGGCCTGGATACTGAGGGTTTTCGTTGTCTAGAATGTCGCGCACCAAAGGTACAATTACATTCTTGCGCCAGTAGTTATTCTGGGCAGCGTTATTAATCGGGAAAACTAAGGCTGGGATGTATAATTCTTCGCCTGGACCTTTGTTATCTTTGCTATACCACATCTTTACCAAGTTCACGGTCGGTGTGCCTAATTCTAGGGTCACAACTTTTCCCGGGTACTCGTAAACATAATTGCGGTAACCGCCGCGCTCTGCGATTTCGATAATACGATTCTGATCGGTTTCGCCTTTGTAGTTAGACTTCTGGTACTGCTTAGTTTCTAAGCCATACATAGCGGAAACACGCTTGCTGCGAATATCGATGGTGATGTTGATGCCAGAGTTCATGCCGCTTTCGTCATACACGTCCTTTTCTTCCAACACTAATGGATAGATTACGTTAAGCTGCTCTGGAATATATATGCTGCTCTTATCCGGCGCTTGGTCGTACAAGACGCGCCAGTTGCTATAGTCATAAACAAATGGCTTGCCGAGTCCTTCTCGAGAAATCTGGTAATCATTCATGAATTGAGCGGCAATCCTGATGAGCTCATCATCGCCAGGAATGTCGGACGGGGTTAGGCGCGGTTGAGTGCCGCACGAGTAGCCATAACATCCGTATTGGTACTGGGGCCACTTCTCCCAGTTCTGGTTCATGTTGATGGTGCCGTAATTGAGGTTGATGTATGCCGCTAAGCCGTATTCCTTGTCCTCAAGAAAAGAAACGGACTCCATGCGAGGATTTTCGAACTTGCCTAAATCGACCAAGCCAAAGCTGAACATGCGAATCAAGCGGCTGATCAAAGTCGGCGGCTGAACCGGTTTAGAACGCTTTAATACTGATTCTGTCTCAGATAAGTTGGCCAGATCGCTGCCTACATACTTAAATTTATAAGAAACCGCTTCTGGGTAAGGGTAATAACCGCCGCCAGTACCGCCGCCTGGTTCTACTGGCATAGCAGCGCGTTCGCCCTCTGCACCAGGAGCCGCCATGTCTGCAGCAGTATTATTACCGCCCTGATTGTTGCGGCTTGGGTCAGCGATAATGCTGACTTTGTTTAAGTCGCCGAAAGAATTTTCGTCCACTTCGGTAACGGCATATTTTCCGGAAAGCAGTTCATTGCCTTCTACTCCAAGCAAAGCAGGATCATTTTTACTGGCAAACCAGTAACCGGTTCCGGATGCAATCACTGCAACCGCAACCAATGGAATAATAATCTTATTCATAAAACTAAAAAGTGTTAATGGTGGTTTATTGTTTGAGCTGGCAGAATTAGCATAATGTGCCGCAGCCTGCTGATTCGCTTTATCGGCGATTTCTGCGCGCAGCATAGTGCTAAAATTGCGGTCAGGACTAATTTGATTAGCCTGTGACTTTAGCTGTGCCAGCTTGGCCAGCGTAGCCTTATCGCTATCGCTTAGCCCGTTCTCGAAACTGTCGTTATCGAGATTGAATTTTCGGTTATCTAAATTCATAGGTTGGTCCCTCCAATCACAAAGACAATAAATAAAAGTAATTGAGGATTCTCCCGCAAGCCGGCGATGATGCGAGAAAACTGCATCTTCAAACTTGCTTCGCTTTTATCCATAATCTTGGCGATTTCAGCATATGGAAGTTCTTCCCATATCCTTAAGATAATTAATTCCTGAGCCTGTTCCGGCAAAGTACCCATTAAAGTCTGTACTTGCGCGATAGTTAGCTCCCGTTCCGTATCTTGTTCCGGAGAGCTGTCGGAAGCTACGTTCTCTGCAGCTTCTAAATCGACATTGCGTCTTGGAATTCGATAATGGTCTATTAATAAATTATGAGCAATGCGGTACAGCCAGCTTTGGAAAGTACCTTTGCTGCTGTCGAAACTGTTTATTTTATCCAAAGCTTTCAAAAATGTCTGGCTAGTCAAGTCTTCGGCGGTTTCCTGATGATTGGTGCGGAAGTATAAAAATCGGTAAATTTTGTCCAAATAAGAATCATAAAGCAACACAAAGTTTTCACTCATGCCTGCCTGAACTTTTGCAACTAAAACCCTATCTCTTTCGGTTTGGGTTGCGATGTCTGCCTGATTGTTTAAGTCCATATCTACCACAGCCGTAAATCCGGCCAAGTTACTTGTCTCTAGCATCATTTTATCTTATTTTAGGCATATCTTAAAGCGCTTCTGACTACTATTACGCATTTCGGACATAAAGGTAACAATAGGAAAATAAAAAAGCGAGCCGTTTCTGACTCGCTAAACTTAACAATTCGTTTTTTCAACGCAAGGCCGGGCTACTTAGCGGCTGCGGCAGTTTTCTCGTGCCAGGCTTCGATGATCTTGAAGCTCTCAGGCAGCGGAAGATCGTCGATAAGCATCTGATATTCTTTCCCTTGAAACACTTGCACTACCGAGTAGTTCTGGTAATGCTTGTTTATCTCCAAGGGCTGAATAGTGGATCCAGAAACCTTTCTGCCGCCAGGACCACGCAGGTATTTAACCAGCACTAGATCTTTGCCGTCGCGACGAGCATTTTTCCAGCATTCCGGCCGGGAATGGAAATAGGCTTCAGTTGCTTCCAGCGACCGCATACTGCCTTGGTATATCTTGGGAAAGAGATACAGAGAACCTGTGCTCGGGGACCAACGATAGGCGTACATGCGTACATCGCAAAAGTGAGGATCTTTATCGTGCAAAAAGGGAGCAAACTGAAACCGAATCATGGATCCCTGCGTAATCTCATAGTGCAGGACCCTGCCGCAATTTTGGCATACGCGACCGTGAAAGATGACCTTGTTACTCTGGTAAGCGCCGCAGGAATCGCACTTCTTATGCGTCTCAACTTTAAGCCGCGCATCCCACATATGGGCGCCTTGTTCGATAAGAGTCCCGCGGCTGACCGGTATGCCGTTAGGCCGGCCAACTTTGCCGATCCAGTTACGGTCGTTGGTGACGTTTCTATTCGCTTCGAGGAATTTATCCACTATGCGGTAACCGGCATTTTGCAGAAGCCTCTTGAGCGGCTTTAGCGCCGCCTCGTCATCGACGAGAAAAGAATTGTCTGCGAAGCGGACACCAGGAACATCCAATGCGGACTGCAGAGCCTCGGGCAAAGTTTTGCCCGAACCCACAATCTGTACCGAATCACCTTCGTCCATATCTGCGAAGAATGAATTGTTCATTATTAAACCTCCAAAATGATTTTCCTAATTCTATCATATTTATGAGGTTTTGTCAATATTTAGCTCAAGTAACAAAAGAACAGGCCTATCGCCTGCTCTTGCTAGGGGCGCTTTTGATCTTTTCGCTTGCCGCCTGTCTTTTGGAAATTATAGAGGTTTTGTACAAATGCGGTTTATAAGCTTTTAGCTTAACTATTCTCACTTTTAAGCCCTTGCTTGCCAGCAATGTTTTCAAGCCTTTTACATAAGCAACCTGGTCGTACCCTATGGCTATGATTTGGGGACTTTCTTTTAAGATGTGAGGAATATGATCTCTGTAACCGCCCACCACGGCCTTATCCACTTCAGGTGCAGACTGTACCAAAATGCGGCGCTCAAACTGGTTCTTAGAAGGACGGCGGCCTTTGATGCGGAGCACATTTTTATCCCTCGCTATAGAAACAATTAAGAAAGGCTTTTTAGCTAGCTTGCGGGCCTGGCTAAAAAAATCCCGGTGCCCTGGATGAACGATGTCAAAAGTACCGAAAACCATAATCCGCGTTAAGTCGCTATTATTGGAAGAAAATTTTGCTGAATCTTGCGCGCCTAGATTGCGTCCTAACGCAACATCCTTGCTAAGAAGCGTCATAACTTTTGCGCATTAATTTTTTGAAAAAAATTAAATCATCCTTCCTGAAGAATCCCAGAGCCAAAAGTATGCCTACGTACACCACCGCGCCGGCCGCGATAGGTACCAGTAAGAACTGATCACGGACCAAATAAACCATCAGACCCATTATGCTGCTGGCAATAAGCGGCTGCCACAAATTAGAAAGAAATTCGAATTTTGTAATTTTATTGCGGACGAAATAGAAATAGAATAGCCCCTGAAGACCCTCGGAAACTAGAGTCATGATGGCAGCACCCATAATGCCGATGCGCGGCAATAATATAAGGTTGCCGATAATATTAATGGCTACATTGGCGCCGGTGATGAAAGTGGCAAATTTTGTGAGCTGAGACACCACCAAAGAATTTACCACGACGTACATAAACAGCACGGCCGGCGCCCAAGCCAAAATTGCCAAGGTAGTTGCAGCTGGCGCGAACTCCTCACCAGCCAGCAGACGGATAATAGGACCAGCCAACAGCATCGCTCCAGTTGCCATAGGCAAAGCTACAGCAGCCATAAAACGCAAATAGCGCTCGAGCATGCCGCGGACTTCGGCCAATTTGTTCTCGGCCATCAATGTGGCAAACAACGGATATAGAGAATGGGAGACCACTGCCGGGAAGAACGCCATCAAATCGAAGAATTTATAAGCGGCAGTATACAAGCCTGTTTGAGTGTAGCCCAAGATTTTAGTAATGAGTACTACATCGAGGCGATTATACAAAGTACTGAACCCGACTAGGATCGCGAAAGGCAAGGCAGCGCGGAACATGCGTCTCATTAACTTAAAGTCCAGCGATTTAATCCCCTTCATCACCTCCGGCGGTCCGATATAGGCTTTTACGAACTGATAATACAAAGTTATAGCCAGCAATGCATAGATTATCTGCTGCGAAGTAAGCAGGACAATCCCGCGATTTAACCAGATCACTGCAAAAATAATCGCGACGTTAATTACCGAGGATATAAAGTTCAGTAGCGCCGCTTTCTTCAAATCGTAAAAAGCAGTGATTACTGCCAAGAACGGATAGGTCAAGCCGTGGAGCGCCGCGCCAAGGCCGGCAACCATGATGGCTTTGATTACCACAGGCTCATAGCCATTGTAAAAAGCGATGCCAACCAGAGCGCCGTACACCATTGCCGCCAAAGCAACTTCTACGGCTAAAAAATTGTGGAAGTAAAGCTTAGCCTTGCTGCGATCTTCGCTGATCTTTTTAATAATATATTGCTGTATGCCGAAATCAATGACAACCCCGAAGAGCGCCACGTACGAAAGCACGAACTGAAACTTGCCAGTCGTCTCCGGGCCCAGATATCGGAATAGCTGCGTGTAGGCCAAAAATAAAAGGACCAGCGAAATGACCCTAGAAACAGATAACCATAAAATGTTTTTGGACGGCGTAGACATTCAGTAATATAAAATCTATCTTATTCTACCATAGCATTGACAAAGGTGCTATAATGTGATAGAATCTGATGTTAGAAATACAATCATAGGAGGGAAAATGGGAAAACAATTTTTAGGCATCCCAAAAGCAATCGGCACCTACGCCACTGCAAGCGGCCATTTCAAGCAGAGCCTGATAGAATGGTCTGCTCAGGGCAACGACACGTCGACGATTAACGCCGAGCATCTCGCCAAGTGCGAAGATTGCCAAGAGAGGGTCGCGAAAGCGCGGGATGAGTTCATACTAATGGAAGCGTCATCGCCTCCTAACAGAGATGGCGTGCCAGCCGATAAAAACCGGGTGAATAAGACCGGCAGATCCAGCCCCCGCTACGTGGCGATGATCAGCACCAGCATTGGCTAACAATAAGCAAAAGCTCGAGAAGTTTCTCGAGCTTTTTTATTTTTATATAGAGAATCTAGCGTTCTCCGGCACCCTTGCCTAAATACCGCGCAACTTCTGCTGCAGGCAAAGTCACTACATTCTTGAAACTCAACTTTCGAGCCGCAAAATCTGCGCCGCTAAGGGCGACCGGCTGGCTCTTCTCGATAATATACACCGCCGGACTGTTATCTGCCTTGATCAAGGTTCCGTCTCTAGGAAAGATCGGATCGCCTTCCGGCCAATTCTTAACTTCATCTGCACTAAAGGTAACATCCGGTGTTATGCCGCGCTGCTTGGCGACAAAGCTAGATAAGAAGTGCCGGCTGGAGTTTTTATATATATACAATTCCCCGCTGCCCGCAACCTGATAGTAAGTCGGATCCTTCGGTTCTGCCAAATTCCCGATCGGCATCGCCAGCATCTCGTCATCGCTGATAGTTTGTACGTCCGAAAACTTAAAATTATAAGTACGGAAGACTAAGTAAGTCATTGGGCGCTTGATACGGTCGACAACAAGGAATACAGTCTGTACCGAAGGAGATTTTATAAGTGTGCCATTCGCAGGAGCTAGAAAGCCGCCCTTCGGCAAAGTTGCCAATTCGCTATCCGGCATCAGCTGAATCTTGCTAGCCAGGTTGCGCTGAGCGAATACTAACGCAGAAACCAAACGAAGCTGTCCATTCTCCACCACGTATACCGCAGGGCCGTTATAACCGCGTAGTACAGATCCCTCGGCCGGAGTCAGCTGAGGGCCGTCCGGGTACGGTGCCAGATCTGCTACCGAAGCAGTAATAGCGTTATTCAAACTTAAACCGCGCTGCTTGAGGATAAATTCAGAAGCCGGGTGTTTCTTGTTATTAAGAAAAACATGCACCTTTCCCTCTGCTATGGCTACTGTATTGTCCGCTAAACCCAGCAGTCCGCCGTCCGGATAGCTTTCCAGCTCGTTAAAGCTCAGCAGAACCGGGCTGGCAGTATTGACGTTGCGCACGCGGGCTATAAAATCATTGATTTGCATGCGGCTGCCATTTTGGATCATGAATTTTTGCCCGTTTGGAGAAGCGATGATGGTACCGCTAGGATAACGGAACCACTGGTTCATGTAGCGCCAAAAGTTATAATTGCCATTAAAAACATGGGGAGTATATCTGTACAATGCAGCAGTAGCGGAGTTTTCCAATGTAACGCTTTGCTGAGCCTGAACTCCGCTGTAACCACCCAGGGTATTGCCAAGGACAATGGTCTCGCCCACCTTGGACACCGCTCCATTATATAGTGGTCCGCGTCCGCCCGGGGTAGTAAATGACCGCATCAAGGATTTAGCCGCACCTAAATAACGGTTATTTTCCGAATCTACATTACCGAAAATCTGAAAGTAAAAGCCTTTATATAATCCCGCGCAACCGCCAGAATCCGGACAGCCAAAGCCCATCGCATAATCCAATGCGGTTTGGAGCCGTTCTGGGGATGAGCCTTGATGGCCTGTGGTTAAGCTCTGCTCCTTTTGCAAAGTCACAATTATGACTTGGGGATTAATGCCGCTGGATTGGCTAGCATCCCAGATTAATTCTGCAGCAGTGCGCAAGCGATCCATGCTGGGACGAGGATCTTCTAACGTAACTTTTAAAGTCGAATTGGTTGGTTCGCGCAGCTTGGCAACAAAATCGCTGCTAGTGTTAGCTAAGATGCTATTTTTGCTTTCTAAAAATTTCTGAATCCCCTCCGCGCTTCCCATCGCAGTTTTATCGCTGAATACAGAATCTTCCACCAGACGGTTTGGATTGAATCCTGGCAAAGGGGCTTCTTGGGCCTGAGCTGTATTAACTAAATTTAAAGACGTTACAAATAACGTAAAGATAAATATTGAAAGTAGAATTTTTGTTTTGTGCATATTCTTATCTTAATTCATAGGGTTAATTAACTCAAATTTTGTGCAGGAAAAAATTTAATTGGGCATATTCAGGATAAAAACCGAACATTAATCCAAAACGTAACTTGCCCCTGTTGGCAGTTTTGTCAGATCATTGTCCGAAATGTAAACCACCGGAAAGATGCTTAAGCCTCGATCCTGGTAAAACTTGAAGTTTATCGGATGAAGAACCTCGCCTACTACCCAATACACTGTCGGGTTTTTCCCGGTCCTCACTAAGGTGCCTTCCGGCGGGGTTAGAAAACTGCCGGCGACCCAGGAATTAACTTCCGATGACGATAGAGTGTAAACGTTTTTAAAATCAAAATTGCGCATCAGGAAAATCTGATAAGTCACAGGAAGGCGCAGGCCCTTATTCATATAATATACAGTGCCGCTATCGGGAGTTTTGATTAAAGTTCCATCGCTAGGCTCTGCATACGAACCCTCGGGAAAGCGTTCTAGCTCGGACATGAACACTTGCTTTGGAACAGCCGTACTGTAACGCTGATTCCTTACAAATGCAGAAATCAGCTGGCGCTTGCCCCCGTTAATATAGTACCAATCGCTGGTACCGATTACCTGAACGATATCGCCGTCGGTAATAGAAATGATTGCATCCTGCAAACTCTTGGCCACGTTAATGCGCCCGCTTCCCATTAGCCCTTTACAAGATTTGCCACCGCACTGATAAAGATTGAGGTTATCAATGTTATCCGCGGTAGAAATAATGCGGTCCCGAATTTGGCGATTAGAAGCCAATGGGAACAAAGATTTTAACAAGGCAGCTTGTGCGCTAACATATGGGGTCGCCAAAGAAGTGCCCGAAGCGTAAGCATAGCTGTCTGGGGCATCCAACCCCGTTGCAGGATCGTGGTTAATAGTAGAGAGAATGCGTCGTCCGGGCGCCGCTACGTCTACGCACGCTTTTCCGTAGTTTGCAAAACTGGGCTTGAGGTCGTTCACATCCGTAGCGGTAACTCCGATCACCATGTTCTTTCCGTTGTCGTTGCAAATCGGAAACACCGGTTCAATATCCAAATTGCCGCCGGTAATGGCTACATCGTTCCCGGCCGCCGCTACTACCACCACGTTTTTATCAAACGCGTAAGTAATAGCATTTGCCAAGGTAGTGTCGTGCGAAAATCCGATGCCACCCAATGATAAATTGATAATATTAGCACCGTTGTCGGCTGCCCATACAATTCCTTCGGAAAGATTGCTGGCAGAACCGCTGCCACTGGTATTAAGCGCCTTTATCGGCATTAAGGTCACGCTCCAATTGGCCCCGCTGATACCAGTAGCATTATTTGTGACAGCCCCTATTACTCCAGAAACCAAAGTACCGTGGCCGTTATCATCTGAGTTTGTATAATTGATAATTTTCTTTCCAGTCATCACATTATACCCGTCGATAAAACGAGTCGCGCGAATATCTTCGTGAGTACGGTCGATGCCGGTATCGATTACGGCAACAACGGTTGCAGTATTGCCTTTAGTTTTATCCCAGCCTTCGATAAATTTAGCTTTGGCTAACCCCCACTGCTTATCTATATTGAATTCATTTGTGCTGAAGCCTGGGTCGTTAGGCAGCTGAGTAACCGTGAGCTGCTCAGCCTGTACAGCCTGGTTGTATTCAACATATGCGGCGCTGGCTGGCGACTGCCCTACCAGTTTCTGACGCACTGCATTTGCAGGCAAAGAAGACTGGAATGTATAAATATTCTTAAACTGTGCGGCGGAACTGAATTCAAATTCTTTATTGATATTTACCGCCACCTCTCGAAGCAGTGAAGTGTCTGCAGAATTGAGTTTTGTTATATATGAAAAGTTAACCGCGAAGGCCGATGGACTTTCCGTCTGCGCCGCTGCGGAAGCGAACGGCTTGCCGGCGCCGAAAACACCCATGAACAAAATTGCCGCAATTATCGGCAATATTGTATTTCGGCAAATTTTATATTTCAAAAACATGAATTTGGTTGGGGTTCTCTACCTTATTTAGACGCAATTGCAGCCAAAAAGTTTCAGCTATTTATTATATTGACCGCTGAGAGAACGGAGTTTGATTTTAAACAAGTCGATAAGAGACTCGATATACGCGCTTAACGGTACATGCCCGCCGCCGTGCTCGGTCCAGGATACGCCGATCTCTTTGATCTTATAGCCCTTGGCTAAGGCTATGGTAAGCACCTCCATATCGAACCCCCAGCGCAATACTCTTACCTTGGGGAAGATATCTTTGGCAGCCTTGGCTGTAAAAGCTTTAAAACCTAATTGAGTGTCTTTGATTCCAGGAACAGCTAAAAATTGGATTAGCAAATTGCTCATGCGGGACAATAAAATACGGTAAAATGGCTGGTGCACTTTTACCAAATCGGGATTGGTGTAGCGGGAACCGATCACTACGTCGAAACCCTGGTCAAAGTAAGGCAGGAACTTTTCGATCTCAGAAATTGGAGTAGCATTATCGGCATCCATGAACATGACGATGTCGCCGGTGGCCTTTTCTAAAATGCCACGGCGTACCGCGTTGCCCTTGCCGCCCTCTTTTAAATTCATAGCAACTGCCTTTTGGACAGTGGTCTTTTCCAGCTCTTGAACAACTTCAAAGGTGCGATCCTTGGTATTATTGACGACCACGACGATTTCGTAGTCATAAGATTGCTTCTCTAGATAGCTGTCTATGTTCTGCAGAGTCTCGGTAATGCGCTTTTCTTCGTTATACGCCGGTATAACAACGGAAAGTTTTTTCATATGTATTTCTTTAAAAATGCTTTATTTTCCTTATTATATCATTAAATTCGGTTATTCCGAACTAGTGATTAGCTTCCGTGCCCGCTTAACTGGAAGGTGAATAAAAGAGTTAAAAACTAATAATATATGCGCGGCAAAAAAAAAGACGGCCCAAGTATTACCTTGAACCGTCGAATATAGAACAAATTATTGTCATGGCCTCCGCGGCCTAGTAGGAACTGTCCCTAAGCCGCTTCCGCTGCCCGTGGGGTTTCCATCGGAACCAGTGGAACCACCGGTAAAGGTGGTGCCGCGCGGAGGCTGCTGCACAGTGTTGGTTTTCCTTGCCTTGTCGCTTCTTTTTATGAAGTAGACAACAGCAGCGCCAACTGCAGTGCCGACCAGGAACGAAACCCAGTTCCAGCCGCCACTCTTGGTGAACCACCTGACCTTGATCCGAGTTCGCTCATTTTCACAAGCGCCCTGCTGGATCATCAGATAGTTTACCTTTTCTTTTGTGACTTGTGCCACAATAGCGGACTGTAGTTCGCCCGGCAATCCTCCAATAACCTCGGCTACCTTGAATGACTTGCCGAGCTTGCCGTTGAAATTGCCGTGCTCGTAAACATCGAGCCAGGCCCCGGGCACGCATTCTTTTACGTACTCGGTTTCCTTCTCGATCTTTGTTTCGATCTTAGTGCGCACGATCGTTCTTTCGATACGGGTTGTACACCCGTCCGAACTGGTAACGATCGTTACCGGAGAACCATCCTCTTCGGTGGCCATCTCCGTCTTGGTCGTCATCTCGCCCGGAATGCAAGGACCAGGGGTCTTGTCGCATTCCTGGAACGAGTAATCCGATCCAAGCTGCCGCGTCCAGTTACCGCAATTGATAATTGCGATGATCTGTTTCGTAGCAATTTTTCGACGAACGTAGATCTGCTGGCCATTTACGACAGGGCTCAGATAGCCCATGTAAATGTTGTTGGCGGAGGTCATGGTAGCGACCAAAATGCGCCGCTCCAACTTAACATCCTCTTCGTCTATGCCAGGAGCGGTGCGAAGACCGCCACGCACCTGGGGGCTGGCGCCGATCTGAAGATCGACGCGAGAGACGAAAACCTTGCGTGAGCGAAAGAAAACGGAATCGTCGGAGTAGTACTCCGAAGTGCCGACTACCGTCTGAACGTACGGACCCATCGCTTCGTTGCTCTGGGTACGAGTGCTCTGACGGCGTGTCTGCGCCGAAACCGAAACCACAGCTACCGGCAATGAAGTTAGAACCATCGCCAGTAGGATACCAAACGTTATTACCTTATTTCTCATCTTACTTTATAACGCCCTCCTCTGGCGCGAGACGGCCCTGTCGGACTCTGTCCCTATTCTGTTCTCAAGCTTCTTAGCTTCGGCATACGCTGCCAAAGCAAGTAATTGTTTCGGCCTGGTTTCCTGCGGATCTAACTCCGCCGGAAGCCCACCGATGACTTCGATCATCGGTTCCTGCCCGTACATCTTATGCTCTTTGAGCACAACCGACTTAGAGCCGGAGTAAAAGGCAGTGACCTTGCGAGTTTCGACATCGATTAGCTCCATCTCTACAAGAGAGACAAGCTCGGCCATGCGGAATTTTTGCTGAGCATACCTTGGGGCCACATACCGTGAGACAGCAATGTCTCGGCCGATCTGAGCACCAAGCCTGACCCAACCATTTCCAGACCGGTGGCGAATTCTGCGAACTGCGCGCTGAGACTCTCTTTCGATCGTCTTCAGCATCGCGTTGCGGTTCGCTACCGACTGGTCAATTTCGTTCCAGATTTCAATACGCTTCGTTTTCGCCGTTACCTTGAGTATAAGCTCAGGATGCGAGCGAACCAATCGCCAAGTCTTCATGATCTCCTTGTCCGACTGGACATCTTTAGATATCGCAGCCAGCGCAGCCGCGTTGTCTTCGAAACCGGAGACAACAATCTGCACATTCCACCGATCGCCCTGTGAAAGGGCAACGGTCGACAAAGAAAATAAAGCAACGATTATAACAATAATTTTTTTCATATGCCCTCCTTAAGGCGTTTTCAAAGTTCTGCTGTTTAACGCCGCTACCGCAGCATATTTCTGCTGCATGGCGCGGTGCCAGACATGTTTACGCTCGTTTCCTGCCAGACTGTAGGAAAATACCTGGGGAACCGAGCAAAAACGTATCCAACACCTAAATATATACCTAGTTTTGCTATATATCAAGCAAATTCGTCTTGGGAATAAGGTCTTTTACTTGACCCCGTATATTAGCATAAAATAGGCATTTTGTCAAGCCTGATCCAGGACCGAAAGTAGGCTTATTAAAAACAAAAAAGTCCAGTTTTCGAACGATTCCGCAGACCTTACCCGTGATTACTGGAGGCCGAGGACTAGTGAGAAAATTTGGACTTTTTTGTTGTTTTTAAATCTAGCTTCTTTCTGTTTGGGTTAGCTTACCAAATAATACAAGCCTACGAGCTGTTGTGCCCACCGGCCAGCAGGTTGATAATGCCACTACAGAGTCAGCGGTGCTGATAAATTGAGCCTGATCATTAGCGGCATATTCACCGCGGCGTTCCACTACATAGTTAAAGCGCACTGTCTTGCCGTTCTTCTGGGTTGCCGTAATGGTAAATGAAGTTCCATCTTTAACATCCCCCAATACTGCGAAGATCTGCTTGTACGGACTCTTGTCCCATAAATAGCCGCTGGAGTGCCCGGAGATGTAAGCGGTACCAACTTCGCCTGGCATCGCGGTGCCAGGGTAATGGACTACGCCTTTCTTAAGATCAGGGTCAAAGTTTTTAACATCCTGTGTCCAGATTAATGGCACAGAAATTTTATTGCTCGGGATTTCTAATAGGCCGGGCTTGCTTTGATCGATGCTTTCATCCGGACGCAAATTAGGAGCTGCGGCTACAGAACCACCCGGTCCTGGATTACCAGCGCCAGGCTGCGTGTTCACAGGCACGCTGCCAAGAGTAGTAGTAGCTATCTGAGTTGGAGAAACGATAATCTGACCATTAGCTCCCATCTGCTGCAAAGTCTGCGGGTCGATGTAATAGGGTGAATCGTCGTTTACATATTGAGCATACTTAGTTACTCCGCGGGTAATAGCTGCTGCCGTAATTCGATTGCTGATTAATTCCGGATTGATATATTTTTCCACCAGCGCTTTTTGCTTGTCCGTAAATTGCTTTCCTGTCCACGGATTTATACCTTCCAATACAAGCTGACCGTCGCCCACTCCGCCGCGGGTAGCATAGACTTTCGGATTTAAATTAAGCAAATACTTTTCGAAGTTGGACAGGCCGTTTCCAGACACGTCGGCATCCATGCTTATAATGCTGTCGTCATTAATATCTACAAAAAACTGGCTAAGCCATTTTCTGTAATCCCCTTCTGCGTCCTTTTTAAGCTGCTCGTATTCCTTATTAGTTTCATCCTTTGTTAAGCTCTCGATCTTTAACAGGTCAGAGTTGAAAATGCTATTCAAGCTAAAGTCACTAAAGTAAAAGAAGTACAAACCCAAGCCAATGGCGAAAATTGCTGCGTAAGGCAAAATACTCTTGAAAACAGAACCAACGGAACGTGTACGAGCCTCTTCCGGTATAGAAGGTTCGGCGCCAGCGGATTTATGCGTACCCAAACTAGCTTCTGCTTCTTCCTTGGCTGACGTTCCAGGCATCTCTGCAGGTGCGGGTTTTTCGACGGGTTGATCTTCTGCAGCTCTCGGGGCTGAGTCCACAGGCAAATCTGCCACGGGCAGATTGCTAGGAGCCGCGACTGTTTTATCCGAAAACATTGAATGAGCCTCAGCTGATTCTGGGCTATTATCTTCTTCATCAACAGGCTGGGGAGCCTGTTTGTTAGGATCAATATTTAACAAGCCGGCAACGCCTTCGCTCGCATTGGGAAACTTTTTGTCGTCTTCAGCCATAAATATATACTGTTATTAAAATTAAACCACATTATAACTAAAAATGCCAATTTTGTCAAACAAAATACTGCTTAGTTTATTGACGGTTTCTTTAAATACGGATTAGGATTGCCGTTAAAAGACGCGCCCGGATAAACTTTGAATCTAGAAATTAACAAATATCTACCCCAAATGGCCAGCTGGATTAGCCAAGTCAGCATGCGCGGATACTTATCTACGTAATGCTTATAGTAGAACAAAATCATGGCGCGATGAAACTCCCAAGTCGGGCGCGGGTTATGCTTCTTCTTTGCAGTCTGCTTGCCAGACAAGTAGCCCTTGTAATGAAAGATTGTGGTTTTCGGGTAATACCATACTTCCCAACCGGCTTGCTTGGCGCGATAACACCAGTCGATGTCTTCGCCGTACATATAGAATGTATCGTCAAGCAGTCCGATCTGGTCCATGGTTTCGCGGCGAATTAATTCGAAGGCACCAACACAACTATCTATCTGATACGATTCGTCTTCATTCAAGTATTCTAAATTGTACTGATTGAATAATTTGCTCTTTGGAAACAGATTGGCCAGCCCGGAAAATTTTGTAAAAGACACCCATGGGGTAGGAAAGCTCCGTCGACAAGCTTTATCTAACTTCCCGTTAACCGCTAACACAACTTTACCGGTAGAGATGCCAACTTTAGGATTTGCATCCATAAACGACACCATGGTTTCGATTGTGTCGCTTGATAGTTCTGTATCGGCATTCAGTAAAGTTACATAGCGGCCACTGGAAAGCTTAATGCCTTCGTTGTTCGCTGCTGCAAAGCCAACGTCTCCGCCGCGAATCAGTTTGACCTGAGGAAAATCTTTTTCCACCATCTCTAAAGTACCGTCGGTTGACCCATGGTCGTAAACAATAGCTTCATAGGTAAACTTTGTCTGGCTGTTATAAATTGATTTTAGTGTTGCCTCCAGCAAGTCGCGGCAATTCCAAGGCGTGATGATAAATGAGATGTCCATAATAATATTTGAATATCGTAATTTTGAGTGCGAGGATAAGTATGTACCCGTTGCGATTTTCTCAACTTACTTTCTTAGATAATAAAACGGCTGATATTTTCGTCGCCTAGCACGCTCCGATTTTTAATTATGCGTCGCTTGCGAAGAATGCTCGGCAGTTGGCGGATCATTGTCGGGACAATCAGCAAAGTCTTGGTTTCGAAAATTGTAATAAAGCCTAAAGTGGCAATTTCCCTCACGAGTATCCGCGGCCAATCGCGTCGCAGAGTTTTCCCAAAATCATTTTTTAGAGTCAAAAAGATTTTATTGCGCCAAGACAACTGTTTGGTCATGGTAGAAAACTGCTTGCGGAACTTTACCAAGGCGAAAATATTTCTGTAACCGCCTGGACTCTGACCCACTCCCCGCTCGTGGTAAGAGATAGCCGTGGGCTGGTACCAAAGCTTCCAGCCTTGATGGCGCAAGCGCCAGCCAAGGTCGGAATCGTCAAAAAAAGCGCGCATATCTTCGTCTATAACCTCGCCACTAATAGCTACATCCATCAATGCTGCGCGGCGATAAACCGGATTAGAGCCGCAAATAGCTAAGACTTCCTGAGGGGTATCGTACTGGCCTTTATCTACTTCGAGCTGGCCGCGATCCCGCACTATGCGCATGCGGTCTATTGTTAACCCAGTACCATCAATGATTTGCTGCTCATTAGGATCGTTAGGATTCTTTTTGGGACGCAACGTCTTGCCCTGCACTCCGGCAATCTTTTCGTCCTGCATCAACGCTTTCACAGCTTCGGACAGATAATTCGGGGCGAGCTCTAAGTCTGTATTTAAAATACACACCAACTCGCTATCTGTAGCAGCGATGCCCTTATTATGAGCCGGGCCATAATGACGATTTTCTCCGGTTTGCAAAATCTTTACTTGAGGGAAATTTTGGCGCACAAACTCTTCTGAGCCATCAGTTGAAGCGTTGTCTATATACAGCACTTCAAAATTAGGATAGTCTTGTTTGAAAATGCTAGTAAAAGCTTTTTGCAAATGGTGCTTCTCGTTGGTTCCAAGTATGTTTACGGAAATTTTGGGAAATTGATTCATGAATACACTACTTTTTAACAGAGCAAAAGCGCGCTTCGGTTAGCGCGCCATCTGCTGTTAAACTTTTAACTGTTCTTATTAAACAAGTGGTTGATTACCTGCGTCTGCTTGAGATCCTTCTTCTTCTGGTCTTCCTGGGCAGTAAAGGCCAGAATCTCTCTTGCCGACTCGCTGCGCAAATTATCCCGCAGGACAGTAATAATGCCGCGCAAGCGCTGATTGATTTCTGGCATCTGAATGCCTTCGCGATTCAATTTTGCAATTGAGAGAATCGAATCGGGACGGCGAACTGCATACATCTTTTCTACATCTTCTTTAGACAAAACTTCCAATTGCATATCAGGATTAATAATCTCCTTTAGCATGGTAGCTATCTTGAGCGGAGAACTCAGACCTGGATTTACAACATTATACAAACCTGTCTTCTGATCTTGGACCAGCTTATCTGTAGCGACCACCAGATCTTCGATGACTGTCATCGAGCTATGAATATCGTGGAATTTATTATAGATAGTCATTTTTGCCAAAACATTCTTGGGGTGAGGCACCGCAGATAAAAGCATGTTGGTTCGGACAATTAACACCCGCAAACCCTGCTTTGTAAGCTGCATCAGGCTTTCATCGGCTTTGGCTTTAGAGTATGCGTAAAAATTGATCGGGTTAGGCTGGTCGAGTTCTGTTCGTTCGTCGTTAACGCTGACGGAACTATGAACATAGCCAGTAGAGAAATGTACCAGATAAACATTCTTCTCCAAACAAGCGCGCGCGATATTTTCTGCGCCGCCGATATTAACAGCTGCCGCTTCATCCTGATTAGCTTCTGCCCAATCTACATTCGTAGAGCCGGTGCAGTTGAGCACTATGGTTGGCTGGACTTCTGCAATCGCATTTGCTACCTGGGCATAGTTAAGGACATCCACATTCGGACGAGAAACGACCGCTACTTCTACACCTTGCGACTGATAGTACTTTTGAAAGTGCATGCTTAGTTGACCGTTGCCGAAGATTAGAACTTTATTTTTTTTTTGAGCTGCAATGGTTATTGGTGACGGTGTTGTAAGCGGATTGGAGTTTTCTAAAAAAGTAATAGGCTGTTGCTCGTTCTGAGTAATAACTTCGCTAGCTTGGCCATAAGATGCTTGCTGGGTGTTATCTGCAGCTGCAAAGGCAGAAGCACCATAAGGCATAGATACAGGAATAGAAACAGATTTGGTAGCTGTTTCCTCTTCCCTATGGCCAGTGCTTCCCCACGCAAAACTCTGCTTAACCAACGGGCGCCACCAAGCTTCGTTGTTCTTGTACCAATCCACAGTCTGAACTAGCCATTCGTCGAAGCTGAACAAAGGCTCCCAGCCAAGCTCGCGGTTGATCTTGCTCCAGTCTAATTTATATGCTTTGTCGTTGCTTGGACGGTCTGGGACAAATTCGATACGTTCGTCGCCTACACCGAAGATCTGGCAAATGCGCTGTGCAACTTCTAAAATGGAAAGCTGGGCGCGGCCCGCAACCAAATAAACTTCGCCGAGTTTGCCGCGACGCAAGACTTGCTCGATTGCACGGCAATGATCTTCTACAAACAGCCAGTCACGGATATGATCGCCTTTACCGTGCAAACGGATATTCTTGCCATCGATTAAACGGGTAATACATAGAGGGATGAATTTTTCAGGGAACTGATATGCGCCAAAGTTGTTAGAGGTATTAGTGATGGTCGCCGGAAAATCGTAAGTCTTATAATAAGAGCGGACAATCATATCCGAACCCGCCTTGCTGGCAGAGTAAGGGTTATTA